>CAJTXA010000017.1 GCA_910579865.1 uncultured Lachnospiraceae bacterium
GAACATGACCGTGTAGAGTATAAAACAGGATGGAACCCTAATGATATTATTCATTCTATTTGTGCGTTTGCAAATGACTATGATAACACCAATGGCGGATATATCGTCATAGGGGTAAAAGAGAGCAATGGTATGCCGGTATTTCCGTTAGAAGGTGTTCCGAAGGAAAAGCTAGATTCCATACAGCAGGAAATATTTCAGTACTGTAATCAGATTATTCCAAGGTACATTCCAAGAATAGAAGTGGTTGATTATAAGAATGAAGGAACTTATCTGATATATCTATGGTGTTCGGCAGGTGATAGTGGTCCTTATCAGGCGCCGAAATCAGTGTATGTTGAAAATGGCGAAAAAGCTGACAAAGGTTTGAAATATTGGATTAGACCGGCATCGCTTACTACAGATGTGAAACAGGACGAAATATCTGAGTTGTTTGATAAATTTAATTCCGTGCCATTTGATGATCGTGTCAATAGAAAGGCAAAAATTGATGATATCATGAGAGGATATCTTGAAGACTTTATCAGGAAGAGCAATAGTAGTCTGGTGATGGAACTGAATAGCAGTTCATTAGAGGAACTGCTGCTTGCACAGGAAGTTGCAAATGAGACAGATACGGAATTAGATATCAGAAATATCGGTGTATTGATGTTTGCGGAACATCCGGAGAAGCTGATTCCGGGGGCATATATTGAGCTAATTCGATTTCATTCAGAAGAAGCCGAGGCATCGGATGATTTTACGGAAAAAATATTTACAGGACCAATATGGAGACAGGTTCAGGATGCTTTGAATTATATAAAGACAACTGTGATTGAGCAAAAAGTTGTAAAGGTTCAAGGTCAGGCAGAAGCAGAACGATATTTTAACTATCCATATAATGCATTGGAAGAAACATTGGTAAATGCAGTATTTCATAAGTCCTATCGCGAGCCGGAGCCAGTGGAAATCCGTATATATGTGGATAGCATTCAGATACTCAATTATCCCGGACTTGCGAAATGGATTAATCTTGAACGTTTTGTATCAGGTAAAGTGAAAGGAAGGAAATACCGTAACAGAAGAATTGGGGAATTATTTAAGGAGATTGACTTATCTGAAAAAAAGGGAACAGGTATTCCTAAAATATTAAGAGAACTGAAACAAAATGGTTCACCGGAGCCTGAGTTTGATATGGATGAGGAAAGAACTTATTTGAATGCGATTATTCGCATAAGAGACGGTTTTGAAAGAAAAGAGAAAATGTCCGAATCAATGTCCGAATCAATGTCCGAATCAATGTCCGAATTGGAAAGAGCAAGAATGCAGATTATTTTGATTTATCTGGAAACAAATAAAGAAATAAATAGTGCTGCTGCGGCAAAATTGCTGGAAGTTGAAATAAAGACGGCAAGCCGTTTGTTGTTGAAGGCTGAAAAGCTGAATATCCTTAAAGGCACAGGAAAAACAAAAAATAAGGTATATAAAAAATAAAATATTTTGTTCTAAATAATATATGGATTATTTAATAATGAAGGAGTGGAAGAAGATACAGTAATTAATATTCGAAAAATAGGTGAAAATGATTTGGTTAGTAAAAGAATTTTGAGTAAGAATTGGTTTGATATAGATATAAAACAGTTTGAACTTTATCATTTACTTTATAATGTGTTGATTATAGGGCATACAGACTATTGGACTGCTATGACAATGAGTTATGGGGATCAGTGTTCAAGTTTTTATACTTTGTTAAGATATTTTTCGACTTATGATAATTATGAGAAATATAGAAAGATAGATTCAAAACTTCATTCAGAATATTTTAATTCAGCTTGTTGTGTGGAACTAGAACATTTTTATCAAGATTTTTATAAAATTTAAATGTGGGAGAAAATAGTATGTTATTTAATGAACACACATTAGAACTATCTATCATAGAATTGTTACAAAATAAAGGCTATATCCATCAGACAGGTAGCAAATTATTGCGTGAAAAGTCAGAAGTTCTGATAGTAGACGAGTTAAAAGAATATTTATGTACCCGATATGTTTCGGATGAACTGTCAGAAAGTGAGATTGACAGCATTATCCTCTCTTTGCGCACCGTAGGCAGAAATTTGTATGAATCCAACAAAACAGTTCTGTCCATGATAATAGATGGATTTGTGCTTAATCGTGAGGATAGGAATAAAAAAGATATATTTATTGAGTTGATAAACTATGAAGAACCAAAAAAGAATATCTTTAAGATTGTAAATCAGTTAGAAATAGAAGGATACAATTATCAGATTCGCATTCCTGATGGCATTATTTATGTGAATGGACTTCCTCTTGTGGTATTAGAGTTTAAGACTGCAATACAAGAAAACACAACCATAATGGATGCATATACGCAGTTGACAGTCAGATATCAGAGAGATATTCCAGAAATTTTCAAATACAATATATTCGTGGTTATTAGTGATGGTGCAAACAGTAAGTATGGTTCCCTATTTACCCCATATGAATTTTTTTACGCTTGGAGAAAGGTTCATGATAATGACAAGGAAATGGATGGTATTAATTCTTTATTTACAATGATAGATGGTCTGTTTGCACAGGACAGGCTTCTTGCAGTAATAAAGAACTTTATCTATTTTCCTGACGCTACAGACAAAAATACAAAAGTAGTGTGCCGATATCCACAATTTTTTGCCGCCAATAATTTGTATGAAAATGTGAAAGAACATATGAAACCACATGGCGATGGTAAGGGCGGTACATATTTTGGAACAACCAGATGCGGGAAAAGCTATACAATGCTTTTTCTTACCCGAATGATTATGAAAAGCAGTTATTTCAAAAGTCCAACTATTTTAATTATTACGGATAGAACCGATTTAGATGACCAGCTTTCCAAACAATTTGTTGCATCGAAACAGTTTATTGGGGACAACAATGTAATAAGTATAGAGTCAAGGGATAAGCTGCGAGAAGAATTACAGGGCAAACCAAGCGGAGGAGTGTATTTGACCACCATACAGAAATTTACGGAAGACACATAACTTTTAACAGACAAGTATAATGTGATCTGCATTTCGGATGAGGCACACCGTTCACAGATTAGCCTTGATATGAAGGTAAAAGTTACGGAAAAAGGCGTAAATAAAACATATGGTTTTGCCAAGTATCTGCATGATTCCTTACCAAATGCGACTTATATTGGTTTTACAGGAACGCCCATTAATGCCACGGTGGAAGTATTTGGAGATATTGTCGGGTATCCATATACCATGACAGAGGCAGTGAAAGATGAAATAACGGTAAATCTTGTTTATGATAGACGGGCGGCAAAGGTAACATTGCGTGAGGATAAGCTGCGCAAGATTGAAAAATATTATGATAAATGTGCTAGTCTTGGAGTATCTGAAGAACAGATTGAGGAAAGTCAGAAAGCGGTGGCGCATTTGGATACGATTGTTGGTGAACCTGACAGGTTAAAAACAGTAGCAAAAGACTTTGTATTGCATTATGAGAAAAGAGTGGAAGAAGGTTCTACAGTTGCAGGCAAGGTAATGTTTGTATGTGCAAACAGACGGATAGCCTATGCGTTTTACTTGAATTTGATGGAACTAACTCCGTCCTGAATGGAAAGAAAAAAGGAAAGCGTCGGAGGGTGTGGAACTAACGAGAAAGAGGAAAAGGAATTAAAATCCATAGAAAAAGTATGTCTTGTTATGACAAGAAATAAAGATGATGAAAAAGGACTTTATGAGATGTTGGGTACAAAAGAAGACAGGAAGGAATTGAACAGGCAATTTAAGAATGTAAAATCCAATTTTAAAATAGCGATTGTGGTTGATATGTGGTTGACGGGATTTGATGTGCCGTGTCTTGATACAATTTATATTGATAAGCCAATTCAGCAACATACATTGATACAGACAATTTCCAGAGTGAACCGTGTCTATAAGGGCAAGGACAGAGGCTTGATTGTTGATTATATTGGTATCAAGAAAAATATGAATATTGCCGCAAATATACAAATTTTGAGAAGGAGGAACTGGATGACGTTAGTCAGGCGGTGCGTTTGGTACTGTTTAAACTGACAAAAGGAGAAGCACCGGATGTTTCCCAGATGAATGCCAAAGTTCGTAAATTGCTGGATAGTGCAATACAGTCTGATGGTATTGAGGAACTATTTGAAATGGGGAAACATATAGATGTTGATATTTTCAGCGATGCGTATATGGCAAGGATTGAAAAGATTCCTATGCCCAATACGAAGATTAAAGCATTGCAGAGATTGCTGTCTTATGCGATTGAGGAGTTTAAGCGGGTAAATAAAATCAAAAGTATTGAATTTGCTGAGAGAATGAAAGCAGTTGTAGAAACCTATAATAACCGAAGGAAAGATGAAGCATTTGCAAATAAGGTTCTTGATGATGTGGCAAATCAGCTTGCGGATTTAATACAGGAATTGAAAGCGGAGAGAAATTCTTTTAAAGATGTGGCTATTGGGTACATACACTTAAAATGTTTTTCGAAGAATTGGAAACTCTTGGTCTTTCCGAACTGATTCCAAAGCCTGCATCTAAAAAGCGTAGACGAAAGCTTAAATCAAAGGATGAAACTGAACAAAAACCTAAGTGTCCTCGTGGGAAATCAGGAAAGGATGCAAGCCAGTCTGCCGAGTAGATATAGTCTGACAGATTAGGAAACTTTTATTTCATTATATACAACTTTTTGATGGGATAAAAAGTAAAGACAAAAAGATAACTTTCAGGGTATACACTTTAGACTAGTTTAGTAGCACATTGAACATGGATTTAGCTGGTAGTGGTTGAGTTATGTCTTGGGAGTTGGTAAACATCCAAAATAATATATTATATATTCGAATTAAGAATGGAAAGGTGGATAATATGGCAAAACTCAAAATTTATAAAGGAAAAGAATTTAAAGTGTATGTGACAGATAATATTCAAGAGGATGATTTGTTTTTTGATGAATATAGAAAAGCTGCGGAAATGCTTAGCGAAATAGTGAAATATGATAGAAAAAACGATAATAGATTAAAATTGGAATATGAGAATAATATAATTGCTTTTTGTGGGGAGAGAGGCGAAGGAAAAAGTAGTGTAATGCTGTCTTTTGTGGAAACGATGAGGAGTAATAGCAAAAAAAGTCAGAAAGTTTTTGAAGATTTTAATGGAATTGAAAATGTACATTTTTCTGAACCGATTATTGTAGATCCTTCTTTATTTGATGGAACACATGGTATTCTTGATGTTGTTTTGGCTAAAATTTATAATGAAGTTGATTGTATTAAGAAAAATAGTCAAATGGATAAATTAAATGAATATGAAAAGATTATTGCTCAGTTTCAAAAAGTATACAAATATGTCCTTCTTATAAATAATCAAAAGAAAACATTGGATGACGAATATGATTATGAGGGAGATATCGGTCGTTTGGTACGTCTTGGAGACAGCACTAATTTAAAAAGTGAATTGAGTGCTCTGATTGATATGTATCTTAAGTTTGAAATGTGTGATAAAAGTGCAATGGAAAAAAGTAAGCTTGTGATAGCTATAGATGATTTGGATTTATGTAGTAACAAAGTATATCAGATGACCGAAGAAATAAGGAAGTATTTGATTCTGCCCAATGTGATAATTGTAATGGCTCTAAGAATTGAACAGCTCGAGGATTGCATATGCGAAAAAAATGCAAGAGATTATACAGTGAGCATTGATCGGTTCAATGACAACAATCGACTAAAAAATGATATTATTATTATGTCTGAAAAGTATGTGAATAAGCTCATTCCAAAAGCGAGAAGGATATACCTTCCACGAATAGGAAGCTTTCAAAAATTAGCTGTAAAATATATTGATGATAGGAATGGGGGAGAAAAAATTTTTTGGGAAACGGAAAAACAACAGGATGTTATTGCGGCGATGAGAAAATTGATTTACGAAAAAACAGGGATAATTCTATTACCTAAAGAGATGGGAAAAAATATTTTATTTTCTGACAACCTTCGTGAAATGGTAAATTTGATGGTATTCTTATTAAAAATGCCAGATGCAGATGCAGGCAGTGAGAGGCAGTATCAAAATATTGTTGAGCTGGAGGAGTACTTTGATCGGGAATGGGAGCATAATACTGTTTTAATACAGGACAGAGAAGAGTTTGAGGCATTGAAATGTGCTGATATTGATAGTGTAAACGATGAGGCTTTGTGGTTTATTCAAAAGAGTTTTTATGAAGTTCAAAATAGAAAAGATCCAATACTGGCAAATTATTATACTGAGACAAACAATAAGTTTACTTTGATAATAGGATGGTTTAATACAGTAGATTTTGGACTGAGTGATGTATATCGAAAGGCAAGAGTATATTGTATAAAGGTTTTTTATACATTTATGATACATAAAATGTTATCAAGAGATATGTCGAAAGATTTGATAAAGTTTATTGGTGGGTATATATGGTGTGGCTCATTTAAAAGTATCTTACCTAGTATAAAGGAAACAAATATTGATAGATCAAGATTTTCTATAAAGACACAAGATATATATAATGGGATAATACAATATTTGGATAATGATGCAGCACATATTGAATTAACTTATGGAAAGAATAATTCCATAAGTGTACCTAATGTACCAAAAGAAGATAAAAGGGAAGTTTATATTTGGGCATGGATTTTGACGGCATTGTTTGCAAATAATTATTATACAAACAATTATCAATTGACTTTTATAACAAATGGAACTATTGTGTGGGGAAATTCTAATACACATAAACATGTGCATGTTAGCCTTGAAAATTATATTGTTGCATTGTTTAATATAGATTCTATTTTGGAAAAAGTAAACTTTGAAGCATTAGGAGCAGGCAGTGAGATAAAAAATTATATTGAGGTGATAAAAGATTGTAACAAAGAAGGTATTCAATTTATGCGAGAGGTCATATCCAATTTGGATATTGTTACATCTATATTAGATTATTGCAGGTCAAATGCGGATGTTAAATCTGGTTCAGAAAATGAAACAAATCGTACTGAAAAACTGGTCAGAAAATTTTTTGAGAATATGATAAAATATATGGAACAGTATGGTGTACAATGTGATATTTTATCCCTGACAGATTTTTCCCTGTCTAAGGATAAAAAAATTAATGTGTGTAAATTATATGCAATTCTTACGGATATTGTCAAAACTTATGAAGAAACCACCAATAAAGTGAATCGTGAAGGTGAACGGCTTATGTTGGAATTTAGGGAAAAATTGAAAGTTACGCCTTTTCCTGAGCAATGGGATACACATAGTCAAAAGGCATCGTCTTATTTAAAAACAGCCACCGCAGCGAATGCAAAAAAGAATCTGGAATATCTTGCTGCGAATATACAGCGATATATAGGGGAAAACAAAAAGGAACCATATGGACTTAATACAGAAGCGTTATGCGACTTATATGGAAAGGTTTTAAAATTGTATTTGTCAAATGAAAATGCACAAATACCAGATGAATTGAGAAATGATTATAAACGAATGGCTGCAATACAGAGTAAGCTATAAAATAATATGCAATAAGGAGACGTAGGGTGGATACTGAACGAGGGAACATGGAAATATTGTTTCAAAAAATACCATATTACCATATATTTGATAAGCATTTAAAGCATAACTATAAAATGGTAAATAGACAACTGTATTTTCAATATGCCAAGGATGTATTTAGCTTTAATTCGGAAGATGAAATAAGAAATAAATACCTTTATCTTGAACAGGTGGTAAAGAAAGGCAATGTTTTCTCTACAATTATAGATTTTGCAAAAAAGGTTCTGATATATGATGGTAATGAAATAAAATGCAGGATCGATGAAATGCTTCGTTGGAGGGAGATTTCTTTCCAGCTGGGACAAGATTTGTTTACATGTGCTTACTTGGCTGATAATGATGTGAAAAGAGGGAACGATTCGGAATATTTTGCATGGATTCCTATTATACGAAGTGATGATATGAGACTGCATAATATATTAAAGAAAGGCATTGCAGATAATCATTTTCATTTAAATGGCTCAACAAAGATATTCGAACTTAATTGGATCTGTCTAATGAATATTATAGAGAACAGGCGGCATGATTTTAAAAAACTTCCAGATATACTACAGATGCGGCGTATGGATACAATTGGTTTCAAACAGCAAAATGTAACGTTGTATGAAGAATGTCAGGAAGCTGCATTTTATAGAATATATCTTTTTGCATACATTAAAAAAGATATATATTTGATGGACAAGACAAAAGAAATATATGGTTGGATATCTAAAGGAATAGATATTAGCACAATGCTTTCCAATATTCAGGATATTATCACACTGGCGAAGCATATATATGGAGCAATTGTAGAGGATGAGCATATTTTAGACTATGCTTTTGAAAAAAATATGTACTTTAAAAACAATAATAACTGTCGCCTGCTTTCGGGTGAACGAAAATTTTTGTATGATTGTTTTAAGGCAGTGATAATGGGACAGTTTGATGATACACTATGTAATATTTTTTACAAATATATATCTATCAGGACACAATTCAGGGGAGAATTGATTCAGGTGAACAGACAGGTTGGATTTGCAAATTTTAGCAATTATGAAGTGCGAAAGGAAGCATTTATCGAAGGAATACATATGTATGAGAAAGAACTTGTTCGACTAGCTATAAATGAATCATTATCAAAAGATTATATGGATTCTTTGGAGGCTCGGATATGTCCGAGTGATACACCGTCAAAATTATATAAGAAAATTGTTAGAAATGAAAAATGGATAGATAAAGATAGTTATGATAAGCTTATATATGTTTTGCATTTCCCTAAAAGAGAGGATACTATTTTTGAAAACAGCAGACCAAGACATTATAAACTGCGGAATTCCGTCCGAATAAAATCAGAAAGTATTGCGAAATTATTAATGAGTGGAACAAACATAAATAAAAAGATCAAAGGAATTGATGCATGTGCAAACGAGATTAATTGCAGACCAGAAGTATTTGCACAGAGTTTTAGATTTTTATCAGATATTATGTTTGAAAGTGAGTATGTCAATAATAATCTGAAACAGAAGATAACAACAAAACTTCATATGACATATCATGTAGGAGAAGATTTTTTGGATATAGTGGATGGAATCAGGGCAATTGATGAAGTTTTGCTTTTTTGTGGACTAGGCAGAGGAAGCCGAATTGGGCATGGTCTTGCACTTGGAATTGATCCCTATACGTATTATTGCTATAAGGGAAAAACATTAGTAATGGAAAAGCAGAGGGTACTTGATAATATTGTCTGGTTTTTATGTAGAGCAGATGAATTTGACATTCATGTTGATAAAAGTTTGAGAATGGAATTGGAGGGTACATTTTATAAATTATATAAAGAACTTTATAGCCATATTATAGATCATGATATATCTATATTGGAATATTATTATAGCTGGAAATTAAGAGGAGACAAGCCGGAATTGTATTGGCTGTTTTCAGATGATATTGAGGGAGAAGTTAAAATAAATGATAAAGCTGCTGTTAAATATGAGAGATATGGATTTAACCATCGAATAAGAAATATTGATAGTTTAAGAAAGATAGATGATATAAGAAAAATATACCATGCATATCATTTTGATAAAAGGGTTAGGGAGTATGGAAATGAAATAATTATTCAAAAAGTGGACAGAAGATATGCTGATGTGGTAAAACAGCTTCAAGATAGCATCATTCATCAATTGGTTATGGATGGTATAGGCATAGAAACAAATCCATCATCAAATTATCTTATAGGTACAATCACGAAATATGATGAGCATCCTATATTAAGATTTAATTCAAGGAAGTTGGAAAGTAGGGCAAAGGATATGTCTTTAAGTGTGTCAGTTAATACGGATGATCAGGGAGTGTTTGATACATTACTGGAAAATGAGTATGCACTTATGACATTGGCATTGAAAAAAGCAAAGGATGAAAATGGGAAGTATAGATACGATATTGAAGACATTTATGAATGGATTGATTATGTTAGGAGTATGGGGATTGAACAAATCTTTAGGTGAAGTTTGAAAAGAGGTGTCGGGAAGAGCAGGTGCCGTAAGGATTGTTAAAAAACTTAATGAGAAAGACACTCCTATTTTTGGGCAACCTATTTATTGATTAAATGAGTTGAAGTAATTAGGATTCAAAAGTCAATTTTAGAGTGGGACATGTTAAATAAAGATTTTCTTTGTACAATTACTTTTAGAACACATGAGAAAAGTATTTTTAAGAATTATAAAGAAAGCATTATTTCTTTAGCATGGCGAAGTATATAAGCAGGTATAAGATCCTTAGAAGCATTTAAGTAGAAATTGGTAAGAAAGGGTACTGAGAAAGCGGGTGATAAGTATGCCAGAACATCAGACAATAGAATGGAAAGAATCATAGCATGATGAGTTTTTAGAGTGGATTTGCGGATATGTAAATGCTTATGGTAGAGCTCTTTATATTGGTAAAAATGATAATGGAGACGTTGTTGGACTTAGGGATAAAGATAGGAAAAAACTATTGGAGTCTATTCCAAATAAAATTACAGATATGATGGGTATTGTAGCAGATGTCAATTTGCTATACGAAAATGACTTGCAATACATTGAGATTATTGTAGACAAGTACCCATCCCTCATTAGCTATCATGGTAAATACTTTTATCGTTCTGGTAGCACAATGAGAACGATAACAGGAAAAGAACTGGACAAAGCGATTCTGAAGTCACAGGGAAGAACATGGGATGGTATGCCAATTCCGAAGCTGAAAGTGACAGATTTAAGAAGAGAAGCAATTGATTTACTGAAAGAAAAGGCGATAAGAAGAGGAAGGCTGACAGAGGAAGAAACAAAGGTTGATGATACAATATTGATGGAAAATCTTCACCTAATTGATGAAGATGGTTATCTGATAAGAGCAGCAATGTTGGCATTCTATAAAGATCCAGAGAGATGGGTTACAGGTTCTTATATTAAGATTGGCTATTTTGGAAAATCAGATGCCGACTTGAAATATCAGGATGAGGTACATGGTTCTCTGATTGAACAGATTGATAAGACGATTGATTTGGTTTATACGAAATATTTGAAAGCTTTAATTTATTATGATGGGATTCAGAGGATTGAGCAGTTTATGTTTCCGCAGGAAGCATTCCGTGAGATATTGCTGAATGCAGTGGTTCACAAGGATTATAGTGCCTGCAACCCTATCCAGATTAGCGTATATGAGGATAAAATATATATCTGGAATGATGGGGAGATGCCGTCTGGACTGGATTCAACAGAGAAACTGTTTGAGAAGCATTCCTCCAAGCCGTATAATCCGAAACTGGCAAATATTTTCTTTAAAAGTGGTATGATAGAGGCATGGGGTAGAGGATTTGACAAAATCAAAGAAGCTTGCACAAAGTACGATGGACGGCTACCACAATACAACATCAGTGCATCTGGAATTATGGTGCTGTGTAAGGCGTGTGATAAGTATTTGGAATTGCTGAATGCTGAGAACAATTTGCATCTTGGTCAAAGTGACCAAGATAATGACCAAGTTGTAATAATGAAAATTTAGAAAAACTGTAATTCGCTACACATGTGTAGCGAATTGGAAAGAATGGGGGAAATAAGTATGACGGAACATCAGTGGAAAGAATTATCAAAATATTTTTTGGATAATGGCAATCGAAAGTTATCTACAGAAGAAAAGGAAAAAATAAAATTAGCAATAGATCAAGCAAATAGTTTAAATGAACTACTACAAGTGGCGTTTGCCAGTTTAACTATTGATGCACATAGGTGATTATTGAAAATTTGTAGTATGGGTACAATTTGGGTACACCAGCTTTGAAACCACATAAACGAGAGATAAAAACGCATCAAAATGATACGATTTTGTAAGAAAAAGTAATGTAAAACAGGACTTGCAACGAATTGGAAAAGAGGAAGTATCGTTTGCGGGAACCGATTCGGTTGTGCTAAACACATTAGAAGGGAAATGTGTGCAGGATGCGGACAGACTGGATGCAATGGGAGCGATTGGAATCGCAAGGGCATTTGCATATGGAGGCAGTAAAGGAAGAAAAATATATGACCCGGACATAAAACCACTGCTTAATATGAACAAGACAGATTATCATCAGAACCATACTTCTACAAGTATTAATCATTTTTATGAAAAACTCTTGTTGCTTAAAGATATGATGAATACTGAGACTGCAAAGAAAATGGCTGGATATAGACAAGCTGTTATGGAGGAGTATCTTGAAGAATTTATAACAGAATAGGAAGGAGAAAGGTGATATGTTGGAGGTAAAATTTTATGATACAGTTGATGACGATTTGTTGAAATTTGCAGTCATTATTTCACAGAACAATGGGAAATGGGTATTTTGCAAACATAAGGAACGAGATACCTATGAGGTTCCGGGAGGTCATCGTGAAGTTGGAGAAGATATTTTGGAAACTGCCAAGAGAGAACTTCGGAAAGAAACAGGTGCTATTCGGTTTAATATTAAGCCAATGTGCGTTTATTCTGTTACAGGTAAGAATAGTGTAAATGAGATCGGTGAGGAAACATTTGGATTATTATGCTTTGCAGAAATTACGGATTTTTCTGGTAAGCTGGAAAGTGAGATAGAGAAGGTTAAACTTATGGATGAGTTGCCTGAAAGCTGGACATATCCGTTGACTCAGCCTAAATTGATTGAAAAGTATCTGCAGATAGAAAGGCAATATTACAGTCAGATACAGCTGGCGGCAAAAGAGACTATAGAATACATAAAGAATATTATCAAGCCAGGAATGAATTTACTCAAGATTCGAAAGTTATGCGAGGAAAAACTGTTAGAGTTGAGTGCAGATTCGTTCTGGTATTGGGATGTTGGTGCATTTGTATTTGCAGGAGATGAAACAACCGTTTCTGTATTTGGTAAGCAGTATGTGGCTTCAGATAGAGTTATAGGGAACAACGATATAATAACCATTGATTTAAGCCCACAGGCAGGTAATATTTGGGGAGATTATGCGAGAACTATTATTGTGGAGAATGGTAAGGTTGTAGAGGATATAGGGCTGATTGAAAATCCGGAATGGAAACGTGGTCTACAGATGGAAGAGAAATTACATATAGAATTGTTACGTTTTACTTCGAAGGAAACAACCTTTGAGGAATTGTACTATCATATGAATGAGTTCATAGTGGAAAATGGATTTGTTAATCTTGATTTTATGGGCAACTTGGGACATTCCATTGTGAAAACTAAAGGGGACAGAATTTATATTGAAAAAGGGAATAAGACGAAGCTTGGGGATGTGAAGTATTTTACATTTGAACCGCATATAGCATTTCCAGATTCAAAGTATGGTTATAAGAAAGAGAATATTTATTATTTTGACGAAAACGGGCTGATGGAACTTTAAGATATAGATTGGATGGAAACCAAAATGATTTAGATGAAATATTACAGCTTTACCTGTATCTTCATGAAAAAAGTATACTGAAAGATTCACAGAAGTCAAAAAACACATGGAACAATATTATGAATGATACAAATCATCATCTGATTGTCTGTGAAGTTGATGGAAAGATCGTGGCATCCTGTGTATGTGTGATTATTCCAAACCTAACAAGAAATGTTCGCCCATATGCATTTGTTGAAAACGTGGTAGCACATGGAGAATATCGAAAGAAAGGATATGCTACGGTTTGCCTAAATTTTGCTAAGAAAATTGCAGAAGAGAATTATTGCTACAAGATAATGTTACTTACAGGCTCAAAGGAAGAAAGTACATTGAATTTTTATCGAAATGCCGGATATAACAGCTCGGATAAGACGGCGTTTATTCAGTAGATAGATATGTAATAATACACATATTTTGATTTTGTTATGATAGAAAGTGAGGGCTTTGGTTATGACATGCAAGTTGAGAAATATGACGACAATTTATTTATTAAAGAAAGATAGAATATTGCTCTTATACAGACAGGGCGGAAAAGTTGTAAGTGATGTATGGACAGGTTCTGCCAGAGGTCATTTTGAAGAATTTGAACTAAATGATGCAAAGGCTTGTGTATTAAGAGAGATGAATGAGGAACTGGGACTTCGTGAAGATGATATCCGAAATCTTTCTCTTAGATATGTTACCTTACGAAGAACAAAAGGGGAGATAAGGCAGAATTACTATTTTTTCGCAATACTTAAAGATGGAGTTAGTGATGATTTGGTCTCAAACGAAGGGGAATTGAAATGGTTTCCGCTAAATAAATTGAATGAACTGGAAATGCCATATACAGCAAGGTATGTTATGGATCATTATTGTTCAATCGGACAATATTCAGACAAAATATATACAGGTGTAGCAAATGAGAATGAGGTGATTTTTTTGGAATTGCCAGAATTTTGATGTAGTGACAGAGGTGTAGAATGGTACAAAAATTTGAATATAAAAAAGCCACATTGGAAGACATCGATGAACTGGTAAGAACAAGGATTATAGTTCTTCGTGCAGCAAATAGGCTGTCAGAGGATGTGGATATGTCTCTGGTGGAGAAGGAGTCTTTTGCATATTATAAGCATGCATTGGAGAGTGGAGAGCATATCGCATATTTGGTGTATGATAACGGAACCTTTGTCGGTGCAGGTGGTGTCAGTTTTTATCAAGTAATGCCTATCTATCATAATACAACAGGTAAAAAAGCGTATATTATGAATATGTATACTGCGCCAGAATATCGAAGACAAGGAATTGCATTTCATACGTTGGATTTACTGGTGAAGGATGCGAAAGAACAGGGTGTAACACAGATTGTGTTGGAAGCCACGGATATGGGGCGACCTTTGTATGAGAGATACGGATTTGTAAAAATGGAAGATGAAATGGAGCTAAAGGGATGAACTGGAAAAAACTATTTGCAGTACATATTCTTGAAAGAGGATATGATTATTACCTCGAAAATGCTGTTGAAAATTTAGATGTTTCAGATGATATTATCAGAGCCGATGTAATAGGTTCAGAGGATTATGAAGTAGAGATATTTTTAAGTAGCGGAGAAGTTACAGATATGTATTGTTCTTGTCCTTATGCGTTGGATGGTAGAAACTGCAAGCATATGGCAGCAGTACTGTATGAATGGTCGGAAAATGAAAGGGAAGAGAAAAAAGAAGAGAAAAATGCAATAAATACAGACTTGTTTCAACCAGCATATACTATAAATGCCTACAAGAAAAAACTGACTGCAGTTGAGGATATTGTTAGTGGTGCTAATGAAGAGGATGTACGTTCGTTTCTGACAGCTGTTTTGGCTAAGGATGAAAAGCTACTATTACATTTTCATAATACAATTAATAAGCAGGTGACAAGGGAGGATATTAATAACTACATCAGACAAGTGGATATCATAGCTGACAGGTATCTGGGGAGAAATCATTTTATCAGCTATTATGAGGCGGATGGTTTTATATCAGAATTGGAAGAAATTATTGATGAAGATGTACGCCGAATGATAGATAATGGCAACTATTTAAGTGCCTTTGAGGTGATGAATTACATTTTTGTATTAATTGGGGATGTTGATATGGATGATTCTGACGGAGGCACTGGTATGTTAGCTGATAGGATTTATCAGCTATGGTTGGAGTTGTTTGTAAAAGTAAGTTCGGAAGAAAAAAGAAAAATGTTTGACTGGTTTACCTCTCATTTGGATGGATCTGTTATAGATTATTTAGAAGAGTATATAGAACAGATTATCATGGGAGAATTTGAAGAAAAAGAGTATGAGCAGGCAAAGATTGATTTTATAGAGGATATGATTGCAAGGTCGAAGCGTAAGGATTCCGATTGGAGCAGAGATTATGGAGTAGGAAAATGGGTGGTCAGATATTTGGAATTGTTGAAGGAGAAAAATGCATCGGATGAGAAAATAAAGGAAGTGTGTAATAGATATTGGAAGAATTCATCAGTAAGAAGGTACTATGTTGATATTTGCATGAAGAAAAAGGAATATGACCATGCTCTTCAAACTTTGGATGAATGTATATTACTAGATAAGCAATATAGAGGTTTAATTTCTGAATACAGCGAGAAGAAAAAAGAGATTTATCTTTTGCAGGGAAATAGAAGCGCCTACATAGAACAGCTTTGGAAATTAGTGCTTGAACATGAAGCTGGAAATTTGGAACTGTATAGAGAATTAAAGAAACAATATACTGCAGATGAGTGGCTTGTAAAAAGAGAAGAAATATTCAAGAAGCTTCCAGTGTATGCACATGTGGAAAGACTGTATAAGGAAGAAAAGCTATATGAAAGATTGCTGGTGTATGTATTAAATTCTCCGGGATTGTATGCATTACAGGAATATGAAAAAGTTTTGAAAAAGGAGTACCCAGAGCAGATATTGAATAAGTATAAGGATGAAGTAAGTAAGATGGCAGTTCACACAAGTGACCGAAAGAATTATGCTCATATGGTATCCTTGCTGCGAAATATGCAACAGATGAAGGGTGGTTCAAAGCTTGTGGAACAGATAGTTGCTGAGTGGAAGATCAAATATAAAAATCGTCCAGCTATGATGGACGAATTAAGGAAATTGTGATGTTTGAGGTTCTTATGGATAGAAAAACAAATAAAGGTTAGTATATCAGAATATGAACATTTGCTTCGTAGTCATACTGCTGATGGTTTAACAGTTAATTGTATGTCAATAGATGACTCTTGGTTTATGTGCCAAAAATTAGTGTCTCCGATCGAAATAATAGAATATGTAAAATGGAGAAAAATGTTTTACGAAAAAAACGGTGCAATTAATTTATTGATTACAGGAACGAAGAAAGGGTTCTTTCTAAGCAAACCTCAGAAGAAAGAAACTTTGGTACATCAATATTTATATGAGCATATAGAAGTGGTATTAGTGATGGATGTTATGAGGTTGTAAAATTTTTGGCACATTTGTTTCGTGATGAAATAAGGTATTTTGTTGAAAAATTTGAGAAAGCTCTTGTAATAGCGAAAAGAAAAAGATTTGAATTAGTAGGTACATTGCGTAACTCACAAAAGGAATATGCTATGGTCTTTACTGCTACAGAGCAAGGAGAACAGATACCATCGGAGAAATTATTGTCTGTAGTTTTTGAAAAACAAAAAGTTCACACTTTATTACAGATAATAACATATTGGATTGATGATGAATACAGAATAGATTTTGTTTTGTGGCAAGATAATAGAAGAATATAGGACTGGTTGTAAATGAGAAAGGAGCATTTTTTGACATGAGCGATAATTTTAATTTGGATATTATGCAAAATGATGAGGAACTTGAAAAATTGTGTACTAATTCAGTAGAATTAATAAATTATGCAAGAAATATTGTATTGTGGAAACGCAACAAATGGAAGAAAAGCGAGCAAAATATGGAAGCAAAGTTATTAAAACATTAACATTATCAGAAAAGCTTCAGAAAGAGTTTGGTAAAGGATTTTCAGAAGATACTTTAAAGAATGCCAGAAAATTTTATTTGACTTATAAAGAGCGAATAAACGAAACAGTGTTTAGCCTTTTTGAAAAAGAGCCACCTTTTATAGTTTCGTGGTCACACTGAAGGTGGTATAATCGAATGAACAAATTTTTAAGTTACTGAAACTGCTGGTATCAGATTCTAAAATAGTATAATTAGAAACTGAAAGGAATAGAAGAAAATGTCAATAATGTCATATAGCCAACACTATTATAATTGTCAAGCAAATAACATTGAAGTTTATTTTGAGTACAATAATTCTGTGGTTTTTGACACAGGAAAAGAAACGATAGCTAGTGATGGGCGGGATACCTACAAGTGTAAGGAATTATCGGTGATTACTAAGTGTGAAGTGGAGCAATATGGTAGTCTGTCAGAAACACATAGATATAGCAGAGGGGATAATTTAGTTATACAAGGAATAATTACTTTTTTTACAGGAATTCCGCTTACAGTTTACCATAGTAATAAGAGTTCTGGTAGTATTATACCAATAGAATATGAGAAACAAGAGATTCATATAAAAATTGATGATGTGGATTATTCAAGTGATTTAATAATTATGTTAGATAGGTTGAATAAGGAACCAGAATTGATTATTACCTTGCTTGACAGATGGAGAAAAGCCATTTATTTGAAAGAAGAAAGCTGCGATGCTGATTTGTATTATGATGAAGCAACATTGAGTTTTTTTCATATATTTGAGTTGTTTGGAGAGAGTATTGCTGATGAATTAAAAAGTAAACTCGAAAATAATATTGAAAGTATGTTGTATCAACATTTTAGATCTTATTATTTTACTGAGGCACAGACTAAACAGATGGTGGAACAGAATAAGAAGTCAGTTAATAGCCTTTTGATAGGGAATTTTCTTAATTTGGCTATCAAGGTTAAATATTTTCTGGAGAAATATGAGTTGTTGGATGATAATGTATCCTTTTTTATAGACAATATGATTAAAGTTAGGAATGCAATAGCACATGGAAGGATTACATATCAAAAGCTATTTATGTGGCCATTACCTCCGTTTTTTAATTTGTCGAAAGATTCTTATGAAAATATAGAATTTCTTTTCTTTTTATCAGCAGAAATGATTTCTAAATATATCGGCATAGGCTGTTGGGAAAAAGAATGGAATGAAACAAAAGAATTTTTAATGCCACCAAACCACATTATGTCAGCTTTTCTAGAAAATAGTCTTGTAATAGACAATTTTAACTATGGTATGCTGGTTCAGGGCAATAAATATAATATTACTTGGAGAACATTATTCAATTATTATGTAAAGAAGCCTAAGAAAACGATAAGAGAACGTATGGAAGTGACAATGAAAGCTTCATTTATGAATACGCCAACTGATGAGGGCAATGCACCAGATATTTTTAATATATCAATTATTTTTGCTGATTCAGAAGATTCCGATATTAAGCAAAAAGCTATTGAGAATGTTAAATCTATAATATCAAATAATTGGTATGGATGGTTAAATTTTAAAGATGCATATACATATTTGGATTTTTATTCTGTGACAGTTGTTTGGTACAAAGAGTTCTTGCTCAATGAAGAATATATTGAATGTAGAAATAATAATTAATGATTCACAATGATTGTAAATTCTTATTTAGAACATTAACAAATTCCTATTTGCAGGGGAGGTGGAAAAAAGCATTGTTACGCTTTAGGGAATTTTGAATACTTATTTTATAAGGTAAAAATGATGATTGTGACATCTTGTACCATTATCATCAAAATATAGATATTATGGCGATAAAACCCCTTAAAAAGCAATCAAATACTTAACGATTATGTTATACTTATAGAATGGAAGGCAAAATATAAAAATCGTCCAGCTATGATGGATGAATTACGGAAATTATGATTTTTGAGGTTTTTATAGATAAAAATGCAAATAATAATGAGTGGAGAAAAAAGCATAACAAATTGGAATTTCAAAACTACGATTTTATAAGTGGTTACTACCACTCATAGGGTGCTAATAAAATTCTCCAAAACGCTTAAAAATAAAGGATTTATCGCAATGTGTCTGCCTTATCCCTTTATACGGTTTCACACAAGTTTACTCTTTCCCTGACTGCTTATAAGGGCAAATTCAAGGGTAAGAAAATCTCATAATAAGATATAACAGAGTGTGGCAATCGGAGAACTGTGATGTATGTGTGAAGTGGTATACTAAAACTGAACATTGCTGTAACTCAGGATTATGAGTGATACATCAGTCCAAGAAATGGTACACAGATAAGAATATAGATCAGATTCTTATAAATGAGGGACGATATTTAGCTAATAAAAAGTTTACAGATAGAATTGTATATAAAGAAATTTTTTGGAATGAGGTAAATAGTAATGAGTTCGAAAGTTTTCAAAATATCGCCTAATACTATATTTTGAATTTTTATGGAATTGGAAAAAGTAGTTTGCAAAAAGAACTTTGTCATGTAATGGATATAAACCATTCAGATATTATTTATTCATGTGTAGATTTTGCTCAAAAAGGGATAGTGAAAAGAACATAAAATTTACATTATAGGACAGATCTGTTTTCCTTAACATATAATCAATTTAAATTAACAAAACAATCCATAAACGAAAGCTTTAAAAATTTTAAAAGGAAAAAAAGAAAAAGATCTCCTTCTAGCGAATCTTGCTTATGGAACAATAACAGGCATGGAACATTGTCTAAAAATGCGTTTATTGAAAAACAAAAGATTATCCGACGGCAACTTTGTCAATTTTCCTAAAGTTGGTGCATATAGGAAGCAGACCAGTCTTCATTGTCATTATAAAAAGTAAAAGTGATATAATCAGATGTATTGTTATATAGTACCAAACGATTGATAGGAGGAATGTAGATATCAAAACAAAAATTGGTTATTATAGCAGGTTCTCCCTGTGTAGGGAAAACAACAATGATACAAAAACTTTTTACTTCTTATGAAAATGAGTGTTCTTTTTGATTGACAAAGAGGAGATAATTAAAGCTGTTTTTCCATAACATAATTTATCAATGAGATATTTGACCTAACTACTTGTTGTTCTTTAATTATTTTATATCCTCTGTGAAGAAAGAATGGTTTTGCAGTGATGGAAGCATGTGTGGTTATTTTATTTACTTGAAAGGCATGTTCTAGTTTATCACAAATAGTGGTAGCAATCCCTTGCCTTTGATAGTCTTTGTGAACATATAGCCTGTCAAGATAGCCTGTTTTGTCAATATCGCCAAATCCTGCTATGATGCCGTTTTTTATAGCAACAAGCGAAAAATGATCAGATAGAGATAGATTCCATTTTTCTATATCCATATTGCCAGTTGTCCATGCGTTTAATTGTTCGTTTGTATAGTCTTTCGCATTTATGGAATGAACAGTTTGATAAAATATCTCTATTAAATGTTTACAGTCCGAGGGTATATATTTTCTAATGATCACGTTTTATTTCACCTGCCAATCTGATTTGGTTAGTCTAGTAGTTTGTTTTTGAACAAGTCCGACATAGCTGTCAATGTTGAGTATGTTAAGAACTTGTAGCGCAACATCAAGAGCCTCGTATTATGCCAAACGTACACTCCATTTAAGAAATCCAATAAGCATACTAAGATGTTTCTGTGTCATGCTTTTTGCCATAATGTTATCCAAAAGTATCATAGTAAATATTCTGTGTATTATTTGTTAAAATGGATAGTTTCTCATTTGTAGCCCACAGATGTTCTAGTTGTTCTATATTTTTGTCAGGTTCGTTCAGCAATTCTGCCAAATGATCAAGTTCACATAATTCATTTTCATTCAATGCCTGTATTCCATTACGAAGGTATAAGGGTTGATAGGAGTAAAAAATCTCATTATTCATCAATGCATGAAAATCCATAAACAAATATTCACACACTCCTTCTAGAAGAGTTGATGAAAATAAGTCTAATTTTTTATTTAGGGTATTTTTTCTCAAACCAAGCCATGCCTCTGAAGCAGTAACAAACTTTCGGCGTGGTAAATCAAATTGACTATAACCAAAACGCTGTTCGTATTCATAATAGCCGTCAACATCTACCAAAATCCATCTGTTTTTATCAAAATCCCAATACTCATTCACCCAATGTTCCATGTAGCTATCACCTGTATCACCAAAATCCATAAATCCAGCTCTTGAACGGCAGGGAATTCCTTTTGCTTTCAAAATTGCACTGAATAATACTGATGCCTGCCGACAGGATACAGTAATTCTTTTTGATACATTTCTGCCTTTTGTAAATCCCGTTTCATCGAGACGTAAAATGCCGGCTATCATTGATACAGCAGTGATATATAATTCATCTTCATTTTTAAAACGATATTTTGGGTAGGATGTAAACTTTCCAAAATAAGTATCTTCTAAATAAGAAGATGGCTCTGTAAAATACATAGAAGGATGAGTGATTTGATCACAAACCATCATTCCTATGGAAGGTATATCATCTGGTAGTGATAATATAAATTCTTTATACATTCCTACATAAGTATAAACGCTAGTTTTTAAATAACGCTGATATATTTTTTCATTCATAAGACTTTTTATCCTCCTAATATTTTTAGAACCAGATATTCACTTCGATTAAATGTTATCAAAATAAAAAAATTATGTCAATGAAAAAAGTATTTATTATTATCTAGAATACTTTGCTTAATAATATCTAAATCCTTAGATGAAAAAGCTATTGAATTGGAATATATACATCTATAATAAAGATATGAAATGCCAGTTAATAGATGGTAAAGTAAACTTATGGCTCAAACAAACTAATTTTCAGAGTGGATAGGTGACAAAAACAGATTAACGAGTTGGCAGATAAGTTCATAACACAGAATGATACCATAGACTGATTATAAGGAAAAGTGTTATTTAGGTAGGAAATAGGTGCAGTTAATAGTAAGTTTAGAGGTAGCAGAACAGGCAGAAGGAGTGAATAATAGGATTGAGAGGTTATTAGAGCGATAAGAAATGTGGAGAATGTGATTGTTATGTTTTATATTTTATAGTAGTAAATAAAGAATGAAAATGATATAATTAAATTGATAATGAGAATTTGCATAGGAGATATTTTGTACATGGAAAAGTACGTTATTTATAGACATATAGGTAAATCAAATAATGGTTGGGGAAAAGAATTAAATTTGATTTCATGGAATGATAGAGAGCCTGTTTATGATATAAGGACATGGAATGAAAATCATACAAAATATGGAAAGGGTATTACAATTACATTAAAACAAATGACAATATTAAAAGAATTGTTAAGAGAAATTGATCTGCTTTAGATAAAAGATAACTAATATAGAAAATTGAAGAAAATAAGGTGTCAGATGGTAACATATGATTTTGAAGTTATAAAAACTCTACTACAAAAGAGTATAGAAAATGGATGCGAAGCAGAACTGATATTATATATAAATAATACAGAATATATGATTATTATTTACGATGACCATTGTTCTTTTCAAAGATGTGGTTATGAAGATGGAAGTGGCGAATATGATTTTTCATCTTTGGATGAATTATATGTAACAGAGCAAGTTGATGGGATTATTTTGAAAAGGGATTGGGGGAAAATAGAATATTTTGATTATCTTCCTGTTAAAACAAAAATGATAACTTTGTTTTGACTAATTTATTGTAGAGAGTGTATAGTAAAAAATATGAATGGCTATATTTTAGAGATAGAAATTAAGGGGTTGAAAGGATGTTAAGAACAAAAAATTATTAATTTGCTATATTTTTGAGTAAGAATATATAAATTTATTTTATGATAGGATGAAGCAAAGTTTTTACAACAAAATTTTTCTATTATTATTAGAAGTCATTTTGAATAGAGTAGGTATTCATGATAAAATAAAAGTAATAAGTACAAGTTTATTTTTTAGGGAGTTTATATGGTAAAAAGATTTTATGATATTCCGTATTATACATTTTCATTTTGGACAGATATGGCTGTTGTTTGCCCAAAGTGTAGTAAAGCAGGAGTAGTTTATTTTGATAAAGAGAAAAATATTGCATTTTTTCGATGTAAGTCTTGTTATACGCAAAAAGAAGTTTTCTTAGGTGAAAAATATGCTTTTGAGGTAATAAGTCAATGTACATCAACAGGAAAATATTTTCGGCTTTCTATATCAAATGATAAAGTTCATGGACAAAAGATAAGAGTAAAGTGTCCTTATTGTGGAGAATCTATAATAGGAGATATTTCAAATATAAGAGAAAAACAATGTATTGTGTTTGAAAATATAAGACATGCAAAGGATCCATATTTTCACTATCCACTTTATTTTCAAGTAGGTTATAAAGGAAAAATAATATGGGCACTTAATAGGAAACATTTACAGTATCTAATAGATTATTTGTCAGCAGATATACGAACAGTACAAGCTGAGTTTTATAAAACCTATAAGACAATGTATTCTCAGTCTGACATGCTTCCAGCTTTTATGAAAACAGCAAAAAATAGAGATAAAATTGTTAAGTTATTACTTAAATTACAGGCAAAATAACAAAAAATAAGAAAAATGAAAAGTATAAAATATTCCCAGTTTAAAGAAAATAACATATACTATTTAAGAATTAAAAATATTTATTTATATCATATTGTTCAATAATCTTTTTTCCTAATAATGTAATTGCCTGTTTTGGACATTTATTAATACAGCGATAACACATGGTACATTTATTTCCAGCGATAGCAATATTATTTACTAATTGAATATTTTTTATAGGACATAATTGCTTACATAAACTGCACCCAATACATTTTTCAGGATTGATTTTTAACTTATTTGTATAGTTTTTAGTTTTGTTATAGAAATAAAGCCTTTGCCCTAATAATCCGGCTGTATGATACCAGACTCCCAGTCCTTCTTGTGGTGGTTTTCCATTTTTGATTTGTAGAACTGTTTTGCAAATTTTTGCTTCTGCATTTCTTATTAATGCAAGATTTTTTTCATACTTTCGTTTTAAAACTTTTTCGTCACTAATATTGTCTGGCATTTTTAAGTGTAATCCACCAATTATAACAGCACCATATTTTTGTAATAATCGTGCAAGAATTCCAGCCCCATCACCACTAAAAAGCCCCATTGTTGCAATAATAAAAATCTTTTTCTCTTTCCAAATCTGCTGGTTTGTAACAATATAATCATAGAGTATTTTTGGAATATTGCTAAATTGAACAGGATAGCTTATTACTATTTCCTGATTATTTTTAATATGGGAGATAGTTTCATCTTGTTCTATAGAAAATACAAGACGATTATTGTTATATTCTTCTAAAAATTTAGAAATACAATATTTTGAATTACCTGTACCACTAAAGTATATTCCTATCATTATCTTCCTCCTAAATTTGTTTTATTATGAAAATATTTTTATGAACAGTTATAATTTTTAATCAAGTATATTCTATCATTTCTAATAATAATGTAATAGTTTTTTTGAAAAATATATAATATTATAACACAAAATAGTTAGAAAATGGAAAATAAATGAAGAATTTTTAAAAGTAATAAACCAATTGAAATGAAAAGTTTTTTTGGAGTATTGATTCAGATGTAAAAATTTACAATATTATATAAAAGCATGTCCTTATTATTAAAATTATTAAAAGCTATATAATATTTATTATTTTTCTGTAGTTTAGTTCAACTTTTATTATATATGATGAAAATGATTATGAATCAGTAGTAAATTATCTGGCATTTCGTTTTTTTAGCAAATCTGATTTTCCATAATCTTTTTCAGTAGAATTTGATCAATTTATTATAATTTAGACAAAATTGTTTACAGATAAAATTCAAATTTTAAAACTTTCCTAGGTACTAATTTCTTTTTCAACATACTTAGATTATAGAAATCAAAAGTTAGAAATAATTGTTAGAATATAAAAAAATATAACAAGGAAAATGTTTTGAAAAATCAAAAAAAATATTGAAAATAAAAAATATTATGATAAAATTTTAGATAGATTTAATATAGTAAAAAATAGAGAGGAAAAGAAAAAAGATAAATGAAAAGGGAACGAATCAAAGTAAATTATAAACCATTGTGGAAAATGATGATTGATAAAGATATTTCCAAAAGTGAGCTTAGAGAAAAAACAGGAATTGCACCAAGTACTTTTACAAAGATGTCAAACCAGGAATATGTGGCATTAGATGTATTAGTAAGAATATGTAGTGTTATGGATTGCGGGTTAGATGATGTTGTTGAAATAGAAAGGACTTGAAAACAAACATTAAATTTTTTCTAATAAAATAAATTAGAAAATTCAAAAGAAAAATAAGGAGAAGAGATGGCTAAGTTTATTCCAAGTTTGGAAGAAATTAAAAATAATAAAATGGAAAAGCCAACTGAAGGAGAGTGGATTTTTTTACAAAAACTGCAAGATTTAAGTGATAATTATACAATTTATTTTCAACCATATATTAATATCGCACATCCAGATATCGTAATTGTAGCAAAGGAATGTGGCGTAATGATTATTGAGGTAAAGGATTGGAATTTGGGAGCATATGAGTTTTTAGCTGAATCAAATTCGTTTGGTACAATACAAGAAAAAAGGGGACATAACAGAGTTAGAAATCCTTTTGAGCAGGTACAATCATACAAGGATGAGTTATATAATTTGTTCTGTCCAGCTTTATTTTTGGGAAAGATGGAAAATAAAAAAGTATATGGAGTAATTTGTTCATCTATATTTTATTATAAGGCAACAGAGATAGAGATTAAAACTTTTTTTAAACAAAATAAGAACGAATGGAACTATATTACATTTTGGGGAGCAGATTCTAAGTATATAGTAAATGATATTAAAAGAAGATTAAGAAAA
The DNA here is from genome assembly GCA_910579865.1 of uncultured Lachnospiraceae bacterium. Taxonomy (GTDB): domain Bacteria; phylum Bacillota; class Clostridia; order Lachnospirales; family Lachnospiraceae; genus MGBC114844. The sequence goes on from CAJTXA010000017.1 coordinate 26,404, forward strand.
AATGTTTTTTTTACAAATGAAATATACTGGCAGATAAGTGCTCTTTTTAAGCCATCGTTAGAAAGAATTGAACAGGCAAAACCATTTTGTTTATCAGAGGAACAAAAGAAGTTTACAATTAGCGAAAGTAATAAAAGACAAAAGATAAAAGGAGTAGCTGGTTCAGGAAAAACGTTAGTGCTTGCACAAAGAGCAGTAAATTGTTTTCAAAGGACAAAAACACCTGTTTTAATTATTATTTTTAATATTACCTTACAATATTATATTAGAGATAAAATAGCGCAAATTACAAGAGATTTTACCTCTAATCAAAGAAAACAATTTCATATTATTCCAATTTTTGATTTTGTGAAACAAATGTTGGAATTAAATGGTATTGATTATAAAAAAGAATACAGAGTTCCTCCAAAAGAATTAATTAGATTAAGATTTGATACTCTTGAAAAAAATAAAGATAAAATTTTTGTCAAATATCGTACAATATTAATTGATGAAGTACAAGATTTTGAATATGAATGGCTGGATAGGATAGAGAAATTGTTTTTATATAAACAAGGGGAATTTGTCTTATTTGGAGATGAAAAACAAAATATTTATAATCTTGAATTGGATAAAAATAGCCTTCCTCGTACAAAAATACAGGGTCCGTGGTTAAAGCTGAAAGAAAGCTATCGTCTAACAAAAAGGAATGCAGAAATTGCTTTACAATTTCAAAAGGAATTTTTTTCTAAAAAATACGAAGAGATTGATGTAAAGTATATACAAATAAGTATTTTTGATCTATTCATAAAACAAGAAACAAGGTATTATGATATATCTCATTTTAACAGTGAGCAATTAGGAAGAGAAATTACTGAAATAGTGGAATGTTTTCGAACCGAAGAAAAAGCAGTATCACCAAATGATATTTGTATTTTATCTTCAAAATATGAAATTTTGCGAGAAATAGAATTTATATTTAGAAATGAAAAACAAATGAAAACAACTACTATTTGTGAAACAAAGGAAGAGTATAATAAAATTTGTGAATTAGAGCCAAATTTAGAAAGACAAAGAGAGGAATTAGAAAAATTTCGTAGAATGAAGAAATATGCATTTCAGATGAATGAGGGTGTGATGAAATTATGTACGATTCATTCTTTTAAAGGTTGGGAAATGAATACTATTTTTTTTATTTTAGGAGAAAAAGATGATAGAGAAAATAATGATGAATTAATCTATACAGCAATTACCCGTGCAAAGAAAAATTTGGTAATTATCAATTACAAGAATAATAGATATAAAAATTTCTTTGAGAAAAATATTGGTATTTCCTATACAAATGAGTAGGGGGTGAAGGTATGCAGTTACCATACTCTGACAATTTAGAAACGGAGTATTTAAGTCATATATTTGATAATACAAGTGAGTGTTATAAATTTTTTTGGTTTCAGGCAATTATTTTTAAAGTTTTAGAAGGAAAACAGTATATAACTTATGAAGAATTAATTGATGAGATGATTGCAAATGCATGGTATATGGTAGTGGAATATCATTTAAATTTAGGACCAAGAGATACTTTAGAAGGTTTAGTACATTATTTACATCAAATATCCCAGTTGCGATCTTCGGAAAAGAAAGAAAATATTATTGATTATTTAAAGAATTGCAAAGATAAAGAGATAGCAAAACGAAAAAGAATACTTACAAAAAATGTTCCTTATCGGATGCAGGCTCCTTTTGTGGCTCATATAAGAGGAAAAGAGTGGAATGTATCAGAACAGATATTAGTATCTAAAATTAATCAGGAACATAGATTAATGTATTACTTTGAAATGCTAAATGGTATGCAGAGCGTAATTCGAATAGATCCAGATTGGTTTGCTTATATACATAAGAATCAGGAAATTATAAAGGGGTGGTTACAATATCATATGCTTATCTATTTACAAAGACGAAATCCAAGTGTTCCTGGAATTGCAGGCAAATTGTATCCACCAAAGGAAAGAAAATTAGAGAGGGTTAAGAAATATTGGAAATTGTTATTAACATTACAACCAATTTATGAGATTTATGGATATAAGCAGTTGTCAGAGAAAGATATTTCAATTGATCATTTTGTTCCATGGTCTTATGTGGCTCATGATGAATTTTGGAATTTACATCCTACTATACGAAGCATTAATAGCAGTAAAAGCAATAGTTTGCCAGATTGGAAAACCTATTTTCCAAGATTAGTAAAATTGGAATATATTTCGTACAATATGATATGGAAATACCATGTGGTACATGATGAATTTGAGAAATGTAGAAAGGAACATTTAAATGATGATATAGTACGTAGAAAAATTTATCAAGTAGGACAAGACTTTGTAAGTTTTTCTAATGCATTAGAAGAAACAATACAGCCAGTCTACCAGTCTGCAAAAAATTGTGGATTTAAGAATTGGATTTATGAAGAGAAATGTGGTATAAATAGGTAAAAAATAAGGTGATTTTTATAAGAAAGTATGTTACAATGAAGCATACTATAATATATAGAAGGAGAGTTTAAAATGAGAAGAAAATTGACAATCAGTATAGCCGCTGCTGCCGCTATATTTATGATGGCCAATAATCCTGTTTTAGCAAACTGGGAGCAAACAAATGGAACATGGAATTATAAGGAAAGCGGTCAAAATGTAACAAACACATGGAAACAAGTGGATGGAAAATGGTATTATTTTAATAGGGCAGGAGAGATGCAGTCTGGATGGCTGGAAAAAGATGGAAAATGGTACTATTTAGATTCGAATAATGGAGACATGAAAGAGGGATGGGTAAAAGACGGAGAAAAATGGTATTATTTAGATAATGCAACAGGAGAGATGCAATCTGGATGGTTGGAAAAAGAAGGAAAATGGTATTATTTAGATCCCAATGATGGAGATATGAAAGAGGGATGGGTACAGGATGATAAAAAGTGGTATTATTTAGATGATAAAACAGGAGAAATGGCAACAGGCTGGAAGAAGACAGGAAACAATTGGTATTTTCTGGATAATTCAGGTTCTATGCAAACGGGAGTTGTAGAGGTAAATGGAAAGATCTATGCATTAGATGAAGCAAATGGGAATATGAAAACAGGAACCGTTTTACTAAGTAATAATTTGACCTATACCTTTGATCCTATTACAGGAGAGGCAGTAGGTGATACGATTCCAGTACCAACAAAGGCATATAGTTCCGATGGAAGAAAACAAGAAGATCTTTCTGCTACAGTAAAACAACAGATACAAAAAATGCAGGAAAGACAATGGGAAGAGGAACGAAATAGTTACAGTAGTTCTGATGATGATGATGACGATGATGACGATTCTTCAAGTTCAAGCAGTACAGTAAGGAATGTGAAAATTCAAGAAATTACAGTACCAAAAAGTGGAATGGTAGATGTAGTCTTATCACAGGCAGTAAGTTTGGATATTTCTAATTTTTATATTAGTTGTCCAGCTGGAAAAGATATGACTATTTTAAAGGTAGAAACAGAAAAAGGAATAAAAAAGAATAAGGTATATCATATTACAACAACACATTTTAATGATAATACTTATAATATGGAAATTACATTGTCCAATGGAAAAAAAATAGAAAAGACATTTGAGACAAGTTTAGCAGCTCCAGAAATTACAGATATAGAAACAAAAAGAATAGATAAAAATACAGCAAAAGTTTCATTTATATCAGATAGTGCAGGTGCACTTTACTATATGGTAGTTCCAACAAATACATCTAAACAAACATTGTCTACACAAACAGCATCACTACAAGTACTATTAGGTGCAGAACAAGTCCCACAGACAGGGCAGGATGTACAGAAAAATGGAACCTTTATGAAGCTTGATAAAAGAGGAATGTATGATTTGACAATAAAAGATTTAAAAGAAGATCAAGCTTATACCATTTATTTTGCAACAGCACAGACAGAAGAAGATAATGCGGTGCTTCGAGGATCAGAGTTAATTGCAGCAAAACCAGAAGGAGGAAGTTCTGGAGAAAATGTTGGAAAGATAGAAATTGAAGAGGCAGATGCTGTTTCGGATAGCAAAATTAAGTTTGTACTTAATAAACCAACAGACAAAAAATTAACTTTAGAAGATATTCAGGTAGAATGTGTGAATGGTGAAGTTCATATTGGCGGAATAGAAACAGAGGATAATAAAACTTATTATATTCCAATGCAGCCATATTGGTTTATGAATAGTCATACTGGTTATACAGTATATGTAACATTGCCAGATGGCAGTAAATTAGAGAAAAAGTTTTATACCGATTTTGATTATCCTAATTTGAATGAAATAGTAGTAAAACGAATTGCAGAAGATGAGATTGAAGTAACGTTCCGTTCAGATGAGGGGGGGTTATTTTATTATGGAACAACAGAAAATCCAGAAGAAAGTGAGTTGCCAACTGCAGATGAAATTGTAGAAAATGGTTTAAAAGCAAATTTAGCTGGTGGTCATAATCGATTAAATGTAACGATAGGTAAAGAGGATAAGTGGTTTTATCTTGTTCCAATTGATGAAAAAGGAAATCGGCCTCCAAGATTTCCAGAGAGAGCTGAAATTCCAGTGGAAATAGAAGAGCCAGGATCCGATTCAAATGATGTGGTAGAAATGGAAAGTATTACATATTCTACAAATAGTATAGGCTATCATAAACTAACAATAACATTAAAAGATGCAATTGATATACTTGGAGTAGAAAAAGAAAGTATAAAAATTTATCCTTTAGATGGACAAAACTTAGAAACAGTACCTAGTATTGTCGGAAGGGGAGAAACGTATGATGGGCCAAATGTTTTTTATCTTCAATACAATATTAAATTCCTTAGTGGTAGATATGAGTTAGAATTTCCATATGAAGGGGTAACTTATAGAAAAGAATTTGAGATAAAGTAAAAGCTTAGAAGAGAAACTTTTATATTTTAGAAAACTAAATTACAAAGGGAAAAGGGTGTGTTTATGAATGACAAATGTAGTCGTTTATAAATGCACCCTTTTTAAGTAATTGACAAACATACTAAAAGTATGATAGTATTAACATACTATTGGTAGGTTAGGAGGAGGTAAAGTGGCTAGAAATAAACATCCAGAAGAAACTATAAATCGAATATTAGAGGTTTCTTTTCGATTATTTATGGAAAAGGGATACGAACATACTTCGATTCAAGATATTATTGATCATTTAGGAGGACTTAGTAAAGGTGCAATCTACCATCATTTTAAATCAAAAGAGGATATCTTAGTTGCTGTTACAAATAAGATGACAGAAGAATCAAATCAGATTTTGCTTACGATTCGTAATCGTACAGATCTTACTGGAAAGGAAAAACTAAAAACTATTTTTAAAGAATCTATTTTTCGACCTGTGCAAGATGATATTTTTACAGTAGCTCCTGATCTAAGTAATAATGCAAGATTGCTTTATAGTATTTTCCGAGAAACAGTGGAAGAAGCAGCACCAAACTATATTTTGCCAATTATTGAACAAGGGATTTTAGATGGTTCTATCCAGACCGATTATCCAGCAGAATTAGCGGAATTGATTATTCTTGCAGCCAATATTTGGATGAATCCAATGATATTTAATAACTCAGCAGAGGAGGCTCATCGAAAGTTTATGGTATTTCGTCAGATGATGGAAGGGTTTCATTTGGATATTATCGATGATGAATTGTTAGATAGATTAAAGGAATTAGCGTTAATTTATCAAAAAAATAAATAATAGATAGTATGTTTTCTTATTATATCAGTTATATTCTGCCCATTTTTAGGGCAGATCTATTTTAAATATATACATACCGCAATACGGTATTAAAATTTTTATAAGAAAAAGAAAATGTTTGTAGAAAATGGAGGTATAAGAAATGGAACAACGATTGTTTTCTAAAGATTTTATATTAGTAGTGATTGGACAGATTATTTCACTATTTGGTAATGCAACAATCAGGTTTGCTTTACCATTGTATTTACTAAATAATACAGGCTCTTCTGCACTTTTTGGAATGGTGACAGCTTGTGCATTTATTCCTGCAATTTTATTATCACCAATAGGGGGAATTGTTGCAGATAAAGTAAACAAACGAAATATTATGGTAATATTAGATTTTATAACGTCAATAGTGATAATTATCTTTTTCATCTTGTTTACAAAAGTAAATTTGATTCTTTTAGTGACAATTACATTAATGATTTTATTTGGTATAGCGGGAGCATATCAACCTTCTGTACAGGCAAGTGTACCTGCCTTAGTAAGTCCAGAACAGTTTATGGCAGCAAATTCTATTATTAATACAATAAGTGCCTTTTCCTCTTTAGTGGGACCTGTTCTTGGTGGAATTTTATATAGTACATATGGGTTAAAGCCAGTATTATTACTTTGTATTATATGTTTTCTTGCATCTGCTATTATGGAGCTTTTTATAAAAATACCTTTTATAAAGCAGGATAGAGATATTAAGATGTGGGAAAGCATTAAGCAAGATTTTACAGAAAGTATTCATTTTATTAGAAGAAAAAAACCTGTAATTGGGAAAGGGTTAATTATAGTTTGTGGAGTAAATTTATTTTTATCTTCTATGATTATTGTAGGTTTACCCTATATGGTAACAGAAGTATTAGCCTTCGATACAGCTTTAGCCAATACATTGTATAGTCTTGCACAAGGAGCATTGGCAACAGGTGGGTTAGTTGGTGGCATAATTTCGGGAATTTATGCTAAGAAATTGACAATAAAAAAATCAGGAAATTTGATTTTAATTTGTTCTATTTGTGTTTTTCCAATGGGAATGGTTCTTATGTTTTCTCAATCTGAACTAATTGCTTATATGGTTATGACAGCTTGCTGCTTTTTAATTATGATAGTTTCTACTATTTTTACAGTAGAAATGATGTCCTTTGTTCAAACAGAAACACCACAAAATTTAATTGGAAAAGTGATTTCTGTAATACTTACTGTTTCTATGTGTACACAACCAATAGGAAATACATTATATGGTATTTTATTTGAAGTTTTTAAAGGATATGAATTTGCAGTTATTTTGTTTGCAGGAGTTAGTTCTTTAGGAATAGGAATTCGAGCAAAGGAAGTTTTTCAGAAATAATAAAAATATTAATCAACAAAGGTTTGTTTTATGTAAGTGCAAAGAAATCTATTTTATTTTGTTAGAGCAAAGTGCTATAATAGAGTTATCACTTAATTGGAATGAAAGGAGAAAAATAGTATGAAGCTTGTTTATGAAATTAACTTTCCCGATCTAAGTGCGGATGAAAAAGTGGAATTTATGGATGATCTGCGTGATTCTATGCAAACCAGCTTTGAGAATCAGCCTTTCTCTGTTCAGCTTCTGGCTCAGACCTTGATCTTTACTCGCTGGTGGAACTCCTATAAGTATATGGCTCCTAAGGAACCTACTCCTGAAATTTTAGGGATTGCCATAGAATTACTGTGGGACTTTCAGGAGGGTAAATGCAGCAAAAAAGAGTTTTTACGTTTTCAACAAAGTTTTTCCGATTCTGCATTGGAAATCCTGACTGGGGATGCTGGAGGGCTGAATGAAGATCCAGAAAGTGAAGCGTTTTTTCAAAAATATTTCATTCCCTGGAATTCTATGTCCTATAATGTATTTCTTTCTTATTTGTGTACTGTGTTGGAAGAAGCTGTTTCTCAAAACATCACATGGGATGCTGTGGAAGGTGTTATTGATGGGGATATTAGCGACACCATGATAGATTTTTTTGAAACTATCTATCACACCTCTAATGAGCACAACTATTGTACTTATTTAGATCGAGAAAAAGAAACATATAATACCATTACCTTTGCCCGAGTGATAGTCTTGCTCCAACAAGATATGTATACTGCTTTAAAGGGCATACCTCTCTCTAAATTGCGGGCGAAGTATCAGAACGAATACTTGTTTTCTCCGGAAGAGAGTATTAAAATTAGCGACTACCGTTAATTCTAAATGTGGCGATAGCATTTCATGGCTATTGCTTTTTGTTTTCAATTTATAGAATTGTAAAAAAGTTTTCTGTATTTAAAAGAAAAGTTAGGGATTTAGTGAAAAAAGAGTATAGAAAAAATAGTAAGAAATGAAATTATAGAAAGATAAGGTTGTAAATTTTAAGATTGTGTATTAAAAGTGAAACAAAGTTACTTATAAAATATGGATTATTTGATATAGAACAGAGTGTCGCACTAAGAAAAGATAAAACAAGATATAATACAAATTTTACTTAGTGCGGCAGTCTTAGCTTATTGAAGATGTGTTTTAATAGCTTCAAAACTTTCTTTACTAATAACATGTTCCATTTTACAGGCATCTTCTAAGGCAATTTTTTCTGGAACACCGAGTGTAACTAGCCATTTAGAAAGAAATTCATGACGCTCATAAATCATTTCTGCAATTTCACGTCCAGAATCAGTAAGATAAATAAAGCCTGCATTTGTTACGGTGATATGTTTCTTTTCTCTAAGATGCTTCATTGCAATACTAACACTAGACTTTTTAAAACCAAGTTCGTTACAGATATCAACGGCACGAACAACAGGAAGTTGTTTACTTAAGATAAGAATGGTTTCTAGATAGTTTTCCGCAGATTCGTTTGTATTCATAAAGTAGGTACCTCTTGCTTTCTTGGGATAAATTTGTGATATATTGTTAAAAGGTAGTATAACATAGTTCTAGTAAATTTTCAAATTTTTCTATCAATAAGAGAATATGGTTCTTGACAACGAGCTTAAGTTAGTATATACTAACCTAAAAGAGATTCGAAATAAATATTAATTTAGGTAAAAGAAAGGGGAGAATCGTTATGCCACTTACAATGGTAGAACTTGGAATACCAAATCGAATTCGAAAGATTGGTGGAAAAGAAGAAACACGCAAATTTTTAGAAAATCTTGGATTTGTAGCTGGAGGGATGGTTACAGTAATTTCGGAGTTTGGTGGAAATATGATTGTCAATGTAAAAGACTCTCGCATTGCGATAGGAAAAGATATGGCAAGTAAAATTATGGTAGTGAGATAGAAAACTTATAAAGAATAGAACATAAATAGTGATTGACAAGAAAAGTTAGTAATAAAGCAAAGAAAGGATTGTATTATGAAAACGTTAAAAGAAGTAGCCTGCGGACAGACAGTTATTGTAAAAAGGCTAGTAGGAGAAGGGCCTGTTAAAAGAAGAATTATGGATATGGGAATTACAAAAGGAGTTTCTGTTTTTGTGCGAAAAGTTGCGCCACTTGGAGATCCAGTAGAAGTAACTGTAAGAGGATATGAGTTATCCCTACGAAAAGCAGATGCAGAACAGATTGAGATAGAGTGAATATATAGGATAATTGAAAGAAATAGATTTATCGGAAAGGAGACTTTATGGGGACTTTTTTTGTTGGAGCAATTGTAGTTGGAGTTGTTTGCTTTAGTATTCGGAGTATGGTACGAGATAGACGGAATGGAAAGTCAGGACAGTGCAAAGGGGATTGTACACATTGTGGTGGGCACTGCCATTAGAAGCAGGAGGTTACAAAAAAGTAATGAAACGGGATAAGATATTGCAGCGTTTGAGGGAAGAAGGATGCCGAATTACAAAACAAAGAAGGATACTTTTGGACATTATTCTTGAAGAAGAGTGTTCTTGTTGTAAGGAAATTTATTATAAGGCAGTAAAAAAAGATGCTAGAATTGGAACTGCTACAGTCTATCGAATGATTCATACATTAGAAGAAATTGGTGCAATCAATCGAAAGAATATTTATCAGATTATGGATGGAAAGAAGGAAAAAGGTGAATTAGAAGATGCCTGTCAAGTAGAGTTAGAAGATGGAACAGTATATAAGCTTTCAGCAAGCAAATGGAACCTAATTATTGCAGAGGGTTTAAAGGCTTGTGGATATTTAGAAAAGGAGGCAGTTCAAAATATAACAATAAAATCTTGTACATCTTACATAGAAGAAAAAACAAAAAAATAAAAAAGAGAAAGACTGTGATTGTAAGAATATTTCTTCGTATCACAGTCCTTTTCTTTGTTTGATATAAGAACAGGCTATTCTATTCATTATTTAAAAGACTAGAAGATTTAAAATGGATATGATAAAATAATTGAAATTCCTACAAATTGAGATATGATAAAAATAGGGTTAGAAAAGAGGGTAGCTATGAAATTTCTTCATATTTCCGATCTTCACATTGGAAAAAGAGTCAATGGATTTTCTATGATAGAAGATCAAAAGTACATACTAAAACAGATTCTTGAAATAGCAGAAAAAAAACAAGTAGATGGGGTTTTGATAGCAGGAGATATCTATGATAAGCCTGTACCATCTGCAGAAGCAGTGCAGGTATTGGATCAGTTTCTTACCGAGCTTGCAGAACAAAAAAGAATGGTATTTTTAATAAGTGGAAACCATGATTCGGCGGAGCGAATTGCCTTTGGTGCACAGCTTATGAAAGGAAAAAATATTTATTTATCTCCAGTATATGATGGAAAAATTACAAAAGTTTTGCTAACAGATTCATATGGGGAGATTTTTATCTATTTGATGCCATTTATTAAGCCAGCAGTAGTTCGGCATGTTTTAGAGGGAGAATTGCCAGAAACCTACCACGATGCAGTAAAGCTGGTAATAGAACAAATGGAAATTGATCATAAAAAGCGCAATATCCTTGTAGCGCATCAGTTTGTAACAGGAGCAGGACGATGTGATTCAGAAGAAGTAGCTGTTGGAGGATTAGATAATGTCGATGCAGAAATACTAGAAGAGTTTGATTATGTAGCATTAGGACATATCCATAGTCCACAATCGATAAAACGGGAAACAATACGATATTGCGGAACACCATTAAAGTATTCCTTTTCTGAAGCGAAACAAGAAAAATCAGTTACTATAATAGAATGTAAGGAAAAGGGACAAGTTGAGATAGAAACAGTTTTACTTTATCCTCTTCGAGATATGCGAAAAATTAAGGGAACTTATCTAGAGATTACCGATCGATCTTTTTATCAAAATAAAAATGCAGAGGACTATGTACAGATTACTTTAACAGATGAAGAAGATGTTTTGGATGGCTTGCAGAAACTGCGGGTATTTTATCCAAACTTGATGCAACTTGTGTATGATAATAGTCGAACAAAACAAAGTCAAATAATAGAAGTGGCACAGGATATGGAGATAAAATCAGAGTTAGAGTTATTTGAAGAGTTTTATAAGCTGCAGAATAATCAGGCTATGAGTGAAAAACAGGTAGATTATGTGCGTAAGTTAATTGAGGAAATCAAAGGATAGGAGGGTAGAATGAAACCAATAAAATTAATTATAAGTGCTTTTGGACCATATGCAAAAAAAGTAGAAATAGATTTTGAATGTTTTGGGGGGCAGGGTTTGTATCTTATTACTGGAGATACAGGAGCTGGAAAAACAACAATTTTTGATGCACTTACATTTGCATTATATGGAGAAGCAAGCGGCGAGGGACGAAAGGCAGATATGTTTCGCAGTAAATATGCAAAGGCAGAGATTCCTACTTATGTGGAATTGGTATTTGATTATCAGGGAAAACGCTATGTTGTAAAAAGAAATCCAGAATATCTTCGGCCAAAAGGAAGAGGAGATGGTTATACATTACAACGAGCAGAAGCAGAGCTGGTTTATCCAGATGCTAGGGAACCCATTACAAAAAGTAAAGAAGTAACAAGAGCTATCACAGAATTGATAGGGTTGGATTATAAGCAGTTTACGCAAATTGTTATGATTGCACAAGGAGAATTTCGAAAACTTTTATCGGCTGGAACAGAGGAACGAAGCAGAATATTTCGACAGATTTTTAAAACAGAATTTTATCAAAGATTGCAGGAACAGATTAAAGCAGAAGTAAGTGTGCAACATCAGGAATATGAGGAATTAAAACGAAGCATAAATCAATATATGGATAGTATTATTTGTTTAGAAGATACAACAACCTCTTTAGAGATAAAAGAATTGAAAAAAGTAAAGTTTGAAGGAAAAGTAAAAGAAGGACTGATATTACTGGAAAAATTGTGTAAAGAGGAGAAAATAATACTAAATGAGCTTGATCGGAAAATAGAACAGTTAGAAATACAAATTGAAAAAGAGAATCGATTGATTGGGAATCTTTATAAAAGAAAAGAACAGCAAAAGAACCTAGAAGAATATCAAAGATTGTTAAAAGAACAAGAGCCTTTCTTTATACAGGCGATGGATGATTGGAACGAAGCAGAAGAAAAAGCAAAAGAATGTAGAATACTGGAATTACAGATAAAAGAGCAACAGAAAAATCTAATTTTATTTGAACAGTTGTGGAAAAAAAGAGAGGAACAACAAATTGCAGAACATGAGATAGAATTAGAAATACAAAAGAAAAAAGATTTGGAAACACAAAAACAAGATTTAGAAGAGCAAAAAAAGAAAGAAGCAGAGGAATTAAAAAGTTTTACAACAGTAGGAGAAGAAAGAGAACGTCTGGAAAATGTAAAAACATATACAGAACAAAATAAAAATCGGTTACAGCAGCAAAAAAATGAGTTCGAACAGGAGACAGAAAAACAGCAGCAAATAGAGAAAAAAATTGAAATAGAAAAAGAACAAATAAAAGGATTTACAAAACAAATTGAAACATTACAAGAACAAATTGAAAAATTAGGTGATTTGGATTTAAGATTTACAACGGTAAAAGAACTGCAAAATAGATTAAAAGAACAGGTAGAGATTTTGGAGAGAGAACAAGCAGAGCTTTTGAAATTAGAAGAAGAGGAGAAAAAAATTGATCAAAATCAAAGAGAACTTTTGTCCTATGAAGAGAAATTGTGTAAAATAGAAGAAGCCTGTAAAGAAGAACAGGAACAGTTAAAAGATGCTGAAAAACAGGAAGTGGAATATCAGTTTAAAGTAGAAGAAGCAAAGAAGCGACTTTCTTCTTTTCAAGAACAATTAAATATTCGAATGAATTTAAAGCAGATGGTTGAAGAGCAAAAAAAGGCCTGTGAGCAGATAGAAATTCAGATAGAAGAACAACAAAAGCAATATGTTTGTTTACAAAAAGAATGGGAAACAGTAAAAGATGTAGAGACACACAAATTGAAGATGGAACAAAAAAAACAAGAATTGGCCAAGCAAAAAGAAATGATTTGGAAATTGAAAAACGAAAAGGAAGTCTGGGAAAAGCAGGAAGAAGAATTAGAATTCATACAAAAGGAGTATGAGAAAGCAGTAAAAGAAAAAGAGCAGATTGGAGCATTTTATGAACAGATGGAACAAGGCTTTTTAGATGCACAGGCTGGGCTCTTGGCACGTGATTTAAAAGAAGGACAAGCTTGTCCAGTTTGCGGTTCTATGCATCATCCTATGTTAGCTAAAATACCAGAAACCGTTCCTGATAGGGAGAAGATAGAACAGGAAAAGAGACGATATTCACAAGCACGAGCAAAGGTAGAAAAACTTAGTGCAGAGGCAGGGCATAAAAAGGAGCAGGCAATAAAGCAGAAACAAGAAGTGCTGGAATTAGCAATGAATTGGTTAAATCAAGCAGAAATAAAATGGGAAGATAAGAAAAAATTACAAAGAGAATTGGAAGAAAAAGAAAAACAATTAAAACAAGAAGAAACAGATTTAATTTTAGAAGAGAAAAGGATAGAGGAGGAAACAAACCAAAAGGAGAAGTTGGAAAATTGGATAAAGGATAAAGAAAAGCAACAGATAGAATTAAATCAATTATTGCAGCAGAAAAATCAAGCTTTTGCATTAGGAAAAGGACAGTTGGAAGAGAAGGATCGGCAATGGAATAATATGATTTTGGAATTGCAGATTCCAGATAGTAATAAAGTGGAAGAATTAGAAAACTATTTGCAGCAGATAGTAAAACAGGAAAAAGAACAGCTAGAACAGGCAGAAAAGAAGAAAAAACGATGGGAGGAATTAGAAAAAGAAAATGGAGAGAGAACCAAGGAAAGACAACATCTAAAAGAGCAGATTGCAAAAAATCAGGAATGTATTGCAGAGCAAAAAGGGCAAGATAAGGTATTAAAAGAACAAATTTTAAGAGAAATAAAAAAGGTAGAAGAAATTTTTAAGACAACAGAATATTTAGAAGAAGTACAAAGAATTATGGGACAAGTAAAGGAGGTAAAAATAACAGAAAAAGAGTTGACAGGGTTATTGTTATTATTACAAAAATATCAAAAGGAACAGGAATGTTACATAGATGAAATTGTAAAACAACAAAAAGAGAGCAGTTTTTTAAAAACAGAAAAACAACAAGCAGAGAAGCAGATATCTACAGGGAAAGAACGCTTTGTGGAGTTAGAAAAACAATTAGAGGGAATAAAAAATAGACAAAGTGAAAAGCAGAAACAGCTTTTTGAGATTCTTTGTTTTCAGGATTCTGGATTGAAAAAGGAGTATTCTAGAACAGAACTGTCAAAAGAAGAGATAAAAGAGCATGTAGAACGTATTGGACAAAAATTAGAGCAAGAATTGATTTTATTAGAAGAGAAGTTAAAAAAGAATCAAAAGAAACAAGCAAAAAAGCAGGAATTAGAAGAACAGATACCGAAAAAAGAAAGACAGATAGAAAAGTTAGTACAGGATATTCAAAATATAGAAGTAATATTAACAAGACAAAAGACAGAAAAGATAGCTAGAGCAGAAAGCATTGCTAATTTATCCGATCAGCTTGGTACAGAACAAAAAGAGGAAATAGAAAAGAAAATTGATTTACTTAATAAACAAAAGAGTAGTCTAGAAGAAATTTTAACAAAGGCAGAACAAAATTATAGAGAGCAGGAAAGAAAAAAGGATAAACTGACAATAACAATAAAAACATTAAAAGAGCAGTTAGATATAGAAAAAGAAACAGAAGGCATCTGTGAAGAAGATGTGATGGCAAGGAAAATGCAGTGGCAGCAGGAAAGGAAAGAAACGAGTAAAGCAAGAGATCAAAAAAATATTGCATATTGCAATAATTGGGATGTTTGCCAAAAGGTAAAGACAAAACAGAAAGATATTCTTGAAGTAGAAGAAAAGTATATCTGGATGAAAGCACTTTCGGATACAGCAAATGGGAGATTAAGCGGAAAACAAAAAGTGGAATTGGAAACCTATATTCAGATGAATTATTTTGATCGTATTTTACGGCGGGCAAACCTGCGCCTTTTAACTATGAGCAGTGGACAGTATGAACTGAAACGAGAAGTAGATGAGGAAAAGAGAAAAGAAAAAACAGGGCTAGAGCTTTGTGTAATTGATCATTATAATGGAACAGAACGCAGTGTAAAAACGTTGTCTGGAGGGGAAGCCTTTCAAGCATCACTTTCACTTGCACTTGGATTATCAGATGAGATTCAGTTTTATGCAGGAGGAATTCAGATGGATACCATGTTTGTAGATGAAGGGTTTGGTTCTTTGGATGAAGAAGCTTTGTCACAGGCTATGAAGGCATTTGTTGATCTTGCAGAAGGAAATCGGCTTGTAGGAATAATTTCACATGTTGCTGGATTAAAGGAACAGATTGAAAAGAAGATTATTGTTACAAAATGTTTCACAAAAGGTGGTGTCAGCAGTAATATAACAATAGAATAAAAAAGATTTTACTTGCTACATTGTATAAAATACATTATAATACAACAATAAGAATCATTATTGATTCTGTAAAAAAATAAAAATTAGAAAAGAAAAAATCAGAACTACAGGAGGATTTTGCAAAAATGGCAGAACAATATGTTTCAGATGCAGTGAAGTATGTGGGGGTAGATGATAGGAAAATTGATTTATTTGAGAGCCAATATCAGGTGCCCAATGGAGTTTCTTATAATTCTTATCTGATTCTTGATCAAAAGATTGCCATTATGGACACAGTGGATAGACGGGCAACAGAAACATGGCTTGCAAATGTAGAACGTGTGTTGGATGGAAGAGAGCCAGATTATTTGATTATTTCTCATATGGAACCTGATCATGCGGCAAATATTCAAAATATTGCCCAAAAGTATCCAGCGATGCAGTTAGTAGGAAATGGGAAGACGTTTCAAATGTTGTCACAGTTTTTTTCACTTCCTTTAGAAGGGCGAACAATAACTGTAAAAGAAGGAGACGAGCTTTCGCTGGGAGAACATACATTAGTATTTTATATGGCACCAATGGTACATTGGCCAGAAGTTATGGTAGAATATGAGAAAAAGGAACAAATTCTTTTTTCAGCAGATGGATTTGGAAAATTTGGTGCATTAGATGCAGAGGAAGATTGGGCACCAGAGGCAAGAAGATATTATATCAATATTGTTGGAAAGTATGGTGCACAGGTACAAGCTTTATTAAAGAAGGCATCTGGTCTGGCAATTTCGAAAATTTGTCCTCTTCATGGACCAATTTTAACAGAGAATTTAGGTTATTATATAGAAAAATATGATATATGGAGCAGCTATCGTCCAGAAGAGAAAGGGGTTTTGGTTGCCTATGCGTCAATTCATGGCAATACAAAAGAAGCCGCAGAAAAGATGGCAGAACTTTTAAAACAGGCTGGAGTAGAAAAGGTAAAAGTAACGGACTTGTCTAGAGCTGACTTAGCAGAAGCAATAGCAGATGCCTTTTATTATGATCGTATGTTACTTGCGTGTGCAACATATGATGGAGGACTATTTCCAGTAATGGAGGATTTTCTTTTACATTTAAAGAGTAAAAACTATCAAAAGCGTAAGGTTGGATTAATTGAGAATGGATCTTGGGCACCATTTGCTGCAAAGAAGATGAAAGAATATTTGGAACAGATGAAGGATATTGAATTATGTAATCCAATTGTTACTATAAAATCAGTCAGAAAAGCAGATACACTTGAAACAATGAAACAATTAGTATCCAGTCTAAAGGATTGATAACAAAAGAGAAGGGGCTGTACATAATAACAGTCCCTTTCAATTGTAGCTTTTATCAGAAATTATTTTTCATAATAACGAGGAACAGAAGGTTCATCTTTATATAAAAGTTTTAAAAGAATTGGTGTTGCAATAGAGGAACAGATAATAAGTAAAATCACAGAAGTAAAATATTTTGCATCTAAAAGTCCAACTGCTAGACCTTTTTGTGCAACGATTAGAGCTACTTCACCTCTTGTCATCATACCCACACCAATTTTAATACTGTCACGTGTAGAAAAGTGACAGAGATTTGCAATTAAGCCGCAGCCAATTACCTTAGTGATTAAAGCAACTGCCACAAAACAAGCAGAAAAAATAAGGAGGGTTGGTGTAATTCCATTTAGTTCTGTTTTTAAACCAATACTGATAAAAAAGACAGGACCAAATAAAATATAGGAAGAAACGTCTACCTTATTCGATACATATCCAGAGTCTTGAATACTGCATAAGACAACACCTGCAATGTAGGCACCAGTGATATCAGCAATTCCAAAGTATTCTTCTGCAATATAAGCAAAAGCAAAACAAAGTCCTAAACTAAAAATAGGAATTCTTTGTTTATGAGGTGAAATTTTATCGAGACGATTAAAAAGCTGATAAGCGAGATATCCTACAACACCAGAAAACAGAAAGAATAAAACAGTATTGATAATAACACTGATTGGTTTTGCTTCTGGATTTTTAAAACCAATTACAAAAGTTAAAACAATAATACCAATCACATCATCAATAATTGCGGCATTTAATATAGTAGTACCAACTTTTCCTTTTAAACGGCCTAGTTCTCGTAATGCTTGAACTGTAATACTAACGCTAGTAGCTGTCATAATAACACCCATAAAAACAGCTCGGTAAAATTCTTCCGATCCATTTGGAGAAAATCCATAAAAGCAGGAATAGAGCAAATAACCGCCCAACAATGGAACAAATACACCAGCACATGCAATTGCTAAAGCAATGGGACCAGTTTTAACTAGTTCTTTTAAATCAGTTTCTAAGCCTGCAACAAACATTAACATAACGACACCGATTTCTGCGATAAAAGTAATAGCTTCTGTCTGTTCCACCAGACCAAGAACGGCTGGACCAATTAACAAACCTGCTATAATTTCACCTACTACTTGTGGTGCTTTTAAACTGCGGGCGATGATACCACATATTTTTGCTAAAATAATAATAATAGCAAGATCACGAAAGACTTCTATTGTTTGCATATCTGTTACCTTAAACCTTTCTATAGTTATTAAAATATAGGGCTTCTATTACGGTTAAGAATATAGCATGGTTAAAGATAGGCGTCAAGAGAAAGAATTTATAAAAAATTTAGAGATTTTACTTGTAATTTATAAAAAGTTGTCTATAAATAAAAAGAAAAAATAAAACAAAAGATGGATATAGAAAAAGAGGAGAAAAACAGATGAAGTTTTTGTTAGTAGCAATTAATGCGAAGTATATTCATTCGAATTTAGCGGTATATGATTTAAAGGCATATGCTGTCGAACAAGAGAAAGGCAGATGGAAAGAAACAATTGATATTGCAGAATATACGATAAATCATTCTTGTAATGAGATTGTAAAGGATATTTATCTTAAGAAACCAGATATAATAGGATTTTCCTGTTATATTTGGAATATTCGTTTGGTGGAAGAAATTACTTCGCAGCTTTGCCGTCTAATACCAGATTTAGAAATTTGGCTTGGTGGACCAGAAGCTTCTTATCGGGGAATAAAACTGCTTAATCAGATGCCTTATATTCGAGGAGTTATGATAGGAGAGGGAGAGAAAACTCTTGTTTTTCTGTTGCAACATTACACGACGAAAAAGAATATAACAGAGCTTCAAAAGATTCCTGGTATTTGTTATCAGATTAGCAAAAATCAAGAAGATAGAGAGATAAATTATAATCCACCAAGAGAAGTATTGAATCTGTCAGAAATTCCATTTCCTTATCAGGAATTATCTGAATTTGAGAATCGGATTATTTATTATGAAAGCAGCCGAGGATGTCCATTTTCTTGTAGCTATTGTCTTTCTTCAGTGGAGAAACAGCTTCGTTTTCGAAATTTAGATCTTGTGAAACAGGAATTACAGTTTTTTTTCGATCATAAAGTGTTACAAGTAAAATTTGTAGATCGAACATTTAATTGTAAACGTGAACATGCATTGGAAATCTGGCGTTTTCTTATAGAACAGGATAACGGAATAACAAATTTTCATTTTGAAATAGCAGCAGATTTATTACAGGAGGAGGAATTGGATTTACTGGAAAGGATGCGCCCTGGTTTGATTCAGTTGGAAATTGGAGTACAGTCTACAAATCCAAAAACAATTCAAGCAATTCATCGGTGTATGGATTTTGAACGTTTAAAGAACAATGTGTCTAGAATTTATAAAAAAAGAAATATTCATCAACATTTGGATTTAATTGTTGGACTGCCATATGAAGATATACAAAGTTTAGAGACTTCTTTTTGCGATGTCTATGCGATGCATCCCGATCAATTTCAGGTTGGTTTTTTAAAGGTATTGCCTGGGACAGAGATAGAGAAAAACAAAATAAAGTATGGAATTGTCTGCCAAGAGTTTCCGCCATATGAAGTATTGTATACAAAGTGGATTAGTTATCCAGAGATTTTAGAATTAAAAGAAATTGAGGAAATGGTAGAACAGTATTATAATAGTGCTCAGTTTTTGCATAGTATTCGATATTTGGAATCTTATTTCTCGAATCCATTTGTTTTTTATCGTACACTGGCAGGATTTTATAAGGAATGGCATAAGATTGGAATGAAACATTCACGGATACAAAGATATGAGATGCTGCTTGCATTTGCAAAAGGATATCTGCATGGAGAGGAGCTATTATGTTTTCAGGAAGCGATGGTTTATGATATTTATTTAAGGGAAAATGCAAAAACAAGACCCTTTTTTGCGCAAAAGGATGAAGATATAAAAGAAGTGATAAAACAATTTTGTAAAAGAGAAGCAAAAGAACCTTATTATTTACCAGATTATAAAGGATATCAAAGCCGGCAAATTGCAAATATGATTCATATGGAACGATTTCAATATTATAATACTGTAAATGGACAAGATATCTATGTAGTATTTGATTATAAAAATCGAAATCCTTTAACATACGAGGCATATACAATTTCTCTTCAAAAAACACCAGGCGGACTGGCACCTGTTACAGAGATTTTACGTTTACTTGATCGGCATTATACAACAGAATATGTCTGTTATTTGAATCATCAGACGCCATGGCAGTTGTTAATTGCAACCATTTTAAGCGCACAGTGTACAGATGCACGAGTTAATATTGTAACAAAAGATTTATTTGTAAAGTACCCTACATTAGAATCATTTGCTAATGCAGAACAGAAAGAATTAGAACAAGATATTCATTCTACAGGATTTTATAAAAATAAAGCAAAAAATATTATTGCTTGTACAAAGGCATTGCTAGAACGTTACCATGGAGAGGTGCCGCAGGAGATAGAAGAATTAACACAATTAGCAGGAGTTGGAAGGAAAACAGCAAATGTAATTCGAGGGAATATTTATCATATTCCAAGTGTTGTGGTAGATACCCATGTAAAACGAATTTCTCGAAAGTTAGGACTTACAATAGAGGAAGATCCAGTGAAAATTGAGATGGATTTAATGAAGGCATTACCAAGAGATCATTGGATTTTGTGGAATATACAGATTATTACACATGGACGAGAGATTTGTACAGCAAGAAATCCAAATTGTAAAGAGTGTTTTTTACGGCATTTGTGCAGAGCAGTAGAAGAATAGAAAGTAATCGTACTGAAGTATGCAAAAACTCTTTTGTAAACAGTGAAAAGAATATCAGTTTACCATAGTGTTAGTAGAAAAAGAGGAAAATAGTATGATAGATACATTTATTGCAGTGGATATCGAAACAACTGGCTTAGATCCTAGATTAGATAAAATAATTGAAATAGGAGCAGTGAAGGTAGTAAAAGGAAAGATAATAGAGTCCTTTGATATATTAGTAAATCCAAAACGTGAATTAAGCCAATTTATTACGAGATTGACTGGGATTACAGATAGTATGTTAATAGAAGCAACAGAGGAAGAGGAGGCTTTTCAAAAGTTTCTTGCATTTGCTGAAGAAGAGGTTTTATTGGGACATCATTTGATTTTTGATTATAGTTTTTTAAAATGTATTGCTGCAAAAAGAAAGATTCCATTTGAACGAAAGGGAATTGATACCTTAAAAATTGCAAAAGTTTGTTTGCCACAAATTGAAAAACATTCTTTAGAGTACCTTTGTTCTTATTATCAGATTGTTAATCGTCATGCACATCGGGCTTGTGAAGATGCTATGGCAACGATTTCTTTATATTGGCAGTTAAAAGAACAGTTTTGGAATGATTCTTTGCAGATGGAACAAGTATTTTCAGCCGAACAGATGATGTACCGAGTAAAAAAGGAAAGTCCAATTACAGCAGCTCAGATGAGGTATTTGAAAGCACTCGTACAATATCATCATATTAACTTAGAAGAGGAGATTTGTCAGATGACAAAACAGACTGCTTCTCGTAAGATTGATCAAATTTTATCCATTTATGGAAAAATTAGATAAGAATAAAATATGATAGGAAATTTTTTAATGAAAATAGAAAATGGATAGTCAGATTTTGAAACTACTTTCAAAATCTGACATTTAGCTAAAAGTCCATTTATAGATATGTCTTTAAATCTCGACAGATTCCATCTTTTTGTGAAGTGCGGAGTGTTTCTGCTACTTGAATTAGGTGATAAATGGCATCTGTATTTCCCTGTTGCTGATAAAGCTGAGCAAGCAGGATATAGTTTCCCCTTGCATCTGTCTGGCAGTCGATACCAAAGGAAAGAACTTGGATTGCTTCTTTTTGATATCCCAATTCATGTAACCTTGTACCCCACTGTAGCAGGGTTCGTGCCAATAGTGTAAAATTCTGGTCATATTGGGATAAAATTGGAAGATTTGCTGCTCCATATTCCATTTTTAAGTCCACATTGGTAATGCCGCTTAGGTTGACAATCGGTTTTTTGTTTAGGTTTTGTATTGTTTCTTGATAGGAAGTAAGTTTTTCATCAATTCCAGAAAAAAAAGGTAGGGATTCTATAGGAATTGTGATATAATGGAGTGTGTCCAATGGCTTTTTTCGGACGCTGTTCGCCTCAGCGTCTAATTCCAGAAAGGACTTTTCCTTTTTGGCAGAGCTAGAATTCTTTCTTAGCTCGTAAGTAAGCCAAAAGACAAATACTAAGATACAGGCGAGTGTAGATGGAAATCGCATAATCGGTTCCTCCAATCAAAAATAGTATAAAAAGGGGTGACAATATGAATTTTAACAACCAAAAGACAAGAAAGACAATTTCTGCTATTATCATTGTAATCTTAGTTATTGCAATGGTATTGCCAATGGTTTTAGGTGCATTGATGTAAAAAATGACCTGTAAGTAATAGTTTAACAAATACCTATAGAACTGTCTATAGGAAGTTTTTCGCCAGTGGCTATCAAAGAAAATAGAAAGAGCCAAAACTGGTAGGAGGTTATAGTTTATGAAAAGGAAAATAGTCGCAGCTGCAATGCTTTGTGTTTGTTTGTGTGCTGCACATATGAATCAGAAAACAGTAGTTGCAGATGAAACAGAAACAGTAAGTGTATTTTATGATGGTGTTTCTATAGGTCCAGTCGAAATTGGCGGGATGACGAGGGAAGAAGCAAAAAAGGCGGTAGAGGATTATATTGCACAGGTTTCCAGTACAAAATTAATTCTTTGCTTGGAGGGAGTGACTCATGAAGAAAAGCAGTTAGCAATTTCTGCGGCAGATTTAGGATTAAAATGGGCGAATCCAGATGTGATTGAAGATGTTATGGGACTCGGAGATGCAGGAAATGTGGTTCGGCGTTATAAAGCAAAGAAAGATATTGAAAATAATGAAATTGTATTTGAATTAGAATTTACAACAGAGGAAAGTAAATTAAAAGAAATACTAGAAACGAATGTTGGAATATTAAATATAGAAGCAAAGAATGCCACAATTGCAAGAGAAGGTGACAAATTTGTATATACAGATGAAGTAGATGGGAAAGCTGTGGATATAGAAAAGGCAGTTCCTGCACTGAAAGAGTTTCTTACAAAAGAATGGGATTACAATCAGGCAACTGTTGTATTAGCAACGAAGGTTAGTAAAGCAAAAGTTACCAGAGAGCTTTGTGAGAAAATTGAAAAAGAACCAATAGGAAGTTATACTACTTCGTTTACATCTTCTAGTTCAAATCGCTGTGGAAATATTGAAAATGCGGTGAAATTGATGACAGGAACTGTGCTATTGCCAGGAGAAACTTTTTCTTGTTTGGATCTTATGGTTCCATTTACAGCAGAGAATGGTTATTTTCTAGCAGGTTCTTATCTGAATGGAAAAACAGTTGACAGTTATGGCGGTGGTGTTTGCCAAGTATCAACTACTTTGTATAATGCGGTTTTGTTAGCTGAGTTAGAGGTAGTACAAAGAAATAATCATGGTTTAACTGTTGGTTATGTTCCGCTTTCCGCTGATGCTGCAATTGCAGAAAGCAGTGGAATGGATTTTAAATTTAAGAATAACACCAATGCACCAATTTATCTAGAGGGAATAGTCCAGAATAAACATCTTACTTTTAATTTATATGGACAGGAGGAACGTCCTAAAAACCGAACAATTAAATATGAAAGCCGTGTAGTGGAAGTGCTTTCTCCTGGTGCAGATGTAGTTACAGTAGATGAAAGCAAGCCAGTTGGAACTTGGATTGTAACACAAAGCAGTCATACTGGATATCGGGCAGAACTTTATAAACATGTCTATATTGATGGAGAAAAACAGTCATCAGAACGGGTGAATTCCAGTTATTATGCATCGGCACCAAATTATGTAATTGCAGGACCTGCTGATCCAGCTACTGTAGAACAGGAAACAAATCCAGATGGAACACCAATAATTGTAGAGCCTGCTACAGATGAAAATGGAAATCCGATTGAAACACCAGTGACAACAGAGCCTGCTACAGACGAAAATGGAAATCCAATTGAAACACCAGTGTCTCCAGCGCCAGAGACAGAAACGACTTTGGCACCAGAAGAAACACCTGGAGTTACACCAGAACCTGAGACAGTAGTAACGCAGGAAACACCAGGTATACAAGAAACACCAGGCATACAGGAAACGCCAGGAATACAAGAGACACCAGGTATACAGGAAACACCTGGCATACAAGAGACACCTGGGATAGATGCTGCTTCGGATATGGGGCCAGTTGGGTAAATTAATGAGAATAAAATAGAAAGGGCAGGGCATATGAGACCTGGTAAAGTGTCAGAAACGGTTTATAAGCGTTCTATATTAAAAGGACTCCATCATAGAGTGACAGAGATTTATCAGAATCCGGGAGTAGGAATTGATGCTTGTGTACATCGGGCACTTGGTGGAGTATGTCCGGTTACTTCTGCTATTACTTTAAGTGGAATAAAAAAAAGAATTGGAGTATTTGCTCTTTATCGGGCAATCAATTGTTTGGCAGCAGTAAACGCAGTAGGAAAAAGTGTTTGGATAAATTTTTTATTTCCAGATTGGTTTTCAGAGTCTGATCTGAAAATTGCAATAAAGGAATTAGATGATACAACTGCAGAACTTGAAGTAGGAATAGCAGGAATTTATGCTGAGTCTGTAACAGGGATTTTAAAGCCAACAATAACAATATCTGCTTATGGGGAAGCAAAACAAGGAGAATGGGTTACACCAAAACAGATAAAGTTAGATATGGATATTGTAATGACAAATTATACAGGAACAGAAGGTGCCATAATTCTTGCCTTTGAGCAGGAAGAGAAACTATTAAAGCGGTTTACTCCTTCTTTTGTCGATCAGATTCAGAATCTTTTGGAAGAAATTTCTGCAATTAGAGAGGCAAAAATAGCGGGAATGTGCGGTGTGAAAGCGATGCATACAATAGGAGAAGGCGGAGTATTTGGCGCACTTTGGGAAGTTGCAGAGGCAGCAGAGTTAGGGTTAGAAGTAGAGGTTCGAAAGATACCAATTCGGCAAGAGACAATCGAGATTTGTGAATTTTTTCGTATCAATCCTTATCTAATTCCTTCTACTGGAAGTTTATTAATGCTGACAGAGAATGGGCATGAATTAGTAGAGGAATTAAAACGAAAAGGGTGTTGTGCAACAGTGATTGGACGGACTACAAAAGGAAAGGAACGCTTGCTTTTTCATGGAGAAGAAAGACGCTATTTAGAACCGCCTAAGATAAATGAACTACAAAAGGGATTAACAGAAGAGTTGGTTGGAGGTGAAATATGATGAGAGATAAAATTTTGGCTGTTTTGGAAAAAAATAGTCGAATCGATTTAAAAGAATTGGCAATTCTACTTGGAGAATCAGAGGTAGCGATTGCAAATGAAATTGCAGATATGGAAAAAGAAAAAATAATTTGTGGTTATCATACCCTAATTAACTGGGATAAAACAGGAGCAGAGAAAGTAACAGCTTTGATCGAAGTAAAGGTGACACCACAAAGAGGACAGGGATTTGATCGAATCGCAGAGCGTATTTATAATTTTTCTGAAGTCAATGCAGTTTATCTGATGTCAGGTGGATTTGATTTTACTGTAATTATAGAGGAGAAAACGATGAAAGAGGTAGCACAGTTTGTTTCTGATAAGTTAGCTCCTTTAGATGCAATTTTAAGTACTGCAACCCATTTTGTATTAAAGAAATATAAAGACCATGGGACTATTTTAGGGGAAACCGTACATGACGAAAGGATGTTAGTGACACCATGAGAAACTTTTTATCAGATAAGATTGTGCAGATTGAGCCATCTGGAATTCGAAAGTTTTTTGATATTGTCAGTGAGATGAAGGATGCAATTTCTTTGGGCGTAGGCGAACCGGATTTTGATACTCCATGGCATATTAGAGAAGAAGGTATTTATTCTCTGGAAAAAGGGAAAACTTTTTATACATCAAATGCGGGGCTAAAAGAATTAAGAGTAGAGATCTGCAATTATTTAAACAGAAGATGTCAAGTAACATATGACTATCAAAAAGAGATTTTAATAACAGTTGGCGGAAGTGAAGCGATTGATGTTGCTTTGCGAGCCGTACTGAATCCAGGAGATGAGGTTTTAATTCCACAGCCTAGTTTTGTGTCTTATCTTCCATGTACGATACTTGCAGGTGGAGAACCAGTTATTATTGAGTTAAAAGAAGAGGATGAGTTTCGATTGACAAGGCAGCAGCTTTTAGATGCTATTACACCAAAAACAAAAGTTTTGTTTTTGCCATTTCCGAATAATCCAACTGGTGCAATTATGAGAAAACAGGATTTAGAAGCAATTGTAGATGTGATTATTGAGAAGGATTTATTAGTTATTTCAGATGAGATTTATTCAGAATTAAGTTATGCAAAACCACATATAACAATTGCTTCCTTTCCTGGGATGAAAGAACGAACAATTTTAATTAATGGATTTTCCAAATCTTATGCGATGACTGGATGGAGATTAGGATATGCAGCAGGGCCAAAAGAGATTCTTTCACAGATGTTAAAGATTCACCAGTTTGCCATTATGTGTGCACCAACTACCAGTCAGTATGCGGCAGTATCTGCATTGAGAAATGGAGATTCCGATGTCGATCAAATGCGGGAAGCCTACAATCAGAGAAGAAGATATATGGTACATACGCTGCGGGAGATGGGATTAGAATGTTTTGAACCATTTGGAGCATTTTACATTTTCCCAAGTATCAAGAAATTTGGGATGAGTTCGGAGCAATTTGCATCGAAACTTCTAGAAGAAGAGAAAGTTGCGGTTGTTCCTGGAACTGCTTTTGGAGCATGTGGAGAAGGGTTTTTAAGAATTTCCTATGCTTATTCCTTAGAGGATTTAAAAAAGGCGTTAGAACGAATCCGGCATTTTGTCGAGCGTTTGGAAGAGAAGAACAAAAATTAGAGGATTTTTTGGCTGTGCTGCTTTCGGGCGCACAGCTTTTGCCTTATAATTAGGAGAAGAAAATGAATATTGTATTGCATGAACCAGAGATTCCAGCGAATACTGGAAATATTGGACGAACTTGTGTTGCTACTGGTAGTCGGCTGCATTTAATTCAGCCGTTGGGATTTTGCCTAGATGAAAAACAGTTAAGACGTGCTGGGTTGGATTATTGGAAGTATTTAGATGTTACAGTATATAAGAATTTTGAGGATTTTTTGGAACAAAATCCAAATGCGAAAATTTATATGGCAACAACAAAAGCAAAGTATGTTTATAGTGAGGTGTCCTATCAATCAGATGATTATATTATGTTTGGAAAGGAGAGTGCTGGGATTCCTGAAGAGATATTAGTGAATTATAAAGAAAACTGTATTAGAATTCCTATGGAGCCAGAAATACGATCGCTAAATCTTTCAAATTCAGTTGCAATTGTGCTTTATGAAGCACTTCGGCAAAATCAATTTAGAAAGATGCAGCTTACTGGAGAACTGCATCGGCTGCATTGGAAGGAATAACAAAAAAGCAGCTTTTGAACGAAAATAAGGAGTTTTTTATGAACGAAAAAGTGTTAAAAACATTAGAGTATAATAAAATTACAGAACGATTAGAGAGTTATGCCTATTCAGATTTTGCAAAAGAACTTTGCCGAAATTTAATTCCACTATCAGATTTAGAAGAGATTCAAAAGAATCAAGCACAGACCAGTGATGCATATCGACGAATTGTTCAAAAAGGGAGTATTTCTTTTTCTGGGATTCGGGATATACGTGCTTCCTTTCAGCGATTAAAAGTGGGAAGTGTATTAGGAATGGGTGAACTATTAGCAGTAAGTTCACTTCTTGAAACGACAAATCGGGTAAAGGCTTTTTCTAGAAGTGATACAACAGATTTGCCAGATGATACTTTAGATGGTTTATTTGCTCGATTAGAGCCATTAACAGTTTTAAATCATGAACTAACCCGCTGTATTATTTCAGAAGAGGAAATGGCGGATGAAGCCAGCCCAACTTTAAAAGATATCCGCCGTTCGATGCAAATTGCAAATGAGAGGATTCGAAGTCAATTAAATACAATAGTAAACAGCCAAAGCACAAAGGGATATCTACAGGAAACAGTAGTTACTATGCGAAATGGACGTTATTGTATTCCAGTGAAACAAGAGTATCGGGGACAGGTTCCTGGAATGATTCACGATCAATCTTCTAGTGGTTCTACTCTTTTTATAGAACCTATGGCAGTTGTAAAATTAAATAACGATCGAAAGGAATTGTCGATAAAAGAACAAGAAGAAATCGAGCGAATCTTGGCAATATTAAGTAATCAGACAGCAGAGCATATGGAAGAAATTTTAGAAAATTTTCATATTTTAACTCAGTTGGATTTTATATTTGCAAAGGCTCTTTTATCGAAGGATATGAAAGGAAGCGAGCCAAAATTAAATAAAAATGGGGTTCTAGTTTTAAAACAAGCAAGACATCCTCTATTAGATCCAAAAAAGGTAGTTCCTTCCAATATTCACCTAGGAGAAGAATTTGATCTTTTGGTAGTAACTGGCCCAAATACAGGAGGCAAAACAGTATCTTTAAAAACAGTTGGCTTACTTTCTCTAATGGGACAGGCAGGATTGCATATTCCAGCTTTTGAAGGTTCAGAGTTGGCGGTATTTGAGGAAATTTATGCTGATATTGGAGATGAACAAAGTATTGAACAAAGTTTAAGTACATTTTCTTCTCATATGACCAATATTGTAAAGATTTTGGAAAAGGCAGATGCGAATTCTTTGGTATTATTTGACGAATTAGGTGCTGGAACCGATCCAACAGAAGGTGCAGCACTGGCTACAGCGATTCTTTCTTTTCTACACAATATGAAGATACGAACAATGGCAACAACACATTATAGTGAATTAAAAGTATTTGCTCTTTCTACAAAGGGAGTAGAAAATGCCTGCTGTGAGTTTGATGTAGAGACATTACGTCCAACCTATCGACTTTTAATAGGGATTCCTGGAAAAAGTAATGCATTTGCAATTTCTGGAAAACTTGGATTGCCAGATTATATTATAGCAGATGCAAAACAGCGAATAACAGAACAAGATGTAGAATTTGAAGATTTGATTGCAGATTTAGAAAATAGTAAACGAACCATTGAGAAAGAGCAGGAAGAGATTGCTGCTTACAAGGAAAAGGTTGAAACTTTAAAACAACAGCTAGAAAAAAAACAGGAACAGTTTGAAAAGCAAAAGGAACAAAAGATTCGAGAGGCAAATGAAGAGGCACGCCAGATTTTACAAGAGGCGAAGGAATATGCGGATGAAACCATTCGGATGTTTCAAAGGGGAATGTCTGGGAAAGAGATGGAACAATATCGCAGCCAAATTCGAGAAAAAATCAATCAAAAAAATGAAAAACTTTCTATTAAAAAGACAGTAACTGTAAAAAAGAAAGAACAAAAAGCGACAGATTTTCATATTGGAGATGCAGTTAAAGTACTTTCTATGGGAGTTAATGGAACAGTAAGCACCTTGCCAAATAATAAAGGAGATTTATTTGTACAAATGGGAATTTTAAGGTCACAGTTAAACATTCGGGATTTAGAATTAATTGATGAGGCTGTTATTACTGGACCAAATATAACTAGAAGTAGTGTAGGAAAGATTAAAATGTCAAAAAGTGCTACAATTTCTCCTGAGATTAATTTAATTGGGAAAATGGTAGATGAGGCAATTTCAGAATTGGATAAGTATTTAGATGATGCTTATTTGGCACATTTAGGACAGGTTCGAGTGGTACATGGAAAGGGAACAGGTGCTCTTCGAAAGGCAGTCCATGAGCATTTAAGGAGGATGCGAAATGTAAAAGAGTATCATCTTGGAGAGTATGGAGAGGGAGATGCTGGGGTTACAATTGTGGTATTTCGATAATTAATATTAATAATAAATTTACAGCAAAAAGAAGGATAAAAAAGGATAGGCGGAAGGGAGAAAAGAGTATGGCAGCGAAACAGAAGATTTTGATTGTAGATGATGATAATAATATTGCAGAGTTAATTTCTCTTTATTTAATTAAAGAGTGCTTTGATGCAAAAATTGTAAATGATGGGGAAGAAGCTCTTTCCGTTTTTTCAATCTATAAGCCAAATCTAGTTTTACTAGATTTGATGCTTCCTGGGATTGATGGATATCAGGTCTGTCGAGAACTTCGAAAAAATTCTCAGGTTCCGATTATTATGCTTTCTGCAAAAGGAGAGATTTTTGATAAAGTTCTTGGCTTGGAACTAGGAGCAGATGACTATATGATTAAACCGTTTGATTCCAAAGAGCTGGTTGCTAGAGTAAAGGCCGTTTTACGGCGCTATCAGCCAGCCTCTGGAAATTATACGGTTGGAACAGAACAACAGGGAGAATATGTAGAGTATGAGGATTTGGTTATTAATTTAACAAATTATTCTGTACTTTATAAAGGGGAAACAATAGAGATGCCTCCAAAAGAGCTGGAATTGTTGTATTTTTTGGCATCTTCCCCAAATCAAGTGTTTACAAGGGAGCAGCTTTTAGATCATATTTGGGGATATGAGTATATTGGAGATACAAGAACAGTAGATGTACATATTAAAAGACTGCGGGAAAAGATTAAGGATCATGAAAAATGGGGGATTTCTACAGTATGGGGAATAGGGTATAAGTTTGAATTGAAACGGGGTTAGTTATGAAAAAAGGAACAGTTTATGTGAAGTTTATCGTGGCTTATCTGATTTTTGCTTTACTGGGATTTTTTGCGATTACTTTTTTAACTTCAGATTGGACGTTTCAACATTTGGCTTCAAAAAAGGCAGAAACACTTTATAATGAAGCAAATCTGATAGCGAATCAGTTTGGTTCACACTATTATAGTAAACAAATGACATTTTCAGAGGTAGAGGTGCAGCTTCGGGCGGTGGATACGTTTTTGGATGTACAGATCTGGATGACAGATGCAACTGGTAGAATTATGCTAGATACTAGAAATACATGGACAGGAACTTTAATTGAAGAATTCGATCCGGCAGCGATTGGGGCAAAGCAGTATCAAACAGGGCGATATTATAACTTATTTTCTCAGGATATGATTACTGTATCAGCACCAATTACTTCTAGCTTTCGTACTATGGGATATATTATTATTCATTCTAGTGTGGATTCTATTGAACAAGAGAAAGAAGAATTACTTCGGATTTCTTATATTACTTTGATTGTAATTTTTCTTTTGTCTTTAATTATTCTTGTGATTTTTACAGTTAGTGTTTACCTTCCTCTTAAGAAAATTACGGAGGCAGCAAATGAATATGCTTCTGGAAATTTAAAACATCGATTACAGGTAGCAGGAAGTGATGAGATTAGTTATTTAGCGGCTACTTTAAATTATATGGCTTATGAACTGAATAAGTCAGAAGAGTATCAAAAAAAGTTTGTAGCAAATGTATCTCATGATTTCCGTTCCCCTTTAACATCAATTAAAGGGTATATTGAAGCGATGAAGGATGGAACGATTCCCTATGAGATGCAGGAAAAATATTTGGATATTGTGATATTTGAAACAGAACGGCTTAGGAAATTAACCAGTAGTTTATTAACATTAAATTCTTATGATACAAAGAAAACATTATTGGATATTGGAACATTTGATATTAATTTAATGATTAAAAATACCGTTGCTACATTTGAGGGTGTTTGTAATCCAAAGAAGATTTCTTTTGTATTAACTTTTTCTAATAGAGAACAGTATGTAACAGCAGATATAGGAAAAATTCAGCAGGTACTTTATAATCTGATTGATAATGCAGTAAAATTTAGCTATCAAAATTCTTCCATTCAGATTCAAGTATCGGAACAGAATGAAAAGGTATTTGTATCAGTGAAGGATTCTGGAATTGGTATTCCAAAGGATTCTGTTTCTAAAGTATTTGATCGGTTTTATAAAACAGATTTATCACGAGGAAAGGATAAGACAGGAACAGGCTTAGGGCTTTCAATTGCAAAGGAAATTGTTTTGGCACATAAAGAAAATATTGATGTGATTTCTACAGAAGGTGTTGGAACAGAATTTATCTTTTCTCTTGCAAAAGCAAAAGAATAACAAATTCATTCATAAATTGTTCATAATAAATTGTTATACTATTTTAAATAGTTTAAAAGTGTGAAATATAGTTACCTATGCAGTGATTCTCTATGGGAAAGTATTGTTGCCCAATTACTTTGCAGTATGAAAGAGGAGGGAAGAAAGGTATGACTGGTAAGGGGAATGGAGAGAAACAGGAAACATTTTCATTTGTAACAGAGCACATTAAGCCTTCAAAAGGACGAGTAAAACGACATGCTTTGAAATTTTTGGAGGCGATTTTACTTGCCGTGGTGTTTGGTGCAGTTGCAGGTGTGACGTTTGCCTTTGTTCTTCCCTATGTCCGGCCGGATACAGATGAGGCAATTAGGGAATCGGTAAAGATTCCAAGAGATGAACTACTTGATGCATCAGAAAAGAATATGTCTGGAGATACGAAAGAAACGGTAGAATCAGAAAGTACGTTAGAACCAGGAAATAATCCGGCTGTTATAGAACCAACAAGCAGTATGGAAACAAGAATAGAAGAAGAATCAACGCCATCGTTTGAAGAGATGTTAGAAGAAGCATTACAGGAACATAGATTGACAATAGAAGATTATGTAGTACTTTACAGTGAACTGTATAAAGTAGTAACAGTAGTGAATCAGTCAATTGTAACAGTGACTTCTTCTCAAAATAATGTAGATTGGTTTAATAATGCATTTGAATCTTCAGAGGAAACATCTGGATTGATTTATAATAAAACAGAGGATGAGCTTTTGATTATGACAGATGCAGATAGTATTCATAATGCAGATGATATTAGTGTTACCTTTTTTAATGGAACAGAGTGTGGAGCAGTGTTGCGTAAGTTGGATACCATTACTGGACTAGCTGTGATTGCGGTGGAGGCTTCTTCTTTGGAGCCAGAATATTTAAAAGAACTTCCAACTGCTATATTGGGAAATTCCTATACTGTAAAACAGGGAGATCCAGTGATTGTAGTGGGAAATCCAATGGGATATAATTATTCTATGTCTTATGGAGTTGTGACAAATACCAAGAAAACGACACAAACCATTGATGCAAATTTAAGATTGATTAATACTACAGCACTCTCCGATTCTTCAGGAAATGGATTTCTTTTGAATTTAAAGGGAGAAATTGTAGGGGTTATAACAAAAGAATATAAGAGTGAAAGTAGTTCCAATATTGTGACAGCAATTGCTGTTTCTGATGTAAAAGGAACTTTAGAGCTATTGTCGAATGGATGCAGTATGCCATATTTTGGTATTATTGGCCAGGAAGTAACATCAGATATTGCAGAGAGCATGAAGCTGCCGCTTGGAGTTTATGTGGCAGAAGCAGTAGCAGGATCTCCTGCTTATCAGGCAGGAATTCAAAGCGGAGATATTATTGTTTCTATAAATGAAATGGAGATTAAAACAATGAAGGTACTTCGGAACTTTTTGGAAGCACGTTCAGTTGAAGAAAGTATCACTGTAACAATTCTTCGTGCAGGAAGAGAGGAGTACCGTAGGATAGAGGTAGAAGTGATATTGATGGAACAATAAAATCAAAAAATTAAAATAAGTAAGGCAAGTGGAAATTAGTAGTAACATTAATTGTATAAAAGATTTGGTAAGAAAGAAATAAAAAATTGTAATGGGAGAATAAAAAATAGGTGTCAAGAAATCCTGTGTTTTTATAGTTTTTAAAGTTTTGTAAATGTTTAAAGAAGATAATTAAGAAAGAGGAGAGGAATATGAAATATATTGAAACGTTACATGAAGGAGAACGAGTTTTAGATGTTTATTTATGTAAAAAGAAACAGTCTGCTATGACAAAAAATGGAAAGGCATATGATAATTTAACATTACAGGATAAAACAGGAGTGATTGATGCAAAGGTTTGGGATCCAAATTCGCAGGGAATTGATGAATTTGAGGTATTAGATTATGTGGAGGTAACAGGAGAAGTTACTAGTTTTAATGGGGCTTTACAATTAAATGTAAAACGAATTCGTAAAGTGCGTGAGGGGGAATATAATCCTGCGGATTATGTACCAACGACAAATAAAGATGTGGAACAGATGTATACAGAGCTGATGAAATATGCAGAGAAGGTTTCCAATCCGTATATGAAGAAGTTAGTAGATTCTTTCTTTCGAGAAGATGCTGCTTTTATTCATCACTTTAAAAAACATTCTGCAGCAAAGACAGTCCACCATGGGTTTGTGGGAGGTCTATTAGAGCATACGCTTGGGGTGACTCGTATTTGTGTGGATTTTACAAAGTATTATCCCTTGCTGAAGTATGATTTGCTGATACCAGCAGCGATGTTTCATGATATTGGTAAAATATGGGAAATATCTAGTTTCCCAGAGAACGATTATACAGATGATGGACAGTTATTAGGGCATATTGTAATGGGATATGAACTGCTTGGAAAACGAATTCAGAAAATTGAAAATTTTCCTAAAAAATTGGAAAGTGAGTTAAAACATTGTATTCTTGCCCATCATGGAGAATTGGAATATGGTTCTCCAAAAAAGCCAGCTCTTATGGAGGCGATAGCACTTAATATTGCAGATATTGCAGATGATCGGATGGAAATGATGACAGAACTTTTGTCTAGTGCAGGAGAAAATGATGGGTGGCTTGGATTTAATCGGTTTGTGGATTCTAATATTCGCCGGACAAGCCGAGAATGGTAGAGAAGGAAATTAAGTTTAAAAAGAACGGAGTTTAAGAGAAATGGAATATAAAAAAAATGATGTCTATTCTCTTACAATTACAGATGCCAATATGGATGGAGATGGTGTGGGAAAGCTGGATGGCTTTCCCATATTTGTAAAGGATACTGTGATTGGAGATGTGGCAGAAGTTAAATTAATTAAGGTTAAGAAAAATTATGGGTATGGAAGATTAATGAAGTTGATACAGCCTTCTAAAAATCGGGTGGAGCCACGCTGTGATGTGGCAAGACAGTGTGGAGGTTGTCAGCTTCAGTTTTATTCTTATCAAGAACAGCTTCGGTTTAAGGAAAATAAGGTTAAGAATCATTTGGAGCGAATTGGAAAAGTAACTGGATATCAGTTTCATCCAATTATTGGAATGGAGGAGCCTTTTCATTACCGAAATAAAGCACAGTTTCCAATTGGCAGAAATAAGGATGGACGAGTGATTGCTGGATTTTATGCAGGACGAACCCATTCAATTATTGAGTATAAAGATTGTGTATTGGGCAGTAAAGAAAATAAATTAATATTAGAAATTATATTAAAGTTTATGGAAGAATATCAAGTTACTCCCTATCAAGAAACGACACATACTGGATTGGTACGGCATGTATTAATCCGGCAAGGATATCATACAGGTGAGATTATGGTATGTATGGTGATTAATGGAACGATGTTGCCACATGCAAAAGAATTAGTAAAACGTCTACAGGTATTGGAACACATCACAAGTATTATGGTGAACTGCAATCAGGAAAAAACAAATGTAATTCTTGGGAAAGAATTGATTACCCTTTGGGGAAATGATTTTATTACAGATTTTATTGGAGATATTTGTTTTCGAATTTCTCCATTATCTTTTTTTCAAGTAAATCCAATACAGACAGAACAGCTTTATCAGAAAGCGTTGCAATATGCTAATTTAAGCGGAAAGGAAATGGTTTGGGATTTGTACTGTGGTATTGGAACAATTTCTCTTTTTTTAGCACAAAAGGCAAAGAAAGTCTATGGGGTGGAAATTGTAGAACAGGCAATTGAAAATGCCAAAGAAAATGCCAAAAGAAATCAGATAGAAAATGTAGAATTTTTTACAGGAAAGGCAGAGGAGGTTTTTCCAGCTTGGTATAGGCAAAATCGGGAACAAGCTGATGTGGTGGTACTTGATCCACCTCGTAAAGGATGTGAAGAAGTGCTTCTTCAAACTATTGCAGAGATGAAAGTGGAACGAATTGTTTATATATCTTGTGATTCAGCTACATTGGCAAGAGATGTTAGAATTTTAGATGGGATGGGATATCGGCTTTTGGAGGTTACACCAGTGGATATGTTTGCTCAAACGGTGCATGTGGAGACTGTGGTGTTGATACAAAGGAAATGATACCAACATATCGCTTGCGATATGTTGAAATCCTTGAATTTACGCACTTTGTGACATTTTTCAGTTTCAACAAAATCGGTGAAAATCATAAGGAAAAGATACTTGTGAAGAAAGTAACCGTAGTTGTGGCGTTAGACCTCGGTACGGGGAACACAAAAAATCCTGACAATGAAAGTGAATAGAGAGCTATCAAATATAGTGATAGATTATAGGGATGCTTGAGTGAGAGTGTCCCTATTTTTTATATAGGGCATTCCATAGTGGGATGCTCTTTTCAATTCAATTTTAAAAGGAGGAACAGAAAAATGTCAAACACAGCGTTAAGAGCAGAGAAAGCGAAAGAGATTATTTTTATCAGCGATGCACATGAGAAATTCTACTATGAGAAATTGAAAGAGGTCAGGTATCAGGACGTGTACCACAAAGCGCTTGTATATTGTCTTGGTATCAGCGATGACACAAGAAGAAATATCAACAGCATTTATAACTTTAAGACAGGCTGTGTAAAAACGGAGTGTCTGCATGAAGGCTGGCAGACCAGCGGGAGCTTAAAAGTAGTCAGGATGGCGTTTAACCTTTACTGCAATGGTACGCCAAGTGTCTTTGATTACGATGATGCGGAGGAACAGGTGGACGAGTGCAGACGGTACACAGTGGAAGAACTGTTCTGCTGTGCCTATGCGCCTTATTTTTGGCAGGCGGTACAGATTCGTTATCCGGAATATGTAACATATAACCACAACTTGTACGCCATGCTTGGAGGACGGGATTGATGTTAAAAGTCAGGCTTATGGGAACGAAGAACGATATTAAGTGGTTCGGGAAGATTTTACAGAGGAACCCGAAAATCGAAGTGACGGAGTTTTCCGATATGTTCCCAAACAAAGGGACAAAGAAATATTACAGGACTTATGTGGAAGTCAGGAAAAGCAACGTAAAAGAAAATTAGTAGAAGCAAAGGAGAATTATCATGTGTAAAATAATCGCAATCGCAAACCAGAAAGGCGGTGTGGGTTATGGCAAGTAAGCTATTATGGAAAGTACAGCTCATTCGATGCTGTATTTCAGACAAATGAGCCGCATCTTACTTTCCATAATCAATCGTACCTGCTACAGGGATTTGAGCCAGTCGAGAAGATCTTTATCCTTTTTCCAGGACGGAAGTTCTTCGCTGGCTGGACTGTCGTAGGCTTCCATCAATGCCTTGCGC
>CAJTXA010000018.1 GCA_910579865.1 uncultured Lachnospiraceae bacterium
TTGGTTCAAGAATCGACTAGCAATTCTTTCTCCTTTGGATTTTCTTTCAAAAATCCAATCCCCTCTCTTTGTTTTTTAACAAAAAGCGGGTTGATTTACTTTTGGTTTTTTCACAACTTTGTTTTGATTCTCAAATTGAATTTTCAAGGTTGGTTTTTTATACTGTTCAATTATCAAGGTTCGATTTGCTGTCTTTTTATTTTGTTCTTCTGCTTCTTAGTGACAGCTTGTTTAGTCTATCACTTGTTTTTTTATTTGTCAAGGACTTTTTTATTTTTTAAGAACAATTTTTTCTATTCTCTTAAAATTTAGCAAAATCCCTTTTATTTCAATCAATTTCATTGAATTGTTTTGAAACTGTTTCCCAAGCGACTCAATCAGTTTAACACGTTTGCCACAATTTGTCAACTATTTTTTATCTTTTTAAATAAAAAACAATTTATCCTTTTTATCCTTCTAAAATCAACTTTAAAAACCCCATAAATAGTTCTGTCACTATATCTATTTATATAAAAAATCATATAAATTATACATTTACTTACAAATTTTTTTTAAATTCATCTTTTATCTCTTGGCGAATTTTCCTTACACAAAAGAAAGCTGCTACAAAAGCCATGATGCCAGTAGCTGTATTACTTACTAACATAACTACCCCAACTGCTTCACTCCCTAAAGTAGTAAAATGTTGTATTCCCCAAAGTACAGGAATTCGAAAAAGAAAAATCCGAAGAAAATTAATTACCAAAGTAATCTTTGTATATCCCATTCCAAATAAGAGTGCCATTACAGCGGCATTTATCCCAAGCGGAATTGCTCCACCCCAAGCTTCATAACGATAAATAGCAATAATCATATCCTGAAACTCTCGATTCATTCCACCCTGTGAAGTTGCAAAAATTTTAGAAAGCTGTTCAATAAAAATCATAGTTAAACTAAGTCCAACTACTCCAACAATCATATTGATAATTAATACCTTCCAAAAAGCTTCTAATACTCTTTTCTTCTTTTTTGCACCAAGATTTTGACTAATAATTGCAGCAGCTCCTTCTTGAAATCCATTTTGAGAAGAAGTTGTTATTCCATTCATATTATTTGAAATCCCTAGTGCTCCCACTGTTAAAGCCCCATAAATCCCACTCATGGAATTTACAATCACCTTTCCAAGTGCAAATGCACATCGTTCCACCATAATTGGAAAAGAAACTTGTAACATTGGTCCAAATACTGGTTTCTTTAATTGAATACTACGAAAAGAAAATCCAAACGCATTTCCTTTCTGATTCATATTTCTCACTCCAGCAAATAGCATCACTCCTTGAGAAATCAAAGTGGCAATTCCAATTGTTACAATATCGCCATTTAAAACATATACAAATAATGCTGTTAATCCTAACTTTACTGCTGTCACCATTAAATTTAAGTACAAAATACGTCTGGAATTTCCCCTTGCACGTTCTACAGCAATATAGACATTATTAAAAAATGTAATCACAAGAGCAAACAATTCTACAATAAAATACTGATTTCCAATCTCAATTAGACTTTCTGGTGTTTTTACCAAATACAGCAATTGTTTTGAAAATGGAACAATTCCAACAATTACCACTATACCAAGTCCTGCACAAACTCCAAACAATGTGCTTACTCTTTTTTTCACCATTTCATAATCACCAGCACCATAAGCCTGACTAATTTTTAGACTTCCTCCTGTTGCAAGCCCACCGCCTACAGAAGATAAAATTTGAAGAATCTGAAATAAGTACGCAACTGCCGAAACGGATTCTGCACTAATATGAGAAGCCATCATAGAATCCAATATTTTAAACAACATTCCTAAAGTTTGATATAAAGCCAAAGGTGTTCCTATTACAATTAATACCTTCCACATATTCCCATTTAATGCAAACTCTCTAAATTTTTCATCTTTTTGGGATAACTTCGCCTGACTCATATCTACTCTCCTTATTCCCTATCACAATTTATATCATTCTCTAAAATCCTCCTTTTACTATATCTCAATTTTTCCATATTTTCTACCATTTTAACTATATTTATAGTATAAAATACAGATATTTTGCGCTATTTATTGATTTAAAATCTCTTCCAATATCCGATTTACCATTCCAGGATCTGCTTTTCCTTTCATCGCTTTCATTGTCTGTCCTACTAAAAATCCCATCGCTTTCTTCTTTCCTGCATAATAATCCACTACCGATTGATGATTTGTTTGAATTACCTCTTCAATCATTTTCCGAATCATTCCTTCATCATTTACCGCCTTTAATCCCCTTTCTTCTACATATTGTTCGGGATCAATATCCTCTCGGAAAATTACTTCAAATACTTCTTTTGCTACGGTTCGATTAATTATTCCCTTCTCTAATAAATCAATTAACTTAGCTAAATGGATTGGAGAAAAAGAAATCTCATCTGCTTCTTTCTCTTCCTCCTTTAATAGACGCATTGCTTCTCCCATCAGCCAATTTGAAACCTCTTTTGGCTTTTTCCCAAGTGCAATTGTATCTTCAAATAAATCTGCCATTTTCTTAGAAGAAGTTAAAATCAAAATATCATACTCTGGTATCTGATATTCTTTTTTATAACGGACAATCTTTTCATCCTGAAGCTCTGGTTGTTGTTCCTTTATCTGTTGTAACCATTGATCGGAAATTACAATTGGTACCAAATCTGGCTCTGGAAAATATCGATAATCTTGTGCATCCTCTTTTGATCGCATGGTATACGAATATTCCTTATTATCATCCCATCTTCTTGTCTCTTGTACTACTTGTTTTCCTGATTCTAATAATTCAATTTGACGTGCTCGCTCCCCCTCAATTGCTCTGGTAATTGCTTTAAATGAATTAAGATTTTTCATCTCTGTTCGAGTTCCATAAGCTTTTGCTCCTAGTTCTCGTAAAGAAAGATTGACATCTGCCCGCATCGATCCTTCTTGTAACTTACAATCAGAAGCACCAAGATATTGAATGATTCGTTTTAATTTATTCAAATAAGCAATTACCTCTTCTGCTGAACACATATCTGGCTTTGACACAATCTCAATTAAAGGTACACCACTCCGATTATAGTCTACCAAAGAGCAATCATCCCATTCATCATGAATCAATTTCCCAGCATCTTCTTCCATATGAATTTCATAAATTCCAATTTCCTTTTTTCCAGACGCTGTTTCAATCTCTATCTTACCATCTCTACAAATTGGCAGATATAACTGTGAAATCTGATAGTTCTGCGGATTATCTGGATAAAAATAATTCTTCCGATCAAACTTACAGTATTGATTAATCTTACAATTTGTTGCCAATCCAACTGCCATTGCATACTCTACCACCTTTTTATTTAAAACAGGAAGTGAACCTGGCATTCCAGTGCAGACTGGACAAGTATGTGTATTTGGTGCTCCTCCA
Source organism: uncultured Lachnospiraceae bacterium (assembly GCA_910579865.1). GTDB lineage: Bacteria > Bacillota > Clostridia > Lachnospirales > Lachnospiraceae > MGBC114844. Next base: position 3,429 of record CAJTXA010000018.1, read on the forward strand.
AATGCTGTACTACAAGAGCAAAAAATTTTTGTCTTTGTCGCAAGCTCTACATGAACTTCCAATCCAATCACAGTTTCATATTGTTTCATCACTAATTTGCTCCTTTCCTAACAATACAATTTGGTTTCTTCTTTTACAATAGGACATCTTTTATATTCCTGACTCCGTTCCCATGTATAAGCAGCTCGTATCACTTTATCCTCTTCAAAACAATTTCCAATCAGTTGCATCCCAATTGGCAATCCCTTTTTATCTACTCCACATGGAACACTAATACCAGGAAGTCCAGCTAAATTTGCAGAAATTGTATAAATATCTCCTAAATACATCTTAAGGGGATCACACAAACTCTCTCCCAATTTTGGTGCTGTAGTAGGAGCTACTGGTGCTACAATCACATCATACTTTTCAAATGCACGATCAAATGCTTTCTTAATTAAAGTTTTTGTTTTTAATGCTTTCAAATAATATGCATCATAATATCCTGAACTTAATACAAAAGATCCCAACATAATCCGTTTTTTTACTTCTGCTCCAAATCCTTCTGAACGAGTCTTTTTATACATTTGATGCAATCTTGTATCATCTTTTGTACGATATCCATATTTTACTCCATCAAATCGAGCTAAATTTGAACTTGCCTCTGCAGAAGCAATAATATAATAGGCTGGAATTGCATACTCCACAAAACTCAGATCAAATTCTTCTACAAAAGCACCTCTTTCTTCTAAGACCTTAACTGCATGTTCAATCGCTCTTTTTACCTCTAAATCTAATCCTTCTCCAAAATAATCCTTTGGAATCCCAATTCGAAGTCCTGCTACATCTTCTACTAAAGCCGAAGTAAAATTGTAGTATTTTCTTTTTACAGAAGTACTATCCTTTGGATCATAAGAAGCAATTGTTTCAAGAATAGCTGCACAGTCTGAAACATCTTTTGCAATAGGTCCAATCTGATCCAAAGAAGAAGCATATGCAATTAATCCATAACGAGAAACTGTTCCATAAGTTGGTTTTAAACCTGTAACACCACAAAATGAGCTGGGTTGTCGAATGGATCCCCCTGTATCAGAACCAAGTGCAAAGGAACACTCTTCTGCTGCCACTGCTGCACAGGAACCTCCAGATGAGCCTCCAGGTACATGTTCTATATCCCATGGATTTCGTGTCACTCCATAATAAGAAGTTTCTGTTGTGCTTCCCATAGCAAACTCATCCATATTGGTCTTACCAATTAAAACAGCTCCTGCTCGTTCCAAATTTAAAATTGCTTCTGCTGAATAAGTTGGTATAAAATTCTCCAAAATTTTAGAACTACAAGTTGTTAAAATCCCTTTTGTACAAATATTATCTTTTACTGCTACAGGTACGCCAGCGAAAACTCCTAAAAGCTCTTTTGCATCAATTCGTTTTTGTACTATTTCTGCTCGCTTTTTTGCTCCTTCTTGATCCACTGTTATATATCCGTGTAGTATATCTTCTCTCTTTTCTATATTGATAAGCGCTGCTTTTACCGCTTCCCAAACAGAGATTTCTTTTTTTCGAATCTTTTTTGCTAACTCTAGTGCTGTTAAAGCCATCTCATCCATCTTATCTCTTCCTTTCCAAAATCCTTAAAAACATTGTCTTTTATTTATTCTACTGTCTTTGGAACTTGAAAACTTCCATTCTTTTTCTTTGGAGCATTGGCTAATATCGCCTCTCTATCCTCCTGATTCTCTACAATATCTTCTCGAAATACATTTTCCATTGGAAATATATGAGACATTGGCTCTATTCCATCTGTATCCAATTCATTTAATTTATCAATATAATCGAATAAATTTCCCATGTCCTTTTTTGCTTGTTCTTTCTCTTCTTTTGAAAGCTCTAATTTTGCTAAAATTCCAACATATTCCATAATCTCATCAGAAATTATATGTGCCATCTCTTTTTTCTCCTATCTATCAAATATTCTCTATTTCTAAGGTTCTAATCTTCCTAAATCCCGTGGAAACAAACAAGCTTCCCGCACATTTTCTTCTCCAATTAACTGCATGGTTAATCGTTCTAATCCTATTCCCAATCCTCCATGTGGAGGCATACCACATTGAAAACAACTCAAATACTGTTCCATTCCTTCTGTTTCCATCCCTCGTTCTTCCATCTTTTTGATTAGCTTTTGATAATCATGAATCCTCTGTCCTCCCGTAGTAACTTCCAACCCTTTATAAAGTAAATCAAAACTAAGTGTAAAAGTAGGATCACTTGGATCATCCATTGCATAAAAAGGTCGCTTTTTTGAAGGATAGTGTGTAACAAATACAAAATCAGAACCATACTCCTCCTGTATCAATTTCCCAATCAGCAATTCCTCTTCTGGTTCTAAATCATAAGGATTTCGAATCTGACGTTGATATTTTTCGGATACCCGCTTCTTTGCCTGTTCAAAACGAATTTGAGGAATTCGTTCTACATTAGGTAAAGAAAGACCAAGCAATTTTATCTCCTCTTGATAATTTGTTTTTAAAAGCTGCATCATATACTGTAAAAATCCAGTTTCCATAGCCATAAGCTCTGTAAATTCCTCTATATACCCCATTTCAAAATCTAAACTGGTATATTCGTTTAAATGCCGTTTTGTATTATGTTTCTCTGCACGAAATACTGGTCCTGTTTCAAACACCCGATCAAATACTCCTACCATCATTTGCTTATAAAACTGTGGACTTTGTTGTAAAATAGCTGGTCTATGAAAATATTCTAATTTAAAAATATTAGCTCCACCCTCTGCTGACTTTGCTCCGATTTTAGGTGTATGAATTTCTGTAAATCCCTGCGAATAAAGAAAATCCCGAAATCCCCTTACTATTCCCTCCTGAATTCGAAAAACTGCACGTTCCCGAATATTACGCAGAGCAAGTGGACGATGATTTAATTTTGCCTCCAAAGAAGTATTTAATTTCCATTTTGCAACTGGAAGAGGCAAGCTTTTTGTTGGAACAGATAATACCTTTATATTGCTTATATGAATTTCAACTCCATAAGGAGCACGTGCTTCACAAACTACCATTCCTTCTACTTCTACTGTAGATTCCTCCTTAATAAAATCAATTGAAAACAAATCCTTTTGTTTTTTTCCCTTTTCCCATACACACTGTAACAAACCCTCACTCTTTCGCAAAATCAAAAAAACGACTTCTCCTATCTTTCGAATCGCATGTACCGATCCACATATAAAAACCGTTTTTCCTTCCATCCCTTCTGTTACAATATCTGTAATACGAACCATTTTTTGTTGTTTTACTCCTGTTAAAAATTCCATTGTCTTATTCCTCTCTTTCTTCTATTCCGAGACTTTTCTTGAATATTTTTAAATACAAAAAAAGCCCCGGAATATTGATTCATATTCCGGGACGAAATGAGTTTATGTTCCATTCCGCGGTACCACCCGCCTTGAAAAAGGACTCTGCCATCACAAAGTATCTCCTTTTTCCTCTCAAATACGTAACGTGTATCACGGATATACCTACGCCATCTGTCTGTAGCCTGCTTTCAATATATCAGCTCCAGAGTGTTCCCACAACCGCCTTTCCCCAAATAGCGCTCTCAGTCGGTGACGCTATATTCCTGTCAGTTACTTCTCGGAAGGAGTCTCTTTCTTTGCTTTTCTTTTCTTAACTTGTGTGTAATACTAGCATAATTATTTTAAAATTGCAAGAGGAAATTTAAAAAAATTCGATCTCTTTTAATTTCTTTCCAAATACTCCAAAAACTCCTTTACTGGCATAGGACGTGCATAATAATATCCCTGTGCCTGATCACATCCAGCCTCTTTTAACATTTGCACTTGTTCCTTCGTTTCTACTCCTTCTGCTATAATTGCAAATCCTAATTGCTTAATCATCATCACCAAATATTTCATAAACTCTGGTGTCATTTTTCCTCTTTTGCTTTCTTCTAAAAACTGCTGATCCAATTTTATCACATCTGCTGATACCTTAGAGAGAATATTTAAAGAAGAATATCCTGCTCCAAAGTCATCAATCGATATAGAAATTCCATTTCGCCTTAACTGCTTCCTATTTTCGTCTAATATTTTTAAATCATATAGATAAGTCGATTCTGCTATCTCTGCTTGTATTAACTTTGGTGATATTTGATAATAGTTTAAACAAGCTAAAATATGTTCGACAAACTCCTCATCTTCTTGACTTTGACGAGAGAAATTTACTGATATTGGAACAACCTGCTCTCCACGATTTAATTGCTGCCGCAACATAGCTAATACTTGTTCTAATACTCTAAAATCTATCTGTTTAATAAATCCATTTTTTTCAAATAATGGAATAAACTCATCTGGCCGAAGAATGGTTCCATCTCCCTTTATCCATCGTACAAAAGCCTCTGCTCCAACAATTCGTTCCTCTTTTAGGGAAATTTTTGGCTGAAGATAAACTGCAAATTCTTCATGATCCAATGCATGTTGGATGGAATCTGTTAGCTCCATCTGTTTTTCAATCTGACGTTTCATACTGCTTGCAAACTCAACACAACAAGTTTCTCCTCTTCCTTTTGCTGTTTTTCTTGCTACATTGGCATTGTCTATATAATAAGTAATATCACAAGCTTCTGGTTTTACTTCACTGATTCCAGATACCAAAAATAATTTACAAAGTGGATAAAGTTGGCTTATTTTCTCACAATATTCCTTTGTCATCTGTTCAAAAGAATAACAAAGTTTTTTAATCTCTTCTCCTTCATGAAGTACCAAAAAATGGTCTGCATTAATATGACTTGCATAAACAATTCCTTCACAACGTTCTCGTAATGCTGCTGCAAACCCATAAAGCACTTCATTTCCAACTGCAAATCCATAGATCTCATTAAGATACTGGAAATTGGAAAAATCAGAATAGGTGCAGAAAAACTTCTTTTCTGGGTGTTCCTTTCTATACTCTTCTGATAAAGATAAAAATTTTTTATAATTGGGAAGCTGCGTTAATGAATCATAACTTTCTATAAATGCCAATCGTTCTTCCCGCTTTTTGTTTTCATTATACTGAATTAACTTACTGCAAAGAATATTGGCAAGACGACGTAAAATTCCTGTATAAGAAATCCAATCATGATCATTTTTCCTATCCCAAAAAAGAAAATATCCTTCTGGTAAAATATCTTTATCTAATGCTACACATAAAAGAGAAGTGCTGCCAAATTCCTGATCCATTTCTGCTAATGCTTCTTGATTCCAAATTCGAATATCTGCCTCTTTCATTGAACAAATCTTCTTTAAATTCTTTATATTTCCCTTTTCCGCCTCTATAATACCATCTCGCTCTTCAAACCGATTAAAACGATAATGTATCTCTAATTCCCCTTTTTTATCCTTTTCTACAATAATCATATCATCAAAATGGAAAAATCGGCAAATTCGATCACAAATCACTTTCATTGCATTTGGCACATCATTGACTCTCTCTAACAATTCCAAAGAAAATACTAACAAATCCTGTTCATCTGCAAATAAAGCATCCCGACTTATAATGTCATCTTCATAATTATACCAAAGTCCTTCTTTATTATCCATTTTGCAGATAATTGGATCATAAATTTGATATCCACCTTTTCCATGATTTTTTACATAATAGAGAGCACTATCTGCTTGTTTAAACAGTATATCATACTCATAGATATTAGCCTGACATCTTGCTGCACCAATACTACTAGAAATTGAAATTTTACTTCCTTCAATAGAGCACATTCTGCGAATTCGCCGATTAAGCAATTCCATCTTTTCACAAATGGATTCTTTTGTTTCTCCTACTGCTAATACACAAAACTCATCTCCTCCAATCCGTCCTGTCAGTGGCGAATCAAAAACATGAAGTAATTCATCTGCAAAACTGCAAAGAACTGCATCTCCATATAGATGTCCTAAACTGTCATTTACCTGTTTAAAGTTATCCACATCCATTACTAATAGCCATGCTTTTTGTTCCCCTTCTTTTAATTTCTCATCTATTAAGGTTTTAATTGTCATATGATTGTACAGATTTGTCAAAGAATCTCGTTCGGAACGCTTCTTCAATTTTTCTTCTTCTAGTTTTCTTTCATCAATATTTGAAGTTGTACCTACCACACGAATTGCTTTTCCATCCTGATTATAAAGCGTCTTTGCATGAATACTGCTCCAATGAAAAACACCATCCGTATATTTTTTTCGTACTTCCAGTTTCATCTCTGGTCTTCCTTCCTTTAATGCCTGACAAAATTCTTGAATTACAGGCAGATCTTCTGGATGAATTAAATTACTTGTAAGAATATTTTCACTATATTTTTCAGTAATCATTTCCTGACCAATAATATCCAATCGGTTATTTGAATAGTGCATCCAATCCTTACAAACATCATACTCAAATATTAGATCAGCTGACATCTCTGCTATTGTATTTAATTTTTCTTGTTCCTGCCAAATACGATTTAGATTTTCCTTTTGTTCTGTTATATCCGAAGCAATACTTTGAATCAAGTACCCATCTACTTCTTTTGCTATAATTGAACTTCGCATCGAAAGCCAAATATCACTTCCATCCTCTCTTTGCATATGATATTCTTCGTGAAGTTCTTGCTCTGTTTGAATCATACTATCTAAAGCTGCAATAACTCGCTCTCGATTTTTTCCAAAAATAAGAAGTGCATCTTTGTTTCCATAAAGTATTTCATATTCTTCTTTCGATAAACCAAGCATTTCAAATCCACGATCGGATAGAAAAACCAACTTTGCATCCTTTTTTTGTATATCATAATAAAAACGTAAGACTGCACTTGGAATATTGTCAATCAACGATTTTAATTGATTTTGCGTTTCCTTTAAATCTGTAATATCAGATATAATACACTGTAAAATAGGTGCACTTCTCTCCTCTAACAACATTGCCTGCATCATTCTCCAGCAGATACTTCCATCAGAAAGTAATACACGATATTCTAATTTTAACTGTTCCCCTGTCTTTACTGCTGCCTCAATTTGCTTACGCATCATTGCCCAATCCTCTGGCAATACCATACGATCATAACAATTATGATAACGAGAACTAAATTCCTCTTTTGTCATATTCATAATTTGGAACAATCCCTCATTGGCATATTCTACAATTAATCCGTTATCATATCGCATTTTTGCTACGCCGCCAGGAATATTATTTGTCAGTAATTTTAGCTCATACTTAGCCGCTTTCATATGCTTTGTAATATCAATTAGTATTACCAGTACTCCCCTATCTTTCCTTTCACTATCATAGGGCTGAATTCGAATCAGCCAAGTTATTCCATCCCCACAAACAACCTCTTTCTCAATTACAATTTTCTTTTCTATTGCAGTCTTTACATCCTCTGAAAAATTCAAATATTGATTCATAAAACGCACATATTCTACACAACGTCCTACATCAGAAGAACGTAAAAGCGTATTTTGCTCCATAATTGAAGTGATCTTTTGAATCTGTAGTTGAGAATCAATATACAATACGCCTATCTTTGCATGAATAAGCAAGTTCTCAAAATCCTGACCTTCCACACAAAATGACTCTATTGTTTTTTGATACTTTTGATTCTTATCTTGTAATTCCTGATTAATTGCAATTACTTTTTGGTTCGTTGACTGTAGCACTTTATTTTTCAATTCCAATTCCTCAATTGCACTCTGCAATTGTAGCATAACGTGTTTAATTTCCCCCAATGATTCCCATACTTTTTGAGATACACTATTTTCCTCTGATAATTCCAATTTCTCCTCTAAAATCATCTGATCTTTGCTTTGTTCCATTTGTTCTTTTTTCTCCACAATCTGTCCTTTCTTTTTTTCTATTTGCTCTCTTTCCTTTGTTTTACCGTTCTCTTTTTCTTCTAACATTTTATCACCACTCTTTTCCTGCATATCTTTTTCCAACTATTTTATATTGTTTAGTATCTCATATTTTTTCCATTCTGCCTAGTACCACAGTAAATTTTTTCATTTCGTTCTACCCTTATGTTAAATAAAAAAAGAGAGGGAATAGCAATTTGTCCCACTCTCTTCTCAGTTGCTTTTATCTTTCTGACTTTTCAACCTGCGTAATTGCTGCTTTTTGCATTGGAATACGGCAATTCTTGTTATTTCCAAATTCTACAATTACAGTGTCATCTGTAATATCAATAACCACACCATAAAAGCCACTCGTTGTCAATACACTATCTCCAACTTCCAATGCTTCTAACATAGCTTTTGTTCTTGCTTGTTGTTTTTTCTGTGGCCGGATTAATACAAAATAAAAGAATCCACCAATCACAGCAAGATAAAGAACCATACCTAATATACCACCCGTTGTTGAACCTGTTAAAGTTAACATAATTGTTCCTCCTAATTTTTTCTATCTAGTTTTATCGGATTACTCCGTTTCCCTACCTATTTCTGACAAAACCCTTCTAATTTCATTCTTTTATATTCCTGATATCTCCCCTGTTCAATCGCCTCTCGGATTTCTTCCATAAGGTGATTATAAAAATATAAATTATGAAGAACACAAAGTCGCATCCCAAGCATTTCCTTTGCTTTTAAAAGATGACGAATATATCCTCTACTATACGTCCGACATGCTGGGCATTGACATCCCTCTTCAATTGGCCCTTCTTCTAACTCATATTTTGCATTAAATAAATTAATCTTTCCATACTTTGTATAGACATGTCCATGTCGTCCATTTCTGCTTGGATAAACACAGTCAAAAAAATCCACTCCTCGATCCACTGCCTCTAAAATATTTGCTGGTGTTCCTACTCCCATCAAATAAGTTGGTTTTTCAGATGGCAAATAGGGAACTACTTGATCCAAAATTTGATACATTTGCTCATGTGACTCTCCAACTGCCAGTCCACCAATCGCATATCCATCTAAATCCAATTCTGCAATTTGTTTCGCATGTTCTATACGGATATCTTCCAAAATTCCACCTTGATTAATTCCAAATAACATTTGGTGCGGATTAATTGTATCTTCTTTCTGATTTAATCGTCCCATCTCTGCTTTACACCGATAAAGCCATCTTGTTGTCCGATCCACAGAATGTTGAATATAAGACCGTTCTGCTAAAGCAGGAGGACATTCATCAAATGCCATCGCAATAGTAGACGCCAAATTTGACTGAATCTGCATACTTTCCTCTGGTCCCATAAAAATTTTTCTTCCATCAATATGAGAATAAAATTGCACTCCTTCTTCTCGAATTTTCCGAAGCCCAGCTAAAGAAAAAACTTGAAATCCACCAGAATCTGTAAGAATTGGCTTATCCCATACCATAAATTTATGAAGTCCCCCCATTTTCTTCACTACATCATCTCCTGGTCGAACATGAAGATGATACGTATTTGACAATTCTACCTGTGTCCCAATCTCCTGTAAATCCACAGTGGATACTGCTCCCTTAATTGCCGCTATTGTACCTACATTCATAAAAACTGGTGTTTGAATTACTCCATGTATGGTTTCTAATCTTCCCCTTTTTGCTTTTTTATCCCTTTTCAATATTGTATATGTTCCCACACTTTAAACTCCTGTCATTTTCTTCTCTCTATTTTCAACTGCTCTACCTAAACAATCGTAACTTAATTAGTATAGCGAAACTTAACTAATTTTTCAAGAAGAATTTATCAAAATTTTCTTAATTAACTATAAAAAACAAAAGCGTGTTTTAAAAATTGCTTCTGTCTTCTACCTATTTTAACTTGTAGAAATTTTATACAATCCATCTGACAGAAGGCATTTTTTAACACGCTCTAGAGAAAATTACTTTTTATCATTCCATCTTTTACTAGTTCTTAAAACTATGAATAGGAGCTGGAATCCGTCCAGCCCGATTGACAAATTCAACACATCCCATCTGATTCACTGGCATAATTGGAGCATACCCAAGAAGTCCGCCAAATTCAACCGTTTCTCCTACTTTCTTTCCTATTACAGGAATTATCCGAACTGCTGTCGTCTTCTGATTTACCATCCCAATTGCTGCTTCATCTGCTATGATTCCAGCAATCGTAGTAGCAGGTGTATCCCCTGGAATTGCAATCATATCCAATCCTACTGAACAAACACAAGTCATCGCCTCTAACTTTTCCAAAGTAAGTACTCCACGAGCTGCTGCATCAATCATTCCTTGATCTTCACTAACTGGAATAAAAGCTCCGCTTAATCCTCCAACATAAGAAGATGCCATCACTCCTCCCTTTTTCACCTGATCATTTAGCAATGCAAGCGCTGCTGTTGTTCCAGGAGCTCCAACACATTCCAAACCAATTTCTTGTAAAATTTCAGCCACACTATCCCCAACGGCTGGAGTAGGAGCCAGCGACAAATCAATAATTCCAAAAGGAATTCCTAATCTTTTAGAAGCCTCTTGTGCTACTAATTGCCCTACTCTGGTAATTTTAAAAGCAGTTTTTTTAATGGTTTCACAAAGTACCTCAAAGCTTTCTTTCCGTACTTGTTCTAATGCATATTTCACTACTCCTGGCCCACTAACCCCTACATGAATTACAGCATCTGCTTCTGTCACGCCATGAAATGCTCCTGCCATAAATGGATTATCATCTGGTGCATTACAAAATACAACCAATTTTGCACAGCCAAGCGAATCCTTCTCTTTTGTAAGAGCAGCTGTTTCTAATACAATATCTCCCATTAGACGAATTGCATCCATATTCATTCCTGTTTTCGTCGATCCCACATTTACAGAACTACAAACTCTCTCTGTACAAGACAATGCCTTTGGAATCGAACGAATTAATAATTGATCTGCCTCTGTCATTCCTTTACTAACCAATGCAGAATATCCACCAATAAAATTTACTCCTACTTCACAGGCTGCCTTATCTAGTGTCTGTGCTATCTGAACAAAATCCTCCGTTGATTTACAAGCAGCCCCTCCCACCAGTGCAATTGGTGTAACGGAAATTCGCTTATTTACAATTGGAATTCCATATTCTAGTTCAATTTCTTTTCCTGTTTTTACCAAATCTTTTGCCAAAGTTGTAATTTTCTTATAAATTTTTCGATTCACTTCAGAAAGATTTGCATCACAGCAATCCAAAAGACTAATTCCAAGCGTAATCGTTCGAACATCTAAATTTTCCTTTTCAATCATCTTATTGGTTTCATTTACTTCGAACATATTTATCATAATTTTTTCAGTCCCTTCTCTTCCATTCCATCCCTTTAAATTCGATGCATCTTATCAAAAATATCTTCTCTTTGCAGCTTAATATGTACCCCAATCGCTTCTCCTATCTGCTCTAATTCAGAAGAAATTGCACCAAATTCCTTTGTCGCCCCACTCATATCTACAATCATCATCATATTAAAATATCCTTGTACAATTGTTTGTGAAATATCCAAAATATTGACTTGATTTTCTGCTAAATAAGTACAAACTTTTGCTATAATTCCAACTGTATCTTTTCCAACTACAGTAATAATTGTTCTTTTCATAAAGTTATCTCCATTTCAACTATTTATTATTTTTAAAATACACTTTGCATAAATCCAATCCTTGTTATAAATTAACCATCTCTAATGCCCGATCTCTTTTTGCAATCTCTATTGGAAATTCATTTCCAGTATAAGCACTTTCTCCCATAGCAATCTCCAATTTCACTGTCTCATACGCCAATTCCTCATAGTTATTTTCCTTACTAAGATGTCCAAGTATAATATACTTCATTCCATCATGAAGCACTTCATTTAATAGTCGTCCCGAACATTCATTCGATAAATGCCCATAGTCTCCTAATATCCGCTGTTTCAAAAGGTAAGGATAACTTCCCATTTCCAACATTCGAACATCATGGTTTGCCTCCAATAAAATCGCATCCAATCCCTTTAGATTTTCTACAATATAAGAATTATACCGTCCCATATCAGTCGCAACAGCAACAGAACAATCTTTATGAAAAAAACGATACCCTACTGGATTTACGGCATCATGAGAAATGGAAAAAGGCCGAACTCGAATCTCTTGGATTTGAAATTCCTGATCTGGTACAATCTCCTGATAAAGTTCATCCTCAATCTTACCCAAACAAGACATCTTGTGAATTTCTATTAAAGTTTCTTTTGTAGCGTAGATTGGAATATGACACTTTCTAGCTAACACACCAAGCCCACTAATATGATCGGAATGTTCATGTGTAATTAAAATTCCATTTACATCTTTTGTTGTAATTTCATTTTGATTTAGTCCTGCTTCTACTCTTTTTCCACTAATTCCTGCATCCACTAAAATATGGGTATTCCCTGCTCCAACATAGATACAATTTCCACTGCTCCCACTGGCAATACTTAACAACCTCATCTTTTCTGCTCCTTTGCCTTATCCTGACACTTCCCTAACATTTTAGGACAGCCCTATCATAATGTCAAGCAAAGATTCCACAACAGTACAAACATAGACGTTCTATTTCGTATAATTTTTTAACTCTTCTCTCTTTTCAATTCCAGTTTTTTCAAAAATATTGGATATATGCTTTTTTACTGTTGTTTCTGATATAATCAGTTCTTCTGCAATCTCTCGGTTGGAATATCCTTTACAAATCAATAAAGCAATTTCTGTTTCTCTTTTTGTAAATCCTTTTTGCCGAAATAATCCATACACATCAGAAGCACTCTGTTCTATTTTTATTTCTTCCTCTTTTATAATGATTTCTTCTTTTTTCTGCTGCTTTTCTTTTTCTATTTCTATCTTTGTTTCTCTTTTATTTTTTTCCTCCCCTTTCCTCAATAAAATCAAAAAACAAAGTCCATAAAACACAGGGCGAAAACAAAAAATAAAATTTGTTCTCCATTTTTTATCCGATATTCCAATAAATAATAATAAAAAAGTCTGAATATATCCTGCTTCTAATGCTTTTTTTCCAAAAATAGAAAGCAATTCTTCCCATTCTATCGTTCTTTGATAAAAAGGTAATGTAAGTAAAAATGCTCCTACAAAAAGCTGAAATAACAATTTCCAATCCAGTAACTTTGTAAGATCAAGTCCCCATACCCATGCCAAAAAAATAATATAAAAAAACACCGATAATATTGTACACCATTTTCGTTTCATAGACAAAATCCTTTCGAAGTAACCTCCCTTTACTGATGTATCATATTATTTTGTCTTACTTTCAACCTAGCTTCAACGGGAAGCAGAAATAAGTCGATTGCAAATGCATAAAGTAAAGGCAATATTGTAATTGACAAATTTGGTCCAAAACCCTCTTCACTACCTGGAATTAAATAAGAAAATACCTCAACCAGAGTAAGTAATACAAGAAATATTCCTCCTGTTATTAATACTTTTCTTACCAAAGAAACAGCTTCTATTGCATGTTTTATTTCTAATAGAGAAACCTCTTTCCTTTTTTTGACTTTCCGTTTTTCGTTTTTATCCTCTTTCTCATTTCTTTCTTCTACTTTTTCTTTTGTTCTTATTGCTAAACGAAAAGCATTATTAAAATCCCAAAAAAGACCAGAACCAATTAAGATTGGTACACACAAAAGAATTAACAGTACAAAACTTCCTAAATCAAAATAGTAGAAAACATAATCCCAATTTCCAGTTACACCGATAGGAACTGCAATAGTATAAAAACTAACCAGAAGTACAATGAAAAATGATAAAAGATACATAAAATCCTCCTATTCTGCTGCCTTTTTTGACAACGCTTTTTTTATTGGCACCTTCACTATAGCAATTTTATATTGTTTTTACCATACTTCTTTGGTAGTATTTTTCGTAGTATTTCCTACTTCTTATCCTTTTGTTCTTTCACTATTATAAGTTAATTCGTACCAACTGTTCTGTTACATACTCCTCCATATACTCCCTTAATTTTCTATTTTCTCCACTCTCCAAAAAAGGGTCCTCTTCTAAAAGCTTCTTAGCCGCCTCAGAAGCTTCTTTTAAAATTTTAGCATCTGTAAAAATATCCCCCAGCTTAAATTCCATAATTCCACTTTGTCGAACCCCAAAAAAATCTCCTGGTCCCCGAAGTTTTAAATCCTCACTAGCAATAAAAAATCCATCATTAGATTGATTTAAAATCTCCAAACGCCGCATCGTATCCTTACTTCCAGAACCCGATACAAAAATACAATAAGACTGTTCCCGTCCACGTCCTACTCTTCCACGAAGCTGATGGAGCTGTGCTAGTCCAAATCGTTCTGCATTTTCCACCATCATCACAGTAGCATTTGGCACATTAACTCCAACTTCAATTACTGTAGTCGAAACTAAAACCTGAATCTGATTCGCTGCAAACTCTTCCATAATTCGATTCTTTTCCTTTGCCTTCATTTTTCCATGCAAATATTCCACTCGAACCTTAGAAGTCAACTTTTGCTGAAGCAAAGCCGCATATCCTATTACATTCTCTGCCTCAATCTGCTCATTTTCTTCTACCATAGGACAAATGACATAAACTTGCCTTCCCTTTTCGATTTCTTTCTCCATAAAGGTATATGCCCTTTCCCGATACTTTGTATCCACCACACAATTTTTAATTGGAAGCCGATTTGCTGGAAGTTCGTCAATCACAGAAATATCTAAGTCACCATATAATATAATTGCTAATGTACGTGGAATCGGTGTAGCTGACATTACTAATACGTGCACGGTTCTATCCTCTTCTTTTCCACCTTTCCAAGCTAACTCTTCTCTCTGCCGCACCCCAAACCGATGCTGTTCATCTGTAATCACAAGAGCCAATTTATCATAAACTACCTTTTCTTGAATCAAAGCATGTGTCCCTACTACAATATCCACCTGATGAGAAGCAATTGCCTCATAAGCCACTTTCTTCTCTTTTGCTGTCATTGACCCTGTAAGCAAAATTACTTTCTTTTGAATCCCATAGCATTGAAACAGTTCAACCATCGATTCATAATGTTGTATTGCAAGCACTTCTGTAGGCACCATAAGCGCCCCTTGATAACCATGACAAGCTGTTTCCAAAAGAGCTAAAACTGCAATAATCGTTTTTCCAGAACCTACATCTCCTTGTACTAATCGATTCATTGCCTGATTGCTCTCCAAATCGGTCTGTATCTCCTGCCACACCTTCTTTTGTGCTTTCGTAAGTGCATAAGGCAAAGAATCAATCAATTTCTTTGTCTCTTGTACAGGGTACATTACAAAAGAATTTTTTGTTCTTATATTTTCCTCCTTTAACATACAAAGTGCTAAAACAAAAATAAAAAACTCCTCAAATACTACACGTCTACGAGCAATCTTATATTCCTCTATATTCTTAGGAAAATGAATCTGTTCTAAAGCAAAATTAAATTCTGCCAGCCCATATTCTTTTCGAATTTTTTCAGGTAAATATTCCCGATAAATTGGTTTCTCTTCCAAAGCCTGTCTTACTGCCTTTATTACAGCCTTATTCGAAAGTCCAGCCGTAAGCCCATAAATCGGCTGCATCACTTGAACCATCTCTTCATACTGTCCAAGTGTATACATTTGCGGATGTTCCATAACCAAACGTCCCTTCTTTTTTCGAACCTTTCCTCGAAATACATAGCGACTTCCAACTGGAAGCGTTTTAACCAAAAAAGCCATATTATACCAAATCAAATCCAATACCCCAGATTCATCTCGAATTACAGTTGTAATAACCTGAAGATTTCGAACTTCTTTTTTCTCTGGTGTCTTTATCACCATCCCCTCAACTGCACAACTTTTTCCTTCAGAAATCTCTTTTATCTTTACTGGCTCCCTAAAAACATCATAATCACGAGGATAATAAATAAGCAAATCTTCTACTGTTTCGATTCCAATTTTACTATATAACTTTGCTGTCTTTGTTCCAATTCCTCTTAAAGAAGAAATCGATCTTCCCATTTCTCTCTCCTTTTCCTAAAAATATAAATAATCGCATCATTGCAACATTCTAAAAGTGACAATCTTACTCCAAAAGAAAAAAGGCAGCTTTCTTGCTGCCCAATTTTCTTTCTCCATTTACTCCACGGATATAATATAATAATAAATAGGCTGTCCTCCATTCTGAAGCTCCACATCACACTGCGGATAAGCGGCCTCTACTTTCTTGGCAAGCTTCCCAGCAACCTCTTCTGTAACCTCTGCCCCATAATAAATACTAATCAGTTCCGCATCCTCCCCCATCATAGCTCCAACCATTTCTAAAGCGACCGTTTCTACATTCTGCCCAACGGAAAGAATCGTATGATCTCCAATTCCCATAATATCATTTTCTTTAATTTCTTTTTCATCAATCACTGTATTTCGAACTGCATACGTAATCTGTCCAGTCTTTACTCGCTTCATTTCTTCTGTCATAGATTCCAAATTCTCTTCTGGGGTTCGATCCGCCATATAATGGATAACAGCAGTAATTCCCTGTGGTACAGTTTTAGAAGGAACCACTAAAATCTTTTTATCCTCCACTAGATAAGTCGCCTGCTGTGCAGCAAGAATAATATTTGAATTATTTGGAAGAATAAATACAGTATCTGCATTTACTTTCGCAATTGCCTCTAACATATCCTCTGTACTTGGATTCATTGTTTGTCCACCAGGAATCAGATAATCTACGCCCAGTCCCATAAAAATCTCATCTAATCCCTCTCCAACTGACACAGCAATAAAACCAACTGCTTTTCTAGGTGCTGTTTTTGTCACATTGATTTCATTCTTTCCTTCTTTTGCCTTTGTCTGTGCATCCTTAATCAGCTTTTCTTGATGTTCTTCTCTCATATTATCAATTTTCATCTTACTTAAAGCACCATAAGTCAATGCCTTCTCAATCGCCTGCCCTGGATGATTTGTATGCACATGAACCTTTACTACTTCATCATCAGAAACTACAACTACACAATCTCCAATCGAACTAAAAAACTTCTTTAATTCTTTTTCATTCTCTAGTGTAAACTCTTTTTCTGCTAGAATAATAAACTCCGTACAATATCCAAATGTAATCTCTGTCTCTTCTGACTGCTGAATCCGAACCTCATGTTCTGCACTCTTTTCTTTTTGTTTTTCTTCTTCTAACGAAAAATCCAGCTCTTTTCCCAAGAATGCATCCATCATTCCCTTTAGAACCTGCATCAGTCCTTGTCCGCCAGAATCCACTACTCCAGCCTGTTTTAACACAGGAAGCATATCTGGTGTTCTTTCTAATACAGCATCTCCATTTTCCAAGATTTGCGCCATAAACTCCGCCAAATCTGGTGTTGTTTCTGCAATCTCTTCTGCTTTATCCGAAATTCCTTTTGCTACTGTCAGTATGGTTCCTTCTTTCGGTTTCATTACTGCCTTATAAGCTGTTTCTGTTGCTTTCGTTAAAGCCTCTGATAAAAGAACTGCATCAAGCGTTTCTTCTTGTGTTTTAATTACTTTTGTAAATCCCCTAAATAACTGAGAGAGAATGACTCCTGAATTTCCTCTAGCTCCTCTTAATGATCCAGAAGAAATCGCTTTTGCCAATGTTTCAAATGTTACTGTCTCCAAAGCCTCTACTTCTCTGGCAGCAGCCATAATTGTCAAAGTCATATTTGTACCAGTATCTCCATCTGGTACAGGAAAAACATTCAGTTCATTAATCCATTCTTTTTTCGCTTCCAGATTCTTAGCACCTGCCAGAAACATTTTCTGGAGCATTTTTGCATCTATCGTAGTAACTGACACAATAAGTTCCTCCTATATTCACCTAATCAATGACACGGACACCTTCCACAAAAATATTAATTTTTTCTACTTCCATTCCGGTGAATTCTTCTACTTTATATTTTACATTATGAATCAAATTATCCGCAACGGCAGATATGCTCACACCATACACTACAATTACATGAAAATCAATTAAAATCTTATTCTCCTGTAAAGTAACTGTAATTCCCTGTGTCAAATTATCCCCCATCAGCAGCCTGACAAAACCATCTTTCATACTGACAGAAGCCATTCCAACAATACCAAAACATTCTACTGCCAATGTTCCGGCATATTTAGCAATAACACCCAAATCAATGGTAATTTCTCCAAGTTGAGTGCTCATACGACCTTTCATACGAATACCTCCAATTCCTGATACTTGTATCACTATTCTGTTTTCATTATAACCGCTTTTTGCGAAAAAAGAAACAATATTTTATTATTTCTTCTTATTTTGCAAAACAGTGGAACTTTCTTTGGTACTCCAAAAAAGATTATCCTATAATTCTTTAAAATATCGCATTGTGGTTTGAAGTTCTTCCACAATTTCTCCATTGTTATTTTCAATCATTCGATACCGTGCTTCCAACTCTTTTAATTTCTTTTGTTTATCTCGGTTATATCGGAAAAAAGCTTCTTCAAAGATTGGCTGCTGTACGACTTTCTCTCGAATCTCCCGTACAAATGGACACCAAGTAGCAAGCATTTCTCTTGCTACTTTATTTAAGCGTACCGAGCCTTGTGCCTCACTTTTAATCCAAGCAAGATAATCCATCGCAAATATTTCTCTTGTATTTCCTTTTCCTTTTTGAATTTGTACTTTTAATTTCTCTTTTCGATCCTCTGATAAATTTCGATTTTTCTTATAAAATTGAACATAGTCACAATATTCCGAAGTCAAAGATTTTTCTGTAATATCATTCCATGCCATTCCTTGTACTGTTCGGCAAAGTTCCCAACGGAACCGTGCGACTACTTTTATCATATCCTCACTTAAATCACTCTCTGCAAAAATTGGAAACAATACTCGGCCACTTGATCTTCTTTTCTTCCCTGCAATTTCTTGCCACATTACAATATTAGAACCATAAGTCGGCAAAAGAATCATATTTGGGAAAATCTCTACCATAATACTTTCCCGATCAATCTTTTTTTCTCGATTTTCATATAAAATTTCACGATAAAAAGCAGAATAATCAATTTGAATAATCTCTGTAATCCATTGATTAATTTTTTGTGCTGTTACCATTGCTGCCTCTAAATGTCCCATAAATTGATCTTTATAAAGAACAGGAACAAAACTACTAATCTGCCCACTAACTAAGCGATTATTATAACGGAACATATTTTTAATCTCATAGGATAATTTTGCATCTTGATCCACTTCTAATTTCTTTAATTCTGCCTCTGTAATTTCACCAGATTTCTTTCTATCACGCAAAGCTTCTCCATACTCTAAATCAAACTCACTTTTTGAAGGTTCCTCCTTTCCTTCATAGATTCGGCAAAGCCATTCTTTTATCGTATAAACAGAGCAAGGCTTACTTTCTCCAAATGAAAGATCCAAATGATATAACTCCAAAAGTTGCTCTTTCTCTAGCAATCTTTCATCCATATAGCCAAAATTTAAAAATAGATCCACAATCTTTGGAACAGCGGAATCTTGATATGCTTTTCGAAAGATTAACTCATAAACTACATAAAAATGCTCTGCAATATTTCTTCGTATCTTACGGGCACCATCTGCTGTATCTCCCTTATCCTTTAACATTAAAAAAGCATCCATCATTCCTTTAAAGTCCTCTGCTTTTTCGGTATCATAAGCAGCATACTGCAATAGCTTATCAAATGAATTTGACAATTCTTCTGTCATTTTATCCAGATCGACCGCTGCATATTTTACAGCAGATTCTACACTTAATATACCTTCTGAACTATGCTCTGCTTTTGAAAGAAGCTCTCTTATTTGTAACATAGCTGCTTCTTTTCCACCCATCTTAGTTCCTGTTTTCGCTTGAATTGCCCGTTCGGTTTCTGTCAATTTTTCAAAAACCATATCCAGTAAAGAAAGAAATGGCTGTGTTGGAATTCCTGTTTTTACAGAATTTATTCCTAGTCGTACCACTTGTTTATAAAGACATTCTTCCTTTTTCTCTGAAAATAACTGCTCTGTAATTTTCACACAATATTCTGATAAATCAACGCAAATTTCCGTGGTATCTTTTACTAACATGGTAAGTTCTTTTATATGGTAATTACAAACATAAGCACTATAAGAATAAAATTCTTCCTGTATATAAAGCGGAATAGAAATGGTTTCGATATAATACATCTTTTCTGCTTCATCCGCTTTATCTACGGCTGGAAATTCTTCTAATTCTTCTAATCCAGTCGGTGTTCCTTTCTTCTCTCCAACCTGATTTCTCAATTTTTCTAGATCTTTTTGTGCCTGCTTTGCAATACTATATAACAGAGTAGCTTCCTTTCTTAACGCCTGCTCTATCTTATACACTTCATCTAAATAACGAAGCATACCAAGTACAATTGTTCCTCTCTGTTTTGGTTTTTCTTCCAATATTGCTTCCAATTCTTCTACATTTTTTGACCCTATCGTAAACAATGCAGTATCTTCAATTGCATATGCATTCATCTGGTAATACCCCATTCCCAAATCTCCTGCTCCTATCAAATCCCCCTCTCGCAGTAACAACTTAATTCCGCTGTTATAAACCAATACGGCACCTTTTAATACAATAGAAAAGCTATCTGCTTCCTTATCTTGGGCATAGATAATGGTACCCTTTGGAATACGATTGACTCCGTTTATATTAAGCTGCATAGAACCCTCCCTACTTATTTTTCATCCTGAATGGTTATATTACGAATCTCTTTTGTACGAATCTCTTGGCATACTGATTGAATAAATGCCAAAAGAGATTTTTGTCCTTCATCTCCACAAAAACGACTTCTAACAGAAACTACGTTTTCTTCCTCTTCTTTTTGTCCAACAATTAACATATAAGGCAATCGATCCAATCTTGCTTCACGAATCTTAAATCCAATTTTTTCACTTCTTTGATCGATTGTTGCATCAATTCCATTTTGCTTTAGCTCTTTTAATACCTGTTCTGCATAGGTATGATATTTTTCAGAAATTGGCAGTACCCGTACTTGTTCTGGACACAGCCAGGTTGGGAAATTCCCTTCATACTTTTCAATTAAAGAAGCTAACATTCTTTCATAACATCCCATAGAAGTTCTATGAATAATATAAGGACGCTGTTTTTCTCCATTTGGATCAATATAGTACATATCAAATTGTTCCGCAATTGCACAATCTAATTGAATCGTAATCGCTGTATCTTCCTTTCCATATACATTCTTCATCTGAAAATCTACTTTAGGCCCGTAAAAAGCAGCCTCTCCCTCTGCCTCATAAAATGGTAACTGATTTTCTATTAAAATATTTCGCAAAATATTCTGTGTCTTTTCCCAGTATTCCTGATCTCCTAAATACTTTTCCTTATTTGTTGGATCCCATTTTGAAAGACGATATGTTACTTCTCTATCAATTCCTAACGTTTTTAAGCAATAAAGTGCCAACTCTAAACATCCTTTTAATTCTTCTTCTACCTGATCTGGTCGAATAATCAGATGTCCTTCTGAAATTGTAAATTGACGAACTCGTGTCAGCCCATGCATCTCTCCTGAATCCTCATTACGGAATAAAGTAGAAGTTTCACTATAGCGGCAAGGCAAATCTCGATAAGACTTCTGGCTTGCTTTATAAATATAATATTGGAATGGACAAGTCATTGGACGAAGTGCTAACACCTCTTTCTCCTTTTCTTCTTCCCCTAATACAAACATTCCTTCCTTATAGTGATCCCAATGACCAGAGATTTTATAAAGATCACTCTTCGCTAAAAATGGGGTTTTGGTTCTCATATAACCCCAGTTATAGTCTTCTTCATCTTCAATCCATCTTTGTAACTTTTGGATAATCTTTGCCCCTTTTGGCATCAATAATGGAAGCCCCTGTCCAATCACATCCACTGTCGTAAACAGTTCCATTTCTCTTCCTAATTTATTGTGATCTCGCTTTTTTATATTCTCCAAATATTCCAGATGTGCTGCTAATTCTTCTTTTTTTTGGAAAGCAGTTCCATAAATTCTTGCAAGCATTTTATTTTTTTCACTGCCTCTCCAATAGGCACCAGAAGACGAGATTAATTTAAACGCTTTGATTGATTTTGTATTCATCAAATGAGGTCCTGCACAAAGATCTACAAAATCTCCCTGCCGATAAAAAGAAATCACAGCATCTTCTTTTAAGTCCTGAATTAATTCTACTTTATAAGGTTCCCCTTTTTCTTCCATATAGCGAATCGCTTCCTCTCTTGGAAGTGTAAATTTCTCTAATTTCTTTCCCTCTTTTATAATTTTTTTCATCTCTGCTTCTAGCCGATCTAAATCTTCTCTAGAAAATGGAGCATGATCAAAATCATAATAAAATCCTGTATCAATGGAAGGCCCTATCGCTAACTTAGCTTCTGGAAATACTCTTTTTACTGCTTCTGCCAAAATATGTGATGTAGTATGCCGATAAGCGGCTAAACCTTCTTTATCATTTGGTGTTAGAATGTTTAAATTACAGTCTTTTTCTACTATAGTTCTTAAATCTACCACTTCTCCATCTATTTCACCAGCACATGCCATTCTAGCCAATCCTTCACTAATATCCAATGCTATCTCATATACACTCTTTGCCTCTGCAAATTCTTTTACTGATCCATCCTTTAATACTACTTTCATTTTATTCTTCCTTTCTTTTTTTCTACTCTAAAATCTAGTACTTTAGAACTTATTTTTACCTGCAAAATAAAAAATCCCCTGTGCCATAGGAAAATCTATGGGACAAGGGACGAAAAATTCGCGGTTCCACCCAAGTTACAGCAACAAATCTCGTCATTGTTTCTGTCTCTTTTCTTGATTATAACGGAATCACCGAACCGGATTAGGGTCACTCCAAGTTAGTATTCAAATAGTTCCTACTAAGGCATTTCCAGCAAACCGCCTCTCTCTGAAAGATTTCCTATTCTACTCCTCTTATCATCGTGTTACCTATATTTAAAATCAAAAATAAAAAACTCTTCTATCTGCGATTATAAACAGTTCGAATTTTTTTGTCAATATCCAATTTAGAATTCTTTCTAATCCAATTTCTAGCTTAATCCTTTATCTTTAATTTCAAATCCATCTGTGTTGCAAGATCACAAAATTTCAAGTGCTTTAACAAAATATCAATTAACATAATTGTATCTTCCATATTTTCCTCATATTCCTGTCCTATCCCTGCAGAATCGATGGAATATTTCATATAAATCTGTTTTATTTCCACCTCTCTTAAATCAGGAAACTTTGATAGATCCTCTATAACAGACTCTAATTCTTCCAATCCAACTTGAAATTTTCCAATTTCTTCTTTTGTTGTCCCCAATCCCACTTGAAAAACTAGTTTGCTTCTACTATCTATTAATATAGAAAAAGAAATATTGGTATATCCTTTTAAATCATTCCAAGTTAAATTGCGATTGCTTTCCTCTTTTAGCAGATTTCTAATCAATCCTTCCATCGTACTACTTTTAAATAAAACAATTTGATCTTTATTAAAGTCTGTTACTTTCGTATCTTGTTCTATTAAATTCTCACTGCTTTGCATTGTGTGATCTGGCACAGACAGTTGATAGCGATGTTCCACAGTAGGGAAATCCCCTATTGCAGTTCCATTCGCATTAAAATAATAAACCATATCTTGAATTGTCACTTTTCCTGTTTGCATTTTCCCAAAATTGTCACCAACAACAGGATTAAAATAATAGACCTGTCCATCTATCTCAAGTACTCCTGTTTTCATTTTTCCACTTTCATCAGAAAAATACCAAGAGCCTTGATCCCAAATCCATCCTGTCTGCATATATCCTTTTGTATTAAAATAGTACCAGTTTTTATCTATATCCTGAAACCATCCATTTTTTTGATAACTTCCATCTGCATTTTGATACCACCATCCAGTTGTATCTTCTCTCCATCCTATTCCTGCTGCTAAAACAGAATGAAGAGCTGTTTTTGTTAGTATCATTGTAACTACTAAAATAATACTAACTGCTTTTTTATAAAACTTTCCTTTCACGCTTTTCTTTACTCCTTTCCTATTTTTCCCTCTAAAACCATTATAACATTCTAAAATAAGAAAGGAAAGAAAAAATCTTTTTATTTTTTCCTTTTAAAACGAGTAAACCTGACAAAACATACAAATCCATTTATCAATAATAAATGTAGTTAATTTCCTGCCTTATTACCTTTCCCTCAAAAAATCTATTTTTTATCGTTTTCTTTATTCTTTTGTTCTTAATATTATAGAAAAATTTCCTTACCTTATAGCAAAAGACTAAATTTTCAACTCTACTATTTATATCATATGTTTTTATTATTTCTTAATTTTCTAATTCTTTTATTATATTTGGAACATGTTGAATTGGTGTTTCATCTTTTACCTTACTTCTTGTCAAATTTATCGTCTGTAAATTATGTAAATTAGATAACGGACTTAAATCTAGCTCTTCTTTCATACGACTTAAATTTAATTCCTCTAATTGCTTCAAATTTCTTAACGATTCCAAACTAGATAACTTAGAACCAGATACATCTAATACTTTTAATTGTCCTTGCTTCTTTAAAAATTCCATTTCTATAATAGAAGTTTCCGATAAATTTAATATTTCTAAACTCTTTAAACTAGGAAATTCACTAATACAATCACGTTCTGTATTTTCTCCAAAATGACATCCTATTAAACTTAACTCCTCTAAATTCTGTAAATTAGATAAATTACTAACACTCATTCCATTATCTTCATAATAACCATCTTTCAAAAACCTACATCGCTCCAACTTTAAGTACTTAAGTTGTGGCATTTTTAATAATACTTGATAATCACTAATTATTCTATCACATATTAATGCATTACCTTGATTATTTGTTTCTCCTAATTGTAAATGTGTCATTTTTGTTAAATATCCAAAAACTGTAATATCTTCATCAAAATTATGTGCTGTCAAAAAATGTGTCATATTTTGACAAAATACAAGGCCTTGATAAGATTCTGCTGTATTCCCTGATGCTGTTATTTCTATTATCTTTCCATTTCTATCTGTAATTTCTACAATTAATTCTTCTGCTGCAAAAATACTGTTACTATATTTTGCTTTTTTTACTTCAAATTTTTCAATACCTAACAGATCGTCTGCATAAATATTACTTCTCTCTTTTTTTGTATACTGGGAAAATAAATCCATTGTAACATTATTTTCATCTATAATATCTGCTATACAAACATGACCTTCTTCATTTAAAGTTACGTCTAATTTCTCTACCTTCTTAACAGGACGATAATCAAAAATATAAGGATTTCCAAGCAAAGAAACTTCTTTCAAATGAGGAAGTTCTTCTAACACTGTAATATCAGAAATCATATTATTTCTAATATCCAATTTTTCTAATAAAGGTAACTTTTCAAGAGGAGAAATATCATTTATATTTCCACCATCAATAAAAAGTTCTTTTAAACTTTCCCAACCAATTAACATATTAAGATCCAAAGAATAATTACTCCCAAATTTCTCTGTTTGCATGTCAATATCTAAACTTGCTACAGAAGGTAACTTTCCTTTTAAAACAGTAAAAAAATTCTCTGCATCTAATACATTTGAAAATCTTTTTTCTAAATAAATTCCTTTTACTTTTATCTTCTTTAAATTAATAAAATAAGATAAATCAGATACCATTTGATCCAATTCATCTAATGCATAATATGCAAGATAAATTTCTTTATCTAAATCTTCATTCCATTCTACCATAATATATTTCTTTCCATCTTTAGACATAGATATATCAAATGTAAAGGATTGAAATTTTTTCATCTCATTTTTTGTAATAACTTCTTCTTTTTCCTTCTCCAAACAAATTCGAATCTGTTTTTCTAATTGGCCATTTAAAAAATGAATTCCCTCTACTTGTTCTTCATCATTATCCTTGTCTTCTTCATTATCATTTGTATTGTCATTACCATCATCCCCATAGTTATTATCCTCATCCTTATTTTCTTCATCATCATTATCTTCATAGTCACTCTGAAAATTTGAATTTGATATAAAAGAAATAGCCTCTTTTTCTACCACTTCCACGTTATTTTCATTTATTTTATAACTTTTCTCTATAAAAGGTATATTCCCAACTGCTGCACCATTTACATCAAAAGAATACTCTTTTCCATTTATTAAAAATTTTCCAGATAATACCTTTCCTAAAGCGCCATTTGAAATAGGATTCAAATAATAAGCTTGATGTTCTACCTCTATTACCCCTGTTTGCATCTTTCCATTTCCATCAGCAAAATACCAAGAAGTTCCTTCTAATATCCAGCCAGTCTGCATCTTTCCCATTGTTCCATTTGAAACTGGATTTAGATAATACCAATCTTCTTTTTCTTTTATCCAACCAGTCTGCATATATCCATCTGAAGCAAAATAATACCAGTTTTTATCCTTATCTTGAAACCATCCCTCTTTTTGGTAACTTCCATCCTCATTTTGATACCACCAACCAATATGATCTTGCTTCCATCCAGCCTCAGATGCATAAACTATCTCTTTTAAAACTCCTATTTCTCCTGCTATTACTACAGATAATCCGACACTAATTGCGATTCGATAGATTCGTCTTCTCATTTTCATTCCTCCAATTACTTATTTTATAAACATTATTATACTATTTAAAAATATTAAGATCAAGAAAAGGAAATTAATCCAGTTACCTTTTTCCAAAACTAAACTACTAAACCAACATTTGAAAAAGGAACCCCACAAGGAGGTTCCCACTTTTTATTTTCAAAATTCTATTTATTTTAAACTATAATTCTTTTAAAAATGCAACATAACCTTGTTTTGCTTCATAGACATCCGCTTTACTTACTATTTCCCAAGGAGAATGCATACTTAACACTGGTACTCCACTGTCAATCACTTCCATATTGTAAATTGCCATACACTTTGCAATTGTTCCGCCGCCGCCTTCATCTACCTTTCCAAGCTCAGTCATTTGATAAGAAACTTGATGTTTTTCCAAAGCTGCCCGAATCTTCGCAATAAATTCTGGATTCGCATCACTTGAACCAGACTTTCCTCTTACTCCAGTAAATTTATTAAATGAGATTCCTTTATTAAGATAAGCTGCATTTTTCTTTTCATTTACGTTTGGATAAATTGGATCAAATGCGGCACTGACATCAGAAGAAAACATGACTGAATTTTGCAATGCCCGCCGTACATGAAGTTCGGAATACTCTCCCATACAATTCATTAACTCTGCTACTACATTTTCAAAAAATAGGGACCCCATTCCTGTTGCACTCTGACTGCCAACTTCCTCTTTGTCCACTAACAAACATACATTTGTTCTGTCTGGTTTTTCAATTTCAAACATCGCTGTATAGGAAGTATAAGCACAGACCCGATCATCTTGTCCATATCCCATTACCATACTGCGATCGATTCCATAATCTCTTGCTTTTCCTGCTGGAACTACTTCTATCTCGGCTGAAATAAAATCTTCTTCTTCTAATCCATACTGGTCGTTTAACCATTTTAATAAATTCGCCTTAACCGCATCCTTTTCTTCTCCATCTAAAGGAATACTTCCCACTAAAATATTAAGATCTTCTCCTTCAATCACTTTGGATGCTTTTTTATCCATCTGTGATGCTGCAAGATGAGGCAATAAATCCGTAATTCCAACTACAGGATCTTCTTCTGCTTCCCCTATTACAAGATTTACTATCGTTCCATCCTTTTTTACTACCACACCATGCAGTGCTAAAGGTAATGTCACCCATTGATATTTTTTAATTCCTCCATAATAATGAGTATCAAGAAACGCCAACTCTGTATCTTCATAGAAAGGATTCTGTTTTAAATCAATTCTTGGAGAATCAATATGTGCCCCTAAAATCTTCATGCCCTTCTCTAGCTTTTCTGTACCAATATGAAACAAAACTAAAGCTTTTCCCATATTGTTAAAATAAAGCTTATCGCCGGCTTTTACGGTTTCACCATTCGCTATTATCTTTTTTAAATCCACATATCCATGTGCCTCTGCATCCCGAATTGCTCCCACAACACATTCTCGTTCTGTCTTACATTTTGAAATATACGCTTTATAACCTTCATTGTAATTCATAATTTCTGTAATCTGATCTGCATTATACTTGATCCATATATTTTTCTGCTCCATCTTTTTTACCTATCATCTTTCTTTTATTTTTTTAAATATAATATTCTTTCCAATCATCTAATCGTAAACAAATCAAATGGCCTCCAAAAAGATAGCCTCCATCAATTCCCCACCTCTTCCCATCTTTCCAGACCATTCCACACCTGCGATGTTCCTTTCTTATCCGTTGTATTTCACAAGTAGGTGTATGTCCAAATATAAGTCGTCCTTCTGGCACCACCTCAAAAGGCTGACATAAAAATTCCTCCTTTACCCATAAAAGTGTATTTCTCTGCTGCTGTCCCAGTAACTCCTCCCAAGTAGCAGCTAATGAATTGGGTTTTATCCCTGCATGTACTAAAACTACTTTTTTTGTCTGTTCATGATCCAAAATCTGATACACAGGACAAGAAGAAAGATATTCTACCATTTCCTTTTGTTCCTCTTTTGAAAGTTGTAAAAATTTCTGATATGTTTCTTCTCCTCCATGTTGCAGCCAAACATCTAGACTAACAAAGCTTTTCTCTTTTTTCCAGATTGTTTTAAAACACTCCAATAAAAATTCCTCATGGTTCCCTAAAAGCAGCTTTATATTTTTTGTATTTCGTACAAAATACAAAGTTTCTAAGGAAGTTGGCCCTCTATCAATCACATCTCCAACAATATAAAGCGTATCAGTATCAGAAAACTTAATGGTATCCAATAACTTTTGTAATGCATCATAGCACCCATGAATATCTGATGTTACATAAATCATGTTCCTTTTTACTGTTTCTATCCTTTCTTCTATACTCTGCTGTTCTATATTAACACGACTTTTTTCTTGCTTCAATAGATTATATTCTAAATATTTTATAAATTCTTATTTTTCCATACTGCATTTTTCTTTTTTCTATGATAAAATAGCAAAGATATTCTGCAATGGCTATGCAGAAACCAGATACGAAAGGAGTTTTACTATGAAAATACTACGCTTTACTGCCCCTTTTAAGCCAAAAGGAAAAGAATATATCTATGTCGGCATGTGGAACCGCTATATGAAAAACAAAATTCTATTACTTTCTTCCTTTATTCCTACATTTTGCAGTTTCTATTTTATTGCACAAGGAGTAGAACCAAGATATTTACCAGTATTCTTACTAGTTGCTTGTTATCCTATTTTTAGCGTTGGCGCCTATCTTTTAAGAATCAAACAACATTTTCGATACCGCAGTCCGCTTGATACAGCTATGACTCTTTTTACTTTAATGGACAATGGTATATTAATTGAAAAAGAAGGACAAGAAATTCCATCCCTCTATCATTGGGATAAATTTAATTTATGTTATGAACTAAAGCATTACCTTCTTCTTTATAAAACAGATACCTTACTTTTGGTTCTTGATAAAACTTATATCAAACCAGAAGAACTTGGAAAAATCAGAAAATTTATTTTAGAACATCTTCCAGATAATAAAAAAATAGTCTATCAAAAATCTACCTTTTTTTAAATACTTCGATAAAAACGAAAAGAACATGGGGAATTGCTCTTTTCTATGCGTTCCCCATCACTTTTTCTTTTCTAATTTTCTTGTATTGCTTTTCGAAACAAAAACAACCCAATTACAAACAAAAATGCAATCATCCCCACTCCTAAGTGAATATTTCCAGTAAATTGTGAAATTAAACTTACCACTGTTGTTCCCATAAAAGAAGCTCCTTTTCCACAAATATCCAAAATACCAAAATATTCCCCAGATTGATTCGAAGGAATAATACGAGCAAAATACGATCGGGATAATGCTTGAATTCCACCCTGAAACATACCAACCAAAACAGCAAGAACCCAAAACTGCCATTGTGTTACTAAAAACATAGCAAATACAGCAATTCCAAGATATGCCACAATACATACCATAATCAGCCGATCCGTTGTATACTGTTTTGCTAACCATCCAAATAAAATAGCAAATGGAAAAGCAACAAATTGTGTCACAAGAAACGCCAATAGTAAGCCTGTACTATCTAGTCCTAATGCTGAACCATAAGCTGTTGCCATATCAATAATAGTATAAACACCATCAATATAAAAGAAAAATGCCAGCAAAAACAAAAAGATCTTCTTTTCTTTCCGAACACTAAGAAAAGTACGTTTTAGCCGTTGAAAGCAGTCTGCAATTGCATGTTCTTTCTTCTCTATATAATAAATCTGCTGATAGCCCTTCCATAATGGAATAGTCATAACCAACCACCATACTGCAATAATCACAAATGCAATCGACATCGCTTGTTCCATTGCTAATCCTAAAAAATCAGCTCCCAGCACGATTCCTAGACAAATCATAAATGGAATACAACTTCCAATATAGCCCCAAGCAAACCCATGAGAAGATACCTGATCCATTCGTTCCTCTAAAGTCACATCTGACAGCATCGAATCATAAAAAATTAAACTAGCAGCATATCCTGTTTTCGCTATTATAAAAATCACTAAAAAAAGCAGCCATTGTCGTGCCATTCCCATACTAATGCAGCCAATTACTCCAATCAAAACAGCAACAACAAAAATCGGCTTTTTAAACCCTTTCGTGTCTGCCAATGTACCAAAAATTGGTCCTACTATAGCAACAATAAATGTAGTAATTGATGTAGCATATCCCCAATAGGCTAGATATTCCACTGAAGATAACCCTGCATTATCTGCTAAATAATTAAAATAAATTGGCATAATTGTTGCTACCATTAGAGTAAAAGCAGAATTTCCTACATCATATAAAATCCAATTTTTCTCTTTCTTATTCTTATTTAACCTTTCCTTCATTTGTTTCCCTCTACTGTTTTTCTTTTTATTATATCTTACTTATCCCAAAAAACACAACCATATTTATCTAAAATCTCTTACTATTTCAGTTACTAGTTGTAAAAATAGAATTTTTATATTATAATTGCTTTGATACAATGATTTCCAAATTATAACATTTCTGTTTTGATGCTAATACTCCTTCCAAAAAAAGAAGAATTTAAGACGGAACATTGTATAAAATAATATAAGGAGCATGTGATATGAAAAAACAAATACTCTCTACTGTATTTGCCCTAAATTTGGGACTTATTTTACCAGCAAGTGCAGAAACAGTTTTTGCAGCAGAACCTCCTCTTTCTTCTGTTGAATTAACCTCTTTTGATGGAGCCGTAAATACTCCTTCCCCTGTATCTGGATCAAGTATTGTTGCAACAGGATCTAGTATAGAAGTTATTACTCCTACACACTCTTCTCCATCTAAGAACAGCAATACACAAAATTATTCACAATATGGTACTACAGTGAAATCTTATCTTTATGAAAATGAAGATGGGGGTATTACTCGTGTCGAATTTTTAACTGATAAAGTAATTGTAGAAAATTACGACAGTGAATTTCAAATCCAATTTAGTGGTCAATTAAAGATGGAACTACCAAAATTTGGTGGATTTTTCTCAGGAAAAGATTACAATTTCCTAGTATTTGGACAAGACAATCCTGAAGAAAGCAATGAAACAGAGGTTCTTCGTATTGTAAAATACACAAAAGATTGGGAACGAATAGAAAGTACTAGTATTTGTGGTGCAAATACTAGAGAGCCTTTCTATGTAGGAAGTTTAAGAATAGCAGAAGATGAAAACACTCTTTATATTCGAACTTCCCATAAAATGTTCAAATCTTATGACGGAAAGAATCATCAAGCAAATTTCACAATTTCTATCAATATTCCAGATATGACCGTAATTGGACAAGCTTCTGGTATTGGCAGTGGCGGTGGATATGTCAGTCATTCTTTTAATCAATTTATTACTACAGATGGTTCTGTTCTTCTTACAGCAGATCATGGCGATGCATATCCCCGTGCTATCGTTATCGCACAATATGCGAACAAAAACGCTGGTTCCTTTGCTGTCGGTCATTACTCTGCAAGTTCTGTAAGAGTACTACCAATTAAAGGTGGATTAGCTAATCCTAATACTGGTGTTTCTCTTGGTGGCTTAGTAATTTCCAATCAGTCCTATCTAAC
Organism: uncultured Lachnospiraceae bacterium; assembly: GCA_910579865.1. Classification (GTDB taxonomy): domain Bacteria; phylum Bacillota; class Clostridia; order Lachnospirales; family Lachnospiraceae; genus MGBC114844. The sequence goes on from CAJTXA010000018.1 coordinate 35,503, forward strand.
TGCTGGAAACTCCATCTCTGAAGATGAAACCAATCTAAATGCGACTCGTAATATTTTTGTTACTAGTACACCAAAAGATGATTTTTCTAAAACACAGACCTATTGGCTTACCAATTATAGTTCCTCTGACAAAGTATCTGTTTCTACCCCTCAGATGGTTAAAATCAATGAGGATTGTATTCTTGTACTTTATACAATAGATGGTCAAATTAACTATGTCTATCTAAATGGAGAAGGAAAAGTAATCAGTAAAACTTACACAATGGAAGGAAATTTATCTGACTGTGTGCCAATTTTTTATAATAATGAAGTTTTATGGTACTATACTGATAATAGCACCCCTGTATTTTGTAGTATCAACCCTGATGACGCTGATTTTATTAATCCTATTAATCCTCCTAACAAAGACGACAATAGTAATTCAGATGATGACGACGATGATTCTGGAAGCTCTTATTTTACATCAGATCCTTCCTACAAAGGAAAAGAAACATTAAATAGCAGTGAACAAGAAACAGTTGCCAATGCGGTAAGAACTGTTCTTGGAACAAATGCAACAATTGCTTCTATCGAGAAAATAGACACTGGTATTTGTATTATTTCAACATCAGGTGATGTTATTTTTAGTAAAACAAATGGGAATTTAGCAATTAATGAATGGGAAAAAGTTGGAACAGATTGGTATTATTTTGACGCTGATAAAAAAGCTGCAAAAGGTTGGAAATATCTTGGAGATAAATGGTATTACCTAGACGATACTTCTTCAAAAATGGTAACTGGCTGGAAAAAAACTGCAACTCAAAATTGGTTCTATCTTGATCCACAAAATGGTGATATGAAGACGGGTTGGCAATTTGTCAATAATCAGTGGTATTATCTTGATCCTACAAATGGTGATATGAAGATCGACTGGCAATTTATCAACAATAAATGGTACTATCTCGATCGAACAAATGGTAATATGAAAACTGGTTGGCTTAAATGGAATAATAACTGGTATTATATGGATACTAAAAATGGAGATTGTCTTATCAATACAATAACTCCGGATGGATATACTACAGATGAAAATGGAGCATGGATTCCATAAAAAGACTATAAAAATACTGCCAGTTCAAATACAGTACATATTTTTAACGCCTGTATTTGAACTGGCAATCCTTTTTCTTCTATATTTCGTCTAATAGTCCCTGTATTCCTCGTTCTTCAAAAATCTTTCGATAGTAAGCAACCTCCTGCCCAATCAGTTCATCAATCACTTGCATCCCTAATACTTCGACTGGTGCCTGATCATCTGTCATAATATAATTTCCCGCTTGATATTCTTCTAATTGAAATAAAATCCAGTCTAACATACCATACAATTCTTTATCTTTTGTCTGTTCTAGATTTCGTTTCATTACATCCAATAGATCGGATGAAACAGAAGCAAATAACTCTCGATTTGTTGTTCCGGGTACATCTATAGTATAAACTGTATCAAATACAGAAGAAATCGTATCTGCCAAATATTGATTGATATTTCCTTCCTGATTTCCATGCATATTCATATTGACAACCATAACACCATCCTCTGTTAGATGTTCCTTTACCAAAGTAAAAAATTCTACAGAGGACATCTGAAAAGGAATTGTAATATCCTGATAAGCATCTACCATAATTACATCATACTTTTTATCCACCACATTTAAATAAGCCCTTCCATCATAAGTCGTTACTTTTATCTCTTCTGGCAGTTCAAAATATTGTTTTGCAAGCTGTGTAATCTTTTCATCAATTTCCACTCCCTCAATTTGAAGGTGATCAAAATATCGCATACATTGTGTTGCAAAAGTTCCAGTCCCCATACCAAGTATTAACACTTCTAGTTGTTCTTTTTCCTCTACACCTGCCATATATGGTGCTGCCATTGCATAATCATAGTACATCCCAGTTAAACTTTGATCCTTCTTTCGAATCGACTGTACGCCAAACAATACATTCGTTGATAAAATCACACTATTTTCATCTTCTTTTACCTGAAGATAATTATAAACTGACTCTCCTTCATAAGTAAGATTTGTCTCCCAAAAAGCAAAATGGCTTTTCCATCCAAAGATACAACATATTCCAAATAAAATACCTCCCACCAAAACTGACTTTTTCCCCACTTTTGTACTAATAAAATATATCACTGTTAAAAGCAAAAGAATTCCTGCAAAAATCAAAAAAGTAATCGACGTTCCAACTGCAGGAATTGTTACAAAAGTAGGTAGAAATGTTCCCAAAATACTTCCAATTGTATGAAATGCTCCAAGTGTTCCCACTGTCTTTCCATTTTCCTCCAAGCTTTCCACTGTATACTTTGTAAGGGAAGGAGTCACTGTTCCTAATAAAAAAAGTGGAAATACAAAAATCACCATACAAGCAAAAAAAGCTGACCAAATCAAAAAATTGTTGCTAACAGAAAAAATTAGCAGTGCTGAAATTCCCAAAATCACATATTTTCCTAAAACAGGAATAGCAGCAATCCATACTGCAGCAATTAAAATCCTAAAATATAATTTATCTGGATTTGGATTTTTATCTGCAGTTCTTCCTCCATAGATATTTCCCAATGCCATTGCAATCATAATTGTTCCAATAATAATCGTCCATACAATTTGTGAAGAACTAAAATAAGGTGCTAAAAGCCGACTTGCTCCCAACTCTACTGCCATCACAGACATCCCAGCAAAAAACTCCGTTAAATATAGATACCACTTATTTGATAAAATTGACTTCTTTTTCCTTTTATCCTCTTTTCGATTCATTCTTTTTTGTCCTCTCTATTTCATATACTTTTCCCTTTCTGGCTTACTTAAGAAATAAAACTATTATAACAGAAAACCTATTTGATGAAAAGGATATTTTATCCTATATAAAAAGATCTAAAATTTAATAAATACCAGTTTATTTCTCTCTCAATTTGTGATACACTTTTAAGTAATTACTATATAAAAATAATAAAACTCAAATAACCTGAAAAAATTCAATACTTATGATTTTTATACAATTATATTAACTAAGGAGCACTGTAACATGAAAATCATTATTATTGGCTGTGGCAAAGTAGGCTATGCACTTGCTCAACAATTAAATGACGAGCACCATGATATTGTAATTATTGATAATTCTGCTGCCTGCCTTCAGCCTGCACTCTCTGCGCTTGATTTACAAGGAATCGTAGGAAATGGTACCAATTTTCGTACCCAACAGGAAGCTGGCATTGAAGATGCTGACTTACTAATAGCAGTAACAAATCAGGATGAAATCAACCTGCTTAGTTGCCTAATTGCTAAAAAAACCACTGAATGTAGAACAATCGCTCGTGTCCGCAATCCAGAATATTTTCAAGAAATTGCCTATCTAAAACAATGTTTAGATATTTCGCTGGCCATTAATCCAGAATTTGCAGCAGCAAGAGAAATTGCTCATCTCATTCAAATTCCAGATGCAATGGAAATTGATACTTTTGCAAAAGGTCGTGTGGATTTACTACGTGTAGCTATCTCCGAACATAGTCCTCTTCACAACATGACGGTACAAGCCTTTTCTAAACGATTTAACCATGAAATCCTAATCTGTATTTTGGTACACGATCATCAAGTTAGTATTCCAAATGGAACTACCATTTTGCAGGCAGGTGATATGATTTCAGTTATTTTGCCAAAAGAAAAAATTCCGGCTTTTTATAAAGTCACAAAATTATCGGTTACACGAGAGATTCGTAATGTTATGATTGCAGGAGGAGGAACAATTTCTTACTATCTTTCTAAAATGCTAATGAAATCGGGTATCCATGTAAAAATTGTAGAAAGAAATCGAGAACGTTGTGATCTCTTAAGTGCCACTCTTTCAAAAGCTACCATTATTCATGCAGATGCTTCTGAACATGAAATCCTGCTAGAGGAAGGACTAGCTTCTACGGATGCCTTTGTTGCATTAACTAATATGGATGAAGAAAATGTATTTCTTTCTCTTTATACCAATAAAGTAAATCCAAACTGCAAAAAGATTATTAAAATCAATCGCTTAGAATTAGATGAAATTATTGATGATCTTCCAGTTGGAAGTATTATTTCTCCTAAGCATATCACCGCAGAACATATTTTACAGTATGCTCGAAGTCAAAGTAATTCTTATGGAAGCAATGTAGAGGCTCTTTATCGGCTAATGGACAATCAAGTAGAAGCTCTTGAATTTCATGTGGGAGAAAATAGTTCTGTTACTGATATTCCATTGATTGATTTACACCTTAAGAAAAACCTTTTAATCTGCTGTATTGTACGTGGAAATCAAATTATTACACCTTCTGGACGTGATAGTATCCGGCTTCATGATACAGTAATTGTAGTAACTACACATAAGGGATTACAAGATATTTCTGATATTTTATTAAATAACGGAAGGTAGAGGTATAAGAAATGAATTTTTGGTTAATTAACTCCATTTTAGGTAGAGTGATTATGTTGCAAGGACTTTTTATGTTGCTTCCTTGTATAATTGGTATCTTTTATGGAGAACGAAATGATGCCCTAGCTTACCTATTTCTTTCTGTACTCTGTCTGGTTGTTGGAAAACTTGCAAGAATCCGAAAACCAAAAAGTGCTACTTTCTATGCAAAAGATGGTTTTCTTGCTGTATCTCTTAGTTGGATTATTATGAGTCTTATAGGTGCGCTTCCTTTTGTATTAAATGGAGATATTCCAAACTATACAGATGCTTTATTTGAAATTATCTCTGGTTTTACTACAACAGGATCAAGTATTTTAAATAATGTAGAATTACTTTCTCATGCTAATCTCTTCTGGAGAAGCTTTAGTCATTGGATTGGTGGTATGGGTGTATTAGTTTTTATTCTTGCCATTCTTCCAATGTCAGGTGGCTCAACAATTAATCTAATGAAAGCAGAAAGCCCTGGTCCTTCTGTTGGCAAATTGGTTCCAAAGATGCAGCAAACCGCATTTTTATTATATGCGATTTATTTTGCTATGACTATTGTAGAAATTATTTTGCTGTTAATTGGTGATATGCCTCTTTTTGATGCTCTCTGTCATGCTTTTGGTACAGCAGGTACAGGAGGATTTGGAATAAAGGCAGATAGTATCGCTGGTTATTCTGTCTATTTACAGGGTGTTATTACTGTTTTTATGTTCCTTTTTGGCGTCAATTTTACATTTTATTACTATATACTTATTCATAAGGTAAAAGATGCATTTCAAATTGAAGAAGTACGTTGGTATTTTTTAATTTATATTGCTGCTGTTTTCCTAATTACTGGAACACTTGTCCGACATGGAGATGGACTTTTTGAAAGTTTCCACCATACAGCATTTCAAGTTGCTTCTATTATGACAACCACTGGATACGCAACCGTAGACTTTGATAAATGGCCTGAATTTTGTCGTACTATTATGGTAGGGCTTATGTTTATTGGTGCCTGTGCTGGATCGACTGGAGGCGGAATTAAAGTTTCTCGTATTATGATTTACCTAAAACAAGTAAAAAAAGAATTGATGCAGCAGATTCATCCACGCCAAATTCGTGTTATAAAAATGGATGGAAAAGCAATCGAACACACAACAGTTCGTTCTTGTAATGTATTTTTAATGAGTTATCTTGTTATTTATGCAATTTCAATTTTATTAATCAGCTTAGATGGTTTTGATTTTACCACAAATTTTACTGCTGTTACTGCTACTTTAAACAATATTGGTCCTGGTCTTAATATGGTTGGTCCTAATGGAAATTTCGCAGAATTTTCTGTTTTTTCCAAATATGTATTAATTTTTGATATGTTAGCAGGACGATTAGAAATTATTCCTATGATGATTTTATTCCATCCTGGAACTTGGAAAAAATCCTAACACTTTATTCAAAAAGGCATACCAAATAACGAAAGGATTTTATTTATGAAGAAAAAACAAATTACACTTAGCCTAAGAGCCTCTATTATGCTTTTATTTCTTATTATCACTGTACCAACTTCATCTATTATTGGCTATAATGGTATTCTATCTATTAAACAACTACTAGAAACTTCTTATACTACTTATACTGCTGCCGTTGACGAAGGTTCTAAAATGGAAATCAAATCTCAAGTACAAAATGCTGTTTCTATTGTACAAAATGAATACAATCAATACCTTTCTGGTGAAAAAACAGAAGACGAAGCAAAAGATACAGCACGAAATATTCTTCGAAATATGCGTTATCGAGATGATAATAGTGGATATTTTTGGGTTGATGCAGTAGATGGTTTACTAATTGTACATGGAATTCTTTCTGATCAAGAGGGTACAAACCGTATAAACCTTCAAGATCAAAACGGTGTTCTAATTACAAAAGAAATTATTGATGTCTGTCAAAGTCCAGCAAAAGGAGGTTATACTGAATTTTATTTTACCAAAGCAGATGGGGTTACAATAGCACCAAAACTTTCTTATTCTGAATTATTTGAACCATGGGGATGGACCATATCAACTGGAAATTATATTGATGATATTCATTCTGAGCGAATGAGTCTTCAAACTACTTTAAATAATACCTATAATCATCTTTTAACTCGAATTAACCTTTTATTTTTAATAACAATTGCGATTTCCTTAACAATTGCTTTCTTATATGGTACTTATTTAACACGTCCAATTAAAAAAATTCAATCGTATGCCCAAGTTCTTTCCTCTGGAGATATGACCTCTCATATCTCAATTAAACAAAAAAATGAAATTGGACAAATGGCTGATTCGTTACATATTGCACAACAAAATATGTGTGAGCTGCTGCAAGATATTACAAATGTATCTCAAAGTGTACAAGATGCTGTAAATGAATTTGAGCAAAGCTTTACTAATATGACCCAATCTATTATTGATGTATCTGATTCCGTTGATACTTTAACCAATAATATTAATAATCAAGCTTCCTCTACCGATGAAGCTGCCAATGATGTAAATACAATTGCACAAAAAATTCAAGAAACTGATTTGGAAATTAATGCGCTCAATCAAAACGCCTCTGATATGAAACAGTTAAGTGAACAGTCTATGACAACCCTAACTTCTCTTATCACAATTAATACAAAAACACAAAACAACCTTTTAGAAATGCATAAACAGACAGAAACCATGAATCAATCTGTCCAGCAAATTCAAATGGCTGCCAACTTAATTAATGAAATATCTGATCAAACAGGTTTGCTTGCATTAAATGCAAGTATTGAAGCAGCTCGTGCTGGAGAACTTGGAAAAGGATTTGCTGTAGTGGCAGATGAAATCAGTAAATTAGCTCAACAATCCGCAAACTCTGTTGAAGAAATTAGTAAAATTTTAAATGAATTACTATCCAATTCCAACCGTTCTATGCAAATTATGGAAGAAATTAATCACTCTAATAAAAACCAGGTAGATTCTCTTTCTGAAACACAAAATACATTTAATAAACTCTATCAAGAGCTTGAAGAATTTGTAAATTCTGTAGAATTAATTGATCATAGAACACAAGAAATTGAACAACAACGTTCTAGTGTAACACAATCTCTCCATATACTAAATCAACTTGCTCAAGATAACGCTGCTGTTACACAAGAAACTTCTAGTATGTCACTGGAATTATCTCGTATGGTAGGAGACTCTGCACAAATTGTCAGTACTCTAGAAGAAACAGCAAAAACCTTAATTACAAACGTAAATAAATTTAAAATTAAATAACAAAACAAAATTTCTGTTCTTTCTGCATATTCCTTTTTTATTGTGCAGAAAGAACTTTTTCTATTACTTCCAAAAATAATTGATTTAATTTTTTCCAATCTGGGTCTCTATCATCTGACATATCTAGTAATTGTTTTCTATAATATTCTATTTTTTCTTCTATATAGTTGTTTAATAAATCAATTCGTTTTCCCTTTTCACTTTCAGACATTTGCTTTTTTTGTTCTATCAAATTCTTTACAAATTCTTTTTTCTCTTCTTCTAATATCAGTTCAAGCAAATCAGAAAATAAAACAGGAGGAGCACATCTTTTTTCTTCAATCCACTGACAAGCTAAAAGAGGCCGTAATACATAAAAATATTTTTTATATACCACCATATCCTCTAATAAATAGGAGCGAAAGTTTTTATTAGCTGTCCCATAATAATGATACATACAAGATTTACAAGAAAAATACTGCTCTGCAACTGCTTGAATCCTTTTCCACTCTTGCGTAATACGATACACAATAGGAGAATGACTCCATTCAAATAAAGTAGCATTTGATTTATGAAAATGTTGTAAAGCCTTTGATAAATCCCAACCACTAATATCGAATACATCATTTAATTCCCAATTAATAAAATCGGTTTTCTCTTCTAGTTTTAGATAATATTCTAGTTCTCTTATATAAATAAATCGTACATCGTAATCACTATCTGGTGAAGCAAATCCCCAAGCCCGACTACCAGATTCTACTGCATAAAGAATCTTTACTTTTTCTTTTTGCTCTATTTCATTTAATTTTTTATCAATCAAACTTTCTATTGTTTTATTCATTTTTAATCCTCTATCTTACTTTTCCCTTCTTTTTTATTCTCCAATTCTATCCATTTATTCTTTACCCTATAAAATTATTTACTGTTATAAAAACTCCTTTATCCTATATATTTACTTGGAACATAATTAGTCAATAAAGCCTCTATCATTGCATTTCTATTTTCCTCACTTGCTCCAATATAATAAAAATGTTCTTTATTTATTTTATAACACATACTCCATAGAGAATCGATATATTCATTTTTTCTATACTTATTTCTATCCCATGTAGACAGCATAAACTTTGCACCTGATTCTAGTAACGCATCTTTTAATAACACTTCCTGCTGTTCATTCCAACTATCATAATAATCTACATGTCTTCCAATATAGGGAGGATCACAATAAATAAAATCTGTTTTTGCTGCCTCTTGAATTGTCTCTTGGAAAGACTGGCATTTAAAATCCCATTCTTTTTCTAAAAGTAATTCTTCTAAATGCCTTACCTGATTTACAATCTTTGTAATATAAGCTTTCGAAAAACGTTCTGATTTATGACAATAAGGAACATTAAATTTATAATTTTTATTAAAACGAATCATTCCATTAAAACAACTTCGATTTAAAAATAAAAAATCAAGCGGATTATGGGATTCATTAAATCTATCTCTAATATAATAATAATATTGTTCCTTTTTTTCCTCTAATTGTTTTCCCTCTCGTTCTAAATAATCTCTAACCACAAGAGACGAAATCTTTTTATTTTTAATTGCATTATATAAATGAATCACATGAGGATTTGTATCAGCAAATACAGCATGTTTTGGTGCCAGATTTAATCCAACTACTCCAGAACCCATAAATGGCTCATACCAGATCGTATTTTCATTTATCTCTATATTTTCAGAAATCAATGAAACCAATTTCGTTTTTATTCCTTGAATTTTTATTGGAGGTACATATACCTTATCCATTCTAAAACAGTTTCCTTTCTATCCTTTATTATAACTATTTTTTTAAAAAAGAGCAGTATGCCAAAATATCTGGCATACTACCCTAATTTTAATATCTATAATAACCCCTATTTCCTATTCCTCATTATAAAGCTTTGAAAGTCTTGTTAAATAATCATATTTTTCAGCAGCATTTTTCTCTGCTTTTTCAAATAATTCTTCTGCACGAGCAGGATTTGCACGTAATAAAGAGTTATAACGAACCTCATTCTTAATGAAATCCTGATAACTTCCAGTAGGTGCCTTAGAATCTAACTGGAATGGATTCTTTCCTTCTTCTTTCAAACGAGGATCATACCGGAACAGATGCCAGTAACCAGCCTGTACCGCATTCTTCTCTTCTGTTTGAGCCTTACTCATACCACCCTTAATACCATGATTGATACAAGGAGCATAAGCAATAATCAAAGATGGACCAGGATAATTCTCAGCTTCAGTAATTGCTTTTAGACACTGATTATAATCAGCACCCATTGCAATCTGTGTTACATAAACATAACCATAACTCATAGCAATCTGAGCAAGATCCTTCTTCTTTACATCCTTACCACCAGCAGCAAACTGAGCAATTGCACCAGTAGGAGTTGCCTTAGAAGACTGTCCACCTGTATTGGAATAAACCTCAGTATCAAATACTAAGATATTGACATCTCTACCACTCGCAATTACATGATCAAGACCGCCAAATCCAATATCATATGCCCATCCATCACCACCAAGAATCCACTGAGACTTCTTAGAAAGCATATCCTTATCCTTTAAGATTTCCTTTGCCTTTTCACAATCACATGCTGTTAATGCTTCTACTAACTTCTCTGTAGCAGCCATATTAGCTTGTCCATTTGCAAAAGTATCCAAATAAGCCTGTCCTGCTTCTTTTATATTTGCTTTATCAGTTGCTTCTACCAATTCTGCAATCTTACTCTTTAAGCTCTTTCTCATTGTCTCCTGAGCCAATGCCATACCATAGCCAAACTCTGCATTATCTTCAAATAAAGAATTTGACCAAGCAGGTCCTCTACCAGCTTTATTTACAGTATAAGGAGTAGATGGAGAAGAGTTACCCCAGATAGAGGAACATCCTGTTGCATTTGCAATATACATTCTATCTCCAAATAACTGTGTTACTAATTTTGCATAAGGTGTTTCACCACAACCTGCACAAGCACCAGAGAACTCTAATAATGGCTGCTTAAACTGACTGCCTTTAACTGTTGTCTCTTTAAATTTCTCAGCCACTTCTACTTTCTTTGGTATCTCCTGACCATAGTCAAATACCTTCTGCTGTGTATCTTCAATAATATCAAATGGTTTCATTACAAGTGCTTTTTCGCCCTTCTTACCAGGACATACATTTGCACAAGAACCACAGCCTGTACAATCCATTGTAGAAACTGTTACAGCAAACTGATAACCTGTCATACCTGTCATAGCAGTTGTCTTCATATCTGCCGGCACATTCTTTGCCTCTTCTTCTGTCAATGCCACTGGACGAATTACTGCATGTGGACAAACATAAGAACAGAAATTACACTGAATACAATTTTCTGGTACCCAAACTGGAACATCAATTGCCACACCACGTTTCTCAAATGCAGAAGAACCAGATGGAGTAGAACCATCTACATAATCCTTAAATGCAGAAACTGGCAATTTATTTCCTTCCTGTGCATTAATTGGAATCTGGATATTATTTACAAAGTCCACTGTATCCTGTTTATTTCCTGTTGCCTTCTTAGACAAATCTTCATCCTTTGCATCCTTCCAGCTTGCTGGAACCTGTACTTCTACTACATCCTGAATACCTCTGTCAATTGCATCATGATTCATCTTAACAATGGCATCACCTTTTCTTCCATAAGTAGCAGTAGCAGCATCCTTCATATACTTCACAGCTTCATCCACTGGAATAATATTTGCAAGTTTAAAGAAAGCAGCCTGTAACACCGTATTAATACGTCCGCCAAGTCCAATTTCCTTACCAATCTTAATACCGTCAATTGTATAGAACTTAATATTATGTTCTGCAATATAACGTTTTGCCTGTCCAGGAAGGTTCTTTTCTAACTGTTCCATATCCCAGCCGCAGTTTAATAAAAAGCTTCCGCCATCCTTTAAATCCTGAACCATATTGTACTTATGTACATAAGCCGGATTATGGCAAGCAACAAAGTTTGCTTTATTAATCAAATAAGTAGACTGAATCTTATCCTTACCAAAACGCAAATGAGAAATTGTAACACCACCAGACTTTTTCGAATCATAGTCAAAATATGCCTGTGCATACATATCAGTATGATCTCCAATAATCTTAATGGAGTTCTTATTTGCACCTACAGTACCATCTGCGCCAAGTCCCCAGAACTTACAGCTAATTGTACTTTCTGGTGCAGTACTTGGATTTTCTGTAATCTTTAAGGAAAGATTTGTCACATCATCTTCAATACCAATTGTAAATAATTTCTTTTCTGTATTCTTATAAACTGCAATAATCTGTGCAGGTGTTGTATCCTTTGATCCTAAACCATAACGTCCAGAGAATACAGGAATATTATGGAATTTTGTATCTTTAAGGGCAGCTACTACATCCAAATACAATGGCTCGCCAAGTGCACCTGGTTCCTTTGTCCGATCTAATACAGTAATTTGTTTTACTGTTTCAGGAATCACATCCAACAAATGTTTTGCACTAAATGGACGGTATAAACGAACCTTTACTACACCAACCTTATCACCTGCTGCATTTAAATAATCAATTGTTTCATCAATTGTTTCACATACAGAACCCATTGCAATAATTACTTTGTCTGCATCAGCAGCACCATAATAATTAAACAATTTATAATCTGTACCAATCTTTGCATTTACTTTATTCATATACTCTTCCACAACTGCTGGAAGTGCATCATAATATGGATTGCAAGCCTCTCTAGCCTGGAAGAAGATATCTGGATTTTGTGCAGAACCTCTCTGGCATGGATGCTCTGGATTTAAAGCATGACGGCGGAATGCATCAATTGCATCCAAATCTACTAAATCCTTTAAATCTTCGTAATCCCACATTTCAATTTTCTGAATTTCATGGGAAGTACGGAATCCATCGAAGAAATTAAGAAATGGAACTTTTCCTTTAATTGCGGAACAATGAGAAACTGGTGTTAAATCCATAACTTCCTGCACGCTAGAGCAGCAAAGCATAGCAAAACCAGTCTGACGACATGCATATACATCAGAATGATCTCCAAAAATAGATAATGCATGACTTGCGAGTGCACGAGCAGATACGTTAATAACACCTGGAAGCTGTTCACCAGCAATCTTGTACATATTTGGAATCATAAGAAGCAGACCCTGAGATGCAGTAAACGTTGTAGTCAATGCACCTGCAGACAAAGAGCCATGTACTGTTCCAGCTGCGCCTGCCTCAGACTGCATCTCTGCAACTTGTACTTCTTGTCCGAAAATATTCTTGCGGCCTTCTGTTGACCACTTATCTGCTAATTCTGCCATAACAGATGATGGGGTGATCGGATAGATCGCTGCTACGTCTGTATATGCATAAGACACATGTGCGGCAGCAGTATTTCCATCCATAGTTTTCATTTTTCTTGCCATTTTTTTCCTCCTGATATGATTTATTTTTCATTTCATACTGACGAATGTAAACCAAACCTTCGTCTCTCAAAATGGATCAAATCACTGTACTTCTATGTTATAACAAGAATCCCAATTTGTCAATTATGCAAGATGCTTATTTTTACAATTTCTACTACGTTTTCTATTCGATTTGAAACAGTCGTTTCTTTCCTATCTTCTCCCTCAAACAGACCATTCTAAAAACTCAAAAAAACGCATAAACACTACTTTCTTTATACCTAATTTTAAATTTTTTCTTTGTTATAACCTTATATAAAACCTCAGTCAAACTCAACTGATTCACAACTGCTTCTATACAAAACTTATAAATAACAAACTTTTTCATTTCCCTTACACATTATTTTAATTTTCTATATTCCAAATAAATGAATCAGCAAAAACCAAGCCAATCCATAATACGTTGTTACAGCCACCAAATCATTTACTGTGGTAATTAAAGGCCCTGATGCTACCGCTGGATCTACTTTTATTGCATGAAAAAACATAGGGATAATTGTTCCCATCAAGCTTGAAATCATCATAGACACTAACAAAGAAACCCCAATACATCCAGAAATCAAAAAGGCTACCCAAACTAACTGCTGTTTCCCAACAATAAGATAAAGACCAATTAAGAAAAATGACAATATTCCTAAAATCAATCCATTGCTAAACCCAATTCTTACCTCCCGAAACACAAAACGGCACTTTTCTCTTCCTCCTATTTTCTCATCCATCAAAACCCGAATCGTAACTGCAAGTGACTGTGTTCCAACATTTCCTGCCATATCAAGAATTAATGACTGAAAACAGACAATTAATGCTAATCCTTGTATTACTCGTTCAAAAGCCCCTACCACTGTTGAAACAAAAAGTCCAAGCGCCAAGAGTGCCAAAAGCCATGGGAGACGTTTTTTCATTCCATCCCAAACAGTTTCATTTAAATCACTTTCTTCTGTCATACCAGCCAGTTTTGCATAATCCTCACCTAATTCCTCATCCACCACTTCCACTATATCTTCTGAAGTAATGACACCCAATAGTCGATTTTTTTCATCCAAAACAGGAATCGAATCCTCTGAATAATCCTTTAGTTGTTCAATACAATCAGAAATGGATTCTGATGCATAGACCCGAGGATATGAAGTTGAAATAATTTCTTCCAAAGGGGTTTTTTCCCTTGCAATTACCAAATCCCGAAGCTCAATTGCACCATAAAAAATCCCATCTGCATCTATTACATAAATTGTAGTAATATTATCATTTTCCGCTGCCTGCTCTACCACAGAACGCATTGCCTGTTTAATTGTAGAATTTTTTAATATACTGACATAATTTGTACTCATCTGACTTCCTATTTCCTCTTCTTCATAGGAACGAATCAAACGAATCTCTTCCTTTACCCCCTCTTCTAATAACTGGATCAGTTCTTCTCGCTTCTCCTCCTCTAGTTCCTCTAAAACATCAATCGCATCATCTGCATCCATTTTCTCGATAATATCAGCGGCTTTTTCTGCATCCAGTTCTTCAATAAAATCCTCTACATTATCTAAATAAGTAAATATATCCGAGATTTCTTCATCACTAAAAATCTGATAAAATCGCCTGCGCTCTTCTTTTGACATCTCTTCCAAAGCAGAGGCAATATCATTGTCATGATAATCTTGGATTTTTTCCTTTATTACAGGAATACTTTCTTTGCTTCTTAAAATACTTAAAATTTCTTGTTTAAAATCACGTTTCGAAAAAACAGCATCTGTTGTTCTTTCTATATTTTCTTGTTCTTTTCTCATAAAATGCCCTCCTGATCCATATTTTTCTTTTTATCAGGACAGCCCCTATTTCAAGCGAAAGAAAAGCAGGACTTTTTATCGCTACCATTCCATTCTCCTCTATTATCGGGTTTTGGGCTGTCACAGTTACTACTGCCGGATTCCATCCTGCTCACTTCCTTTCTATCAATTATTTTCTAAATTCTAATCTCATTTCATTTTGATATAAAACCTAAATTTTGTCAACCCATTTCTGCTCTTTCCTTTTCCTTACAAATCTATTATAAATTTCATAAGTTATTTAATTATTCCAAATCCAATTTTATATAAAATGGTTTAGAAACAAGTTTTTTCAAGTTCCTAAACCATCTTTCATCCTATCTTTTCTAATTATGATATCTTCTGCATCCCAGCCAAATAATTTACAAATTGCTGTGCAGTCCGTCCAGAAATTCCTCCATGAGAAAGTTCCCACTTATTTGCTTCTTGACAAATCTTTTCTTCCTCCATTTCAATTCCAATCCTTCTTGCCAACTCCACGGCAATCTGAAAATATTCTTTTTGAGTAGGCTTTGAATAATTAATTGTCACTCCAAACCGATTTACTAAAGAAAGTTTTTCTTCCATCGTATCGGAACGATGAAGTCCATTCTCTGCTTCTACATCATCTCGATCTTTCCAAGTCTCCTTAATCAAATGCCGTCGATTTGAAGTCGCATAAATTAAGATATTTTCTGGTTTTGTTTCTACTCCTCCCTCAATCACAGCTTTTAAGAATTTATATTCTACCTCAAACTCTTCAAAAGAAAGATCATCCATATAGATAATAAACTTATAATTTCGGTTCTTAATCTGTGCAATCACATTTGATAAATCCTGAAACTGATGCTTATAAATCTCTATCATCCGAAGTCCTCTATCATAAAATTCATTTACAATTGCTTTGATACTAGTTGACTTTCCAGTTCCGCTATCTCCAAATAAAAGTACATTATTGGCTCTTCTTCCCTCTACAAAAGCAGCAGTATTCTCGATTAACTTCTTTTTTTGAATCTCATACCCAATCAAATCTTGAAGCATTACCTTATCCATATTGTTAATCGGTTGAAAGACAAGAGCATGTTTCTCTCCTTCTTTTGTTCGAATTCGAAATGCTTTGTTAAGACCAAACATTCCTACACCATAGTCCCGATAAAAAGCTGTTACACAACTAAAAAATTCCTCCTCATCTTTTGTCTGTTCTAACTGTTCACTTAAAGCTTGTACTTTTTCACTTACATTTTTATTATACATTAATTCTGGTTTTCCAATCGCCTGATAATGTGTTAAATGTGTAAAGCAGTCAATTTTAAGTTTTTCTTCTAATCTCTGAAAATCAAACTGAAATAACTCTAAAAATGCCCGAAAATCACTTTTTGCAAAATAATTTACACTTCCATCTTTTGCACCAACCTTCTCACAAGTAAGACTAAATGGATTTTCATCTGTAATCAATAAAAAAGTTAAATAATTATGCCAAAGATTTTTATCAAATCCATAATCTGTCGCTAAAACCAACAGCCGTTTTACCTGTTGATATACCCTTTTCACCAGCTCCTCTTCTGAATCCATTCCTCTATCTGCCTCTTTACAAATATCACTTAATTCCATCAAAATAGAATCCTTTGGCATATCACCATAAATTAATAATTTTGATACAATTTGATACATTATGTCTCCTTTTCTCTTTTTTATTTTTCTTCTTTACTTCTTTTCCCTACTCGTTTCATACTTCGCAAAATTTCTTTCTCTTCTAAAGGCACACGATAGGATTCTAACATCTTTGTAATTGCCTTATTATAAGTAAAATCATCTAATTGATTGTTCTTTAAAAACGCCATTGTTTGTTTTGGAAACTTTGCATAAGCGGTTGCAATCCCCCAAGCGACTCCCATCTGTGTATAATATCCAACTGGTTCTATCTGATTATACACTTCTAAAACCAAATCAATATAGTCTTCTGTTAAATAATGATCCATCAAAAGAACCGCTACCATTCTTAGTTCAAATTCCTGTTTCGAGTCCATATATGGTATTAAAAACTTCCAAACCCTCTCTCGATTTTTTCTTGCAACCTGAAAATTTGAACAAAAGCTATCATTAACAGACCAGTCCGAAATCTTAGGGATCAATTTCTTTGCCTGCTCTAAAATCACCTCTATTTCTGCCTTTGCATATCCAAGCACAAGTACTTTTAACATTATCTCTTCAAAATAATCCTCTTTTCCCTCTTCTAAAAAAGAAATCCATTCTTCTTTCTTTGCAATCTCCTTTGCCAATTTTCTTAGAATTGGAATTCGCACACCAAGTAAAGGTTTACTTCCTGGAATCAAAGAAGAGGAAAATTTCTTATAATCCTCTTCTTGAAACTGTATTAACTTCTGTCGAATCTCTTCTTTCTTATTATCAATTTCTTTAACGTTTTTGTTTTTCTGTATCATAGCCTTCCGCTTCCTTTGCTAAAAAACGATACTTCTTTCGATATTCTTCATAAGCCAAACTATAATTTGCATCATTATCCTTTACTGTCCCAAGATATTGATGTAACAGCAATGAACCATGACCAGAAATCTCAATAATGCATCCAGCAATGTTGGAACAATGATCTGAAACTCGTTCTAAATTATTTAATATATCACTTACAATAAATCCATGCTGAATTGTTGATTCATTTTTTTGCAGCCGTAGTACAGACTGCATTTTCATCTGCTCTGTAAGGTAATCCACCACCTGTTCTAACGGTTCTACCTGTTCTGCAATCAATACTGAATTTTTTCCAAAACATTCACAGACTAATCCCACAATTTCATTTACCGCAGCAGACAAAACCTTCAAATCTTTTTGTTCTTTTTCTGAAAATGAAATTTTATTGTCCTCAATCTCCTCTGCTGAGATTACAATATTCACCGCATGATCCGAAATTCGTTCAAAATCACCAATTACATGTAAAAGTTTTGTAATTTCATATCCATCCTGCTCATCCAAACCACAGGATGACAATTTAACCAAATAACTTCCTAATATATCTTCATACTCATCCGATTTATTTTCATATTCCCGCACTTTCTGCGCTATTTTTTTATCATAACTTTTTAAAAGCTTTAACGATAACCGCAATGCTTCACAGGAAGTTTCCGCCATTGCAACAGCTACTTCTTCACAACGCTTTACTGCAATAGAAGGAGTCCTCATCAGACGTTCATCTAATAAATTTACATTTTCTTCTTCTTTGGAATCTTTTATTGAAAGCGTTGCCAAGCGTTCTAGTTGTTTTGTAAACGGTGCAAACAACAATACACATAACACTTTAAATATTGTATGAATCCCTGCAATTCCCCACATATCAACCGCATAATCCACAAACGTAAAATCTATAAAATAATCAAACAAATAAAACAAATTCAGCCATACTAATACACCAATAATATTAAAATACAGATGAATCAATGCAGCCCGTTTTCCATTTTTATTTGCACTCAATGCAGAAATCATCGCTGTTACACAAGTTCCGATATTCTGTCCCATAATAATTGGAATTGCAGCTCCATAAGTAATCGCTCCTGTTGTAGTAAGAGACTGTAAAATACCAACAGAAGCAGAGGAAGACTGTACAATCGCCGTTAATACCATACCTGCCAAAACTCCCAATATTGGATTTCGAAACATCACAAATAAAGACTGAAACTGTTCATTTGTCCGCAGTACACTAACCGCATTTGACATGGTTTCCATTCCAATCATCAATACACCAAATCCCAAAAATACTGTTCCAAAATCTCTTCTTCTGTCCTTTTTTGAAAACATTGTCAATCCCAATCCAACCAGGCATAAAATTGGCACCCAAGAATCTGGTTTCATCCATTGTAAAATACTACTTACAGTTTCTCCTCCTGCTCCCAAACCAGAAAGTCCTGTCAACCATGATGTTACCGCTGTTCCTACATTGGCACCCATAATCACACCCACTGCCTGATAAAGTGTCATCGCTCCAGAATTTACAAATCCAACTACCATAACTGTTGTCGCAGAAGATGACTGAATAATTGCGGTAACACCTACTCCCAATAAAAACCCTTTTACTGTATTGGAGGTCAGAGAAGCCAAAATCGCCTTTAACTGATTTCCAGCACCTTTTTTCATCGCATCACTCATAATGTCCATCCCAAATAAAAACAGAGCCAGACCATATACAAGCTTTAGCACATCAAATAGATCGATTGTAATCACCATCCTCTTTTATCTGTAGAATCTTTTCCACTTTTTTCATTATCCAAAAGAGTTTACAAAAAGTCAAGTTTTTCATCTATATTTTACAAAATATCTTTCTGAACGGGTTGATAAAACATCTTACGAAACGTTTCTCGATCCTTTGTCACTCCCAATATCCACATTGTTTTTGCTACAACTGCTTCTAATGTCATATCATAAGATTCCACCAAATGATATCTTTCTTTAATTGCATAACCAACCTGATAAACCTCCATATCACTTCCTTCATGTGGTACCTGCGTTGCCATAATTAAAAATTTTCCACTTTGAATCCAATCCCCAATTGCTTGAAAAAAATCCTGATTTCCATAAGAAGGAATTCCTCCTACTCCAAAACTTTCAATAATCACCGCATCATACTTTTCTTTTAAATAAGAAAATATATCTGCCGAAATTCCCGGTATCAACTTTAAAACAAATACACTTGGATTTAAATTTAAATAAAATTTCGGCACTCGATCTACATAATTCTCCTCTGTAATGGGAATCACTCTTCCATCACGAATCCAAGCTGTCTCTGGATAATCAATACTAGAAAACGCATTATAACTTTTTGTTCTTGTTTTTCTTGCACGTGTTCCTAAAATTGCTTTTCCATCAAATACAATATGCACCCCTGACGCATAAGGAGAAATTGCATAATAAAAAGCATTTAATAAATTAACTCGTCCATCTGTTTCCTTTCTATAAATCGATTTTTGAGAACCTGTAATTACAATTGGCTTTGGACTTTCTTGTATCATATAAGAAAGTGCTGCTGCTATATATGCCATCGTATCCGTTCCATGTGTCACCACAAATCCTTCATACTGTGTATAATGACTTTGAATACATTTTGCAACCTGAATCCATTGAACATGACAGATATTTGTACTATCTAAATTAAAAAGCTGAATTGTATGCACCTCACAAATGTTTGCGATTTCTGGAATACATTCCAAAATCTCTTGTGAAGTCATCTGAGGAACCAAACCATCTTTTGTCATCTTTGTTGCTATTGTTCCTCCGGTCGCAATCAACAAAATTCTTTTTTGATTTCCATTTTCCGACATTTTTATTATCCTCTTCTTCCTTAAATTCATATTCCCCAACAACCGAATCTTATCACAGAATATACAATTTAGCAATTCGAATCTCTACAAACCAATGAATACTTTTTTCTTTTTTGTTTATACTGTCCTTAAAAAGTATTCGTTCAAGCAATTTGAAATCGATACAAATAAAATGATAAAAAGGAGAACTCAACTATGGATCCAAATGAAGTTGTTTGTTATTGTCTAAATATTACAAAAGGTGCCATTAAAGATGCAATCGATGCTGGTTCCCACACTCTAGAAGAAGTACAAGAAGCTACAGGAGCTGGTACTGTCTGCGGAGCTTGCCAAGATGACATTAAACAGTTAATCGAAGAACTTTCTTAAAGCGAAATAGGGCTGTCGCACTAAAATAAGTTTCACTCTATGCAACAGCCCTATAAATATAAAACTATTTAAAATATTCTACCCCAGACTCAAAAATCTTCATATCCTGCTCTCCATAAATATTGATTCCAACCGCAAGATCTCTTCTTTCTGAATGAGCCATTTTTCCAAATACTCGTCCATCCGGACTAAGAATTCCTTCAATCGCAGCATACGATCCATTTATATTCCACTCTTCATCCATTGAAACCCGTCCATCCAAATCACAATATTGTGTAGCAACCTGCCCATTTTCAAAAAGTTTCTGAATCCACTCTTTTGAAGCAACAAACCGTCCCTCTCCATGAGAAGCTGGATTTGTATAAACATTGCCTAATTTTGTCTTAGCCAGCCAAGGTGAATGATTTGTAACCACTTTCGTATAAACCATTCGAGAAATATGACGGTTTATCATATTAAATGTTAATGTAGGAGCATCCTTTGTCTGTCCAACAATCTCCCCATATGGCACCAATCCAAGTTTAATCAACGCCTGAAATCCATTACAAATACCTAATACCAATCCATCTCGTTCCTTTAAAAGTTTCATTACTGCCTCTTGCATCTTTTGATTCTGAAAAGCAGTTGCAAAAAATTTAGCCGATCCATCTGGCTCATCTCCTGCACTAAATCCACCAGGAAACATAATAATTTGTGCCTGATAAATTGCCTTTTCAAACACATCTACCGATTCCCGAATATCCTCTGCTGTCAAATTCTTAAACACCTTCACTACAACATCAGCTCCAGCTCGTTCAAATGCCTTTGTACTATCATACTCACAATTTGTTCCAGGAAATACTGGAATAAATACGGTCGGTTTTGCTACCTTATGCCGACATACATACACCGAATCGGTCTGATAAAGTGAAGAGATAACCCGATCGGTCTCTTTAGAAGCTTTTGTAGGAAAGACCTTTTCTAATTTCCCCGTCCACGCATGTAGTGCCTCCTGCATGGTGATTTCTACCTCTCGATACCGAAATACATTTCCACCTGCTTTTTGTTCGTCGCTCACTTTTCCTACCACAGTATAAGGAACCACAATCTGCTTCAAACAATCCTCTGGGACTTCTGCTAAAATTGTTCCAAACTCTGGTGCAAAAAACTCCTCTATTGGCAATTCTTCGTTTAATGTCACTCCAAGCTGATTTCCAAATGCCATTTTACTAATTGCTGCTGCAATTCCTTTTGCATCACATACATAAGCGGAAACAATTGCCTTTTTTTGAATTGCCTTTGAAATTTCCTGATAAAGTTCGATCACTTTTTTAAATATAGGCATAAAATAAGAATCCTTTTCTATCTGAAACCGAACCAGGTAATTTCCTGCCTGTTTTAACTCTGGTGTAATAATCTGTGGATACTTTGCTACATCTACTGCAAAAGAAACTAAAGTTGGAGGAACATCAATCTCATTAAATGTTCCAGACATACTGTCCTTTCCGCCAATCGAAGGCAAACCAAATCCAAGCTGTGCTACATATGCACCTAAAAGTGCAGCAAATGGCTGGCTCCAACGAGAAGGGTCCTCTGTCATCCTTCTAAAATACTCCTGAAATGTAAAACGAATTTTTTGATACTCTCCTCCTGCTGCTACAATCTTAGCCACTGACTCTACAATCGCATAAACTGCTCCATGAAATGGACTCCAAGAAGAAAGATAAGGATCAAAACCATAACTCATCATAGTTACGGTTTCTGTATGTCCTTTTAATACAGGTAATTTCGCTACCATCGTTTGTATCTCTGTCATCTGGTATTTTCCACCATATGGCATCAATACTGTTCCTGCTCCAATCGAACTATCAAACCATTCCACCAATCCTTTTTGTGAACAAACGTTTAAATCCTGTAGCATAGTAAGCCACGTTTGTTTGATATCTGTTACCTGTGGTTTTTTTAAATAGCTTGGATTTTCCTTTGGCATCTCTACAAAAACATTGGTCTCTTGATGTGCTCCATTTGTATCCAAAAATGCTCTGGAAATATTGACAATTTCCTTCCCTTTCCACTCCAATATTAGCCGTGGCTCTTCTGTTACATAGGCAACCTCTACTGCTTCTAAATTTTCTTCTGCTGCATAACTTAAAAACTGCTCCACATTCTTTGGATCGACTACAACTGCCATACGCTCTTGCGATTCTGAAATTGCAATTTCTGTTCCATCTAATCCAGCATATTTCTTAGGCACTCGATCTAAATTTACACGAAGACCAGCAGCAAGTTCCCCAATTGCTACAGACACTCCACCTGCACCAAAATCATTGCATTTTTTAATTAAACGGCTGACCTCTTCTCTGCGGAACAGGCGTTGAATCTTTCGTTCTGTAGGTGCATTTCCCTTTTGTACTTCTGCACCGCAAGTCTTAATCGAAGCTTCTGTATGCACCTTTGAAGAACCCGTTGCACCGCCGCATCCATCTCGTCCAGTACGTCCACCAAGTAAAATAATTTTATCTCCTGGATCGGAAGTTTTTCGAATCACACTCTTTCTTGGTGCAGCACCCATAACTGCTCCAATTTCCATTCGTTTTGCCACATAATCAGGATGATAAATTTCCTTTACATAACCAGTAGCCAAACCAATCTGATTTCCATAAGAACTATAGCCATTTGCCGCACCACGCACTAATTTTTTCTGTGGTAATTTTCCTTTTAATGTATCTTGAACGGATCTGGTTGGATCAGCAGCTCCAGTTACACGCATCGCCTGATATACATAAGTTCGTCCAGAAAGTGGATCTCGAATCGCTCCTCCTAAACAGGTTGCAGCTCCACCAAATGGTTCAATTTCTGTTGGATGATTATGGGTTTCATTTTTAAAATTTATAAGCCATTCCTCTGTTTTTCCATCAATCTCCACTGGAACTACAATACTGCAAGCATTAATTTCCTCCGATTCCTCCTGATCTTCTAACTTTCCTTCCTTTTTTAACTTTCGCATCGCCATCAGTGCCAAATCCATCAGACAGACAAACTTATCCTGACGTCCTTTTAAAACTTCTTCTCGATCCTTTAAATATGTTTGATAAGCCTCTTCTATTGGTGTCCTAAAATATCCATCCTCAAATGTCACCTTTTTTAATTCAGTTGAAAATGTAGTATGACGGCAATGATCCGACCAATACGTATCCAATACCCGAATCTCTGTCATAGAAGGATCTCTTTTTTCTTCCATTCGAAAATAATTTTGAATATGAAGAAAATCCCGAAATGTCATAGCAAGATTAAAAGAATCATAAAGCTTTTTTAATTTCGTTTCTTCCATATCCTGAAATCCATCTAAAATCAGGATATCTTCTGGTTCCTCAAATACTGTAACAAGTGTATCTGGTTTTACTAAATCGGTTTCTTTAGAATCCACTGGATTAATGCAATACATCTTAATCCGTTCCCACTCTTCTTCTGTTACGTTTCCTTCAATCACATAAGTTACTGCTGTGCGAATAATTGGTTCCTCATCTTCCTTTAAAAACCGAACACATTGTACTGCTGAATCTGCCCTCTGATCAAACTGCCCAGGCAAAAATTCCACTGAAAAACAACGTTCTTTTTCTGTCATCTCAAATCGCTCTTGATATAATTCATCCACTGGAGGTTCAGAAAATACCGTATTACAAGCTTTCTCAAAAATCTCTTCTGAAATATGCTCCACATCATATCGAATCAAAACACGTACCCCTGTTACTGTCTTAATTCCCAAATAACTTCCAATTTCTTCCTTTAATTCCTTTGCTTTTACTGCATAAGGTGCCTTTTTTTCTACATACACTCTCTTTACCTGACTCATAAAAAACCTCCATTCTTCTTTTTTTGACTATTATTGTACTTATCACTAAGCATACCATAAATACGCTTTTTACAAAAATCATAATATTTAATTGCAATAATTAGCTTCACTAATAAAAAAAGTTCGCAGAAATTAGGAAATCTTACTTTTCCCCAATATCTGCGAACTCACTATACGCAAAACCAAACTCTCTTATTTCGCATAATCCACTGCTCTCGATTCCCGAATCACACTAACCTTAATCTGTCCAGGATATTCTAATTCTGCCTCAATCTGTTTTGAAATATCCCTTGCCAATAAAATCATATCTGCATCATTAATCTGATCTGGAACTACCATGACTCGAATCTCTCTACCTGCCTGAATAGCAAATGACTTATCTACACCTTTGAAGTTATTCGTAATATCTTCCAACTGTTTCAACCTATTGGTATATGTTTCTAATGTTTCTCTCCTTGCGCCCGGTCTTGCAGCAGAAATTGTATCAGCCGCCTGTACAATACAAGCAATTAAAGAAGTGGTCTCCGCATCCCCATGATGTGACTCCACCGCATTAATAACAACTGCAGATTCCTTATACTTACGACATAAATCTGCTCCAATCTGTACATGCGTTCCTTCCATTTCCTGATCTACTGACTTACCGATATCATGTAATAAACCGGCTCTCTTTGCCATACGAATATCCACACCAATCTCTCCGGCTAATAACCCAGCAAGCTGTGCTACTTCAATCGAATGTTTTAATGCATTTTGACCATAACTGGTTCGAAACTTCATTTTACCAAGAAGGCGTATCAATTCTGGGTGAATTCCATGAACTCCAACTTCTAATATTGCAGTTTCTCCTTCTTCCCGAATATTTTGTTCTACCTCTCGCTGTGCCTTTTCTACCATTTCTTCGATTCTTGCCGGATGAATTCGTCCATCAACAATTAGCTTTTCCAAAGCAATTCTTGCTACTTCTCTACGAATTGGATCAAAACCGGATAAAATTACGGCTTCTGGGGTATCATCAATAATAAGATCTACACCTGTCATTGTTTCCAATGTACGAATATTTCGTCCCTCTCGACCGATAATTCTTCCTTTCATCTCATCATTTGGAAGTTGCACAACAGAAATGGTTGTCTCAGCCACATGATCTGCTGCACACTTTTGAATTGCTGTTACTACATATTCCTTCGCTCTTTTTGCTGCTTCTTCCTTCGCTCTACTGTCAAGTTCTTTAATCATCTTGGCGGTATCTAGCTTTACTTCATCTTCAACAGTTTTTAATAGATATTCTTTTGCTTGTTCGGAGGTTAATTCAGAGATTCTTTCTAATTCCTGTAAACTCTTATCATGTAATTCATTGACTTCTGCACTCTTCCTGTTTAATTCCTCCTCACGGGAAGAAATATTTGCTTCACGCTTTTCTAAAGAATCTGCTTTTTTATCCACTGCTTCTTCCTTACTTAATACCCGGCGTTCATATCTTTGAAGTTCTGCACGTCTTTCCTTTGTTTCCTTTTCCAGCTCATTTTTCGCTTTCAGATTTTCTTCTTTTGCTTTCAATAGAGCTTCTCGCTTTTCGGTTTCTGCAGTTTTTCTTGCTTCATCTATAATCTCTCTTGATCGTTCCTCTGCACTTCCTACTTTTGAGTCATATACTTTCTGTCGGTAAGAATTTGCAGTATACCAAGTAACGAAAGCAACAATAACGGCTACAACTAAAGCCACTATAACATAAGAAATTATTTCCGGCATTACAGGAGCACCTCCTTATTAAGTTTTCATTGTACAAGCATACAACATATCAATTTTATACTTTTTTCGATACTATGTCAAGTATCTCTCGATTCAAATTCCTCTACTTTTTTTCGTATTAAATCATAAGGAAATCCTTTTCTTACAAAATATGTATAAAGTTTCTGCTTTTCCTTTTGTGTTATCTCTGAAAAATTAACCTTTTTCTTTTGCAGTAATTGTTCCAACGCAGCCTCTTCCCCCTCTTCTTCTGTTTCATTTTCAAAATAAAGCTTACGACAAATTTCTTTTGAAACTCCTTTTTGTAATAGTTTATATTCTAACTCTTTTCTACTGATCTTTTGCTTTTTCCCTCTTATAAAATTTTCAGCATAGCGAATATCATCAATATAGTGATAATTTTTACCAAAAGTAATTACTTTTTCAATTACAGTCTGTGGATAATATACTGCTTCTAATTTCTCTCGAATCTGTTTTTCTGTTTTATCAGAATCCTTTAAAAGATAAAGTAATCTCTCTTTCGCTCGTTTTGTCAATACATAATCCACAATTTCTCGATAAACCGTATCTTCTAATTCAATTCCCTCTTCTAGCCGATATTTTCTAATCTCCCCACAATATAGAGCAAAACACTCTCCATTTTCCAAAACAATCTTTTTCTTTTTTTTATCCAATTCTATTATAGTAATAATTTTCATTTTTTTACTCCTTCTTTTGCTTTTATTACTTTAATTTTAATAAGTTTTTTTCTTTTCTATTATATCACTGTAAACTTCTCAATCATAGCTTATTCTTAGAAAAACAAAAAAGAAGAAACTCTCATTTCAGCAAGCACAGGATATGCATATACACACCCAATCATGACCACCCGTCAAACGGGTGGTATGCACTAGGGCTATAAGCCCTTATTGCTAGGCCAACGTCTAAAGGCGCTGGCTTTCTCTTTAAGCTACGAGAAATATGCTTACGCATATTCCCGCAGCCCCGTTCAAGCCTAATTGCTCTTGACTCGTCGCTGCCCCTTAAGGGGCATTCTTACTACTTAGCTTTAACCCTTAAAAGGGTCTTCATATTCTTTTACACTTAACTTATCCATTGCAATATCATGTTTTTCTTGTTCCTGGATATACTTCTTGATTGTTGCTTCATTTAATCCTACTGTACTAACATAATATCCTTCTGCCCAGAAATGACGATTCCCAAATTTATACTTTAAATTTGCGTGCTTATCAAATATCATAAGGGCACTTTTTCCCTTTAGATATCCCATAAACGATGAAACACTTATCTTGGGTGGGATGCTCACCAGCATATGGATATGGTCTGACATAAGGTGTCCCTCGATAATTTCTACTCCTTTGTAACTACATAATTGCTTAATTATATCTCTTATATCTTCTTTGTATTGATTATAAATAATTTTTCGTCTATACTTTGGAGTGAAGACGATATGATATTTGCACATCCATTTTGTATGTGCGAGTGAATACTCTTTCTTC
>CAJTXA010000019.1 GCA_910579865.1 uncultured Lachnospiraceae bacterium
CGATGGAGCTGACCATTACTAATCGGTCGAGGGTTTGACCAAGAAAAAAGCGGAGAATACAATGTGCAGTTTTGAAGGTAAAATCTTCTTCCTCGATAGCTCAATGGTAGAGCACTCGGCTGTTAACCGAGTTGTTGCAGGTTCGAGCCCTGCTCGGGGAGTTTTATAAAAAAATAAAAATTGGCTCCATGGTCAAGCGGTTAAGACACCGCCCTTTCACGGCGGTAACAGGGGTTCAAATCCCCTTGGAGTCATTCTTGACATATTTTAAGGGATATGTTAATATAATATTATATATGGCGCAGTAGCCAAGCGGTAAGGCAATGGTCTGCAACACCAGTACGCACCGGTTCAAATCCGGTCTGCGCCTCTCAAAAACCCCGATTTTCCGGGGTTTTTTATAATTCAGAAAAAATTGTTTTTAATATTCTTGTCAAATTTGTAATTGAATGTTATTATTGATAATAAATACTATTATCAAAGGAGGAAAAGAATGAACGATTGTTATGGATGCAACACCTGTAAGAGTGCGGATAAGCCTCTGGAAAAATTTATTGCAAGTCTCCCAATGGAGACATCCCATCATCGAGTAGATGGACAGAAGACAAAGTGTGGATTTGGTTTAAAAGGGGTTTGCTGTCGTTTGTGTTCCAATGGTCCATGCCGAATTACTCCTTCGGCACCACGTGGAATCTGTGGAGCAGATGCAGATACAATTGTGACTCGGAATCTTTTGCGGGCAGTGGCAAGTGGAAGTGGATGTTATATTCATGTTGTAGAGAATACAGCAAGAAATTTAAAGAATACTGGATTATCAAAAGGACCAATTAAAGGGGAACAAGCACTTCGTTTATTAGTGCATGAATTTGGTCTAGAAGAGTCAGATGACTTACATAAAATGGCCTGTGAAGTAGCAGATAAAGTACTAGCTGATCTTTATAAACCAGATTATGAAGAGATGGAATTGATTCAAAAACTGGCTTATCCACCTCGTTATAATAAATGGAAAGAACTTGGAATTTTGCCAGGCGGTGCAAAATCGGAAGTATTCTCAGGGGTAGTAAAGTGTTCTACAAATCTAAATTCTGATCCAGTCAATATGTTGATGACTTGTTTAAAATTAGGAATATCAACTGGTTTGTATGGTTTAACTTTAACTAATTTATTAAATGATGTAATGCTAGGAGAACCACAGATTCGTATGGCACCAGTCGGGTTAAATGTAATTGATCCAGATTATATCAATATTATGATTACTGGACATCAACATTCTATTTTTGTAGATCTTCAGGAACGACTAGCTTCACCGGAGGCAGTAAAGAAGGCACAAGAAGTAGGAGCAAAGGGCTTTAAGTTGGTGGGCTGTACTTGTGTAGGACAAGACTTGCAACTTCGTGGAGCACATTATACTGATATTTTTGATGGTCATGCAGGGAATAACTATACCAGTGAAGCTGTTTTAGCGACAGGGGCAAT
The DNA here is from genome assembly GCA_910579865.1 of uncultured Lachnospiraceae bacterium. Classification (GTDB taxonomy): domain Bacteria; phylum Bacillota; class Clostridia; order Lachnospirales; family Lachnospiraceae; genus MGBC114844. The sequence continues at coordinate 1,477 of CAJTXA010000019.1, forward strand.
TGATGCTGTACTTTCAGAGTTTAATTGTACGCTGCCAGGGATTGAACCAATCTGTGATCAACTAAAAATCAAACAAATTTGTCTAGATGATGTAGCAAAGAAAGTCAATGCAGAGCTGATACAATTTTCTTATGAAGATCGAGAAAATATTAGTAATCAAGTGATGGAGGCAGTAATTGCTGCTTACAAGGAACGTCGAGGACAAGTAAAACTTCGTCTTCTTTCCGAGCATGGAAATAAAAATACATTGACAGGTGTTAGTGAAGGCTCTCTTTATGACTTTTTAGGAAAATCTTGGAAGCCATTATTAGATTTAATTGTAACAGGAAAAATCAAAGGTGTAGCAGGAGTAGTAGGATGCTCAAATTTGACAGCCTTGGGACATGATGTATGTACAGTAGAATTGACAAAAGAATTGATAAAAAGAGATATTCTTGTACTCTCAGCAGGATGTTCTTCTGGTGGAATTGAAAATTGTGGTCTTATGACACCAGAGGCAGCAGAACTTGCTGGAGAGGGATTAAAGGAAGTTTGCAAGAGCCTTAATATTCCACCTGTATTAAATTTTGGTCCATGTCTTGCAATTGGACGTTTAGAGATGGTAGCAACTGCGTTGGCAAAAGAGTTAAATATTGATTTACCACAGCTCCCACTTGTTCTTTCTGCACCACAGTGGTTAGAAGAACAAGCATTAGCAGATGGAATGTTTGGTGCTGCTCTTGGATTGCCATTACATTTAGGACAACAGCCATATATTGCAGGCAGTGATCTTACTGTTAAAGTTTTGACAGAAGGTTTAAAAGAGCTTACTGGAGGACAAGTAATTATAGAATTAGATCCAGTAAAAGCTGCTGAACAATTGGAACAAATTATTGAGGAGAAGCGAAAAGGGCTTCATATTTAAGAAAGGAGGGAGCAACATGAAACGAATCATGATCGATCCTTCCAAATGTGACGGATGTAAAAATTGTGCACTTGCTTGTATGGAAAGTCATAGGAAAGATGGAAAAACAGGTGTGGAAACACTTGATTTTAAAGATCCAGCAAATGAAGCTCGTAATGATATTGTAAATGATGGAACAGGTGGTTATTTACCAATGTTTTGTCGTCACTGTGGAGTACCTCAGTGTGCAGGAAGCTGTATGAGTGGAGCACTTTATCAGGATGAAAAAACAAGACATGTATTATATAACGAAGAACGTTGTGGAGCTTGTTTTATGTGTGTGATGAACTGCCCATATGGGATTCCAAAACCAGATGTAACTAAAACAAAGATCTTAAAATGTGATTTTTGCATGGATCGGGAAGAGGGCCCAGCTTGTGTAGCAGCTTGTCCGAAAAATGCGATTTATGTAGAGGAGGTGTAAGCATGGGAAATCCTTATGTAATAATCGGAACTGGAGCAGCCGGAATGGCAGCTGCAGAGCGTCTTCGGCTTTTAAAGCCAGATGCGACAATCCAGATGTTATCCATTGATGAATATTCTCATTCCCGTTGTATGCTGCACAAATTCCTCAGTGGTGAGCGAGATGAGGAAGGGCTTTCTTTTGTACCAGAAGACTTTTTCGAAAAGAAACAAATTTTATGGGGAAAAGGACAAAAAGTAACTGGAATTAATCCAAAACAGAAACGGGTTTTATTGGAACAGGGTTATCTGCCTTATGAAAAATTATTGATTGCTACTGGTTCTGTCTATGGGATACCACCAATTCCTGGATTTCGTACAGCAGCAAATGTATTTGGATTTCGGGATTTAAGCGATGCACAAAAAATAAAAAAAGTCATTCAGGAACAAGATGTAAAACATGTATTTATTGTAGGAAGTGGTTTGGTAGGTTTAGATGTAGCATATGCACTTTTAGAACGTGGGATAAAAGTAACAATTGCTGAGATGGCAGAACGAGTGCTTCCTTTACAGACAGATACAACTTCTGCACAGGCATATCAAGAACTATTTGAGAAAGCAGGGGCTGTATTTAAACTTGGAATAGGTGCAAGTGATTCTGTAGTAAATGATCAAAACCAAATTACGGCAGTAAAATTGTCAAATGGAGAAGAAATTTCCTGTGATTTTGTAGTTTGTGCAGCTGGTGTAAGACCAAATTTGGCTTTCTTAGAGGGCAGTGGATTAAAGACAGAACGAGGGATTGTAGTAGATGAATTTATGCGCACTTCTGATTTAGATATTTATGCAGCCGGCGATGTTACAGCTCTTTCTGGGATTTGGCCAAATGCGATGGATCAAGGTAGAATTGCAGCCGCAAATATGAGTGGACAACAGATGAAATATACCGATATATTTTGTATAAAAAATACAATTAATTTCTTTGGACTTACAATGCTTTCAGTAGGAGAGGTGGAGCCAAAAGAGGAAGGTTCACAAATTTATAAGCGTGAATGTCGAAATGCCTATCAAAAAGTAATTGTACGAAATGGCACAGTGAAAGGAGTTCAGCTTCAAGGAGATATTTCTCATAGTGGATTTTGGCAATATTTAATAAAAAATCAGATTGATATTTCAGAATTACTTTTAAAAAAGTCAGTTTTTGAAATTGGATATGAAGATTTTTATAAATTGGATGATTTAGGAGAATATTTTTATAAAAATAGTACTGTTTCGTTTTAAGATTAAAATGTGTTTTGCAAGCAAAGGAATTGGTACGTTTTGGACTGGAATCATTATTGACAAAATAATCAGATAGTAGTACGATTAGGAAAGAAAATAAAATTAAAAGTAAGGGAGTAATTGTTATGCAAAGGAGTAAGGCAGAAAAAAAATTTTCTTTCAGTACGAAAAATGCAGACTCTATTCAAAAAAAGATACAATTTACTATGGTTCAAGTTGTTACAATTGCTATGATAGTTTTAGGATTAGTAGGTTGCATTTTGAACTTCTATAGTACATATGATATGCTGAAAACAACAATGAATGAGGTTTCACATCTTGTAGCAGACAGAGTGGAATGGGAGATTACCTCCTATAAAAATATAGTACAAGAATTGGGATGTGTTTCTAGATTTTCAAGTGATGCCTATACAATTGAAGAAAAACAAGAGATTATCTCACAGAAGGTACAAGGGTATGGGTTTATTCGAGGAAGACTAATCAATACGGAAGGCATTGCAGAAATAGATGGTACAGATTTTAGTGATCGTGATTTTTTTCAGCATGCAATAAAGGGAGAAGTATATTTTTCAGATCCTACCATATCTCCTACTGATGGAATGGTTCGTTTGTATGCAGCTTCACCTGTATGGGAAGGTGGTTTGCCAAATACTAACATTACAGGAGTAATTATGGTGGTATTACCATTAGATATGTTAAATGATATTGCAAAGGATATTGAAATTAGTAAAAATTCCAATTGTTACATATTGAACAAAGAGGGAACTACAATAGCACATACTTTGATAGAGCGAGTAGAAATTGCAGAGAATACGATTCAGGATGCAAAAACAGATTCTTCTTTAAGAAAGATTGCCAGTATAGAGGAGGATATGATTGCTGGAGGAAGTGGTTTTGGAACATATACTTATGGTGGTATAGTAAAAATGTTATCCTATGCTCCTATTAAAAATACAGAAGGATGGAGTGTAGCAGTAAATGCACCAATTTTGGACTTTTTTGGAAAATTAATTTTTAGTATGCTTGCTATGATTGCAATTGTAATTATTGCTATTGTGATAGCTTCTTCTATAGCAATTAAGACAGGAAAAGCAATTGGAGAACCAATTCGACTTTGTGCAAAACGGTTAAATCAGATATTAGAAGGAGATTTACAGTCAGAGATACCAGTGATTGAAACAAAGGATGAAGTTGCTGTTCTTGCTGATGCCACGAAAGGAATTGTAGATGGATTAAAAGCAATTATTGGTGATATTAAATATTTATTATCTAGTATGGCGGATGGAGATTTTTCAATTCGTACAAGAGCAGAGAAACATTATATAGGTGATTTTGAAGAAATTTTGTTGTCTATACGTAAAATTAATAGTTCTTTAAGTAAAACTTTATTATCTATTCGAGAGGCAGCCGATCAGGTATCAGCAGGAAGCGATCAGATGGCAGGAGGAGCACAGAATTTGGCAGAGGGTGCAACCGATCAGGCTGGTGCAGTACAGGAGTTGCTTGCTACGATTAGTGATACAACTGCTAAAGTAGAACAGAACGCAGAGGAAGCAGTACAAGCTAGTAAAGGGGCTATGAAAATTGAAAAGTCTGCTCAAGATAGTACAAAAAATATGCAAGAAGTTACGAATGCAATGGAACGAATTAGCAATGCATCAAAAGAAATTGAAAATATTATTTTAACAATTGAAAATATTGCATCCCAGACCAATCTTTTGTCTTTAAATGCTTCGATTGAAGCAGCACGTGCAGGAGAGGCAGGAAGAGGATTTGCTGTGGTAGCAGGTGAAATTGGTCAGTTAGCCAATGAAAGTGCAAAGGCAGTGGAAGATACAAGGGAATTAATTGGTACAGCATTATCTGAAGTATCGGCTGGAAATGGAATTGTAGAGAATACTGTTTCTGTGCTGATGGATGTTATTAATGGAATTGAAGAAATTGTACAATCGATTGAGGGTGTAGCAGAATCTTCTAAGCAACAAGCGGTTGCTATGGAGGAAATTAATAAAGGAATTGAGCAGATTTCTGTAGTAGTAGAGGCAAATTCTGCTACTGCTGAAGAGTCCTCTGCTACAAGTGAGGAGCTTTCTGCTCAAGCAGCTCAGTTAAAAGAACAAGTAAAGCGTTTTAAATTTCGTGACGTATAAATAGACAAAAATTATAAAAATAAATAAAAAGACTGTTATACTAAGAGAATATAGTATCCGATATGATTGGCTATAGAATGGATATGATATTGAACTTAGTAAAACAGTCTTTTTGTGGATTTACATATGATACAAAAATGTAGAAAAGAGATGAGAAAGGAACATATTTTATTAGAATACATATACTATAGATGAAACATTTGCCATGCGATATGGAAGGTGAGGCTTATATGGCATACCAACCGTTTTATATGATAAATGCACAAAACCAAGAAGAAAATTGGGAAGCACTTGAAGAAAAAGACTGGGATTATGTCAAAGGAATATATCCACAAATGGCAAAAACAATTCAGGAGAAAGTGGAAGAAGAGTGTGATAAACTAGAATACGATGGAAGTATGATGTTTGATGAATATCCGGATAAATTAATGATGCGTAATATCTGTGAGAGGATATATAAGGAATTACAAGAGGAAAAAGAGATGCCTTATACAGAAGATGAAAATGAAGAAGAAATGAATATGCCAGTAGAAAATAGAGTAGAAGGTATACCTATAGAAGAGATGTCAAGAAATGATATAACAATGGAAAATATACCAATAGAAATGACACCTGTAGAGGAGAATGATGGAAGTCTTCAAAGTAGTCAAATGTGTAATTCGTGTCAGAAACGACCGCAAGGAAGGCCAGAATTTCCACCACCACCACGCCCACCACAAGGGGGCCCAGGTTGGGGGCCACGTCCACCACAAGGACCAGGATTTCCACCACCACCGCCACCACGTCCGCCACAAGGAGGTCCAGGTTGGGGGCCACGTCCACCACAAGGACCAGGATTTCCACCACCACGCCCACCACAGGGAGGGCCGGGTTGGGGGCCACGTCCACCGCAAGGACCAGGATTTCCACCACCACCGCCGCCACCACGTCCACCACAAGGAGGTCCAAGTTGGATATTTCCTCGTCCTCCAAAGCGCCCATGTTCTTGTCCTCCAGGGCGCCCATGTAGGGATTGTTTGATTGCTTTACAGAATCAACCAGACTGGATGAGTGATTTAATTGAAGTTCTTTTGTATCAAGAAATGTTACATCGCAGAAGTCGCCGAAGAAGACGAAGAGTATATTAGAAAAATTATTGATTGACAGAGTGAAATGCTGTCCGTATAATCAAGGGTAGGAAGTAAAACGGGCAAAGAGAAATGGAGATGGTAGAACCGTCTCCATTCTTTTACATAAAAAAATTTAAAGGAATTAGTGAAAAATGAAAAATCAGAAGCAATTAGAAGAAAAATTAAATGAGATAATAAATGAAAATTGTATTCAAATGATATTTAGTGGAGCTAAGAAAAAGGGGATTACAAAAAAGACAAAAGTACGACCTGTTTTAGTAAAAAATCAAATAGTTTTTCAAGTTTCTCATTATATAGGAACAAAAGTATTTCATGAAAATTTGTCAAAAGAGGAAATACAAAAGGAAGTACTTAGGTTATTCAATTCTGAATTTAAACAGGGACAAATATGGACAAAACAAGAATTTATAACAATTTTAGGAAATAAGCAGGGAAAATATACTATTATATCCAAATTACAAGAGAGTCCAAAAACACAAGAAAATTTTTCTCATAATAGAAAAAAACGATATATTTTAGAGGAAGGAAACTATCTTCCATTTTTAGAAGATTTAGGGGTTATGACAAAGGAGGGGAAGATTATAAAAAATCGATATGATAAATTTAAACAGATCAATCGTTTTTTAGAATTTATTGAAGATATTTTGCCACATCTTCCCCGAAATAAGAAATTAACATTGATTGATTTTGGATGTGGAAAGTCTTATTTAACGTTTGCGATTTATTATTATTTAAAGGAAAAAAATGGATATGATATTCATATGATAGGATTAGATTTGAAAGAGGAAGTAATTGAGAACTGTTCCAAATTAGCTCAAAAGTATCACTATCAAGAACTAGAATTTTTAAAAGGGGATATTGCTTCCTATACAGGGGTGAATCAAGTAGATATGGTAGTTACACTTCATGCTTGTGATACAGCAACAGATTATGCGCTTTATAAAGCAGTTAAATGGGGTGCAAAAGTAATTTTATCTGTTCCATGTTGTCAACATGAATGGAATCAGCAAATGAAAAGTAAAGAACTCTCTTCTATTTTAAAATATGGGATTATAAAAGAACGAATGGCAGCTCTTTTAACAGATGCTGTACGAGCAGAATATTTGGAGAACTATGGCTATCGAACGCAACTTTTGGAATTTATTGATATGGAACATACTCCAAAAAATATCCTAATACGTGGTATTTATCAGGGAAAATCTGCCAATAATACAAAAGAATTGAGTCAAATAGAGGAATTTTTTCATGTAACTCCTACATTAAAATGTTTGTTAAAAAAGGGGACAGAGGAATGAAAGAGATTTTATAGAAAGCGTGGTAGAGTAGTATGAAGAAGATTTTCAGACGTATAGTTTTACTCTTTCTTTTATTTGCGGCTGTAGCAGCAGGTGTATTTTGGAGGTTGAATAGAACAGAACAAATTGATATGATCAATATGGAATCGGCGACACTGCCAGTAATTTATATGATGGCAGGAAAAGAGAGAATTAATTGTTTACATGGATATAAAGAAACAATGGATGCAGCTTCTATGCGTGATACAATAACTCCTTTGGAAGAAAATCGTAATCTGACTGTACAAGTAGATACGTATGGCAATCCTATTACATCTATTTCCTATGAGATTCGATCTTTAGATCAAACACGTCTAATTGAGCGAACGGAAGTATCTGATTGGAAAAACAAATCCACTTATATAGAAGCTACCTTAGAGATTGAAAATTTAATTGAAAAAGGTGAAGAATATACGATGGTGATTCACCTTACAACAGAAACGCATCCAATTATTAATTATTATACAAGAATTATGGATGGCGCAGAATATATTACAGATAAGCTACATTATGTATTAGATTTTAGTAGAAGAACATTTGATAAAACAGAAGCAGAGGAGTTAGTAAAATATTTGGAATCTGGTTCACAAGGAGATAATACAAATTTTGGTGCAGTGAATATTTATTCTAGTTTCTCACAAATTACTTGGGGAGATTTGGAAGTAGTACAATTATCAAAACCACAGGTTGCGATTTTGGAAATTAGCGAAAATGTGACCTGTATGGAGTTAAGCTATCAAGTAGAAGCAAAAAACATGTATGGAACAAAAGAACGATATGATATTACAGAATTTTTTCGCACTCGTTATACAGAAGAACGAATTTTTTTATTGACTTATGAACGAGATATGAAACAAGCATTTTTGCCAGTCAGTGAAAATATTAATGCAAGTCGGATCAATTTAGGAATTCAGCCAGATATACAGACAAAAATGGCTGCTAATGCAAATGGAGATATTACTTGCTTTGTATCAAATGGAGAACTTTGGTATTATCGTTCAGCGGCCAATATGATGTGTTGTATTTTTAGCTTTTATGATCCAGAAGATGATGGTGTACGCAGCAATTATAAAAAACATGATATAGAGATTGTTAAAACAGAGGAAAATGGAGATGTCTATTTTATAGTGCATGGCTATATGAATAGAGGACTTCATGAAGGAAAGGTGGGACTGATTTTATATCATTATATTTATGAAGAAAATATAGCAGAAGAATTATTTTATATTCCTTATCAGAAATCATCAGATTATTTAAAAGGAAATTTAGGAAAGTTATTTACTATTAGTGGAGAAAGTATTATTCATTTTATACTAGAAGGAAAATATTATGCTATGGATTTTACTAGCCATGAATATATTACACAGATTACAGGATTGAAGGAAGGGTGTTATGTGATTAGTCCTTCTGGGAATATTTTAGCATGGCAGGATGGAAAAGAGCGTTATTATGCAAAGAAGATACATGTTTTGTTATTAAATGAAAATAGAGAATTTACGATTTATGCGAAAGAAGGCGAAAATCTTCAGGTTATTGGATTTATAGATGAGGATTTGGCATATGGAACAGTAAGAGAGGAGGAAATTAGAAAAACTGCAACGGGACAGATAGAGTGTTATATGTCTTACCTTACAATTGTGGATAAGGAGGAAAAACAAGTAGGTTCTTATCATAAGGAAGGATATTATTTTACGGAAGCTGAGATTACAGCAGATAATATGATTACTTTAAAACGATATCAAAAGACAGAAGATGGGGAGTATAGAAAAGCAGAAGAAGAATATATTACCAATAATGACTCTGCTAATACAAAAATATTAACAGTAAGCCAAATTGCAACAGAATTAAAGAAAAAAGAGTTAGGAATTAATTTGATTAGCAGTGTAGGTACTTCTTCCTTAAAGACAGGTTATGTAGAGGAGATCCAAAGCAGTGGAGAGGAAAATTTAATATTAAGTTTTGAGTCAGATCCTATGTTTTTATATTATGTATATGCAAAGGGAGGTTTGATGACTGCAAGTGATAATTTAAGGGAGGCAATTCATCTTGCATGGGAAGAAGCAGGAGTGATTCTTGGAAATGATGGAAATTATATTTGGAAACGAAGCAATGCATTAGATACGGTGAATCTTTCTGGAATTTCTATTACAACAACAGAGAAAGAATCATTGAATCTTTGTTTAGAAGCAATACTTCAAACAAAAGGGGTTTTAATTGACACTGTGCCATTGACTTCACTTGGAAAAAGTGCATTGGAAATATTAAATGAACAGACAGAGAAAGGAGGGCTGGATCTAACTGGTTGTAGCTTAAGGCAAGTACTTTATTTTGTACAGACAAATCGAGCAGTGCTTGGGAAATTGAGAGGGGAATATGTACTGATTGTAGGATATGATCCTTATAATGCAGTGATTTTGGACCCTTTAACAAACGAAACTTATCGGATTGGACTTTCGGATGGAACTATAGCATTTGAAGAAAGTGGAAATGAATTTATAGTATTAAATGAATAAGATTTTAATAAAAGAAATTTATTTTGGGGTATTTATATTTAAGATTTCCTGAATAGTAGATATTATAATACTAAAAAAGAGGATTTTTTATCAACTATCAGGAAATTACTCCACTATAAGTTAAGGATTTTATTCAAACATTCTGACTTACTGATTTTCTGCTGCCATGCATTTATTTTGCAAGATACGAATAGTAAGAAGCCGTCATATTCTACATACCATTTCAATAAAATGAAGTTCATATCCCGCTTTTTCATTGATAATCGAGCATATTTCCTTTTTGTTCTTTTAATATAATGTCTGTAACCGCTGATTCTAACAAATGTAGGGCAGCAACTTTATATGGTGGTAGACAGTTCTATCGTGGGCAGAACAAACACATGAATGTTTATTTTCCTTATTATGTTTCATTTATTGTAATAATATCACAAATATCCGATAATGGTGTTTTTTGTTCACAATTTATTCACTCATGCGTTTGTCTTGAAGTTTCATAAAAAATACTTGACGATTTTTGCCCCTTATGGTATAGTGTGATATGAGAGATGGAAGAAGTCTTTTTTTTATGCTCAAAAATGGAATTTTCTAAGAAAGAAAAAAGAGCATAGAAACAAAATTGAATTTAAGCGGAGGTGGAAGTTGTGCGCACAAAAATCACATTGGCATGTACAGAATGTAAGCAACGTAATTATAACATGACGAAAGACAAGAAAACACATCCTGACAGAATGGAAACAAAGAAATATTGTAAATTCTGCAAAACACACACATTGCACAAAGAAACAAAATAATTGAGGTGAAATAAATGGGTGAAAATGCAAAGAGCGAAACAGCTCCGAAGAAAAGTTGGTTCAAAGGTCTGAAAGCAGAGTTTTATAAGATTGTCTGGCCTAATAAAGAATCAGTTGCAAAGCAAACCATAGCAGTTATTATTGTATCTGTTATTTTGTGTGTAATGATTGCATTCTTAGATGCGGTTATCGGCTTGGGACTTAGGTTCATTTTATGATAAGGACAAGGGTGATGGGATATGGCAGAGGCAAATTGGTATGTAGTTCATACTTATTCTGGATATGAGAATAAGGTTAAAGCAGATATTGAGAAGACGATTGAAAATCGGAAACTAGAAGATCAGATTTTGGATGTAGTAGTTCCGATGCAGGATGTTGTAGAAGTAAAGAACGGCGTGCAGAAGGAAACACAAAAAAAATTGTTTCCAGGTTATGTGTTAATCAATATGGTTATGAATGATGATACTTGGTATGTTGTCCGTAATACCAGAGGTGTAACCGGATTTGTAGGACCAGGATCAAAGCCAGTTCATCTGACGGAAGAAGAGATGAGACCACTTGGCATTAAGTCTACAAGTAAAGTAATAATTGACTTTGAAGAAGGCGATAGTGTTTCTGTAGTAACAGGAGCTTGGCAGGATACAGTTGGTGTGATCAAATCAATTAATCATGCAAAGCAGACAGTTACAATTACAGTAGATATGTTCGGTCGTGAAACACCGGTTGAATTAAGTTTCACAGAAATCAAGAAACTGTAAATGGCGTTTGAAAGATTGACGCCGTGGGAGAATGGATGCAGATAGACATCCATTCGTCGAAATACCACATATTTTAGGAGGTGCCTTATGGCTAAAAAAGTTACTGGTTATATTAAATTACAGATTCCTGCTGGAAAGGCAACACCAGCTCCACCAGTTGGACCAGCTCTTGGACAACATGGTGTGAATATTGTTCAATTTACAAAGGAGTTCAATGCAAGAACAGCTGATCAGGATGGCATGATTATTCCGGTTGTAATTACTGTGTATGCAGATAGAAGTTTCAGTTTTATTACAAAGACTCCTCCAGCTGCTGTTTTGTTAAAGAAAGCATGTAATTTAAAGACAGCATCTGCTGTACCAAATAAGAATAAAGTAGCAAAAATTTCAAAGGCTGAGGTGCAAAAGATTGCAGAATTAAAGATGCCTGATTTAAATGCTGCAAGTTTGGAAGCAGCTATGAGCATGATCGCTGGTACAGCAAGAAGTATGGGAATTGAAGTAGTAGATTAATTCGATTCAAGGACACAAATCAACAGAAACCATAGTTTTAGGATTGGATATGTGGGAGGGATATACGAATACGAAATCCCGCACAAATACCACTAGGAGGTTATAGGAGATGAAGACAGGTAAGAGATATGCAGAAGCTGCTAAATTAGTGGATCGCAGCGTATTGTATGATACAGCAGATGCGGTTGCATTAGTAAAGAAAACAGCGGTTGCAAAATTTGATGAAACGATTGAGGCTCATATCAGAACAGGATGTGATGGACGTCATGCAGAACAGCAAGTTCGTGGTGCAGTTGTATTGCCACATGGAACAGGTAAGGTTGCCAGAGTATTAGTATTTGCAAAAGGGGAAAAAGTAAATGAGGCTCAGGCTGCTGGAGCAGATTATGTTGGTGGTGAGGAATTAATTCCTAAGATTCAAAATGAAGGTTGGTTTGAATTTGACGTAGTAGTTGCTACTCCTGATATGATGGGAATTGTTGGTCGTTTGGGACGTGTACTTGGACCGAAGGGATTGATGCCAAACCCTAAGGCTGGAACAGTTACTATGGATGTAACAAAAGCGATTCATGATATTAAAGCTGGTAAGGTAGAATACAGACTTGATAAGACAAATATTATTCATGTGCCAATTGGAAAAGCTTCTTTTACAGAAGATAAGTTAGTGGACAATTTCCAGACTCTCATTGATGCAGTTATTAAGGCAAAGCCTAGTGCTTTAAAAGGACAATATTTGAAGAGTGTTACGCTTACTTCTACAATGGGTCCTGGCGTTAAATTAAATGTTGTAAAATTAATGAATTAATTGCAAAAAGTTTATGATAGACAGAGAATTCTTTTTAGAATTCTCTGTTTTTTTATATATAAAAAATAATGACATTTTATCTACATTGATTTCTGTATTCAGAAGGAGAGACACCTTTTTGTTTACGAAATATCCGGCTAAAGTAAAGGGGGTTATCATACCCTATAATGGAACCGATTTCTGTTATATTATAATTGGTAGTTTCTAGAAGAACTTGTGCATTAGTAATACGAATCGATACAATATATTGCATTGGAGTAGTATTTGTGTATTGCTTGAAATTGCGGATAAACCAACTGACACTCATACCCCTTGAAGCAGCATAAGCTTCAATGTTAATTTCGGTATTGTAATTGTCATTAAAATATTGAATAGCAAGTTCAATTTCTTTGTCAAGATACTCATTTCTTAATTTGTGCTCATTGGTTAATTGACGATGAATTGAGATAAGAATTTGTCGTAATAATAAAGCTAATAATTCCTTATAGTCAGTTTGACATCTTTGTAATTCTTGAATCATTTGTTTGAAAATTCTTGTATACTCTAATGAAGTTCCAGTAGGAATAATACGCATATTATCTTTTATACCATAACTTCTAAGAATATTTTTAACACTGCTGCCTGTAAAGTGAACCCAGTATACTTCTGTTTGATCAACCCCATAATAAATATATCGTTGGGGTTCTTTGGGGCGGTAGATAACCATATGTCCAGCTGTTACAATTGTGGATTCAGAACTGCTATCAAAATAAAAGTGTGCCTTACCAGAGGCAATATAGAGAATCTGATAATCCAGACGACCTCTTGGACGATGAGTAGGAAGTGTTGGACGTGTATAAAGATGATAGGTTCCGCAGCTTCCTACAATAAGTGGTTTGGATTTATCTTTGAAATCGACAAGGGAGTTGTTAAGATAAGCAGAGTTAATATACATATTTGCAGCTCCTTTCTTTAGAAAACGGAAAGATTTATTACTTGTTTTTGTATTGTATCATTTTGTGTATGTTTTGTCTAATATAATTTATGGATGATTTTTGGTGAAATTTATATAATAAAGACAGAAAGCAAACGTGAAATAAATACAAAAGAAGAAAGCAAAAGAGTACAAAAAGAGAAAAGACAGAATAAAAAAATAAAGGAGGAGTTCAATGATTATACCAAGACATTATGAAGATTTGGGTATGCTGCATGAAAATACCATGCCAGCTAGAGCGTATTATATTCCAGCTTCTAAAAGAATCGATACGCTTGTAGAAAAACGTGAGGATTCCGATCGAATTCAGATGTTAAATGGAAAATGGAGATTTTGTTATTTTAAAAGTATCTATGAATTAGAAGATGCATTTTATGAAATTGGTTATGATGTAACTTCTTATGATTGGATTGAAGTGCCGGGGGTTTGGCAGATGATAGGATATGATTCTCATCAATATACAAATATTCGCTATCCTTTTCCATTTGATCCGCCATACGTTCCTCAGGACAATCCTTGTGGAGCTTATATTCATCAGTTTAAATATGAAAAGGATTGCTATGCACCAAAAGTTTATTTGAATTTTGAGGGAGTAGATGCTTGCTTTTATGTTTGGCTCAATGGAACGTATATTGGATATAGTCAAGTATCTCATGCAACTAGCGAATTTGATGTTAGTGATACAATAATAGAAGGAAATAATACATTAGCTGTACTTGTATTAAAGTGGTGTGATGGAAGTTATCTTGAAGATCAGGATAAATTTCGAATGAGTGGTATTTTTCGAGATGTTTATTTATTAAAAAGACCAAAACAGGCAGTGCGAGATTATTTTGTTCAGACAAAGCTTAATGAAACCAAAGCAATTGTATCAATACAAGTGCAGTATTTTGAAGAAATGATACCAACTTCAATTACTCTTTTGGATGCAGCAGATGAAAGAAAGGCTTTTTGTGAAACAGGAAAAGAATTTTTATTAGAGATTTCAGAACCAATTTTATGGAATCCGGAAGAACCATATCTTTATACTTTAGTAATTGAGACAGAGAACGAAACAATTGTAGATTATGTAGGATTACGTGAAATTTGTGTGATTGATAAGGTAGTCTATTTAAATGGTGTAAAGATTAAGTTTCATGGAGTAAATCGACATGAGTTTGATCCAATTACTGGTTTTACAATTAATTTAGAACAGATAAAACAGGATCTTACTTTAATGAAACAACACAATATCAATGCTATTCGAACCAGTCATTATCCAAATGTTCCTGTTTTTTATCAGCTATGTGATAAGTATGGATTTATGGTAATTGATGAAGCAGATATTGAAAGCCATGGTCCTTGTGAAATTTTCTATGCAGATAATTGTGATGCAAATAAATTTAATTGTTGGAATAAACCAATTGCGGACAATAAGGAATGGGAAAAAGCCATTTTGGATCGAGTAAAACTTTGTATTCAAAGAGATAAAAACCGGTCTTGTATTTTGATTTGGTCTATGGGGAATGAAAGTGCTTTTGGGTGTAATTTTGAAAAAGCACTAGAATGGACCAAGAAATTTGATAAGAGCCGATTGACACATTATGAAGGAGCTCGTTATAGAAATCGAGAGAAAACATATGATTTTTCAAATCTAGATCTCTATAGTAGAATGTATCCAGGATTTGACGAAATAAAACAATATTTGGAAAACAAACCAGACAAGCCATTTATTCTTTGTGAGTATTGTCATGCAATGGGGAATGGTCCTGGTGATTTAGAGGATTATTTTATATGGATGGATCAATATGAGGAACTATGTGGAGGATTTGTTTGGGAATGGTGTGACCATGCGATTGCTTATGGAAAGACATTAGAAGGAAAAACGATTTATTATTATGGTGGGGATCATGGAGAGAAAATTCACGATGGAAATTTTTGTATGGATGGATTGGTATATCCAGATCGAACCCCTCATACTGGACTTTTGGAATATAAAAATGTCTATCGTCCTGCCAGAGTTGTATCTTTTCATCAAGATACAAAAGAATTGAAAATTAAAAATTATATGGAATTTACAGATTTAGATTCTTATATTGAAGTTCGTTATGAAGTAAGTTGTGATGGAGCGTGTTTAGAGTCAGGAATTCTTCCGATTGGTTCGATAAAACCAAAACAGACAAAAAGTATTGATTTGCATATTGCAGTGCCAAAACAGGGAAGAGCTTATCTAAAGTTGTTTTATCATTTGAAAAAGAAAACAGAATTAGTTTTTGCAGGGCATTTGCTTGGATTTGAGGAGATTTTATTAGAAACAGAAGATAATCGAAATCAAACTTCTATAAAGTGGTTAGAGCAAAAAAGTTCTCTTCAAACAGCAATAACAGTGCGAGAAACCGATGTATGGGTGATTTGTAAAGGAGAAAATTTTGACTATACTTATGATAAACGCATAGGACTGTTTACAAAACTTAATTATGCTGGAATAGAATATCTAAATCATCCAATGGAATTGAATATTTGGCGTGCACCAACTGATAATGACCGAAATATTCAATTAGAATGGAAACGAGCACAATATGATCAGGCATATGCAAGGGCATATCATACTAGGGTAGAACAAAATACAGTTGATTTGGATGGTAATTCAACCCTTTCTTCTGTAAAAATTAGTAGTGTAGTGTCAGTTTTGGCAGCTTCTGTACAGAGAATTTTAGAGATAGAAGTAAACTGGTTGATTTGTGCAGATGGTAGCATCTCTTTTGATAGTTTTGTTAAGCGCAATTTGGAGTTTCCAATGCTGCCACGGTTTGGAATTCGTCTGTTTTTAAATCAAAAGTTAGAAACAATATCTTATTATGGCATGGGACCTTTTGAAAGTTATCCAGATAAACATAGAGCATCTAGTCATGGAAAGTATTGTGTGCCAGTTGTATATTTACATGAAGATTATCTTCGGCCACAGGAAAATGGAAGTCATATGGATTGTGATTATGTGATTGCATCAAATAAAAATTTCGGATTAATTGCTGTATCAAATCAGACCTTTTCATTTCAAGCTTCTGTATATACACAAGAAGAACTAGAACGAAAAAAGCATCATTACGAATTAGAACCTTCTGGAAGTACAATATTATGTTTGGACTATGAACAAAACGGAATTGGATCAAATAGTTGTGGTCCAGAACTATTAAGTAAGTATCGATTAGAGGAAAAAGAATTTCATTTTGCAATAAAAATAATACCATTTATAAATTGATAGTTAGAAAAGAACAAAGAAGAACTGTTTTTTAAATTTACACAATGTAGTATAAGAAAATGATAAAGATGGATTGAAACTTTCAGGTATTTTAGCATGCAGAGTCCGGAAACAAATACCTGAAAGTAACATAGAAAGGAAAAGAAGAAAGGAGTATACCTATGCAAGAAAAGAAGTATTTAAAATGGTATAATATGGTAGGATATGGTTCCGGAGATATTGCAGGGAATGTAGTATATGCATTTTTATCCTCATTTGTTATGATTTATTTAACCAATACAGTTGGATTAAATCCTGGTGTGGTTGGTACTTTAATTGCAGCTTCTAAATTTTTTGATGGAGCCACGGATGTGTTTTTTGGAACAATGATCGATAAGACAAAAAGTAAACTTGGAAAGGCAAGACCATGGATGCTTTATGCATATATTGGCTGTGCTGTTACTTTAGTTGCAATTTTTGCTGTTCCAGTTGATATGGGAAAGACCTCACAATATATTTGGTTTTTTATTGCTTATACGCTTTTAAATGCAGTATTTTATACAGCGAATAATATTGCATATTCTGCACTTACTGCGCTTGTAACAAAAAACAGTAAGGAACGAGTACAGATGGGATCATATCGTTTTATCTTTGCATTTTCTACCAGTCTTTTGATTCAATCGATTACAGTAGGAGCAGTTGCAGCATTTGGTGGAGGAGCTTCTGGCTGGAGAACAGTAGCAATTCTTTATGCAGCAATTGGATTAATTGTAAATACGATTTCCGTATTATCTGTAAAAGAACTTTCACAGGAGGAATTAAATAAATCTGAATTTGGATTGGAACAAAAAGATAAAGCAGAAGAAAAATATGGATTGGTAGAAGCAGTCAAATTGTTGGCTTCCAATCGATTTTATTTGATGATTTGTGGAGTATATATTCTACAACAAATCTATAGTGCTATGATAAATATGGGTATTTATTATATGACTTATGTATTAAAAAATGAAAATCTGTATGGTGTATTTTCTTGGGCAGTCAATATTCCTTTAATTGTGGCATTGGTATTTACGCCTACCTTAGTGGCAAAGTGGAAGGGAATGTATCACTTAAATTTAAGAGGATATATGCTTGGTACACTTGGACGGGCACTTGTTATTGTTGCTGGTTATCTAGGAAGTGTTCCTTTGATGCTCTTCTTTACTGGATTGGCGGCTCTTGGACAAGGACCGTGGCAAGGAGATATGAATGCAGTGATTGCCTCCTGTTCAGAATATACTTATTTAACAAAGAAAAAAAGAGTAGATGGAACAATGTATTCTTGTACATCACTTGGAGTAAAGCTTGGAGGAGGACTTGGAACAGCAATAGCTGGCTGGTTATTGGCAGCGAGTGGATTTGATGGAAGTGTTTTGGTACAATCAGAAAGCTGTATCAATATGTTATATTTTATGTACCTTTGGGTACCTATGGGAATTAGCTTGATTATTACATGGATACTTTCTAAAATGAATGTAGAAGAAACAAACGAAAAACTAAAAGAACAACAAGGAAAATAGGTGGAAGAAATAAAAAGCGGGGAGGACGTTAGTGTTTGAAAACAGTATCCCCGCTTTTGTTTTATGCATGATAGATATAACGAAAAAATTCTTTATAAAAGACTAAGAGATTGTTTATAAAATTTTTTATCTTGTTCATATTTTTCTCCTTTCTTTGTTTTCTAAGTGTATTTTATATGATTCTAAGAAGGATTACTTGCCAAATTCGATTAAGAATTAGACAATTTTTGCATAACATTAAAGTATAGAAAGGAAAAAGTTTTATGTATCCGTTATATGAAGCAACAAAACAGAAGATGAGCATACTTGATAAGATTTCTACCCATGTTTCACCGCACTTGCATTATGCAGTGGAATTTGTTTATGTGATAGAGGGTACATTGGAACTGGGAGTGGAAAGGGAACTTTATCATATGGAAAAAGGAGATTTTGGAATAATATTTCCAAATCAGATTCATCATTATCAAGTGTTTTCGAATGGAATCAATCGGGCTTGTTATATTTTAGCTTCTCCTGCCTTATGTGAGCCTTTTATGGAGGATTTACAGAGATATTGTCCAAAAGTTCCAGTAATTCAAAAGGATTTGGCAGATATTGAGCATATTATTAATAGTTTAAAGAATATAAAAGATGGGATTGTAGAGAGAGCTTATTTACAGATTCTTTTAGCAAAAACTATGCCTTTTTTTACAATGATAGAAAGAGATTGTGGGAGGGATCTTGTAGAACAGATCGTTTCCTATTTCTCATTGCACTTTAAAGAAGAAATTTCATTACAAAGGATGGCTTTGGATCTTGGGGTTAGTATTTATACACTTTCTAGAGTAATTTCTGGAACATTTCATAGAAATTTTAATCAGTATTTAAATGAAATTCGTCTAGATTATACTTGTGCTCTTTTGGAACATACAAATCAAAGTATAACAGAGATTTGTATGGAGGCTGGATTTGGAAGTCAACGAACATTTAATCGGGTGTTTCGAGAATATTATCGGATGACACCTAGAACATATCGGGAGCAGAAAAAAAGAAAATTTATTACTGTTATGTCCGCTGATAAATAAAAAAATTGGGTTAGGATAGATTTGAGTATCTTTAGAATAAGAAATTGACACAGATAAAGACTGGCAGTATGATTGGAGAAAAATATGATAATTTATGGACACCCCCATAGATATGAAGAGAGTAAGATTGGACAGCAGCTTTGGTTAAATCCAGGAAGCTGTGGGCCAAGAAGGTTTCAAATGCCTATAACAATGGCGATATTAGAGATAACAGAAGGATAGAGCTGTTTCAAAAGACTTTTTCTAAAGAGAAGGAAATACCAAATAATATCAGACAGGTGATAGGAGTAGTAATAAAGGAAATTGAACATAAAAAAATAATAGAAGAAATTGCTAAAAGAAACAAAATTAGTCCGAAATTAGTAGAGCAAATTTGCCATCTTTATTTGACACATCCAGGAATTAGCATAGATGGGATTATAAAAAAGATGGAGCTTTCATAAAAGATAGATTGTGAAAAGAATAAAACAGGAATTTGAAAAAAAGAGTTTAGAAAGGAGAGAAATAAGATGAAAGTTGTTGTAGCGATAGATTCATTAAAAGGAAGCCTATCTTCTTTGGAAGCAGGAAAAGTGATTCAAGAAGGGATTTATTCTGTGCTGCCAGATGCAGAGGTTTTTGTACGGCCGCTTGCAGATGGAGGAGAGGGTACAACGGAAGCTTTGACTTTTGGATTAGGGGGAAAATTTGTACAGGTAGAAGTAAAGGGACCTTTAGGGGAAGCTGTTAATTGCCGCTATGGAATAGTAGAAGAAAAAAAGTTAGCGATAGTTGATATTTCTGGTGCAGCGGGGATTACTCTTGTGCCGGAACAAGCTAGAAATCCTATGAATACAACTACATATGGAGTGGGAGAAGTGATTCGAGATGCGATAGAGAAAGGATGTCGCCATTTTATTGTTGGAATTGGCGGAAGTGCTACAAATGATGGAGGAATAGGAATGCTTCAGGCACTTGGATTTGGAATGTTAAACAAGGAAGGGAAGCAGGTTTCATTGGGAGCAAAGGGATTGAATGATCTTGTAACAATTACAGATGATAAGGTTTTGCCTGAATTAAAAGAGTGTAATTTTCGAGTTGCTTGCGATGTAAAAAATGTATTATGTGGAGAACAAGGATGTAGTGCAATTTTTGGGCCACAAAAAGGGGCAACAAAAGATATGATACTGCAAATGGATCAATGGTTGGCAAAGTATGCTGTACTCACTGAAAAAAAATTTGGAACTATAAATGCAAAAAAAGAAGGGACTGGTGCAGCAGGTGGATTGGGTTTTGCATTTCTTGGTTATATGAATTCTGTGTTAGAATCTGGTGTTCAAATTGTTTTAGAAGAAACTAGATTAGAAGATTATATAGCAGAAGCAGATTTTGTAATCACTGGAGAAGGAAGGTTAGATGAACAGACAATATTTGGGAAGGCTCCAATTGGAGTAGCAGCTCTTGCAAAAAAATATCAAAAAAAGGTTTTGGCATTTTGCGGTTGTGTAACAGAAGATGCTATTTTATGTAATCAATATGGAATAGATGCCTTTTTTCCAATTCTTAGAGGGATACAAACGAAAAAGGAGGCGATGAACTACGAGAATACAAAGAAAAATATGTTTGCTACGGTACAACAGGTATTTCGATTGATTGCATGTATAAATGAAAAATGAGGATTGTAAACAGGACTGTTTCGTTGTATAATAAAAAAACAGAAATGAACAGTAAAATGATAAGCTGTGAAGTAATGGAGGAATCCAATATGCGTTTTCTGAAATGGAATAAGTTCTATAATAGCAATCCAATTGTGCATTTTTGGATTTCCTATGCAACAGTATTGTTGATTCCGCTTGCAATTGTTACTTTGGGATTGATTGGGGAGTTTTATGCAGTAAATGAGGATATTAATGCTTCAAATTTAAGCAAAATGGAACATAGCGTTCAGTTAATAGATGGAGAACTAGATTTGGTAGAAGCAGCGGCACTTCGGCTATCTGTAAATTCATTTGTAAAGGATTTGGCATCTAAGGAAAGTATTAATGATGAAAATATATTACAGTTTAAAAATAGTATAAAACAGATATCAAATGTAATATATCAGCAAAGCACAAGGATTAAAACAGAAAAATATATTTATTTTAATAAATTGGACTATATTATTTTTGAAGAATCTCTTTATCAGGAAGAGTTATTTTCCTGGTATTTAGAGGGCTGGCGGGTCTCACAGGAGGAATGGAAAGAAATCATTGTTGCTGAGGACTTGGGGATGGCAAAGTATTATGATACTTGTAATGATTATTTGCACTATTCTGTACCAATTAATATTCGAAATGGGAAAAATGATGGTATGGTAGTTTATATGTTGAACATTAGCCAGATGATCGATAGTTTTTCTTTTGTAGACGAATATGGGGATTGGGCATTTTATATTTTAGATAGTGGAAACGAGGTTCTTTTTTCTAGAGATACAACAGAGAATCGTATTTTAAATTTAGAAAAAATGAATATTCCAGATATTTTTTCTAATACAGATGTTAGAAGTCTTTTATATACAAAATCACCAAAACGAAATTGGACTTATTGTGTTATTCTACCAGACAATGCTGTTGCACATAGAGTCTATGTATTACGTTGGCTGGCATTTACAGTTGGGACAGTAGCAATTTTAATAGGATTTATAGTGACGGTTTATTTAGCTGTACGAGAAGGAAAACCCATGAACTATATCTTTTCCTTATTGGGGGAAGAACAAAGCAGTATAAAAAATTCAGCACGATTAGGAGAGATTGTAAGTGGTATTCTAAATTCAAATAAAGAATTATTGGAGGAACAAGAACAGAGTAAACCATTATTGAAAAAGGCATTTTTTCATGATTTGATTACTTTAGATGTTGCTAATACAAAGGAATTAACCTATTTGGCTGAAAATGCAGATATTAATTTAGAAACCGATCGCTTTCGCATGGTATCTGTACGTCTTTTTGAAAATAATGATTTTTATGATGTAGATGAGCAGACATTGAAAGATGTAAAAGTGATTATACTTGGTATGCAAAACTATATGGAAGAGAATTGTAAAGGAAATATTTGGTTTTATCAGAGGAATTATCTTTCCCTGTTAATTGTAATGGAAGAGGAATATGGGGGGGTAGTTTTAGAACAGATAGAACAAACTTATCAATGGCTTCGTAATACATTTTCTACAGAATCAGATTGGGGAATCAGCCGATCCTGTGAAAATATTATGAATATTTGGAAGTATTGTGAGGAAGCAGAAATAGCGAGAGATCACTGTGAACCAGAACAACATATAGCAGAATATCAGATAGGATTTGAAGATAAGTATACGTTTTATTTTCCAGAAATTGCACAGGAAAAATTAGAAAATGGAATTTATTCTGGGGATAATGAAGTAGTAGGGAATATTTTAAAGATTTTAGAAGAAGAGAATTTTAAGAATCGTCGTTTAAGTAGAAACAGTGTTATTAAATTAAATTCAAAAGTTACCAATTTTTTAATGTTATTTGAATCCCAAGATGCTAAGATTTCTGATTCTGTAATGGAACTGAATCAGCTAATTTTGGATATAAAGGAGTTTTCTGGCTATCTATATTTTGACCGGTTGAAAAAAATTTGCAATGAGCTTTGTAATAAAGTAAAAAAAGAAAAGGGAATACAAAGGAATAAATTAATCGAAGATATTCAAAATTATATCAAAGAAAATTATCAGGACGCAAGTCTTGGGTTAGCTACGATTAGTATTAAATTTGGGATTTCTGAGGGTTATGTTTCTACATTATTTAAAGAACAAACAGAGATTAATTTTACAGAATATGTGGAAACGATTCGACTAAAAAGAGCATGTACACTTTTAAAGGAAAGACGCAATACAATTGAAGAGATTGCTGCTATGGTGGGGTATAATAGTGTACATTCCTTTCGGCGGGCATTTAAGCGTGTACATGGGATGAGTCCAAGGGATTATCGATAAAAGAAATATTATCTTAAAAAAGGAACAATTTTTTAACAGTATTAGTTGAAAAATTGTTCCTTTTTTAGACTTATTTAGTAAAACTGCTGTGAAAGATGGGATTCTTAAGGTACAATTTTGTAAGTTTAGTAAGGTGTACCTTGTTCTGAGTAGAGAAGAATGATAATCTGAAGATAGAAAGAGGCATTGAAAAAAGAAGAGGAGGTTATTGCAATGAGTAGCAGAAACAATGAAGCGGTTTCGTCAAATGATAAGATGATTCTTAGCAATAAGGATAAACCTTTATCAGTTAGACTATATAAGTATCGCTGGATGTATTTGATGTATCTGCCAGTATTTATCGTTTTGCTGATTTTCGAGTATATCCCAATGGTAGGTATTGTAATTGGTTTTTGTAATTATACACCATTTACTACAAAACCAGAATTTATTGGATTGAAAAATTTTCAAGTATTATTTGGAAGCGAACTATTTTGGCGATCTTTTAAAAATACTTTAATTATCAGCTCAGTAAATATTGTGTTAAGTTTAACTACTTGTGTAGGTTTAGCGCTATTAATTGATGAAATTAAAACAGTGTGGTTTCGTAAGATTGTACAATCCATTATCTATATTCCGCATTTTATTTCTTGGGTTGTAGTTGCTTCAATTTTTACTATGATTTTGTCTCCTACTAGTGGTTTAATTAATGGATTTATTGAAAAATTAGGAGGAGATTCTATTTATTTTCTTGCTGATGAAAAATGGTGGCGTCCAATGTTGTGGATTATTGAACGATGGAAAGGAATTGGATGGGGAACCATTGTCTATATGGCAGCTTTAACTGGTGTGGATCAAGAAATGCATGAGGCGGCGACAATTGATGGAGCAAATCGTTGGCAAAGAGTGATGTATATTACAGTTCCTGCAATTAGTCCTACTATTTTAGTTGTATTTATTATGGATCTTGCAAAGGTGTTAAATATCTTTGAACCAGTTTGGGTATTGCAGAATGCAGCAGTATTAAGTGTATCTGATGTTATTGGAACCTATGTATATCGAATTGGTATTACAAATGCACAATATGGTATGTCAACAGCGGCTGGATTATTCCGATCCGTTATTTCAGTTGTACTAGTAACACTTGCAAATCGAGCAAGTAGAAAAATACGTGGGGAGGGTATCTTGTCATGAATGATAAATTTTCGTTTAAAAAAGGTCATCGAGGCAGAGCCATCTTTCTTATATGCAACTATATGTTTTTAATTGCATTGATGATTTGTATGACAATTCCTCTTCTAAAGGTTATGGTTGATTCGATAGATCCAACTACATATGGAATTCGACTTTTTCCAAAAAAAGTAGATTTTTCTGCTTATAAACATATTTTAAGTAGATCTTCGTTATACCGTCCTCTTTGGATTTCGGTATATTCTACAATAGTTGCAACAGTAGTAGGACTTTTATTAACCACATTAGCTGGCTATGTTATTATCCAAAGAGAAATGCCAGGACATAAATTAATTGTAAATTCAATTATGCTTACGATGTTGTTTTCTGGTGGTATGATTCCAACTTATTTAACGATTAAAACATTAGGTTTGATGAACAATGTTATGACTTGTATTTTACCAGTATGTTTAAGTTCTTATAATATTATCCTAATGAAGAGCTTTTTTGAAGGAATTCCTGGAACACTCTATGAGGCAGCAGAGTTAGATGGAGCCACGCCGGTGGGAATTTTTGCAAGGATAGTATTGCCTCTTTCAAAACCAGCACTTGCTTCAATTGGTTTATTTATTGCAGTAGGTATGTGGAATAACTATATGAATTTTGTACTTTATATTACAGATGCCAATAAAAAGAATTTCCAAGTAAAAGTACGTGAATTGATTTTAAATGATGGCTTGTCAGGAAGTAGTATTGATATTTCTGAGGATATGTTAAAAAATGCAATGGTTGTTATTGTAGTAATGCCATTTTTGATTATCTACCCATTTCTACAAAAGTATTTTGTAAAGGGAGTTACAATTGGTGCAGTAAAAGGATGATATAGAATATTATATTTAAGGAGGAAATTTGTTATGAGAAAGAAAGGTATCATAGGGATTGCATTAGCGGCAGCAATGGCAGCAAGCTTATGTGCATGTGGAAATGAGAATAACTCAGGAACAACTACAAGTACAACAGCAGGAACAACGGCTGCACCAACAACGGCAGATCCATCTGGAAATGGAGAAACCACAGCAACTCCAGAAACAACAGCAAAAACAGTAGAAAAACCAGCATCAATTAGTTGGTGGACTCATGATGGATTAAATGAAGAAGATTATGTAAAAGAATGGGATGCAAAGTTTAGTGAAGTTTCAGGAGTTACAATGGAACATACACAGGTTTCGAACAATGAATATCATGAATTATTAGAAGTTGCATTTGCGTCTGGTACAGAACCAAATATTTTTGATTTATCTTGTGATCAAAAAGTAGCTTACTATGCAAGTCAAGGAGCGATTGCAGATTTAACAGATTTGATTCAAGAGTCTGGTATCTATGATAGAGTGGATCCGGCTGTATGGGAAGCAATTTCAATTGATGGACGTATCTATGGAATCCCAAGAGAAAATTCTGGTGGTGTAGTAAATTATGCAAGACAAGATTGGCTAGATCAGTTAGGATTAGCAGCTCCGAAGAATTTTGAAGAATACTTAAATATGTTACGTTCTTTCCGAGATAATGTAGAACAGTGTAAGATTCCACTTACTGTCCCTGGATTGCATCTTGCTATGAATCTTCCTGAATTTTACTGGGATTCAGAAGCAGATATTACCTATAAAGATGGTCAGTGGGTAGATGGTATGTTAGAAGAGAGTTTTTCCGGTGCAATGCAAAGACTACAAGATGCTTATGCAGAAGGGTTAATTGATACAGAAGCAGTTACCAATACAACGAGTGCATGTCGTGATAAATGGTATTCTGGCGAGGTTGGTGTATTTTCTTACTGGGCTGGTAAGTGGGGGAATACATTAGAAACTCGTATTCAAGAAAATTTCCCAGATGCAAAATTGGCAACATTAGATGCAATTGAAGAATCTTATTATAGACATAGTGGATTTAATATTCTTTGTATTGATGGAAGACTTTCTGAAGAAGAAATAGAAAAAGTATTCTATTCATTCTTTGGTACAATCTTTGATGGTGCAGAAGGACAAGAATTGATGTATTGTGGAGTAGAAGGCTTACATTTTGAATACGATACAAATGGTGATATGCAATATTTGAATATGAAGTCTAATGCAGAATCTGTATTTCAGTCTGTATGGGGAAGTCCTTGGAGTGCAGTGGTAGCGTTTAATGATGAAACACATTTGCCAAAGCCATCAGATAAAGCAATTGAAACAGAAGAAGTTTTGGCAAGAACAGGAAAATATAAGGCTACAACTCCTTCTTCGAATACATTAAATACAATTACTTCTGATTTAACAGCAATTCGTCAGGAAATGATTGCAAAAGTGATTATGGGAAGTATGACAGTAGAAGAAGGTATGGAAAGTTATGCAAAACAGGCAAAAGCACTTGGAATTGATCAGGTTTTAGCGGAAATGAATCAATAAAATAGAAGAGATTTTAACATATGGGTTGTGCCGCAGAATATTTTGTTCTGCGGCACTTTATACTACTATAAAAAAGAAATAGGATGGAGGAATGGATGAAGGGGAATGTAATTATACATTTTTGGATTTCTTATATTACAGTTTTAATAATACCAATATTAGTAATTGCATTTGGAGTAATTGGTGCATTTTATATTGTGGAACAGGAAATTCAGGAATCCAATTTAAGTAAGATGGAACACAGTATTCAGTTAATTGAGAATGAATTAAAGGTTTTAGAGGCGAATGCAGTTCAGGCAATAGAGATTTCTTCTATTAAAAGTTCTATGTTTTATGACTATATAGATGGAATTCGTATGCTGCAGATTAAAAAGGGAATTGATACATTAATGAATTTGTTTCAATATCAGGGAATTCACTTTGTGGATAAATTTTATATCTACTATAATCGGCTGGACTATCTAATTTATGAGGGAGCTTTCTATAAAGAAAAATTATTTGTTAAAAATTATCTGTCTCAGTGGGGATTAAAAGAAGCAGAGTGGAAGGAAAAGGTGATCAATTCTGATATTATAATGGCACAATATCAAAATACTTCTTCTAATTATTTACATTTTATTATGCCAATTCATACTAGAGAGAAAAATGAAGGTGTTATGGTGTTTGTATTGAATCAGGATAAAATAATTGACTATTTTTCTTTTGCAAAAGAATATGGAGAGTATGCAGTTTATATTTTAGATTCGAAAAATCAAATACTTTTAAATAAGGATTCTAAGAAGGATAGAGAATTGGACTTATCACAGAAAAATATAGGAAAAATTTTTTTGGATATAAAGAAAGATCAGCTTTTATTTTCTATATCAAAAGATAAGGGATGGTCGTATTGTATAATTTTACCAGAAGGTGTAGTGGCGCATCGACTCTATATTTTAAGAACACTTAGTATAATAGGTATGATAATAACAATACTAATTGGTCTTGTAATTTCCTTTTGGCTGGCTGTAAAAGAGGGAAAACCAATTAATCAAATTTTTTCTGCAATAGAACAAGAAGAAACAAAAAAGAGAAATACCAAAGAATTAGGAAACCTGGTTACAGGAATTGTAAATTCAAATCAAAAGATGCAAAAAGAAATGAAAGAAAACCAACCATTTTTAAAAAAAGCATTGTTTCATGATCTGCTTACTTTAGATATAACAAATACAGAAGAATTGGCATATTTAGTAGAAAATGCAAAGATATATTTTAAAACAAATCAGTTTCGCTTCGTTTCTGTTCGGTTATTTGCTAATAATGATTTTTATGAAATTGATGAACAAACTTTACAAGAAGTAAGAGTAATTATGCAGACAATACAAAAGTATCTAAAGGAACAAGTAAATGGAAGTGTTTGGTTTTATCAAAGCAATTATCTTTCTATGTTTTGCATTTTAGAAGAAGAGGAAAATGTTTCAATGATACAACGAATCACAGATACCCATAAGTGGTTATTACAAAATTATTCTACAGAATCAGATTGGGGAATTAGTAGCGTTTGTCAGAGCGTAATCCATTTATGGAAATACTGTGAGGAAGCAGAAATGGCTCGAAGTCATTGTAAAGCAAGAGTTCATATTAGAGAATATCAAACAGAGTTTGAAGAT
Source organism: uncultured Lachnospiraceae bacterium (assembly GCA_910579865.1). Lineage (GTDB taxonomy): Bacteria > Bacillota > Clostridia > Lachnospirales > Lachnospiraceae > MGBC114844. Next base: position 30,119 of record CAJTXA010000019.1, read on the forward strand.
AAACAAAGCTATTATTTTCCAGAAACAGCAGAAGAGAGACTTTATAATTGTCTTTGTGCAGGAGATTTTTCTGCAATTTATAAAAATCTTTCCATTTTAGAAATCGAGAACTTTGAAAAACGAAATTTGAATTATAAAAACTTTGTTAAATTAAACACTAGACTAGTTCATCTATTGGAACTATTTGAAGAGAAAGAAAAAGGAATTGGAGATTATATCATACAATTAAATCAAATTGTAGCAGAGGAGCAAGATCCAGAAAAAAATTACAGAAAAACACTACAAGAGGCATTTGCCTATTTGGGTCAAAAAATGGATCAAGAAAAAAAGATAAATCAAAATCAATTGTTAGAAAGGATTAAAAATTATATTGAAGTAAATTATATGGATTCTGAGCTTGGATTGGCAAGAGTAAGCAGAGAGTTTCAAATTTCCGAAGGATATGTTTCTACTTTGTTTAAAAAACAAGGGAATGAGAATTTTGCAGATTATGTAGAACAGATTCGAATGAAGAAGGCTTGTGAATTATTAAAAGAGAAGGAATATAGTGTAAAAAAGATTGCTTCTATGGTTGGCTATAATAGTGTACAATCTTTTCGACGTGCTTTTAAGCGGGTACATGGAATTAATCCACGTGAGTATGATTAAATTATAAAATAGAAACATTATATAATAAAACAATTCGAAAAAATTTTCTTAGGAACGATTTTTTAACTATAAAAGTTAAAAAATTGTTCCTTTTTCTATAAGATTTCAACAAATCAATAAATCAATGGCACATTTTTATAGATAAAGATATGTCCCTTGTCAAAAATAGATCGTATATGTTAGATTGATTTTGTAAACAGAAGAAGGTTCAATAAGGAGGAATTGTATTATGAGAAAGAAAGGCGCATTAGGAGTTACATTAGCAGTTGCATTGGTAGCTAGTCTATGTGGGTGCGGAGGGCAAAATTCTGAACAACAGACAACCACATTAAATTCATCTAACAATCAGACAACGGCTTCTTTAGAAACAGAAGCAGTAGATAAAACAGTTGAAAAACCAGCATCAATTAGTTGGTGGACACATGATGGACTAAATGAAGCGGATTATGTAAAAGAGTGGGATGCAAAGTTTCAGGAATTGACAGGAATTCAGTTAGAACATACACAGGTTGCTAATAATGAGTATGTAGAACTTTTAGAAGTAGCATTTGCTTCTGGAACAGAACCAAATGTATTCGACGTTTCTTGCGATCAGAAAGTTGCTTATTATGCTAGTCAAGGCGGAATTGCCGATTTAACAGATTTAATTAAAAGTTCTGATCTATATAACCAAATTGATCCATCTATATGGGAAGCGATTTCAATTGATGGAAGGATTTATGGGATTCCAAAGGGAGAAGCATCTGGTATTGAAACTTATATAAGACAGGATTGGTTAGAACGATTAGGAATGGAAGTGCCTAAAAATTATGAGGAATATATCAATATGCTTCGAGCATTTCGAGACAATATTGAAGAATGTAGTGTTCCTGTAGTAGCACCAGGATTGCATCTAGCTATGAACCTTCCAGAATTTTATTGGGATGCAGAAGCAGGGTTTGCCTATGTAGACGGTCAATGGGTAGATGGTATGCTGGAAGAAAATTTTGCTGGAGCAATGCAGCGATTACAAGATGCTTATGCAGAAAAGCTAATTGATATGGAAGTTATTACAAATACAACAAGTGCCTGTCGGGATAAATGGTATTCTGGCGAAGTTGGAGCATTTTCCTACTGGGGCGGTAAGTGGGGAGATACTTTGACTTCTCGTTTAAAAGAGAATTTTCCTGATGCAAAAGTAACTGGAATGGAAGCGATTGATGAAAGTTACTATCGGTTTTCAAGTTTTACACTTTGGTGTATTGATGGACGTCTTCCTCAAGATCAAGTAGAGCAAGTATTTCGGCATTTCTTAGAATATATCAATGATGGAGCAGAAGGTCAGAAGTTATATTATTGTGGAGTGGAGGGACTTCATTTTGATTATGATGCAAGTGGAAATATGGTATATAAAAATATGGTTTCCTCTCCAGAGAATACATTTCAGTCTGTATGGGGAACACCTTGGCAGGCAGTAGTACCTTTCCAAGAGCCAGATAAGGTTCCTCAGCCTTCAGATATTGTAATTGATACATTAGAAGTATTAAATAAAACAGGAGTTTATATGAAAACTACTCCAGTTTCAGAAACATTAAATCAAATTACTTCCGATTTAACTGTAATTCGGCAGGAGACAATTGCGAATATTGTAATGGGGAAAGTTTCCGTAGAAGATGGGCTTGCTTCTTATCGGTCTCAGGCAGAGTCACTTGGAATACAACAAGTTTTAAATGAGATGAACAGAAAATAGAATAGAAAAAGTTTACAACTGGCACTTTGATTTGTTGATTTAGAAATCAAGTGCCTTTTTTGATTAAAGGAAGGAATGATATACAGATGAAACAAATTTTTAATCCTTATCTCCCTAGTTATGAATATATACCAGATGGAGAACCACATATTTTTGGGGAACGGCTTTATATTTATGGAAGTCATGATCGATTTGGGGGTGAAGATTATTGTGTAAATGACTATGTATGCTGGTCGGCTCCTTTAGAAGATTTGTCAAACTGGAAATTTGAAGGAACAATTTATCGAAAAACACAACATCCTTATTCAGTTGGGAGAAATATTTTATTTGCTCCAGATGTAGTACAAGGAAAGGATGGACGCTATTATCTTTACTATTCAGTAGCAGATTCAGCGATTATGTCTGTAGCTGTCTGTGATACTCCTGCTGGCTCTTATCAATACTATGGGGATGTGCGAGATAGAAATGGACATGTAGCTGGAAGCAGTTCAGGGGACTTTTTTCAGTTTGATCCGGGCGTTTTTTTAGATGAAGATGGACGAATCTTTTTATTTTCTGGATTTTGTCCTGGACGATTAGAAGATGCACAAGGAAGAAAGTTTGTAGGGTGTCATATGTGTGAATTAGAGGACGATATGATAACAATAAAACGAGGGCCAGAAATTATTCTTGATCGAAACACACCTTGTCCAGAGGAACAGCGTTATTTTGAAGCTCCTTCTTTGCGGAAATTTCATGGAAGATATTATTTAATTTATTCTGTACGGATTGGTGGATTGCATTATTATATTAGTGATCGGCCAGATGGAGGATATCGTTATGGAGGAAGAATTCATTCGACTTCTGATGTAGGAATAAATGGGCATAGTATAGAGAATCCAGCATATCCAAATGGAAATACACATGGAAGTTTAATAGAGATTCAAGGAAATTATTATATTTTTGATCATCGGCTGACAAATCATTCTAGTTATTGTCGGCAAGGAGTAGCAGAACAGGTTTGGATTGAAGAAGATGGAAGAATTTTGCAAGTAGAAGCAACTAGTTGTGGATTAAATAGAGGGCCGCTTTTGGGAATAGGAAGTTATCCCGCTTATATTGCATGTACATTAATCGATCAAAATCAATATATATCAAAAGAAGAGCAGAAAAAAAGGGGAATTTGTATCACGCAAGAAGGAGAAGATCGGGAGTGTGAACCAGGACAGTTTATACAAAATATACAAGAGAATTGTCTGATTGGGTATAAGTATTTTTCGTTTACAGAAAATACCAAAGTTACTTTTACTGTTCGAGGAAATGCAGAAGGAAAGATACAAATAAGAACAACAGAAACAGGAAAAATAGAAGCAGAATTGGCATTGTATATCTGTAGTAAAGAATGGAAAAAGGTAACAGGAGAATTTTTTGTTCGTGGAGAGAAGAGTGGTTTTTATTTAGCATTTGTTGGAAGAGGCAGTTTTGATTTACTTACAATAGAGTTTGAAAAGTAGGATAAAAAACGAAACTGTCATACATAAATTTTGTTTAGTATGACAGTTTCATTTTTTTAGGATAATACAATATTACGAGGAATCTTATTTTGATATGCCTTTATATTTTGGCATACTTCCTGCATAAGACGAGTTCTTGCTTCTACAGTTGCCCATGCAATATGAGGAGTAATAATAAGACGATTGCTATCTTTAAAGTTCACAAGCGGATTTTCCTTTGACATTGGTTCAATACATAACACATCTAATCCGGCTGCTAAAATTTCATTTTCTGTCAATGCCTTGTATAGTGCAGTTTCATCAATAATAGGGCCTCGTCCTACGTTGATTAAAATAGAAGAAGATTTCATTTGATGAAATGCTGCTTCATTAAAAAGATTTTGAGTAGCAGGTGTCAGTGGGGCATGAATAGAGATAATATCCGAACATTGCAATAAAGTTGGAAAATCTGTCTGTTGATAATTTGGGTTTTGATTTTTTCCAGAGGTAAAGTAATATATAACATTGCAACCAAAAACTTTGGCTATCTCTGCTACTTGTTTTCCAATATCGCCTAATCCTACAATTCCCCATGTTTTTCCATTTAATTCATGGAATTTATTTTCAAAGTGGGTAAATAAAATATCATTGACATATTGTTCTGATTTTACATAATTATCATAATAATAACATTTTTCTAATAGATAGAATAAGAGAGCGAATGTATGTTGTGCTACAGATTGGGTAGAATAACCTTTTACATTCGTTACTGTAATTTGTCTCGCTTTTGTATAGTTTAAATCGATGATGTTAGTTCCAGTTGCAGTGACCCCAATATAGTGGATAGAGGGATTAGGACCAAGTGTATCTTCTGTTACTGGAACCTTGTTTGTAATTAAAATATCTGCTCCTTCACAGCGGGATTGAAGCTCTTCTGGTTTTGTATGGCCGTATCGGATTACTTCACCTAATTCTTGAAAAGATTCAAATGAAATATCATTTCCTAGTGTATCAGCATCTGCAAAAATAATCTTCATAAATTTTAATAGGCACAAAATCCAACTTTAAAAAGTGGGAGAAGTACCATTCTCCTTTCTTTTCTTGACAAAATAAACTTACTGTTTTATATTAGAAAAATGGTTTTATATTTTTTATATTATCATAGAAAACTTAAGGAGACAAGAGAGATTTCTTTTATAGATTGATTAGGAATGTCTTCCTTGACATTTTCCATAACTATTGTTAAAGTATTATGGAAGAGATTAATAGTTATTTCACAAGTAAGAACAATTGAATTTACTGATGAGGAAGTAAAAAGGGAATGAAGAAACTAGGTATAATAGGTGGTTTAGGACCTATGGCAACTGCATATTTTTTTGAACTTGTGATTCAGATGACAGATGTACAAGTGGATCAGGAACATATTGAAATTTGGATACATAATTGTCCTTCTATTCCCGATCGTACGAGTTATATTTTAGATTCTACAAAAGAAGATCCATTTTATCCTATGCTTTGTTCTGGTAAAAAACTTTGTAAAATGGGAGCAGAGTTGATAGCAATTCCTTGTATTACAGCACATTATTTTTATAAGGAGCTGACAAAGAATTTGTCTGTTCCAGTGATTCATATGATTGAAGAAACGGTTTGTTATTTAAAAGAGAGTGGAAAAAGTCGAATAGGGATTCTAGCAACAGATGGTACAGTGGCTAGTGGTTTGTTTCAACAGGAATTAGCAAAAAATCAAATGGAATGGATTCTGCCAAAGGAAAAAGGACAGCAGGATATTATGGATTTGATTTATCAAGAGATTAAAACAGGGCAATCTGTAGATATAAATAAATTTTATAAGGTAACAGAGGAATTAAAAGAACAAGGAGCAGAGATTATTATTTTAGGATGCACCGAGTTATCATTGATTAAGCGCAACTATCCTTTGGAAAAGGGCTATATTGATACAATGGAGGTATTGGCAAAGCGATCAGTGGAACTATGTGGTGCAACATTAAAAGAGGCATATCAATGTTTGATTCAATAAGAGTCAGGACAGGATAGCTTATTTTTTTGTGTTTGTGTGATTTCAGATAGAATGGAGTATAGAAAATAATATGCAAATAAATGTATTAGAATATTTAGAAGAAACCATATTGCGTGTTCCAGAAAAGATCGCTTATGCGAATGAAACAGAAAGTCTTACATTTCAGCAAGTGTTTGACAATTCCCGTGCAATAGGGACATTTTTAAAAAAGAGTGGATATACAAAGGAACCAGTTGTTGTATTTATGAAAAAACATCCCAATGTGATAGCTGCATTTTTTGGGACAGTATATGCAGGAAATTTTTATGTACCTATTGATGAAGAGATGCCTTTTTATCGAATAGAACTGATTTTTCAGAATCTTCATCCACAAGTTTTAATTTGTGATAAAGAGACACAGAAACAAGTGAAAGAATTTTCTTATCAGGGAAAAGTTTATTTATATGATGAAATTGTACAAACTATAGTAGAGGAAGAACGATTAAGTGAAGTGCGGAAAGAAGCAATTGATACAGATCCAATTTATATTGTATTTACCTCTGGATCGACTGGGGTTCCAAAAGGAGTAGTGGCTTGTCATCGCTCTGTAATTGATTATATTGAACATCTTTCAGAGGTATTGGGATTGAATGAGGAGACAATATTTGGAAATCAAGCTCCTCTTTATTTTGATGCATGTTTAAAAGAACTTTATCCAACAATTAAGTTTGGTGCTACTACTTATTTGATACCAAAGAGTTTTTTTATGTTTCCAGTAAAGTTAGTAGAATTTTTAAATCGCTATCAGATTAATACAATTTGCTGGGTGGTATCCGCACTAACAATGATTTCTAGCCTTGGTGTACTAAATAAAGTAAAACCAGAATATTTAAAAACGATTGCTTTTGGAAGCGAGGTATTTCCAATTAAACAATTTCAGATTTGGAGAAAAGTACTTCCTGAAACTACTTTTATAAATCTCTATGGTCCAACAGAAGCAACTGGAATGAGTTGTTATTATAAGGTAGAACGAGAATTTTTGGAGGGAGAAATAATTCCAATAGGCCAGCCGTTTGCGAATACTAGAGTATATCTCTTTAATCAAAAAAATTGTCTTGTACAACAAGGAGAAGTGGGGGAAATTTGTATTGCAGGAACAGCGTTGACACTTGGATATTATAATGATCCTGAACGAACAGAACAAGTTTTTGTACAGAATCCATTAAATATTTCTTATCCAGAGCGAATTTACCGCACAGGAGATCTTGGACGGTATAATGAAAAAGGAGAGTTATTGTTTATCTCTCGAAAGGACGATCAGATTAAACATATGGGACATCGGATTGAATTAGGAGAGATTGAAGCAAATGTAAATCTTTTGGAAGGAATTTTTGCTTCTTGTTGTATCTATAGTGCTAAGAAGGATAAAATTATATTGTATTATGTAGGAGAAATAGAAAAGGCAGAAATGGCTGCTGTATTAAAGGCACGTTTGCCTCGTTATATGGTACCAAATTACATAGAACAGATAGAAGAGATGCCATTGACACCAAATGGAAAACAAAATCGGGTTGCTTTAAAACAACGATATGAAAATCGAAATTGAGTTGCTTTAAAACAATAGTATAAAAAACAAGATAAAGTTGTTTTAAGACAATAGTATCAAAATTAAAAGTAGATAAGGTTAAAAAGGAGAAGAAGTAATGGAAGAATTATTGGCAATTTTAGAAGAGTTGCATCCAGAGGTAGATTTTAGAACTTGTTGTACTCTAGTAGAGGATAAGATTATTGATTCTTTTGATATTGTTTCATTGATTTCAGAGATTCATAGTGAATTTGATGTAGCGATTCCAGCGGAGGAGATTATACCAGAGAATTTTAACTCAGCAGCGGCGTTGTATCGATTAATCCAGCGTTTGGAAGAGGAAGATTAAGGGACGGGAAATAATATGTTGTTTACATCATATGAATTTTTGGGGTTTCTTTTTCTCCTTTTTCTTTTGTATTATATTATACCAAAAAGATATCAATGGATTTGCCTACTTTGTGCAAGTTATTTGTTTTATGCGTTTTCTGGTATCAAGTATTTAGGTTATATCGTTAGTACAACTTGTTCTACTTATCTAGTATGTTATAAAATGGAAAAAATTGGAGAGGAACAAAAGAATTATATTCGATTAAATAAAGAAAGACTGACACGAGAAGAAAAAAAATCTTATAAGATATATATGAAAAAAAAGCAGTGGAATTGGCTGCTGTTTGGATTGATTTTTAATTTTTCTATTCTTGCTGTGTGTAAATATGTCAACTTTAGCATTTCTAATATCAATAATGTGTTACAGTTAATAAAAAGTAATTCAAGATTACCTTTTCTTTCCATTGCTCTGCCACTTGGAATTTCTTATTATACGTTTCAGATGATGGGATATGCGATTGATATCTATCGAGGAAAATATCCAGCGGAGAGAAATCTTGGAAAGTTAGCTCTATTTGCTTCATTTTTTCCACAACTTATGCAAGGACCTATCAGCCGATTTGATGATTTATCAAAAACGATGTTTTCGGCACATTCTTTTGATCGAAAAAGGATTTTTTTTGGATTACAGCGAATTTTATGGGGATTTTTTAAAAAGTTAGTAATTGCCGATCGAATTTTACCAGCCGTAACGACAATTACCCATAATCCAGAAAATTATCAAGGGGTTTATGTTTTTATAGGGATGCTATTTTATGCGTTAGAGTTGTATGCTGATTTTACTGGTGGAATTGATATGGTAATCGGAATTGGGGAAGTACTTGGAGTTCAAGTAAAAGAAAATTTTAACCGCCCTTATTTTTCTAAGTCAATAAAAGAGTATTGGAATCGTTGGCATATTAGTTTAGGAGCTTGGTTTACCGAATATATTTTTTATCCAGTTTCGGTATGCCAACCGATGTTAAAGTTATCAAAATTTTCTCGCAATCATTTTGGGGAAGCGATTGGAAAAAGAATTCCAGTTTATTTAGCGACAATTTTAGTATGGCTAATTACAGGAATCTGGCATGGAGCAGCTTGGAATTTTGTCGTATGGGGGCTTATGAATTGTTTGGTTCTTTTGATTTCACAGGAATTACAACCTTGTTATCGCTGGTTTCATAGAAAATTTCATTTGGAAGGAAAGTGGGGATTTCGTCTGTTTCAAGTAGTACGAACAGTATTGCTAATGAGCAGTATACGAATGTTTGATTGTTATCGAGATGTTTCGACTACTTTTCGAATGTTTTTTAGTATGCTGACAAAGTATAATTTTATGGAACTTTTAAATGGCGGAATGTTAAAGCTAGGAATTTCAGCAATAGATTATGGAATCTTGTTTATAGGAATGATAATATTAATAGGAGTTAGCTTCATTGGACGAAGTGGAAGTGTAAGAGAAAAGATTGCGAAAAAGCCAATTATAGTACAATTTTTAATTTGGTATGGACTTTTTTTAGCTGTTTTATTGTTTGGAGCTTATGGGGAAGGTTATGATGCAAGTCAGTTTATTTATAATCAGTTTTAGAATAGTATAATTTTGAATAAAAATATAGGCGGATAGATAAAAAAATGATAAAACAGAAAAAAATAGTAGGAATAACAAGTATTTTGTTAGCAGTAATAATAAGCCTTTGGTTTTTACAACGACTTTTGATGCCCAAATATATGGGACAGGTTGTAGAAGGGGCATTAATAGCAGAGTATTATCAGGAAACAACAAATCATGATGTAATTTTTATTGGAGATTGTGAGGTTTATGAGAATTTTTCTCCTATTACACTTTGGGAGAAGTATGGGATTACCAGTTATATTAGAGGAAGTGCACAACAACTGATCTGGCAGTCCTATTATCTTTTGGAAGAGACACTTCAATATGAAAAACCAGATATTGTTGTATTTAACGTTTTGGCAATGCAATATAATGAACCACAGAAAGAAGCCTATAATCGAATGACTTTAGATGGGATGAAGTGGTCGCTTAGTAAAGTAAAGTCAATACAAGAATCCATGTTAGAGGAAGAAAGTTTTATAGAGTATTTCTTTCCTTTATTGCGTTATCATTCTAGATGGAGTGAACTTACAGTAGAGGATTGGAATTATCTCTGGAAAAAGGATATCATTTCTCATAATGGATATTATATGCGAGTGGATGTAAAAGCTTCAGTAGGAGCACCACCTGCCAAGAAACTAGCAAATTATGAATTTGGAAGTCGTGCATATTATTATCTTGATCAGATACGAATATTATGTGAACAAAATCAAATAGCATTGGTTTTGGTAAAGGCTCCTAGTATTTATCCTCATTGGTATAAGGAATGGGATATGCAGATAGAAACATATGCAGAAAAATATGGCTTGCTGTATCTTAACTTTTTAGAGATGTTTGAAGAAACAGGAATTGATCTTAGTGTGGATACTTATGATGGAGGATTGCATTTAAATCTTTTTGGTGCAGAGAAACTGTCAGAATATTTTGGAAAAATTTTGGTAGAAGAATATGGTGTTTTTGATCATCGAGGAGAGGAAATTTATGATACAATATGGGAAGAGAAAGTTAGCTTTTATAAAAAGAAGAAAGAGGAAAAATTGGCTGAATTGACGGAAAATAAATGATATGTTATAATTGATAAAGCCTAAGTATAAATTTTGTAAGAAAAGATTTGGGAAAGGAATGACAAAAATGATGGGAAAACCAATAGGGATTGTTTTATTAATTGGAATTAGTTTTTTGGCTAGTACCAGTATTAGTTTAGCAAATACAACTGATTTTGCTGTCGAAAAAAGAAAGCAGTATGATAGAAAAAATGGCAATTCTACAGTAAGATGGTATAAACATGATCCAAATTTGGATTGGCATCATTTTGACAAAGAGAAATTTATTCAAGTAGGATGGTATTTGGATATGGATGGAGAGTACCACTGGTTAGATAAGATGGGACAATCTTTTGATTCTGTATTTTATGGAATGTGGCAAAAAGATGAAGGTGGTTGGCGATATCTAAGGGAGGATGGAATTTCTTATCCAATCGACACATGGGAGTATATCAATGAGGCGTGGTATCATTTTGATGAAAATGGTTATATGCAGACAGGTTGGTATACAGAACAAGTTGAAACAAAAGAACAACGATATTATTTAAAAAATTCAGGAAAAAGAGCTTGTGATGAAGTTTTGCAATTGGATCAGGAAAATTGGTATATTTTTGACGACAATGGTATTTTTATTGGCACAACACCTGTTGTAAAGACAGAAGAAGAGTTAAAATTAGAGGAATTAGAGAAATTAGCAAGCCAGATTGTAACAGAATTAATTACAGAAGAGATGACAAAGAGGGAAAAAGCAACTGAAATTTATAGGTGGATTCAATCCCATATTGGTTATATTGCTACTTCAGATAAGTCAGATTGGGTAGCAGAAGCCATTCGTGGACTTCAGACAAGACGAGGAGATTGTTTTACTTATTTTGCAGTAGCAAGAGCTATGTTAGATGCTGCAGAGATTGAAAACTTACCTGTTTATCCAAAGGAAGGATATCATGTACATTATTGGAATATCATTTATGTAGAGGGTGGATGGTATCATTTTGATACAACACCTAGAAAGTCAGGTTCTACTTTTTGTATTGTAACAAATGCCCAATATGATGCATTATCTGGTGCACGTTATAGTACACGTTATTTAGAAAATGGGATGGAATATCCTGAAATGGCTACAGAATAGAATAAAAAAAGAATTACTATTGGAGGATTAATGAATGAAAAAAAACAGATATGCCAAATTGCTTTTGGGTTTTATTGGTATAGTAAGCTTAGTTGGCTGTTCAAACTTATCATCGGAAAAAAAAGAAATTCCTGAAAGTACAACAGTATCACAAATAACAGAAACAACGATATTTGAGACGGAAACAACATCCGAATCGAAAATACAAGAAAATAATGAAACATCAGAAAGCATGGGTGCTATAATAGAAATAGAAACAACAGTTCCACCTAAACTATTACAAGGATATTTGTTCGAAGTAGATGGGGTTTTGATGGGAATGCATGAGGATGCAGTACATGTTTTGCCTGCTTTGGGAGATGCGGATAATTATTATGAGACACCAAGTTGTGCATTTTTAGGAATGGATAGGCAGTATACATATAGCGGTTATATGATTACTACTTATGAAGAAAACGGGCGTGAATATTTGTATGATATTTATTTTTTAGATGAAACGATAAGTACACCAGAAGGAATTCGGATTGGATCAAAAGAGGAGGAAATGATTGCTGCTTATGGAGAAGGGTATATAGAGGATTTTGGTATGTATACCTATGTAAAAGAGCAATCAAAGCTACAATTTTTAGTTGTAGATGGAATAGTGACCTCAATCGATTATACAGCACTTACAAATTAAAAAATACATTTTATGGAAAAATAAAGGAGAAATAAGATGGAAAAAAAGAAAAGAGGCGGGTTTAGTAGTTCGATAGGGTTTGTACTGTCTGCAGCAGGAAGTGCAGTTGGAGTTGGGAATATTTGGAGGTTTCCATATTTAGCAGCACAAGATGGTGGTGGATTGTTTTTATTGATTTATCTTATATTAGTGTTGACATTTGGATTTACATTATTGACAACAGATATTGCTTTGGGACGTAGAACGAAAAAAAATGCATTAAAGGCATTTGGGTCAATTCGTCCAAAATGGGATTTTCTAGGAAAGATGACTTTTTTGGTTCCAGCTATTATTATGACATATTATGCTGTAGTTGGAGGATGGATTACAAAATATGTGTTGGTGTATGCTACTGGAGCAGGACAGACAGCAGCACAGGATGAATATTTTACCTCATTTATTACCTCAAAAGCGGCGCCAATTTTCTTTACTCTTTTATTTCTAGCACTGACTTCTTTTGTTGTATATTGTGGTGTAGAAAAAGGGATTGAACGGTTTTCTAAAATGGTTATGCCAGGATTGATTTTTATGATTATAGGAATTGCTTTATTTTCTTTGACTCTTCGGCATACAGATGCGTCTGGTGTAGAACGTACAGGACTACAAGGGCTTGCAGTTTATATGATTCCTGATTTAACAGGAATTACCATTTCCCGTTTTTTAAAAATTCTTTTAGATGCTATGAGTCAATTGTTTTTTTCACTTAGTGTTTCTATGGGAATTATGATTACTTATGGATCTTATGTAAAGAAAGATGTCAATTTAAATCGCTCAATTAGTCAAATTGAATTGTTTGATACAGGAGTAGCGCTTTTGGCAGGAATGATGATTATTCCAGCCGTTTATGTATTTTCTGGAACAGAAGGAATGACATCTGGTGCAAGTTTGATGTTTGTTTCTTTGCCAAAAGTATTTTCAGCTATGGGAGGGATAGGAACAATAATAGGATTTGTATTTTTTGTTATGGTGGCATTTGCAGCATTGACGTCTTGCATTTCAATTATGGAAACATTAGTAGCAAATTGTATGGAATTGTTCCATGCCTCACGAAAAACAGTTAGTCTTATTGTCAGTGTTATTTTTGCTGTTGCTTCTGTAGTAATCTGTATGGGATACCATGTATTTTATTTTGAACTTCCTTTACCAAATGGGCAGACAGCACAACTTTTAGATTTAATGGATTATATTAGTAATAGCTTTTTACTTCCTTTGATTTGTCTTTTAACTTGTGTATTTGTAGGATGGGTAATAAAACCACAGTGGATTATAGAGGAAATGGAGATTAGTGGTCACACTTTTCGACGGAAGAAATTATATGCATTTATGATTCGTTATGTGGCTCCTATTCTTATGTTGATTATCTTTTTACAGTCAGCAGGATGCTTTTAAAAAATAGAATGACGTTTATTTAGACTTCTGCATATTTTATTACATAATTTTTATGACAAAAACATCCATATTTATTTTAAAATTTTTTATGGAGAAGGAGGAAAGAATGGGTAGACAATTAGTATGGGAGGAACGGTTTAATATTGGTGTAGAGGTTATCGACAAGGAACATAAAAAACTTTTTAGCATTATGAATAGGCTTCTCGCTTTTACAGAAGAAGAAATGAAAAGCCAGTGGGTTTGCGAGGAAGGAATTAAGTATTTTAAAGGACACGCAATGAAGCACTTTTCAGAGGAAGAAGTCTATATGGCTTCTATTAATTACAAAGGGTTTGAAACACACAGACGAATTCATGATGATTTTCGTAAAAAGACCCTTCCAGCACTTGAAAAAGAATTGTTACAAACACATTATGCACCAGATTCTGTAAAACATTTTCTTGGAGTTTGTGCTGGTTGGCTGGTAGGACATACTTTAACCGAAGATCATGCGATTGTTGGAAAAACGGTAAGTAAGTGGGAAAATCTTTTGCCAGAAGAAGAGCTGGTAGCTATGAAGTTTACAATTATACAACTTGTCTATGATTTGTTCCGTTTAAAGGCACAAGTGATTAGTGAACATTATGGTGGGGAAAAGTTTGGAAAGGGAATTTATTATCGTTTGGTTTATAAGAGTCAAAAGGGTGAAAAGTGGGAGATTTTTTTAGTTTTTGAGGAAAAATTGCTTATTAGTACAGTTGGAAAACTGATGAATACGACATCAGATAAAATCAATGTAATGTTGATGAATGCAACTAGATATATGGCACAGCAATTTGTTTCTTCTATTAGGGAACATTTTCCATCTTCTGATTTATATGAGATGAAAGAAGAAAATTTGTTGACTTATGAACAGTTTCAAAGAGTATTTAGTAGAGAAGATCCACGTTGTAGCCTATTATTTAATACAGGTGGTTCAGGATATTTTGCATTTTGTGTACTTTCCCCTCGATTGGATGAGGATGGAACAGCACCTGTAATTAAAACAGAGAATGCAGTGACTGAAATTAAAAAATATTTGAAAAATAATAAAGAAAGTGGAAAAAAGAAGATATTAGTAGTAGATGACTCTGCTGTAATATTACAAACAATGAAAAAATTACTTGGAGAAGAGTACCAAGTCTCACTTGCAAAATCTGGATTATCTGCAATTCGCTGTATTACTTTGGATAGACCAGATTTGGTTTTACTAGACTATGAAATGCCAGTTTGTGATGGAAGTCAAGTGTTGGAAATGATTCGTGCAGAAGAAGATTTTGCAAATATTCCAGTTATATTTTTAACAGGTGTGGTGGATAAGGAAAGAATTGCAAAGATAATGGCACTAAAACCGACAGGTTATCTTTTAAAAAATCAGAATCCAGATGAAATTAAAAAAAATATAAATAACTTTTTTGTAAAATATAGCTAAAATTTAGAATGTTTTTGCTATTATATTTTCAATAAAAACAGATAGACAACGTTTTTTGTTGTCTATCTGTTTTTTTAAAGAGTTTACCTAAAAATGTATAATTTTATTACGAATAGATTTATTGTAAATTCACAAAATAGGATAGGTACAAGATAAAAATAAAAAGATAACAAGAGAGGAGTCATTATGAAAAAGGATAAAAAGAACGATACCAATTCTACTGTGAAAGAAAATTGGAAGTATTGGGAAGAAGAAATGGGAGAAATTTATCTAGAAAATGGATGTTCTCATATTTGTTCCGCTATGGATTGCACTGGATTAATTCCGGCTGGACATCAAGATGAGGAAGTTTATGAAAGATATGAGTCTCTTTATCCTTATCAGCCGAATAAGAAGATGGTAGATGATTGGATTCCATAAATTTTAGTTTTGAATTTATTTTTAGAGAAAAGTGTGGTTAGTAGAAAAGTACTATAGAAAATGAAATATGACTATGGTAGTATAAGGAACTATCATAGTCATTCTAACAAGAAAAAAGAACAGAACTTCTAATTTTTTTATTACATAGTCTTCAAATTCTATTCTTAGATAAACCAACTTTTATTCGTTGTTTGATTTTAGTACCCTTGTTTGATATTCTGGAAAATAGAGATTAAAGGAGAAAAAAATGTTTATATTGTCGGGAGAAGAAAAGAAAAAGATTTTAGAAGAGATTTCAGCTTTTTATTTGGATGTTCGGGGAGAAGAAATTGGAATAATTGAACGCCAACAAATATTGGAACTATTTCTAGAGAATTTAGCGCCACTTATTTATAATAAAGCATTAGATGACACATTTCGGTGGTATCAGAGGGTGCAAGAGAATATGGAAGCAGATTTTTATTCTTTGTATCAAGATAAATAAAAAGAAAAGCAAATTAGAATTTTAATTGACAGATAGTATAAAATTTACTATACTAAAGCAGAAAAGTTAAATAAATATTTTTATTTCGAAAGGAATAGGGAATGAGTAGAAAAGTAATAAAAAAAATGTTGCTGGTAACGAGTTGCATTTTATTGTTAGGCTGTGGTATAAAAAAGGCAGATAGTGAAATACCACTTTATAAAAAAGGGTTAGAAGTAATAGAAAAGATGGATTTGATGGCAGAGTGTAAAGAATATATTGGTTTAATGACATCAAATTCACAGATGGAAGATTTGATTGATAAAATTGGAGAAAAAGATTATACAAAACCGAATACAGTCTATCAGATAACAATTCCAAAAGAGAAAATCCAATCATTACTATCTTTAGTAAATGAAGAAGAGATACAATTACCAGAACAGATTTTGCCAGATGTTTATCGACGTTTTCTTACAGCAGTTCCAACTAGTTTAAATGCAATGGAAGGTACAGAAGTTATAGCTGTGACTGCTATGTTAATGGCAGATATGGATTTTTTATATAAGGATTTGACGGAAAATACAATATATCTTTATTTATATCAAGATGCCTATTCTGCAGCCGTTTTATTTTCACCAATGGATCAAGGGATTGTACGTGCACAGGGAAATTTTATTGTAAATGATCAACTTTTATGGAATCTTACAGAAGAAGAAATTATAGAAATGTTAGAAAGCACAGGTTATTTGTTTGACTGTGAGATCCAAAAAATAGAAATAGATTGAATTTATAATATCAGTTGGAGTAGTTGATAAAATAGGGTTGTTTTTTTCTCTCCAATAGTGTATGCTAAAATTATGGAGTGGAAAGCAGTGCTGCACTTAATTTGGAACGGTGTTTTGCGAATAAATAAGGAAAGGGAGTAGGAAGTCATGTTAGAAGAATTAAAAAGGCGTGTTTATGAGGCGAATCTTTCGCTTCCAAAGTATGATTTAGTTCGATTTACATGGGGAAATGTGAGTGAGATTGACAGAGAATCTGGATATTTTGCAATTAAGCCAAGTGGTGTAGAATATGATAAAATGACACCAGATGATATGGTAATTATGGATATGAATGGAAAAAAGATAGAAGGAAAGTATGAACCTTCTTCTGATACGGCAACACATATTGAATTATATAAAGCATTTGCAGATGTAGGAGGAATTGTACATACTCATTCTATCTATGCAACAAGCTGGGCACAATCTGGAAGAAGTATTCCTTGTTATGGAACGACCCATGCGGATTATTTTTATGGAGAGGTACCATGTATTCGGTGCTTGACAAAGGATGAGATTGATGCAGATTATGAGGGAAATACAGGTTCTTTGATTGTAAAAGAATTTATTCGGCTTTGTAAAGATCCAGCGGCTGTACCAGCCGTACTTTGTAAAAATCATGGACCATTTACTTGGGGTGTAGATGCAAAAGATGCAGTACATAATGCAGTAATTTTGGAGGAAGTAGCAAAGATGGCATATCTTTCAGAAAGCATTAATCATCATGTACAGGCTGCTCCACAAGAAGTACAAGATAAGCATTATTATCGTAAGCATGGTGCAAATGCTTATTATGGGCAGAAATAGAATGAATAAAAGATAGAGTTAAGGAAAGTTATTTAGTGTGATTGGCACTTGAGATACCATTCGTGGTGAATCAAGTGTCTTTTCTGGTTTACAATTGATAAATTTTTAAAACATAGGTAAGAAAAGCTGGACATTTTAACTGGATAGTGTTATAATGTGCACGAGCACATTAAGAATAAATGGAATGTGTAGTAAGAAATATAAATGATTAGGAGGAAAAAAATGAAATTTTTTATCGACACAGCAAATGTAGAAGACATTAGAAAAGCAAATGATATGGGGGTAATTTGTGGAGTAACAACAAATCCATCTTTAATTGCAAAAGAAGGTAGAGATTTTAATCAGGTAATTAAGGAAATTACTTCAATTGTAGATGGACCAATCAGTGGTGAAGTAAAGGCAACTACAACAGATGCAGAGGGAATGATTGCAGAGGGACGTGAGATTGCAAAGATTCATCCAAATATGGTTGTTAAGATTCCTATGACAGTAGAAGGATTAAAAGCAACAAAAGTTTTAGCAAGTGAAGGAATTAAGTGTAATGTTACTTTAATTTTTTCTGCAAATCAGGCTTTATTAGCTGCCAGAGCAGGTGCTGCTTATGTTTCTCCTTTCTTGGGACGGTTGGATGATATTTCTATGCCAGGTGTGGATTTAATTCGTACCATTTCTGATATGTTTGCCATGTATGATGATATTACAACAGAGATTATTGCTGCAAGTGTACGTAATACAATCCATGTGACAGATTGTGCATTGGCTGGTGCAGATATTGCAACAGTTCCTTATAGTGTGATTGAGCAGATGACAAAACATCCATTGACAGATCAGGGAATTGAAAAATTCCAAAAGGATTATAAAGCTGTCTTTGGTGAATAAAAGAATATGGATGATTTTCGTAAATTTCCCAAAAAAGAAATGGTATTAAAATGGGCAGGTTGGATTATCTGTGCTAGTTCTAGCTTGGCAGTTGTTCTGCTCTTGGTCATAAAATTTGTATTAAAACAGGAAGCATATTTTTCTGATATGTTAATATTTGCCGGAATTGCTTTGGTTGGCTATGGGATGGCAGATCGATATAAAAGAGTACAGGAGGATAATAAAAATGGGCAACAGTAAAATTGATATAATGTCAGTAAATGCAATTCGTGTTCTGGCTGCAGATGCTGTACAGAAGGCAAATTCAGGACATCCAGGTTTGCCGCTTGGTTCTGCTGCTATGGCTTATGAATTATGGGCAAAACATATGAACCATAATCCAAAGAATCCGCAGTGGCCAAATCGAGATCGTTTTATCTTGTCAGGTGGACATGGTTCAACTTTGTTATATTCTTTACTGCATTTATTTGGGTATGGATTGACAGTAGAAGATTTAAAACAGTTTCGGCAGATGGATTCTTTGACACCAGGGCATCCAGAATATCGGCATACAAAAGGGGTAGAGGCGACAACGGGACCACTTGGAGCAGGAATGGGAATGGCAGTTGGTATGGCTTTAGCAGAGGCGCATTTAGCTGCTATATTTAATAAAGAAGAGTTTTCTGTTGTGGATCATTATACGTATGTATTAGGTGGAGATGGCTGTATGATGGAAGGGATTTCTTCAGAAGCATTTTCTTTGGCTGGTACATTAGGACTTAGTAAGTTAATTGTACTTTACGATTCAAATCAGATTTCAATTGAAGGAAGTACAGATATTGCATTTACAGAAGATGTGCAAAAGCGTATGGAAGCCTTTGGATTTCAAACGATTGTAGTTGAAGATGGCAATGATTTGGAAGCGATTGGAAAAGCAATTGAAGAGGCAAAGGCAGATACAAAAAGACCATCTTTTATTACAGTAAAGACACAGATCGGTTATGGATGTCCTGCAAAGCAAGGAAAAGCAAGTGCACATGGAGAACCGCTTGGTGAGGATAATGTAGAAGCAATGAAGGAAAATCTAAAATGGCCATCAAAGGAACCATTTTATGTACCAGAAGAGGTATATGAACATTATCAGCAGCTGGCAGAGAGTAAGGCGGAAGCAGAAGAAAAATGGAATACATTATTTGCTTCTTATTGTGAAAAGTATCCAGAACAGAAAGAACTTTGGGGACAGTATTATAATGAGGATGCTGGGCAGAAGATCTATGATTGTGAAGAATATTGGGCTTATGAGGAAAAAGCAGATGCAACCAGAAGTTTGTCAGGAAAACAGATTCAGAAGATAAAGGGGCTTCTTCCAAATCTTATTGGTGGTTCAGCAGATTTGTCTCCTTCTACCAAGACTTATATGAATGGAATGGGCGATTTTTCCAAGGAAAATTACGCTGGAAGAAATCTGCACTTCGGTGTTCGTGAACTTGCTATGAGTGCAATTGGAAATGGAATTATGCTGCATGGCGGTTTGCGGGCGTTTGTTTCTACATTTTTTGTATTTAGTGACTATACAAAGCCAATGGCTCGATTATCAGCTATTATGGGAGTTCCTCTTACTTATGTATTTACTCATGACAGCATCGGTGTGGGAGAAGATGGACCTACACATGAACCGATTGAGCAGTTGGCAATGCTTCGTTCTTTACCAAATTTCCATGTTTTCCGTCCAGCAGATGCTACTGAAACAGCAGCAGCATGGTATAGTGCAGTGACTTCGAAACAAACGCCAACTGCTTTGGTGTTGACACGGCAGAATTTACCTCAACTTGCTGGTTCTTCAAAGGAAGCTTTAAAGGGCGGGTATATTTTAGAGGATTCTAATAAGGAAGTACCAGATGCAATTTTGATTGCTTCTGGTTCAGAAGTGGAATTAGCTTTAGGAGCAAAAACAGAACTGGCAAAGGATGGAATTGATGTACGAGTAGTTAGTATGCCTTGTATGGATTTATTTGAAGAACAAACAAAGGAATATCAAGAAAGTGTACTTCCTAAGACTGTTCGTAAGAGAGTAGCGATTGAAGCTTTAAGTGATTTTGGATGGGGGAAATATGTTGGACTAGATGGGGCTTTTGTAACAATGCATGGATTTGGAGCTTCTGCACCAGCAAAACAGTTGTTTGAAAAGTTTGGATTTACAGTGGAGCATGTTGTTTCTGTAGTAAAAGGTTTATAAAGTAAAAGATAAAATAGAAAAGAAAAACCTGGACTATAGAAAATAGTTCGGGTTTTCTTTAAAATAAAAGACCAAAATAAAAGAATAAAAAGTACTTGTAATTTTGGACAGGATATGGTAGAATACTCCATTGTGATATATTTTATTTCCTTGTTCCTTTTAGAGAAAAGGAGCCAGAGACCAGAAGGAGGTGCAAAAGCATGAATAAGTATGAAGTTGCTGTTGTTGTTAGCACAAGAATTGAAGAAGAAGAAAGAGCCAATACAGTTGAAAAGGTAAAAGGTTATATTACCCGTTTTGGTGGTACAATAACAAATGTAGAAGAATGTGGTAAGAAGAGATTGGCTTACGAGATTCAGAAGATGAAGGAAGGCTTTTACTATTTTATTCAGTTTGATGCTGATAGCGAATGTCCAGCTAAGATAGAATCAAATCTTCGTATTATGGATAATGTAATTCGATATTTAGTAGTAAAACAGGAAGTATAAGCAAACAGAAAATAGATTTTTTAGAAAACGATAAAAAGTAACTAGGCACAAAATAATGTGTCAGATAAATAACAAATTGATGCCCGCAAAGCGGGAGAATACCCATGGAGGAGACTATATGAATAAAGTAATCTTAATGGGACGGCTAACAAGAGATCCTGAAATAAGAATTTCACAAGGTGAAAATTCAATGACAATTGCAAGATATACATTAGCAGTTGATCGTAGAGGAAGACGTGATAATACGGATAATAGCCAGACCGCGGATTTTATTTCCTGTGTTGCTTTTGGAAAAAGTGGTGAGTTTGCAGAAAAATATCTGCATCAAGGAACAAAAATTTGTGTATCTGGAAGAATTCAGACAGGAAGCTATACAAATCGTGATGGACAAAAGGTCTATACAACAGAAGTAATTGTAGATGATCAGGAGTTTGCAGAAAGTAAGAATGCATCAGCTGGAGCAGGTATGGGAATGGGTGGTTATCAGTCAGATTCCAGACCACAGCCAAGTAATGCAGTTGGAGATGGCTTTATGAATATTCCAGATGGAGTAGAGGATGAGGGGCTTCCATTTAACTAAATTTTAAAAGGATTTACAGGATTCCATAAAGGAGGAATAGAGATGGCATTCAATAAAGCTGAAAAAGGCGATAAGACAGAAGGCGTAAGAAGAAGACCAACTGGTATGCGCAGAAGAAAAAAGGTTTGTGTATTCTGCGGTGATAAAAGTAATACAATTGATTATAAGGATACAAATAAATTAAAAAGATATGTGTCAGAGAGAGGAAAGATTCTTCCTAGAAGAATTACCGGAAATTGTGCAAAGCATCAGAGAGCACTTACTGTAGCAATTAAGCGAGCAAGACATATTGCTCTGATGCCATATACACTAGATTAAACTTGAAAGAGCAAGGAGTTCAGATAATGGAAAATTATTTGACACAGGTTTGATATGAGTTTTTGAAAGAAAGACGAATCACTTAGTGGTGGTTAGTCTTAGACTGTAGACAAAGTCCCGGACGAGAGTCCGGGCTTTTCTTATGTTTAAGTTATCCATCTAATAGTTATAGGATGTCTATTCCTTTCATGGTATAATAGTCTTAACAGGAGGGATTGCTTATGATGAAAAGTCCTTTTTTAAGAGAAAGACATAATATACCACTTACACCATTTTTGCTTCCTAAAGTCCTTGCAAAATAAGGATTTCAAAGTAGCTAAAACGTAACAAACCATTAGCCAAACACAAATTTTTACCTTAATTATCCTTAATTACATGGTGCTAACACCATGTATATAGAACATTAACAAAATGGAATCTGTTAAAATCTTCTAAATAAAATCTAAATCACAAAACACTCCCCAATGATCACTTGCTGTAAGTTTTGTATGAAAGTCTATTTCCTTTCCAAAAGTATCACAACAGACTAAACAAGGGAAATTTTTTGGATAAGGATTTCTAATGAAAATACAGTCACATCTTTGATTGACTTCTATTGTATTTTTTCCATTCCAACGGGGATTTGTTCTGAAATCAAGTGTTGTATTCGGCTCTATACCTTTTATATTGCCGTAGCTTTCTGCTAAATCATACCAATGTGGATTTGCTTCTTCGTTATACAGAGATTGTTGTCCCAACAAATAACGATGAACACTTGAATTTGATGAACAATTAAAATCTCCTACAATAAATGAAAAATCACATTCTATTCTGCCTATGTTTTGTACTATATCAATAATTTCTCTTTCTTTTTTTAACGCACTATCCCAGCTTAAATGAACATTCGCCAATGAGATTAAATATCTGTCAACCTCAATAACTGTGATAACAGCATTTGAAGTATATTTACTTTCCCTTATTGGATATCTGCTTAATACTGCCAACCCCTCTTCTTCGTTTGTATGATTGAAAAAGCAGAAAAATTGGTAATCGCATTTCTTTTTAATGTATTCATAATAATTATAATTCATGACTTCTTGCAAACAAACTATATCAGCATTCACTTTTTTAATTTGTGTTAAAATAGCCCATTTTCTTTCAGATATTGCTTTATCCATATTCCAGATATTATAGGTCGCAATTCGCATTCATCTGTCCTTTCCCCCACCAGGATGGTATGAGTTCATTCAATGTGACTGTTGTTTTCTCTTTATAATCTACCAATATTTCCATTAACCGACTTTCTCTGTCTAATTGCATAAGATATTCTCTACAAGCACCACAAGGAGAACCTACACTGCCATCTCCCATAACACATACAAGTTTTACAATTTTACTTTCTCCATTAGTTATCATATTGGCAATAGCATTCCGTTCGGCACACATTCCAAGTGTACATGATGTGTCAATACATACTCCCGTATAAATATTTCCTTTGTCAGTTAAAATCGCAGCTGCAACACCGCCCGCTTCGATAAATGGTGATATTACTCGTGGATTCAACTTTTCTTTAGCTTTTTTATACATCTCATCCCAAATATCCATAAATTTCTCCTTTTTATTCAATCAAACTGTGATTTATTCATACTTTTCACATTTTGATTATACCACTCTTCCCCTCTATTTTCCACAAAAATATAGGGAATAGCAACCACCCAATGTCATTAAGTTAAGCCAACGATTAAAATC
Organism: uncultured Lachnospiraceae bacterium; assembly: GCA_910579865.1. Classification (GTDB taxonomy): domain Bacteria; phylum Bacillota; class Clostridia; order Lachnospirales; family Lachnospiraceae; genus MGBC114844. Next base: position 53,999 of record CAJTXA010000019.1, read on the forward strand.
TCTGTATCAGGAATGATATGGAGATTTTTCTTGAAAAGATAAACACCCTTGTAATTAAGAACTATCTTGATTGCAAGGAGGAATGTATATGAAATCTATTGATGTTAAGAAAAAATTATCGGCTGCAATTGATGAGGTCGCCAGCAATTCCCGTGATTATTGTGCCAATATAAAATCTGATTTTAAACGTAACCGCAAACTCCCTTTTAAACAAATGATACAAGGCATCATAAGAATGGGAGGAGGCAGTCTTGCAAATGAAATACTGGACATGTCTGAATACTCACTTAAAATCACATCCACCTCTGCTTTCATGCAGCAAAGGTTCAAAATTAAACCCGAAGCATTTGCAACAGTTTTCCAATCATTCTTTAGTAACATATCCCATGACTTTACAAAAGGTATGCGGATTTTAGCCATTGATGGTTCTGCAATGCAGATTGCAACAAATCCAAATGATACAGATTCTTTTCTTCCGGGGACAAACGGACAGAAACCATACAACCTTTTGCACCTGAACACATTATATGATCTGCAGCACCATATTTACACCGATGCGGTCATTCAGAAAGCAAAACTCCGAAATGAGCATAAGTCATTTGTTGATATGATTAACTATTCTGATATCAAAAGCTGTCTTGACCTGCCGCAGGAACAGGCATACGATGTGGAAATACATTTAAAATTTACCAGAAAACAGACAAAAGAAATGAAGACGTTTTTAAAAGACAGAAATCATTACAGATACATTGCGATAAGTTCATCTTTTGATTATCTGCCGTCAAAAAGCAGAAAAAGTGATGCACTGTTATTTTATGAACTGCGGTTCAGGGTAGTACGCTTCCGATTGGTGATGGTACATTTGAAACAGTTCTGACAAATCTTGACGGACAGACATAAGATAAGGAAAAACAGTGATAAATCATTTAAAGGCTTTCTGTATAGAATAACATAATTTCTGTATAAAACTATATACAAATCAAATAAAAATTTTGTTCTGATATACACTAGATTAAACTTGAAAGAGCAAGGAAGTCAGATAGTGGAAAATTATCTGATATAAAGTTGGCTTAAATTTTTAAAAGAGAAATGAATCACTTAATGGTAGAAAACATCTAATGTATTATTTTAGAAATTGATATAAGATTTTATATAAGTAGTATTTTTAGCTAAAATAGAAAAACTTAACTGTATTTATAATATATTCAAAAAAAATGTATAATATTTAATGTTTCATAAAATTTTATATATTAAAAGCAAGAAACGAATGGTATTTTGTATTTGACAAGATAGAAGAAGCATATTATAATAAATTCAGTTAATACAACAAAAAGATAGAAAATAATATTAAAAGTAAATCCGTTCATTTTAACTATAATATCATTTTTTAAAAATAAAATTATAATCACAATGATAGATATATTTTATTATAAGTATGTTTCAATTTATAAATTTATTAATATTTATAAAATATAGAAAATCGAATTTTTTTAAAATCAACAAAGTAGTTATAGGAAATTAAAATTAAAAACATAGAAAGGCTTTCAAAATAAGAGGTTCAAAATGAAAAAAGGAAAAATAGCAAAAGAAGTATCAGTGATTGGCGGAGCAGATGGGCCAACTAGTATATTTCTTGTAAAGAAAACAAATCAAGTTACATTATTAAATCGGATAAGAAGAAACCTTTATGAAAAAAAGAAGCATAAAATAGAAAAGAGAATTTGTGCTAATCCTCATACATTACAGGAAGTAATTTTGTATATAAAAGAAAAATATGGTGCGAAAGAAATTTCTAAAAAATCTTATAATTATCAGGAACAATATAACTGTGTAAAGGAAAATTTATTAATACAATATAAACCAGAACTTTTGGGTACATTTTTAGAAGTAAAAAAACCAAAGGCTTATAATGAAGAATCATTAAAAAGATTTTGGGATAAAATGGAACAAAGAAGAAAAAAGGCAGAAAGTATTTCAGAACAAGAATTTCCTATGGATTTCCGTACATATAAAATAAAAATATCTAAATTAGGAGAATTGAGAATTAGTATAGAGACTATTTGGGGTGCAATAGATTGTTCCTATAGTGGAGATCAGAAAGAGATGAAACGGCTTGGACAAATTGCAAAAGAAATCTATTATTATTATGGTGTGACAGAAGAGGATATAAAAAATAATTCAGAACGATATACCTCTTTAGTAGCAATTTTATCTACATAAAAGACAGATGATTCTGTTGATTCGAGAAAAATAGGGAGTAACATAGGATGAATGATGAAAGGTTAAAACTTACATTAGAGCATTATAAAGCAGTGTTTCCCTCACGTTGGAATGAAGAGAAATATAAATGGGAAGCAATTTGGCATTTTCAAAATTATTGGGAAATTAGTGCAGCTAATTTTACAGAAATGTTTTCTTTATCAACAGAAAAAGCAGCAAATTTATTGGATTTTGGTAATCATTTTCCACGTAAGATGATGATTGCATATGCAAAGCAGAATCCGGAAAAGGTTCGAAATTTGTTTATTCATTTATATGATGAGACAAAAGAAATAAAAGAACGAGTGTTACAGTTTCAGTCGGAGATAAAAAGTCTATATAATCAATATTCGGCTGGTTTGCATCACTATCAACATTTGATGGCAGTAAGTGTATATCTATGGCTTCGCTATCCAGATCAATATTATATTTTTAAATATTCTATTTGCCGAACAGCTGCTAAAGAATTACAAAGTGCTTTTATTCCAAAAAGAGGGGATATAGTTGAAAATTTAAAAGGAAATCATACACTTTTAGATGAAATTGCAAGGGGAATAGCAGCCGATACAGAACTGGTTCAATTATTTCAAAAGGTTAGAACAGAAAAGATATATCCAGATAAATTTTTTCATACAGCAGCATATGATGTCGCATATTATCTAACAGGTGAAATGACAAATTCACGAAAAAAGAAATTTACGAAAAAAGAACAGACTTCTTACTCTTTAAAATTAACAAAAGAACAGTGGATGCAGTTGTTGAAAAATAAGCTGACAAAGAGAGAGTATGATTTAGTTTTAGATGTTATGCGTGAAGAACCGTTAATATTAGACAATCCCGAATATGAATGGTATGAGAAGGAATCCTTTTTATATGAAGTTTATATGACTTCGGAAAAGTACGATACATTAAGGGCACTTTTATTGAAAAAACAAAACATTATCTTGCAGGGGGCACCAGGAGTTGGAAAAACATTTACAGCAAAAAGATTGGCCTATTCTATAATAGGTTTAAAAAATGAAAATCAGATTGAGATGGTGCAGTTTCATCAAAACTATTCTTATGAAGATTTTATTATGGGATATAAACCAAGTGGAAATTCATTTGAATTAAAGTATGGAATCTTTTATCGCTTTTGTCAGAAGGCAGCAAAAAATCCAGAGCAGCCGTATTTCTTTTTGATTGATGAAATTAACAGAGGCAATATGAGCAAGATTTTTGGAGAGTTATTGATGCTGATTGAAAAGGAGTATAGAGGAATGGAAGTTACTTTGGCCTATAGTGGTTTGCCATTTTCTGTGCCTAAAAACCTCTATCTTATTGGGATGATGAATACTGCAGATCGAAGTCTGGCAATGATTGATTATGCGCTGCGAAGACGGTTTAGTTTTTTTACAATGGAACCAGGTTTTTCTTCTGATGGGTTTCGAAACTATCAAAAGGAATTAAATCAGAAGAAATTTTCGATATTAATAGAGCAAATTCTTGCTTTGAATTTAGAAATTAGTAAGGATAGTACATTAGGATCTGGTTTTTGCATTGGACATAGTTATTTTTGCGGACAGGAAGAGTGCACAGAGGAATGGATGAAGTCTGTAGTAGAGTATGATATTATTCCCCTATTGACGGAATATTGGTTTGATGAGCCGGCAAAACTGCAAAACTGGCAAAATCGATTGCGTGGTGTGTTTGATGATTGATCAAAATGGAATACAGTTAAAAAATATTTATTATATGTTGTCGTATGCCTATCAAGTTTTAAGACAGTCTAATTATCAAGAAATGCAAACAGAAGAGTTTGACCATATTCACGATTTATTTGCAGCGATTCTTGGGAAGGGAGTGGCGCAACAATTAAAACAGGGATTATATCGAGAATATATTAGTAAGTCAGCTTCTTTAACAGCTATGCGTGGGAAATTAAATTTGACAGAAACTATGCAAAATTTTATGCAACATAGACAGGTGCTTTCTTGTGAATATGATGAGTTATCTGAAAATAACCAATTAAATCAAATTGTAAAAACAGCGATGCTTTTTTTAGTAAAGCAAAAAACAGTTCAGAAGAAGCAGAAAGCAATATTGAAAAAGGAGCTGCTTTTTTTTGATCATATAGATGAAATGAAACCAACTATAATTGATTGGGAAAGACTATATTTTCGGAGAAATAATCAAAATTATCGAATGTTGATGAATTTATCTCATCTGATATTAGCTGGCTTACTTTTTACAACAGAGCAGGGAGAGATAAAACTGGCCTCTTTTTTAGACGAGCAAAGAATGAGTCGGTTATATGAAAAATTTATATTGGGGTATTATCAGTGTCACCATACAGAACTTAAAGCAAGTGCGGAGCAGATTATGTGGGATTTAGAGGATGGAAGGGTAGATTTTCTTCCAGTGATGCAGACAGATATTACTTTGCGGTATAAAGAAAAGGTATTAATTATTGATGCGAAATATTATAAAGATGTGATGCAGACACGGTTTGAAACAAAGAAAATTCGTTCAGAACATTTATATCAAATTTTTGCTTATGTAAAAAATTTAGATCGAAAACAGACTGGAAATGTAGGAGGGATGCTTTTATATGCACAGACAGAAGAAATTATTCAACCAGAGGAGCATTTTTCTATAGGGGGAAATCCGATTTGGGTTCGAACGTTAAATTTAAATTTGCCTTTTTATAAAATTTCAGAACAGTTAGAAAGGATTGTAAAAGAGTTTTTTGAACTTTATTAAAAAAATAAAAAGTAATTCTTTTGGTGTTGGTCTAGATATTTTTTAGACAGTTTCTTGCTACTTTTTTCGTAAAATTTTATTTGTGCTATAAAGCTTAGAGTATTGTACTTGTCTATTTGTATAATAATTAACATATTAGAATTTAGAAGAAAAAGATACATCATACTCAATGGGAGAATGTATCTTTTTCTAAAATGTTCCACTTTATATTAAAGTTTTTTTAATTTTATTTATTAGAATTTTTGACTGTTAGAAAAATAAAAGATAAATTTACTTCTTCATCTTCTATACTGATACTGATATGATTTGCTATTACAAATATACTACGCATGTATTTGCAACTTTCTGTAAGATCAAAACCATAAGAATTTTTAAATATTACTTCTATTGTTTGATTATGTTCTTCTACTATAAGTAGAGAACTTGTTATTTCTGCAAAGTCTTGTAAGATTGGTAATATTGCGTGATAAAAATAATCTTTTGTATTATCAGAATAAGTATCCTCCTCAGATTCTTTCATTGTCTCTACTATTTTAGCTATCTTTCGTAATTGTTTTTCAGAAAGATTGTCTAATTGTATTGCAAGATCTTCTAACTCATTCCCTTTTATTCTATAATCATAAATCAATGTACATTCTGTTATTCAAAACTTATAAAAAGGTATAAACTTTTAAGTTTTATTCTTACTTTGAGGAGTATATTTTTTAAATTGAAATTGACTTAATAATTTTTGTCTATTACATTGTTACAGTTATATAACTTAGAAAGAATTTGTTTCGCTTGTAACTTCCTTTTAAAAGTTCTTTTTCTCTTTTTATAATGTTACTTGTTCTGTAATAACGTTCCCCTTTCTTATTTTTCTCTTGTCTTTTCGATATCAAACGCTGTAACTTGCGTTTTCCTTTTTCTATTTTCTTTCCCTTTTCTTTTTCATTTATATTTGGATAGTGATGTGTGCCAGAACATATTGTATTTATAAAATCTATTACGGTTACACTGATTTTTGCTATAAGAAGGACTCTGGTATCATCTGGAAAGAATATAGGTACATAAATAAAAAAGGATATGCCATTTTTAAGCATAGCCTTTTATGTTCTACGAATGACTTAAGCCTATACTCTGTAAAAAGCTATTGATTAATTACAATTTTACAAGTATAATATTACTGGGTAATCGTAGAGCAATCTATTGCAGGGTGGGCTGTTGCTACCCTCTAGCTGGCAGATGCTGGCACATCTGTCAGTGGTTGCCTGATTTTTATAGTTTTATTTTATAATTCTTATTTATTTTATCATTATTTCTTTGATTTTACAATCCCTTTTTCTTAATATTATCTAATAGAAACATATTTTTTCTTTCTATATAGGAAATTAGCCTTTCTAATATAGACTGCAAATCATCATTTAAAAGAGAAAATGGCTTTTTAAAGGAGACAAATACTTTTTCATATGTCTAAAGTCAGCAAAACAGAAATAATATTTCTTAGTTTTGGAAATCGAAAAGAAATACTTAATAAAAGAAGAACAAAAGCTGTAGTCAATGAAGAATGAAGAAAAAAGATAAGACCTTAGAAATGGGATTATTTGTTATAAATATTAAATTTTTATTGGAGTTGCTACTTCAATTAAATTTCCATCCAGATCATAGAAACGGATTACTTTTTGTCCCCAATCATACGTAATTAGTTTGTTTACATACTCTATTGGTTCATGATATTGTTCCAATTTTTCAGCAAATTTTTCAATATTATTCTCTTCAAAATATAATTCACAAGCGTTATTTTTAGGGATAATATCTCTATTCAGAAAATTTCTCCATATTGCCGCATCTTGTAGTACAAGCCCTTCTGTTAAAATGACATTTCCGTTTTGATTTAAAACGATTTCAAGACCAAAAATATTTTTATAAAATTCAATTGATTTTTCGATATCATTTACAACAATAAGTACATTTTTAAGTTTCATAAAAATTTCCTTTCCATATAAAAAATATTATAAAAGTTCCATATTAATAGATTTATTAGTAAATCCATAATTAATATACATTTGATAAGCAGCTTTATTTTTAGCGTTTACTTGTAATTCAATTCCATCATATCCTTTTTGGTTTTTCAATTCTTTTAAGAAATCAAAAAATGCATGTCCAATTCCCTTTCCACGGTAGGCACTATCTACTGCCATAGAATCGACAAAGATAATATTTCTGGTTATTTGATTTGGACTTTCTATATGACGATATAAGATAAATAAAATGCCTGCTATGTGTCCTTCATATTCTGCAACAAAAAAAGTATTTTCTTTTATAGCTTGTTTATATATTTCGAAAGGAATGATTGTTTCATTGTATTTATAAATATCAGGTCGCCAGTTGATGTGCATTTGTTGTACTTGTTGCATAATAGCTTCTACTGTTTTATAGTCCTCCAATTTTGAATTTCTAATTATAATTTTCATGTTTTTATTCTATAACCTCCAGTAAGTATTTAATTAAAATAATATTATAATAAAAAAGTAACCCGTTAAAAAAGTATTAAAGTTTCAAGAATCATTACTTGAATTCCTCGCTGTTCACCAATTTCAATATCTTGTTGTGTAGCTTCGAACATAAGCTGATTGTAATTTCGTATTGCCTTTTCTCTTGTTTCATATTCCAGTCTTTTTTCTTTATTAAGGATTTTTAGTAGCTAGCATATCAAATTCCTCCTTTCTTTCTGCATTGATAAATTTAGCACATAATAGAATCGTATTGTTTTCTTCTTTTATTTCTTCTGGTAGTTTAGGAAGTTCAATTTAATGTGGAAACGAGAATAAAATTCAGTTACTTTTGGAAAAAGAACAAAACTTAGGATACTAATACTTACAGAATCTCTTGTTTTTCATCTGCCATAATTTCCTTAAAAGTAAAATCAATTTTAGGTTTCATTAGAAAATTTTACATACAATTTCTCCTGATTAATGTATTTTTTATTTATTTTTAAACTTTTTATGATTATAATTTATCATAAGATATGTTTTATAAAAAATCAAGTATTACTATCAAAGTTATAAACTGATAACAAAGAAATAGATAATTAATGAATTTTTTTATCTAATTCTATCATATAAAAACTAATCATAAGATGGAGACGAGTATGATAATCGTCTAATGAAATGCCAGTTAGTTCTTCAATTTTATTGATCCGATAAAGCAAAGAGTTTCGATGGATATGAAGTTTTTGAATTGTTTCTTGTGTGCTACATAGGCTAGTAATATAACATTTTAATGTTTCTAAAAAATAGGAGGAGTGTTTTTGATCATATTCCTGCAAACAGGTAATTGCAGGAGATAAATAACTGCAAGCAGACATTTCCATAACACGAGGGGCTAAAATACATAAGTGCGAACTTAAATGAAAACTATACAAAAAGTGAATATTTTAGAAGATTTATAAAATAAAAAATTCACGACAGACGCTCTTTCGTGTAAAATGATTTTGCAAAATAATCTACCAAAAGAGGAATGTCATGAATTTACAAAATAATTTTAACAAATTAAACAGCAAGATACAAGA
>CAJTXA010000020.1:0-463 GCA_910579865.1 uncultured Lachnospiraceae bacterium
CGGCGATATTAACGGTATCCGATCCAAATTGTGGTATCTGAAGGAACTGGGGATTGAGGTGATATGGCTGAGTCCGGTCTATGCCTCTCCAAATGCAGATAATGGTTATGATATATCCAATTATTATGGAATATCACCAGAGTACGGCTCGATGGAAGATATGAAGGCTCTAATCCGAGAATGTGAAAATTGTGGTATTAGAATTATCATGGACCTTGTTGTGAACCATACTTCTGATGAGCATCCGTGGTTTGTGGAGGCGAAAAAATCGAAGGACAATCCATACAGGGACTATTATATCTGGCGAGAAGGGGAAAAAGGCAGTCCGCCTAATGAACTGGAATCCTGCTTTGGCGGTAATGCATGGGAATACTCGGAAGAAACGGGGGAGTATTATCTGCACTTCTATCATAAAAAACAGCCGGATCTGAACTGGGAGAATGAAGCGATGCGGAAAGAAATC
>CAJTXA010000020.1:473-61347 GCA_910579865.1 uncultured Lachnospiraceae bacterium
GGATGTGATTGATGTCATTGGAAAAATCCCAGATCAGGAGATAAAAGAAAACGGGCCAAAGCTGCACGAATATCTTCAGGAAATGAACAGGGAGACATTTGGAAATAAAAACCTGATGACTGTAGGAGAATGCTGGGGAGCAGATATTGAGAATGGAAGTTTATATTCTGATCCAGAGAGGAAGGAACTGGATATGATTTTTCAGTTTGAGCAGATGCTATTGGATCAGGTTCCAGGAGAACAGAAATGGGATTTAAAGCCCCTTGAATTGAGACAGTTAAAACAGGCTTTTGCGAAATGGCAGAAGGCATTGGAGGGGAAAGGATGGAACAGTCTTTTTTGGAACAGCCATGACCTTCCGAGAATCGTTTCCAGATGGGGGAATGACAAGGAGTACCGGGTGGAATCTGCAAAGATGCTGGCAACCGTGCTTCATGGCATGAAGGGGACGCCTTATATTTACCAAGGCGAAGAAATAGGGATGACTAACTATCCGTTTTCAGGTATTGAGGATTTTTTTGATGTAGAGTCTGTCAATATGTACCAGGAACGGAAGCAGATGGGATATCCCGAAGAAGAAATCATGAAATCCCTTTGCGCTAAGTCAAGGGATAATGCAAGAACACCCATGCAGTGGGACAACGGCTCAGGTGCAGGATTTACGGAAGGGACACCATGGTGCAGGGTAAATCCCAATTATACAAAAATCAATGCAGAAGAGGCATTAAAGGATCAGAATTCCATTTTCTATTATTATAAAAAACTGATCAGGTTCCGAAAAGAAGAACCTATATTGATTTATGGATCTTTTGAACTGTTCTGCCCGGAGGATGAACATGTTTTCGCATATACAAGGGAATGGAAGGGAAAAAAGTGGCTGGTGGCAGGTAATTTTTATGAGGAGCAGGTATGTTTTGATTATCCTGGGAAAGGCAGGGTGCTCCTGTCTAATTATGAACAGGATTCCGAAACCCAACTGGAACAGATGAAATTGCGTCCCTATGAAGCAGCTATCTATGAAATCATATAATCAAAAGGAGGAAGAAAGAACCATGACAAAGGAAGAACGCTATCAGGCGTCTGCCGAAGAGCTTTTGAGGCTGGTTGGCGGCAAAGAAAACATTATCAGCGCCGCTCACTGCGCAACTAGGCTCAGGCTTGTTTTGAAAGATGAGGCAAGGGCAGATGTGGACGGAATCTTGAAGGTGGATCTGGTGAAAGGCCAGTTTGCCAATGGAGGCCAGTTCCAGATTATTATCGGCAGCGGCACCGTAAACGAGGTTTACAAACGTTTCATAGAAACAGGAGGGATAGCCGAAGCAACGAAGAGTGAGGTAAAGCAGGCGGCTGCCCAGAAGATGAATCCACTGCAGCGTCTTGTAAAAACGCTGTCTGACGTATTTGTACCGCTGATTCCGGCATTGGTTGCCAGCGGTCTGATGATGGGTTTAAATAATGTGCTTACGGCAAATGGGCTGTTTATTCCGGGGCAGTCTTTAGTAGAAGCCTATCCGGCTCTTTCTGACATTGCCGCTATGATCAATACATTTGCCAGCGCTGCATATGCCTTTCTGCCTATCCTGATCGGATTTTCCGCTACAAAAATGTTTGGGGGCAATCCGTATCTGGGAGCAGTTATTGGTATGATTATGGTTTCGGGGGATCTGCTGAATGCTTATGCTTACGGTACTGCCGTAACAGAAGGGACAATCCCAGTATGGAACATTTTGGGGCTTACGATTGAAAAAGTAGGATATCAGGGAACGGTTCTCCCGGTGCTGGCTGCTTCGTATATCCTTTCGTTTGTGGAGAAGAAACTGCATAAGTATATTCCAGAGATTCTGGACAATCTTCTGACTCCGCTGCTTACCGTTATGATCACTGGTTTTGTTACTTTTACGGTGGTAGGCGGGATTATGAGGACTGCCGGTGATATGCTGACAAACAGCTTTGTGTGGATGCATGATACATTAGGGATTGTGGGCGGTATGGTCTTGGGCTTTTTATATTCGCCTCTTACCATGACTGGTATGCACCACAGCCTGCTTCCGGTGGATATCCAGATGGTGGCGGCGGGAGGTTCTTTCCTGCTTGCGATTGCGTCCTGTAATAACGTGGCGCAGGGCGGCGCAACTCTTTGTGCCATGCTTCGGACAAAGGATAAGAAGTTAAAGAGTGTTGCGGCGACTTCGGGTGTGTCTGCTATGCTGGGTATCACAGAGCCTGCTATGTTTGGTGTAAACTTGAAACTGAAATATCCGTTCTATGGCGCTATGATCGGTGCAGCTCTTGGAGGCGGATATGTAACTCTGACAAATGTGTTGAACACGGCTCCGGGAACTGCGGGAATTGTTGGGTTTGTCTGTGTTCCTGCGTCCAGTATGCTGAACTTTTTGATTGGTACGGTTATTTCTATTGCGGCAGGATTTATTTTTACATATATCATGTCAAATATGAAAAAGTTTAATAAAGAATTGGAAAAAAAAGAAACTGCAGAAGAAACAGCGGATATGCCTGCGGACATTTTCCCGGAGACAGAGAAAGGTGTGGTCTGCAGTCCGCTTACAGGAAAAGCGATTCCAATGAGCGAGGTGCCGGACGATACATTTGCCGCGGAAGTATTGGGGAAGGGAATGGCAGTCATTCCTTCGGAGGGGAAAGTGGTAGCGCCTTGCCATGGTGAGGTTTCTACACTGTTTGATACGAAACATGCCATTGGCATTACAACGAAAGACGGAGTAGAATTACTGATTCATGTGGGCGTCAATACGGTAGAACTTAACGGAAAGTATTATGAGGCTCATGTGGCACAGGGCGATCAGGTAAAGCCCGGACAGGCGCTTCTTACGTTTGATATCCAGAAAATCCAGGAAGCAGGTTATCCGGTGGCGACTCCGGTAATTATTGCCAATACAGACGATTATAAAAATGTGGAGGGGCTGAAGAATGGTGAGGTTCACTGCATGGAGCCGCTTATTAAATTGGAGGAAGCATGATGGAAGATAAAAAAATTGTATTTTTAGATATCGACGGGACATTTACTGTCCCGTTGGAAAAACCGACAGAGCTTGCGTCAAGGGCAGTACGGGAGGCAAGAAAAAATGGGCATAGGATTCTGATCAGCACAGGGCGTAATATGCCGATCATAAGCGAGGATGTTTTGGAAGTAGGGTTTGACGGTGTGGTTGCCAGTGCGGGAAGGCATATAGAAATTGATGGGAAAGTAATCCGTGACAGTGTACTTCCGGAAGAAACCATTAAGAAGTGCCTGGAAATTTTTCATCGATTTGGGATTTATTGCCGCATAGAAAGTCCGGAGGGGATTTATATTGATGACAGCCTTCAGGAAATCCTCACAAGTGCAACGGCAGATCTGTCAAATTCGGAGTTAATCCGAATGAAGAAGGAACTGGATTCTGACGTGGGGGTAAAACCGTATACAAAATATCCACACAAGGGGGCATATAAGCTGGGATTTATCTGTACGGATCTGACCGATCTTGAGAAAACAAAACCGTACCTAGAGCGGGAGTTTCATTATGTAGTGCATCCCTATGCAGAAGATGCAGACTGCTATAATGGCGAGATTATACGGAAGGATATGGATAAGGGCGAGGCCATGGAACGTGTCTGTGAATACTATGGTGCGGATATGGCAGATACGGTTGCTTTTGGCGACAGTATGAATGATCAGCAGATGCTGGAATATGCGGGAGTTGCCGTTGCAATGGGGAATTCCTGCCAGGAATTAAAAGACTGTGCAGATGCTGTCTGTGAAAGTGTTGATGAGGATGGGGTTTATTTTGAATTTAAGAGAATGAATCTGATATAGAAGGAAAATAAAATGGGAACATTTGAATATGTAATTATTGATGAACTGGGAATCCATGCACGTCCGGCAGGAATGCTTGTGAAGGAAGTGAAAAAGTTTGATTCTAAAATTACATTATCCGCTAAGGGCAAGACCATGGATGCGGGCAAATTGATGATGGTCATGGTCATGGGGATTAAACAGGGGGACGTGGTTACTGTTTCTGCAGAAGGAGAAGATGAGGACACAGCCATTACCGTAATGGAAAAATTTTTTAAGGAAAATTTATAAGGGGGTATAGAGCAGTGGAAATCTATACGGGTAAATCCCTATTTCAGAAAGTAGCGGTGAAGAAAATTCTGTATTATGAAAAGAATGAAAATCAGGTAAAAAGAAGCCATGCCGCAGATGTAGAAGCGGAAGTAAAAAGATTTGAAGCTGCAAAGGTTGTGGCATTAGGACAGCTTGACAGGATATATCAGAAGGCGCTGAAGGAAGTGGGAGAAGATAATGTGGTTGTCTTCGAGACCCATAAGATGATGATGGAGAGCGACGATTATCTGGAGTCTATTTTGGAAATCATCCAGGAACAGGAAGTAAACACAGAATATGCCGTAGCTGTAACGGGGGACAATTTCTCAAAGATGTTCGCATAGATGGATGAAGAGTATATGAAGGCAAGGGCGGCGGATGTAAAAGATATTTCCGAGTGGTTGGCATGATGATGTATGCGGATGCAGATGGATATTGTCAACCAGCTTCCCAAAGAATATATATTCTTAAATTATCTTCGGTTTCATGATGACATTGGATGGGGATAAAACTATCTTTGGCTGATGCAGTTTGAAATCGGCAAGGTAAGCCATAAAAAATATCTCAATGATTTTCTGACGGGACAGTATTTGGATTCTTTTGCCAGAGGGGAACTGTACAATTCAGATCCAGAGTCCGGCGATGCAAGGCTATGTGGAATAACGGCTTCTCTGTGCGGAATTGAAAAGGCGGTGTATGAGCGCAATAAAGATTCTCTGGAAAGAGCCATTTGGTTGGATTTAATGCTTCATGCTTATATGCTGGCGCAGTCTAGAATCCCCATGATTTACAGCGGAGATGAGATTGAACAGGAAAATGATTATGGATTATACTGGGGAAATGGGAACAAGACATATCTGTCCGTATCGTCTCAGATGTCCAATGTCATTAAGATAAGAGACAATATTTTTTAGAACAGATATGAATATTATCGTGTCTGTTCTTTTTTAATTTTTTGATAAAAATCACAAAAAACACTTGACAAATCATCAAAAAAGTGAGACGAAGCCTCTTAAATATATTACTTTTTAGGAGGTTTTTATTTATGCAATTTTCGGAAGAGGTAAAAAGTACACTATGGAATTTAATTGATGACATACATGTCTTTAAAAGCATCAAAATTCACGGTACATCCAGAAAAAGATTTTTCTACGCTGATTAGATTTATTATTTCAATGGAAAGCCAGTCGTTGAAAAATGAACTTCACAAATATTTTGGTTATACTACAGACTGTCCCAGCATAGTATCGTTTAATCAAAGAAGAGCACAAATTCGCACAGAAGCTTTTCTGTCACTTTTTGAATTATTTACTGCTGAATATAGCAACAATATAAACCTTTTTAAAGGTTATAGATTGATTGCTTGTGATGGTACTGATATAAACATCACACATAATCCTAATGAGAAAGAATCATATTTTACTAATGGAAATGTACGAAGATTTCATCAATTACATCTTAATGCAATGCATGATTTAACAAATAAAATATATACAGATGTTGTTATACAGCCAGGTAGAATGGAAAATGAACACAAGGCTTTTTGTGATATGGTAGACAGATATGGTGGAAAATTACAGAAAATCGGCACATTGCACATATGATATAAAGTATTATCTGGTTTGGATAACAAAATATCGCAAACCTGTAATAACGGGACAGATAGCCATAAGGACAAGGGAACTGATTCATATGATCTATCAGAGTAATGAGGTAGAGATACTGGCAGGGAATGTAGGGAGTGATCATATACATCTATTAGTATCAGTACCGCCGCATTTGTCAACAAGTAAACTGGTGCAGTATATAAAAGAAAATACATCAAGGAAATTACAAATGGAATATAAAGAACAGAATAAACAGTTTTGGGGACAGCATTTGTGGACACGAGGATATTTTGTGGCAAGCAGTGGAAATGTGACAGATGAAATAATCAAAGAATATATTAAGAATCAAGATATGCAGGAGAGAAACAATTCTGATAACTTTGAGATAGGATGAGAGTAGAGGGAGAACAACAAAGTGGATGGTGAGCAACTTTAGGCTGCTTCAGCAGCCCATCGAACCTATCGGATTTAGCCGGTAGTGGTTAAGTTTAGAAACAGCGGCTGTAAGGGAATTCATGCTATTGTGTAGGATTTTATAAGGTTTTTCTACGAATTGTTGGTTGGGAAGTGCGATAGACATCTAGGAGAAGCCAGCATCGACATCAATACCAACAGAGAGGAATAATTCATCAAGATGAAAAATAACTTTGTTTGACATGAGCAAAAGTTCCTTTCTGATAGGAATCCATTTCCAGTCTGGCAGGTACACAACCTAGCGTGTTATTCGGGTATTGCCTTCCGGCTCCAAACCAGCTAAAACATAAAAACTGGTCGGATGGACGAATTGACTTTCCTGTAGATATCTGCTGATAAATCAACATCCCAAGGAGGCGGGCATTCTTTGTCCTATCTAAAGAGATAATACCTTATGTTTTATCTGGTGTCTATCAGGAACCGTCAGACATGATAATTATTTACGATAACATCTGATGAAGGAAGAACACCTTCTTCTGTTATCTGATTTTATAGAAACTTGTTAACCAAGTAGTCTTATTGATTACATCATTATTATACTAGGAGGTAGTATGACATGGCGAGGATGAGCAGAAAAGCGGCTGTCATGGAGCAGGAAGTCCGGATAACGACTAAACCAGAACGGGTTTACAGTACAGCAGTTTATGCCCGCCTGTCCGTGGAGGATAATAACAGGGCAGGCGATAGGGAATCCATCACGATGCAGAGGTATATGCTTGAAAAATATGTGGATACCCAGGCGGATATGCGCCTTTATGGGGTATTCTGCGATAACGGAGAAACAGGGACGGACTTTGAAAGATCGGAATTTGAGCGTCTGATGGCAGGGGTGCGGGAACGCCGGATTGACTGTATCGTGGTAAAGGATTTGTCCCGTTTCGGACGTAATTATGTAGAAACAGGCTATTATCTGGAAAAGATATTCCCTTACCTGGGTGTCAGGTTTGTAGCAGTCAATGATAATTATGACAGCATAAAAGATAAGGGGGGCAATGAACTTGTTATTTCCCTGAAAAACCTTGTGAATGACCTGTATGCAAAAGACATATCACAGAAAATCAACACTGTGTTGGAAATAAAGCAGCAGAAAGGCGAGTTTATCGGGGCATTTCCGCCATATGGGTATCTGAAATCCCCAGAAGATAAGCACAGGCTGGTGCCAGACCCGGATGCAGCCCCAGTAGTCCGTGAAATCTTCCAGTGGAGGGCAGACGGCATTGGCATCAATATGATCGCCCGATACCTGAATGAGAGGGGAATCCCATCCCCAGCCATGCACCATTACCTGAATGGGCGAAAAAAGAAAAAACCGGAAGGTACAGGGGCAATCTGGCAGGGGCAGATGATAAAGTTAATGACAAAGCACCCAGTCTATGTGGGACATATGGCACAGGGAAGGACAAAGAAGTCCTTAAGCAGTAGGATTTCAAAGACAGAGGTTAATAAAGAGGACTGGATTATCGTCCATAACACCCATGAGGCAATCGTAAGCCAGGATATTTTTGATAAGGCACAGTCTGTCGGTGAACAGCGCAATAAGGAACACTGCTCATTGAGGGGGAAATACCCATCCACGGAAAATGTATTCAAGAGCCTTGTGATATGCGGGGATTGCAGAACAAAAATGTTGCGTTATAAAAATGTGTCTCCTGCTGGTGCTGTAAGATATACATTTATCTGCCGTGTGTATGCGGAAAACCTGTCCGGACAGGGTTGCACAAAGAAATGCGTTGGGGAGCCGGAACTGAAAGAGGTGGTATTCCATGCCCTGCGCATTGAAACAGAGGCGGCGCTGAAACTAGAAGACCTGATAAAACGGACACAGAAAAAATCCGATTTCAGGAAAAAACAGGAAGCGATCACGGAGCAGATCAGACTTTTGAAGCAGGACATAGGACGCAATATGGCTTACCGTTCGGCATTGTTTGAATCCTTTTCCGACCATACCCTGACGGAACAGGAATACGTTTCCTTAAAGCAGGAATATGACCAGAAAACGGCTTCCTATCAAAAAGAACTGGAAGGACTGAAACGGGAGGAACAGGACTTTATCAAGACCGTTTCCCCGCAGAACCAGTGGATCAAAGCCCTGAAAAAGTGCCAGGCAGAGAAAACAGTTACACGGGAAATGGCAGTCGAACTGATCGACCATATCAAAGTGATTGGCTATAATGAGATTGAGATCGTGTGGAATTTTAAAGACGAGTTTGTCAGGCTGGAGGAAAAGGCGGTGGGGATATGATAGAAACCATTGCACTTTATATGCGCTTTTCCAGTGAAGATGCAAACGAGGGGGAGAGTTTCAGCATTGGGAACCAGCGGGACCTGCTTTATAACTACGTGAAAAGCAGACAGGAGTTTGACGGATGCGCAGTTATGGAATTTTGTGATGACGGCTATACGGGGACAAACTTTGACCGTCCCAGTATTCAGAAAATGCTTTCCATGGTCGGGAACCCGATCCAGTGTATCATTGTAAAGGATTTTTCACGGTTTGGGAGGAACCTGCTTGACGTAGGCGATTACCTTGACCAGATATTCCCTTTCCTGGGCGTCCGCTTTATTGCCGTCAATGAAAACTATGACAGCAAAAACAGCATAGGAAGCTCCGTTGGTCTGGATGTGTCCTTAAAAGCGCTGGTTTATGAAATGTACAGCCGTGACATATCCGAGAAGATACGCTGTGTGCAACAGGCTAAGATGAAAAAAGGAGAATACCTATGTGCGATTGCCTTTTACGGCTATAAACGGTCGGAAACCGAAAAAAACAGACTGGAGATTGATGGGAAAGCGGCTGCCGTGGTGCGGCGCATCTTCCGAATGGCCGGGGATGGGATGATACCAACGCAGATAGCACACAGGCTTAATGAAGAAGGAATCCCTTCCCCACTGACTTACCGGAGGGAAAACCATACAGATAGGCTGCGTAGCTGGAAAGTGTCCAGCGACATTTCCTATTGGACAAGGGAGAATATCCGGCGCATTATTTCCGATGAACGCTATACGGGGCGTTTAGTCAGCAGGAAGCGCACAACGGTAGATGTTTCCAAAAAGCAAACGGTTAAAGTTCCCAAAGAGGACTGGATCGTGGCAGAGAATACCCATGAGGCCATTGTGACAGAAGAAACATACAAACAGGCGCAGAAAGTATTAAAAAGCTGCAAAAGGAAGAAAACGCCCGCAAAACCAAACCAGCGTTTCCGTGGGATGCTGAAATGTGCCGTATGCGGAAGGACATTGGGGCGGGTAGTCTGTAAGGAGCCTTACTTTTACTGCCCGACCAGAAAAACCGTGCCAGATGCTCCGTGCCGGCTGATACATGTGGACGAAAGGGATTTGGAAACGGCATTGTCAGCTTCGGTACAAAGCCGGATCAGGCTACTTTTGGAGGCAGAAGCGGGACATGAAAATGAAAAACTCTCTGATACGCTGGAAAAACAGATTCAGGACTGCCAGACAGTGATTAGCCGGTGCAAAGCAAAACAGATGGAGGCATTTGAGGACTATGCGGAAGGGCACATTACACGGCAGGAATACATCGCACGTAAGGCAGAGACGGTCAGACAGCATGATGAAGTGACAGCTTTGTACATAGAATTGAGTGCAAAGCGGGCGGAACTGCTAAAGGCGGCAGATTCCGCAGAGAAAATGGATTTAGGGAGGTATGTCTGTGTGGGAGAACTGACAAGGGAACTGCTGACAGAACTGATCAAGGAAATCCGTGTCAGCGGGGAAGATAATTTAGAGATCGTCTGGAACTTTAGGGAATAGAAACAGGAGGGACAAGGAATGAACTTAGTGAGATGGTCAAGTTTTTTTGTAACACTTACAAGGAAAAGTTTTGACATAATCATGCCTGCATTCTCTTTTCAAATGGTGTCATATATCCATTTGATGAATGTGGGCGGATATGGTTGTAATACACATATACATAATCCATAGTTGCATTATTTCGTTCTTCGTCTGTTGAAAAACGGTATTTGCTGATGAATTCCGTTTTGAACGTCCCATAAAAACTTTCCATTGGGGAGTTGTCATAGGGACATCCCGCTTTACTCATGTTCTGCTGAATCCCTTCTTCTTTACAGTAATCGGTAAATGCCCGTGAGGTATACTGTGAACCCTGATCACTGTACAGTATCAGGGTTTTTGGATGATGATTTCTTTCTTTGACCTTATTATATTCAATTATCGCAATGCAGATACTTAATCTTATCCTACAGCAAAAATAGTACAAGATCATATCTGTACATTAATACATTTGGAAGAAGAAGTTTTAGAAATGGTTTTGTTAAGAGCAATACAGACACAAGTTCAGCTTTGCCAAAGTATTACTATAAAAATAAAGGGGATAGAAGATTATTTGCAAAAGGAAGTGAAAGCTAGTCAGTTAGTGGAGAGACGATATAGGACATTACAAGCGATGATTTTTGAGGATTATGCAGAAGAACGCATAAATAAAGAAGAGTATTTTTTTAAGAAACAAAAACTTATTGAGAAACAAAAAGAGACAAAAAATTATATTTTTAGGGAGAAAATAACAAGAGAAATATTAATCGATTTTGTAAAAGAGGTTCGTGTTGGCGAAAAAAATATATTGGAAATTAGGTGGAATTTTAAAGAACCTTAATTTGATTTATAGATAAAATTTATTTAGAAAACAAAAAATTTTTTGAGCCAGACTGATTTAAGATAGGATTCAAACTATTTAGCTGAATATTCAAATTTTATAAAATTAAGAAAATCTTCATAAATTTCCTCGTTGTTTTTCATTTTTATCTTATATAGTAAAAATGTCAACAAAAGATATTTTTTCATTCTCTTATGTTTTAGGGCTTTTGGTATGAAATTTGTTTATGGATAGGGAAAATGTATTATATAAATTAGCAAGGAGAATGAAAAGAATTCTTTTGTTTCTATTATGGAAAATGGAAAAGAAGGAAAGAAAAGAATGACGAAAAGGAAAGAATCAGGTAGAATAGGGGTGAGAATGAAAAGAAAGAAAAGAGGAAAACAGAAATGTTAAATGTATTAGTATGTGATGATGATAGGGAAATTGTAGAAGCAATTGATATTTATTTAACACAAGAGGGGTATCAAGTATTGAAAGCATATGATGGAATGGAAGCAGTTTCTTTACTTCGTAAAAATACCATTCATCTTTTGGTAATTGATATTATGATGCCAAAATTAGATGGAATTCACGCAACGTTAAAGATTCGAGAGGAAAGTAGTATACCAATTATTATTTTGTCTGCTAAATCTGAGGATACAGATAAAATATTAGGACTAAATATAGGGGCAGATGATTATTTAACAAAACCATTTAATCCATTGGAGCTGGTAGCAAGAGTAAAATCACAATTGCGTAGATATACCAAGTTAGGAAGTGTAAATTTAGATGAAGAAAGCAATGTATATAAAAATGGTGGTTTATTAATTGATGATGATAAAAAAGAAGTAATGGTCGATGGAGAGGAAGTAAAATTAACGCCAATTGAATATCAAATATTATTATTACTTGTAAAAAATGCAGGAAAGGTTTATTCCATCCAGCAAATTTATGAAGCAATTTGGAATGAGGAGGCAATTGGGGTAGATAATACAGTAGCAGTACATATCCGGCATATTCGAGAAAAAATTGAGATTAATCCAAAGGAGCCACGTTATCTAAAAGTGGTATGGGGAGTTGGATATAAAGTGGAGAAGGGAGAGAAACGTAGATGAGAAAGTTGCGAGATTTGTTTGTAGCAAAAATGATTGCAATTATGCTATTAACAACTTGTGTGATAGGAATACCATGTTTGGCTTATCAAACATTATATAATTTTTATCAACGTGAAACGGTGATAGATATTTTTGATTTTGGAAATTATTCCTATTTAGAAAGTAATGAGTTTTCTAATGATGTAAATTTGCGGTTAATGCAATTAACAGATTATTTAAGATTAAAAGAAATATTGGAAACAAATGGAGAATTAGACTATAATAAAGTAGCAGCAAAGGTATATGGACCAAATGGGATAGAGGAATATACCATAAATGATTTGATTAAATATAATGTAGCGAATTATGGATTTTATCCAGAACAAGCAAATTTAGGATCGCTATTTGAGGAGGAAAATGCTAGAGTCGTATTAGATTCTACAAAACGAGTAGTTTATCCAATTTTAATATCTGAGGAGGGAAAAGCTGAAGTAGGGGGGGTACGAGAAAGGGTAACATTTGTAGCAAATTTCACAAAAGAAGAGAATCAAGTATTTGTAGATTTGGATGAAGCATGTCGATATTATCAGGCATTATGGGATCAGCAAATAGCAGAAAGTGAAGAAGTTGAAACAGATTCAATAGAAAGCAATCGTACAGAAATTGCAGAATTTTTAGATAGCATTAGTGATAAGTTAGAAAAAACAAATAATACGATAGAAAATACAAAAAAATTGGCATGGATCGATTCTTCAGAGGAAGTGCAAATAAACCTGCTTTCTGATGTAGCTTATTGTATGACATTTTATGTGTCATTTTATCAGCAGTATAAAGCAATTTTTGAACAGGAAGTTTTTTCAGAACAGGATTTATTATATTGGATTTCAGATGGAAATCAAACAATTGCAACCAATATGCAGGATAAACTTCCAAAAGAGGATGCTTTAGGCAAGATTAAATATCAATATCCATCTATGGGAGAAATTTGGTATCAGACAGAAAATCACTTAATGGAAGCAACGATGCAGGCAGATAGAGGAATAATTGCAGAATTAGAGGAATTATTTTTGGAACAAAGTGGTGGGAATATCAGTATTTATATTGTAATTCCACAAGATCATACGGGACTTTTTGAGGAACAAAGAGAACAGTCAGAACATAATTACCATAGTATTCCAATGTATATAGGATATATGATTGTACTTGGTATTGTGGCGATCATCAGCATTTATTTTTTATTTTGCTCAGCGGGTCATAGAACAGGATATAATGGAATTTATTTGGATTGGTTTGATCGATGGTATACGGAAATTGCAGCGGGAGTTTGTATTGGATTGGGTATGTTTTTCTTGATGATGTTTTTTGAGGTTCTTTGGGGTAGATATGGTATAGAGAACCTTATTATTTTGGGATTATTGGGACTTGGAATGTATATAGTTGCACTGATTAGCTTTTCTTCTCTTGCAAAGCGGATAAAAGCAGGAACTTTTTGGAAAAACAGTTTAACTTGTAAAGTTTTTAAAGATATTAAAAAGTATTCAGAAAGGATTGCCTATGCTTTTTTACAGATATGGGAAAACCGAAGTACTGGTAAAAAAATAGCATTTATTTTTATTTGTATTATTATTGGACATTCAATTGTACCAATTGTATTACTATTTTTTTTGGAAGCAATTGACTATGGAAGGTTAGAAATTGCCTTACCTTGTTTTGCTATTTTAGTAGCAGTTTTAGTAACAGATTTTAAAATTCTACAGAGGTTGATACAACAAAAGGCAGAATTAGTAGAAATTTATAAGGGGACAGAACGAATTTCTTCTAGAGAGTGGAATTATAAGTTAGAGGAGTCCTCTTTCCATGGTATCTTACAACAAATGGCAGGTGCAGTGAATCGAGTGGGAGATGGATTAAATAGTGCAATTGAACAAAGTGTTCGAGATGAACGAATGAAAACAGATTTAATTACAAATGTTTCTCATGATATTAAAACGCCTTTAACTTCTATTATTAACTATATAGATTTACTGAAACGAGAACAATTCGAAGATGAAAAAGTACGTTCCTATTTGGAAATTTTGGATCAGAAATCGCAACGATTAAAAAATTTAATTGATGATTTAATAGAGGCATCAAAATTAAGTTCAGAAACAGTAGTTCTTTCCATTGAGAAAATTGATTTGGTGGAGTTGGTACGACAAACAAATGGAGAATTTGCAGAAAAATTTGCAGAAAAAAACCTTACGATTATACCATCTCTACCAGAAAAACCAATTATAATTGAAGCAGATGGTAGAGGATTATGGAGAGTATTAGAAAATCTTTACATTAATGTTTCAAAATATGCGATGGAACATACAAGGGTATATGTTTCTGTTTTAGAAAAGACAGGAAGTGTAGTATTTTCAATTAAAAATATTTCAGATAGTCCTTTGAATATTGATGCATCAGAATTGACAGAACGTTTTATCCGAGGAGATGTATCTCGAAGTACAGAAGGAAGTGGATTAGGACTTTCGATTGCAAAAAGTCTTACAGAATTAATGCATGGTAAATTTGAAATTTATCTAGATGGAGATTTATTTCGGGTAACAATTATATTTAACATGCAGACACAAGATGTTTCACTTGTACAAGAAGCAGTTGGAATGTAGTGGATTATTATAAAAGAAAAAGGTAAATTTTATGGTGCTGACAGAAAAATTGAATCAGCACCATTTTTTGTGTAGTGTTTTTATCTTTTTATTTTTGTTCTTATTTAAGGTTAGAATCTAGTTCAAGCAGCTTGTGAATAGCTGCTTGATATTCAGGATGTTTTCGATAGCTGATAAGTAAGCTTCTTTCTAAATCAGTTGGAATAACCAAAGTGTTTGCCTGTGTACAAGTTTCAATTGCTTCAGAAAGATTATTAATTTGATAAAGATTACATAAAAAGATAAAGTTATCTGCACTTGGTTGTGTTTGACCACTTTCCCAACCGTAAATAGTTTTTTTGGCAATTGGATGCTTAGATTGTCGGAATTGTTCTGCAACCTCTTTTACAGAAAGATGATTTAATTTACGATAGTATTTTAAGATGCGGGAAACCGTTTTGGTGTCCATATTTTTCACCTCTTAAATTATCTTATTATGTAAAAAAACGGCTTGTCAATATAAAAAAGAGAAAGAAAATATTTAATGTTACTTTTTGTTACTTTGAGTTATCTTACATTATTTAAAGTTATTTTATTGTATTTTCTGTTATCGGATAAATCAGACAAGAATAAAATGCTCTCTTTTTGTTTTTTATTATTACGTTTATAAAAATATGTAACAATAAGTAAATAAAAATAACTTTTAGAAACTATCTTCTTAATATATTATCATGTATACTTTTTGAAACAAAACTAAGCATAAAGCTACAAGAGGGGTAAAATATGGATACAATAATAAAAGAAGATAATTTAGAAAATAATAGTATGAATGATAATGATATAGTGGATAATAGTGAAACTGGAATAAACTTTGGAGAATTTGGAAAGTGCCTAAAAAGAGCAAGAAGGGAGTCCAATACAACATCAGATAAGCTGGGAAATGCATGTGGTGTAAATCCTGTATTTATTCGACAGATTGAGTCAGGAACAAGATTGCCAAGTCTTCCGAAATTGGTAAAAATATGTGATAATCTTCAGATTTCACCAGTGTATCTACTTGAAAATGAAATTGTAACAAAAACAATGGAAAAGAATTGGGCTATCTTAGTGAAGATGCAAGATACTTTGTCAGAGGATGTGTGCTTTATTGTCAAAGATGTTTTACATTCTATGATTCAAAATCTTGCAGAGCCAATAAAGAAAAAGAATGAAAAAAGTGGAGATGATGCTTATGGCGTAATTGATAAGGAGGAGTTTGGAAGACGATTAAAAAAGGTTCGACAAGAGGTGCGATTTTCTTCTGAACAACTAGCAGTTGCCTGTAATGTAAATCCAGTATTTATACGTCAAATAGAAACAGGAGCAAGACTACCAAGTCTTTCTGTATTTGTAAAAATTTGTAATAGTCTGTCAGTGTCGCCTGCTTACTTGTTAGGAAATGAAATTAAGATAGAAGTTACAGGATATGGCTGGGAAGAGTTAATACGAATTCAATGTGATATGACACCAAAGGCACAACAGATTGTAAGAGATGTATTAGATTCTTTAATTCATAATCTAAAAGAGATGGGTAAGAAAAAGAAAGGATAGCTCTTGCAATCTTGGCATGAACCAATTATAATGTGATAAGTGTAAAAGAAATTTTTTTGTGCTAAAAAAGAACTTTTTTCAACAATATATTAAATAGGGGAGGTATCCTATGATTACATTATCAACTGGTGGTGCTTATTTATTGCATGGTACAGAAGTTGTAGAAGCAATAAAAGATACAGAGGAAATTTTAAAAACAAAGCTTGGCAAGACAGTAACGAAAGAAGATGCTGCGAAAAATACAATAGCATATAGTATTTTAGAAGAACATAACACATCAGAAACAATGGAGAAGCTAAAGATCAAGTTTGACCGATTAACTTCTCATGATATTACATTTGTAGGGATTATACAAACAGCGAGAGCAAGTGGACTTACAGAGTTTCCAGTGCCTTATGCATTGACAAATTGTCATAACAGTTTATGTGCAGTAGGAGGTACAATCAATGAAGATGATCATATGTTTGGACTTTCCTGTGCGAAACGTTATGGAGGGATCTATGTTCCACCTCATCAAGCAGTAATTCATCAGTATGCTAGAGAGATGTTAGCAGGTTGTGGAAAGATGGTTTTAGGTTCCGATAGTCATACTCGTTATGGTGCATTAGGAACAATGGCGATTGGAGAAGGGGGACCAGAGATTGTAAAACAGTTATTGTCTCAAACTTATGATATCAATATGCCAGATGTAATTGGAGTTTATCTAACTGGGAAACCACAAAATGGAGTTGGACCACAAGACGTTGCACTTGCAATTATTGGTAAGGTATTTGCAAATGGCTATGTTAAGAATAAAGTAATGGAATTTATTGGTGATGGAGTGGAAAACCTTAGTGTAGATTTTCGAATTGGTATAGATGTTATGACAACCGAAACGACTTGTCTTTCTTCTATTTGGAAAACAGATAAAAAAGTAAAGGAATTCTATGAAATACATGGTAGAGAGGAAGAATTTGAAGAATTAAATCCAGGAGAGGTTGCATATTATGATGGGATAATTACAGTAAATCTGGACGAGATTAAACCAATGATTGCTATGCCATTTCATCCAAGTAATACGTATACTATTGAAGAATTAAAAGCAAATCTTTTGGATATTTTAGAGGATGTGGAAAAGAAAGCTCTGGTAAGTCTAGATCAGAATAAGGTTTCTTTTACTTTAAAAGATAAAGTACAAAATGGTAAACTCTATGTAGAGCAGGGAGTAATTGCAGGCTGTGCAGGTGGTGGATTTGAAAATCTATGTGCAGCAGCAGATATTTTACGTGGAAAAAATATTGGTGCAGATGAATTTTCTTTAAGTGTGTATCCAGCGAGTCAGCCGATTTTTATGGAATTGGTTAAGAATGGACGAGTGGCAGATTTTATGGCAGCAGGTGCAACCGTTCGTACTGCATTTTGCGGTCCATGTTTTGGGGCAGGAGATGTTCCAGCAAATAAAGGACTTAGTATTCGTCATTCTACTCGAAACTTCCCAAATCGAGAAGGATCAAAAGTGACAAATGGTCAGATTGCTTCAGTTGCTTTGATGGATGCACGTTCGATTGCGGCAACAGCAGCAAATAAAGGTTATTTAACAGCAGCGGATGAAATAGATGTACAATATACAGGGCCAAAGTATTTCTTTGATAAGACAATTTATGAAAATCGGGTTTATAATGGAGTTGGAAAACCAGATTCTAGTGTGGAATTAAAGCTAGGACCAAATATTAAGGATTGGCCAAAGATGTCTCCATTAACAGAGGATATTTTGCTTCAGGTAGCATCTGTAATTTATGATCCAGTAACAACAACAGATGAACTAATTCCTTCTGGAGAGACATCTTCTTATCGTTCAAATCCTCTTGGATTAGCAGAGTTTACTTTATCACGAAAAGATCCTGCTTATGTTGGACGAGCAAAGGAAATCCGAGCAGCAGAGGAAGTTCGTATAACAGGTGCCTGTCCAATGCGGAAAAATGAAGCAATTGGTGCAGCATTTATAACAATTAAGAAATTTTATCCAGATTTAAAAGCAAGAGCGACAGAAATTGGAAGTGTAATTTTTGCAGTAAAGCCAGGAGATGGTTCTGCCAGAGAACAGGCTGCTTCTTGTCAGAGAGTGCTGGGTGGATTAGCAAATATTGCATATGAATACGCTACAAAGCGGTATCGTTCTAATTTGATTAATTGGGGTATGCTACCATTTCTTTTGCCAGAGGGAAAACTTCCATTTGAGAATGGAGATTGCATCTTTATACCTCAGATAGCTACAGCTATAAAAGAGAAGAAAAATGAGATAAAAGCTTATGTAGTAAAGAATGAGGAATTACAGGAATTTTCAATGCAGTTGGGAGATTTGACAGAAGAAGAACGAGAAATTATTTTAAAAGGGTGTTTGATTAATTACAATAATAAGACTTTATAGATTTATATAGTAGCTTAGAAATTTTTTAAAATGATAGATTATAAAATTGTAAATTGGTGAAGAAATAGAAGAATAAATTTTAGGGCTATCAAATTAAGTAGAATCTATACAAGATATAGTATATATTAAAATTTAAAACAACTATATCTTATATTGAATTTTCTTAGTATGGCAGCCCTAAAATTATTATTTTTATTATTTAGTAGGAAGAAATACCTATACTATTTATCGAAAATATGTTCTATTTTGTCATTGACAAATTGTGTACTTCTTGTTTATAATATGTAAGTAGCAAATAGAAAAAAGTCAAATAGTGACACATAAGGGAAAAGGAGTTGGAAATGAAAGAGACATTAAAGAAGCATGCCACGAAATCGTTTATGATTCGAACAGCTGTTGTAGCAGTTATTTTAATTGCTTCTCTTATCTTTACAAAAGTAGGAATTATTCCATTATTGTTTGGAGGAACTTCAATTGATGGAACCTCTGATTTTGATGCATTAGAAGGAAAACAAGTATCATTTGATGCAAGTTATGTACTGGCAGAGTACGTACGTAGAACTTCCACAGAGACGGATACACGTCGTACAACACTTACACATGTTGGATATATTGTATGGGATTATGATAATGATGCAATGTTTGGAATTTATCTTCCTGCTTCAAAAAGCAGCCGTTTAGATGATATGATTGACGAAACATGGGAATGGTGGGACTATGAAAGAGAAGAGGTCTCTTCTAACTTACACGTAGATGGTACACTGAGAAAAATGGAAGGAAAAGAATTGCAGTATTTCCAAGAAACGATAGATGAATTACTTTATGAAGATGAGCAGGATATGGTATATTATTATACAATAGATACCACACAAGTGAATGGTTTAGAAAAGGGATGGCTTGCAATTATTAGTGCAGTTGATATGTGGGCATTGCTTTACTTTATTTGGAGCTTAGTAAGTTATTTGTCACAGGGATATTATCGGTCAATTAAAAAGTTTTTGGATACAAATCCTTCTATTCCAGAAAGTCGCATGGATGCAGACTTTGCATCGGCTGTTTTGTTTCAGAAAAAAATTTGGGTTGGAAAGGAATGGACGATTTACATAAAGGGAATGAAATCCTACCTAATGGAGAATCGTAAGCAGGTTTGGGCATATTATTATCAAAGAACAGGACGCTATTCAGTAAGTCAGATTCGATTTTTTGATAGAGATAAAAAGAATACAAATATTGACATTCCAAATAGTAGCTATGAAGAAATGCTTGGAGTATATCAAAATAATCAGCCTCAGATGTTGCTTGGATATGATAAAGAATGGGAGAAGATGTATAAGAAGAATTTTAATGAGTTTTTAAATCTTCGCTATAATCAAGTGATTTCTCAAGTACAAACAGGAGATACTTATGAGCATCAGCAGCAGACAAATCCAGATAATTATTTTGATGATGCACGTTATAATATGGATGCTTATCGAGAACAGCAGGCAGATAAAACAGATAAGAGCTAGGGGAGTATAAAAGAGTAGGTAGTAAGCTTTGATAAATATATAAATAAAAAGATAAGAAAACTGTTGTATTAAAAGAACGTGACACAAGATACAGTAGATTAAAACGATTGTATATTGTGTGATCTTCAATTAATAGAACAGTTTTTTATATATAAGGATATATTTTAAAGTTTTGGAAAAACTATAGATTACAAAAAGGCGATATGAAAAGAATAAATTTTTATAAAAAGAAAAAAAGAGATTGACCTTCTCTATACCGATTGGTATACTAGAGAGGAGGTGATAAGATGGACAACCGACAAACGATTATGCAGTGTGCACTGAATTTATTTTCAGATAAAGGGTATGATTCAGTAGGGGTACAAGAGATCGTAAAAGCAGCAGGAATAACAAAGCCTACATTGTATTATTATTTTAAAAGTAAGCATGGTCTTTTAGAGGCTTTGATTCAGGAAAAGGGAGAGCTGCTGATGATGCAGCTTACAAAAGCTGTAAAGACAACAGGCAATATTTCTGAAAAATTGTTACAGCTTGCACATGCTTATGTCTGGTTTTCTACAGAAGATGAGAAGTTTTTTATGTTGATGTTATGTCTGATGTATTATCCTAGACAGAATGAAGCACATCAAGCAATTGCACCACTGATCCGTAGGCAATATAATTTGATTACAGAAACCTTTTGTAAGGAATCAAGACAACTTGGAAATATGAATGGTAGACAGGAACAGTTTGCTATGGGATTTATTGGGACATTGGACAGTTATATAACCGTACAATATGAACGAGGAAAAAGTCAGGAGGAGATACGGGATTCTGGCGCAGTTTATTCTGTTGTTCATCAATTTTTACATGGTATTTTTTCATAAATAAAAAACAGGAGGTTAGAAAGTATGGCATGGTATGAGGAAGCGGTGTTTTACCATATGTATCCATTAGGTATGGTAGGAGCACCATATGAGAATAAAGAGGAAGATGTAGTACATCGAATAGAGGATTTGAAATTGTGGATTCCTCATTTAATAGATTTGAATTTTAATGCAATTTATATAGGACCTTTGTTTGAATCCACAACACATGGGTATGATACAAAGGATTACCGACTAGTAGATCGAAGACTGGGAGATAATGCAGATTTTAAAGAATTTGTGCAACTTTGTCATCAAGAAGGAATTCGTGTTGTAGTAGATGGTGTATTTAATCATACTGGAAGAGAATTTTTTGCTTTTAAAGATTTAAAGGAAAAAAGAGAAGGGTCTCGTTATAAGGATTGGTATAAAGGAGTTAATTTTTGGGGAAATACACGCTATAATGATGGATTTGGTTATGAAGCATGGAGAAATTGTTTTGAACTTGTCAATTTGAATCTAAGAAATCCGGAAGTAAAGAATTATTTATTAGAAACGATAGATTTTTGGATTGATGAGTTTGATATTGATGGAATTCGTTTAGACTGTGCAGACTGCTTGGATTTTGATTTTATGAAAGAAATGCGGTGGAGAACAGGACAAAAGAAAGCAGAATTCTGGCTGATGGGTGAAGTGATTCATGGAGATTATTCTAGATGGGTCAATGATGAGATGCTTCATTCTGTAACAGATTATGAACTCCATAAAGGATTGTATTCTGGACATAATGATCAGAATTATTTTGAAATTGCACATACAGTTCGTCGATTATTTGATGCAAATGGAGGACTTTGCAAAGGACGACGGCTTTATAGTTTTGTGGATAATCATGATGTAGAACGAATCGCTAGTAAATTAAAAAATAAAGAACATCTCTATCCTGTTTTATTGTTGCTTTATACATTGCCTGGAATTCCTTCTATTTATTATGGCTCAGAGTGGGGGATAGAAGGAAAAAAGGAGAATGGAAGAGATGAGCCATTGCGTCCGTATATTGATCCAAAAAGTATAGAGGAAAAGCAAAATGAAATAAGTGATTGGGTGAAATCATTGGGAAAACTTTATCAAGAAAACAAAGAAATTCCTTATGGGCGCTATCAGGAATTGATGCTTAAAAATCGGCAGTATGCATTTGCAAAAAGATTGGATCATTCTGCTGTAGTAGTAGCAGTGAATAATGATACAACACAGGAAGAGATTTGTATTCCAGGCTTTATGAATGTAGGTAAGGCAGTTGATTTGATTACAGAAAAGGAAATTCCTGTAGAAGGAAATGGAATGATACGAGTTTTAGTACCTGGTAATAAAGGAAGAGTAATAAAGGTTGTATCGCCAGATGAATGATACAATAAATAAAAATGAAGGAAAAGATAGAGAAAGAAGGAGATCGATATGGAAAAAGAAGCAAGTGGAAATATGGAAATAGAATTGGAAGAACAGAAGGATTTGGGGGTTATAACAGAAACTGATCGTTATTTATTTGGAGAAGGCACACATTACGAAATTTATAAAAAAATGGGTGCACATCCTATGGAATTAAATGGGCAATGGGGAGTTTATTTTGCTGTATGGGCACCAAAGGCGAAAAATGTTAGTATTGTAGGAGATTTTAATGGTTGGATGGGATACAATCATAATATGAAACCTCTTGGAACATCTGGTATTTTCGAATTATTTATTCCAAATCTTGGGGAAGGTACTTTGTATAAGTATGCAGTAACAGGAGCAAATGGAATGACCGTGATGAAATCAGATCCTTATGGTGTGGCTTGTGAATTTCGGCCAAATACAGCGTCTATTGTTCGAAATATTAATGGGTTTGCTTGGACAGATGCAGATTGGATGACACAAAAAAGAACGAAGGATATTAAAAAGGCGCCTATGTCGATCTATGAGGTACATATTGGCTCCTGGAAAAAGAACGGAGATACAGAACGAGCAGGATTTTATAATTATCGGGATATGGCTCATGAACTAGCAGCTTATGTAGAAGATATGGGATATACACATATAGAGTTGATGGGAATTGCTGAGCATCCATTTGATGGTTCTTGGGGATATCAGGTAACAGGGTATTTTGCTCCTACCGCACGATATGGGACAGCACAAGATTTGATGTATTTTATTAATTATATGCATGAAAGAAAGATCGGAGTAATTTTGGATTGGGTTCCAGCACATTTTCCTAGAGATGCTCATGGATTAGCTAATTTTGATGGTACTCCTACTTATGAGTATGCGGATCCAAGAAAAGGAGAACATCCTGATTGGGGAACAAAAGTATTTGATTTTGGACGAAGAGAAGTCGTAGATTTTTTAATTTCAAATGCAATTTATTGGGTAGAAGAGTATCATGTGGATGGGCTTCGTGTAGACGCAGTAGCCTCTATGCTTTATCTAGACTATGGACGCAATGCTGGACAGTGGGTACCAAATTGGTATGGAGGACATGAAAATTTAGAGGCAATTGAATTTTTTAAACATCTAAATTCAATTATGGAAAGGCGAGATCCAGGTACAATGATTATTGCAGAGGAATCCACTGCATGGCCAAAGGTAACAGCAAGACCAGAGGATGATGGACTTGGATTTACACATAAATGGAATATGGGATGGATGAATGATTTCTTAGAGTATGTGAAAAGAGATGCTTTATTTAAGAAATATGCACATGATAAGATGACATTTAGTATGACCTATGCATATAGTGAAAATTATATTTTAGTATTATCTCATGATGAAGTAGTGCATTTAAAGTGCTCCATGTTAGAAAAGATGCCAGGATATTATGAGGATAAGTTTAAGAATTTAAAAGCAGCTTATACATTTATGTTTGGGCATCCAGGGAAAAAGTTACTTTTTATGGGACAGGAATTTGCACAGCTTCGAGAGTGGAGTGAAGAACGCTCTCTTGATTGGTATTTATTAGAGGAACAACCACATCAGGATATGAAGGAGTATGTGAAAACATTGCTTCATCTTTATAAAGAACATCCAGCGATGACAGAGTGTGATGATAGTTGGGAAGGATTTGAATGGATGAATTGTGAAGATGGTGATAGAAGTACATTTAGTTATGTAAGAAAGAATCAAGATCAGTCAAGATGTTTGCTTTTTGTATTTAACTTTACACCAATTGCACGAGAAGACTATCGAGTAGGTGTACCAAATCTAACAGAGTATCGAGTGATATTAGATAGCAATCAGCCTGATTTCGGAAAAAATGCAAATACCATTTATAAAGCAGAAGAGATAGAGTGTGATAAACAAGAACAGTCAATTGCTTTTCCTTTACAACCATTAAGTGCTTATGTAATGGAATTTTCCAATATTCATAAGAAAAAGAAAGCACCTGTAGTAAAGAAAGTAGTGGATAAAAAGTTGGTTCGTTTATCGAAAAAGAATAATCGAAATGCAAAGAAAAAGTAATAAAACAGAGGTTCTTATCACGATTTTGTGATAGGAACCTTTATTTTATATTTAAGATGGTAAGGAAAAGAAAGAATTTTGCCGAAATAAAAAATAAGAAAAATGGAGTGAAGCGATTCCTTTATTTGATAGAAAAATTTTAAATATAGAAAGGTAGAAAAAGATGCAAATTAATGTAATGGGTATGTTGGATAAATTATTTCATTCTAATATAGCGACAAAGCAAGCAAGTGTAAGTACGGCTACAAAACAGATGAGTACTTTAGAAAAAGGATCTACTCTAAAAACAGTGCAAGATACAGCAGAGATTGGAAAAAGACAAGATGTGATGCAGGATTGGCTAAAAGATGAAAAAAAGAAAGCGGGTATTTATGAAGGAGAAACTTTAGCTGAAAATGAATTTGCGAATCAACTTGCTGCAATTAAACAGCAGCTTGATACCATGATTAATCAAATGTCACAGGATGACTATGCTACTATGCATGCAGATGGAATTCAGATTACCAGTAGTGATATGGAACAGCTTGTTACTGTAGTGGAGCAGATTAAAATTCGTTTGGCAGCATATTGTGAAGACTATCATCCAGTGGGAGGAATTGATACAAAAGATTTGGAACGTGTTTTGGGAAGTGCAGGAATGGCATCTACTGTATCAAGAAAGTTGGAAAGTTATGATTTGCCAGCAACAGATGAAAATGTATCTGAAATCTCACAGGCAATGCAAAGAAATCAATCTTTGTCGGAGATAACGAGAGAACAGGCTGTTTATCTTATGGAAAATCATTTAGAACCAACAATTGAAAATGTATATCGTGTGCAACATAGTGGCGTTGCAACAACAGAAGCAGTGCAGCCGCTAACGGAAGAGGATTGGCAGCAATTAAAAGGGCAAGTGGAACAGGTCATTCAAAACAGCGGTGCGGAATTAACAGAGGAAAATTTGGAAACTGCCAGATGGATGATAGAGCATCAAGTGGCATTGGATGAGAAAAATTTCTTGATTATTTCCTCTTATACTGGATTGAATGGACTAAAAGAAGGAGAACAGCTTGATGCAATTCTTTCAGCAATGGCGAAGGGAAAATCTGCAAAACAGACAAGTTTATTAGGAGAAAAGTATGGTTTGGAAGCAGCAAAAGAGGTACTCGATCAAGTAGAAGAGTATGTAGCTGTTCAATATCCAGAAG
The DNA here is from genome assembly GCA_910579865.1 of uncultured Lachnospiraceae bacterium. Lineage (GTDB taxonomy): Bacteria > Bacillota > Clostridia > Lachnospirales > Lachnospiraceae > MGBC114844. The sequence goes on from CAJTXA010000020.1 coordinate 26,040, forward strand.
AAGATGTCAGTATTCAAGCAATTACTGCCCGCCGCCAGTTGGAAGAAATTCGTTTGATGATGACATCAGAAGCAGGAATGAGCCTTTTAAAACAAGGAATAGAAATCCCTACAAAAGATTTAACACAATTAGTAGAGGAACTGAAAAAACAGGAACAGGAATATTATCAAAAATTGTATGCTTCTGAACAGGTTGAATGGAATTCAAAAGAAGCAGAATTAATAAAACAAACAGAACAAAGCAGACAAGAGTTATCCCAGATGCCAGCTTATTTGTCAGGAGCAGTGATGGCAGCTTCTATAACAGAGGGCAATCCAATTACTATGCAAAGTTCACTGGAAGTAGGGCGCAGACAAAAGGCAGTATTAGAATCAGCCGAAGAAAGTTATGAAGCATTAATGACAAAACCAAGTCAGGAATATGGAGATAGTATTCGAAAGGCATTTCGGAATGTAGATGATCTGTTAAAGGAGATGGGAGAGGAATTAAATGAGCAAAATAGACGTTGTGTTCGTATTTTGGCATATAATCAGATTGCATTGACAAAAGAAAATCTAGATCAGGTTCAGGCTTTGGACAGTGAATATCAATATTTATTGACCAATTTAACACCAAGAGTTGCACTACATATTGTGCAAAAAAGAATTAATCCTCTCAATACAGAAATTCATGAATTAAACGATCAGATTGAAGAAATTAAGCGGGAGATTGGCCCTTCTGAAGAGGAAAAGTATAGTGAGTTTTTATGGAAATTGGAACAGAAAACAGGAATCTCAGAAGAAGAACGAACGGCTTATATTGGAATTTATCGTCTGTTAAATAATATAAATCGGCAGGATAGTGCAGCTCTTGGAGCATTGGTATCACAGGGAGCAGATATAACTTTGGAAAATCTTTTATCCGCAGCTAGAAGTAGAAAAGCTAGAAATCTAGATGTAAAGATAGAAGATGCTTTTGGAATGGCAGAAACTGTATTTCAGGAGAACAGTATTACGGAACAATTAAAACTTTTTTATCAGAATTCTGATACAGATAATCGGAATTATCAGCAACAGATGACAGAAAAGTTAAAGGAAATGCGAGCAGATAAGAAAGCACAACAACTTTTGGCAGAAAGTGAACAGATAATAAGTCCAGATAATTTAAAAGCAGCAGGTATTCTTACAGGGCAGTCAGATATAGAACTTAAGAAGTATTGGGAAAAGCAGAAAAGACAAGGAAGAATGGAGGACTTTCTACATCGAATGACAAAAAAAGAGTCATTAGAAGAATTGTATAAAGAAGTAGAAATAGAATTGGCAGATGAAATTCAAACTGAGTGTGTAGAAGGAACTTCTTCTTATAATGATTTGGAAGAACTTCGCTTATATTATCATACAGCACAGCTTATAACGAATTTAGCGCAGCAGGAAGAATATCATATTCCACTAGAATATCAGGGAGAAATTACAGATGTCCATTTAAAAGTTGTGCATAGAAGTGAAGAAAATGGAAAAGTTTCTATTGAAACAAATTTAACTGGATTAGGAAAAATTGTAGCAGAGTTTACTGTTCGAAACGATCAAGTAAGTGGTTATATTCTTGGAGAGTCTGTAAAAGTAACAGAAACATTAGAAAAGCAGAAAAACAAAATAGAACAGGCTTTTGAACAAATTGGATTACAGATAAATCAGATCTCTTGTCAAACAGATCGGGAGTTACCGTTTTTGTCTTCGAAACAGGAGGGAGATAAAACGGTTGAGAATGAACAGCTATATGATTTAGCAAAAGAGTTTTTGGTTGTTTTAAAAGAGATGGATAAGATAAGATAAGCTTGATTTTATATCTGATAATTAGGTGTTGAATTTATGAAATTTTATGGATTTCCATGATTTCGGTAAATTTATAAATCCCTTTATCCGATAATAGTCTTGTAGGATTATGGAGTGTAGGATTCTGGAAAGGAGTATTAAGAAAAATGAGAATAAATACAAATGTATCAGCACTTATTGCAAATCATCATTTGAATAAGACAGACAATATGTTAGGCAAATCAATGCAGCGTTTGGCTTCAGGAAAAAGATTAAATCGTGCAGAGGATGATTCTGCAGCGATTGCTATTGCAAAACGGATGCAAACACAGATCAATAGCATTGGACAGACAGGAAGAAATGGAAATGATGGTGTTTCTGTAGTACAGACAGCAGAGGGAGCATTAAATGAGATTCATTCGATGTTACAAAGAATGAGGGAGTTAGCTGTACAGGGAGCAAATGGTACAAACTCAGATGAAGATCGTAAGGCAATTCAGGAAGAAGTGGAAGATTTAAAGAAAGAAATTGTAAGAATAACTGACCAAACACAATTTAGTAGTATTAATTTGCTAGATGGAAATTTAGATAGAAGAAGTTATTGTACAGTTGACACAGGTGCTGCTATTACAGAAAATACATCTTCATGGGGAAAAGTAGTTTCTTCAACAGATAGTGTTGCAGCCGATCTTTATAAAGTTGAGGTAACAGCAGAGGCAACACAGGCAGAATTAGAGATAACAGTAGGAAATAATCCAGCAACTGAGTCGGGAACAATTAAAATTAATAATACAATTGTTCATATAGAAAAAGGAGATTCTAAAGCTACTATAGAAGCAAAAATTATAGAAGCAGCAGAAAAAATAGGTGCAACTTATAAAACGGAAGTAGATGCAACTACTAATGATGAAAAGGGTACTTTTACAACAAATGCATATGGTTCAGATGCAAAGATAGAGTTTGAGTTTTCTAGCAATGCCATGAAAGCTTTATTTGAAAGTCCTACTACGGATTCTGTAGAAAAGCGTGGAACAGATGCAGTAGTAGAGTTTGTTGAAGATAATAATGGTATTAGAGCAGGTTTTTCTGCAACAGCGAAGTTATCTGTAGAAGGAAATTATGTAACAGTAACAGATAATGGCGGATTTAATATGGTGATGAAAGTAAGCCAAGAAGGAGAATATTCCTTTGAAGTAACAGATATGGGAACTATGCCAATTCAGATAGGAATTGCAGAAGGCCAGGTTTTGGATATTCGTATTCAAACAATCAGCTTAGAGACATTAAGTATAGAAAATACTAATTTTAGCACGCAGGATAATTGTGAAAGTGCAATAGGAGATTTGGATAAAGCGATTTCCTATGTTTCTGCAGTAAGAGGTAGCTTGGGAGCTTATCAAAATCGTTTGGAATCAGCAGTTAGATCAATTGAGGTAGCAGAAGAAAGTGTAACATCTTCTTTATCTCGTATTGAAGATACCGATATGGCTGAAGAAATGACTTATTATACACAGATGAATGTATTAACTCAGGCAGGAGTTTCTGTTTTAGCACAGGCAAATGAACGACCACAGACTGTATTACAGCTCTTACAATAATCCAAAAGGAGACATTCGCAGATGACGAAGGAAGAGATACAAATTTATACTCGAAGAATTACCAATGGAAATAGAACCGACTTGGTAGTTACTACGTATGATATTATATTGACCTATTTTCATGATGCATGTTCTGCCAAAGAGAATGGAGAAGAAGAACAATTTATTTGGAATTTAAAAAAGGCAACTGATTTTGTTAATGAATTGATTCATGCTTTGGATTGTCAGTATCAACTTGGAAAGGATTTGCTTTTATTGTATCGTTATGTACAGGATGTAATCGCTCATTGTATCATAAAAAAGACAGAAATAGGATTGGATTCTGCAGAGAATGTAATTACAAAATTAAAATCTAGTTTTGCAGAAGTAGCAAAACAGGATCATTCTGGTCCAGTGATTCAGCATGGAGGGCAGGTTTATGCTGGAATTACTTATGGAAAAGGAATATTACATGAATTATATGATAATACAAATCGTGGCTTCAAGGCATAAACCTTGAAGCCATTTTTTATAATATAGTGTCTTGCATGTCAAGACTGCGTTTATTTTCCAATTCTTTTGCTTTCCCCAGCAGGTAACTATATCGGGTTTGAATTGCTTTTAGTTCATAGATATAGCAGTCGATTAAGTCAGGTTCTACTACATTTTCGAAATTGGAATAGGCACAGTCTAAGGCCCATTTCGTCTGTAAAAGCTCCGATTGCAGATGCAACTCGTCATAAGTTGGAATTGATGGGGGTTGCTTTGCTTTTTTGGCGAATATCAACTGAAACTCCTCCTGTCTCTGAAATGGATTATTTTCTGAATGGATAAAAAATCCATTTCTATATAGTAAAGTATAGTCAACTAAATGGAAATATATTCAAAAATACGATACTTGCTTTCTGAGTACTTTATGGTATAATTATTTTGTCTATTTGATCGAATAAAAAAGTTAAAAATTTAACAGGATAAAAATAAATATGGGTTTGATAAAGTGAAAAGTAATAAGAGAACAATAGAATAAGAACGGATAATATATTCTACATAAAAGAAAAAAGGAGATACAAATGATAGCATATCTAACTGGGGAAATTACTGCATTTACTGCTTTTATAGGGATTTTATTTGCTTTTGCAGCAACCTGCTTTTTTATTACAAAGTTCCAGCATTATCTTCCATGTGATATGGGACGAGCTTATGCAGTTGACGGAAAGAAATCGGCTGGTAAACCACGTGGAGCAGGAATTATTTTTATTTTCGTATTTACGGTTTCTGCACTTATTTTTGCAAAAATAAATTTGGAAACAGGAATTTATTTATTATTAATTGTAATTGAAATGCTAACAGGTTATTTTGATGATGCTTCAAATCGGCCATGGAACGAATATAAAAAAGGATTATTGGATTTAGTTGTTGCAATTGCAGTTGCAGTTACATTTTTAGTTTTTCATTCAAATCAAGTATATCTTGCTGTTTTTAAGACAACTATTGTAATACCACCTGCTTTATTTTGCTTGTTTACAATAATATTGATTTGGGGTTCAATTAATGTAACAAATTGTGCAGATGGAGTAGATGGACTTTCTGGAACATTGGCGATTATTACATTGGGAACCATCTATTTAATTGGGGAGATAATTGGACATACAGATGACTTTTTCTTTTTAATTTTGCAGTTTATTGTTTGCATACTTGGATATCTTTGGTATAATGCAACACCAAGTCGAATTATGATGGGAGATGCTGGCTCACGTGCGATGGGAATATTTATTGGCATTGCTATTTTAAAAACGGGAAGTCCTTTTTTATATTTACCTGCAGCATTTGTACTAGCTATGGATGGAGGATTAGGATTAATTAAAGTAGCATTGCTGCGGTTTTTTCGGATTTCGATTTTAAAAAATATTCGTACTCCCTTACATGATCATGTAAGAAAAAATATGGGCTGGTCAAATACACAGACAGTATTTCGATTTGGGATTATTCAAATTGTAATTGCAATTGCCACAATCTATATGTTAATTTTATAAACGAAAAATTAGAAAGATTTTTATGGTTTATATAATTTTAAAGAAAATAGAAAGGAATAGAAAAGATGAAACTGGGAAGAAATGATCTTTGTTGGTGCAAAAGCGGACGAAAATATAAAAGTTGTCATCTTGCAATGGATGAAAAGCTGCAAAGATATGCAGAGAAAGGAGATTTTGTACCAACACATGAAATGATAAAAAATGTGGAACAAATAGCTGGAATTCGTGAGGCAAGTAAATTAAATACAGAAGTTTTAGATATGATTTCAGAACATATGCAGGAAGGAATTTCTACAGGAGAATTAGATCGATTACTCTATGAATTTACAGTTTCTAAAGGGGGAGTACCAGGGCCTTTACATTTTGAGGGATATCCAAAAAGTGTTTGCATTTCAATTAATGAAGTAGTATGTCATGGAATTCCAGATGATAAGCAGATTTTGCGGTCAGGAGATATTGTAAATGTAGATGTTACTACCATTTATCATGGATATTATGGAGATGCTTCCCGAATGTATTGTATTGGAGAAGTATCAGAGGATAAGAAACGTTTAGTGCGTGTGACAAAGGAATGCCTTGATTTAGGAAGACAGGCAGCGCAGCCATGGGCACATCTTGGAGATGTTGGCTATGCAATTAATACACATGCAATCGAAAATGGTTACACTGTAGTGGTAGAGATTGGTGGACATGGAGTAGGGTTAGCGATGCATGAAGAACCATGGGTAAGTCATATTGGACAACCAGGAACAGATATGCTTCTTGTACCAGGGATGATCTTTACGATTGAACCTATGGTAAATATGGGAGCTGCAGCTGTGGAAACTAGTAAAGAGGATGGCTGGACAGTTCGAACAGTAGATAGAAAACCTTCTGCACAATGGGAATATACGATATTGATTACACCAGATGGAAATGAAATTTTAACAAAATAGAAAATAGGATTAGAGAAAATATAGTAAATGAAAGAACAAAGTAGAAAACAAATCGTTTGGATTTTTTTTGTTTTAAGTTTGGGATGGATGGGATTGATCTTTTTCTTTTCCGCACAACCAGCTATCAAATCAGCTGAACTTAGTACAAAGACAGTAGATTGGATTCTCTCTCCCTCTCCGAAAGGTTCTATTTTACAGCATTTAATACAAAAATTGCAAGCATTAGATGGAAAAGGAATATTGGAATTTTTAGTAAGGAAGTTGGCACATGCTGTAGAATATGGAGTCTTAGCAGTATTATTGGGAATAACAATTCGCTTTAGCAGGCGATGGAATCAAAAATGGCAGATAAAAACAATCATTCTTTGTTGGCTATATGCTTGTACGGATGAATTTCATCAGTTGTTTGTACCAGGACGTGCAGGGCAGGTTCGAGATGTTATAATTGATACAGTTGGTGCAATTTTTGCAGTGCTAGTAATATGGCTGTTTTTTATCTTTTTGGAAAGAAAAAGACAATACTTCTAAATGGGACACTCTTTGCATAGGATTAAGTAACAAAAGAAAGCAGGGTGGAAGATGGAGCATAATAGTAGCTCCATATCAGGTAGTACATGGAAGAGAATAGAAAAGGCAACTGGTTTGATACAGACAGAAAGCAGGGCCTTTCCGAAGAGGAAGTAAAAAGGAGAAGGGCAATCTGCGGAAAGAATGAATTAGAACAGGAGAAGAAAAAGTCATGTGCTGTATTATTATTTGAACAGCTAAATGATCCTTTGATAGCGGTACTCATAGTAGCAGCAGGAATTTCTATCCTGTTGGGAGAATTCTATGATGCCGCTATTATTGCTTTTGTAATTGCATTAAATGCAATAGTAGGGGTAATACAAGAAGGAAAAGCAATGCGGGCTTTGGATGCACTAAAAAAGCTGACTAGTCCAGTAGCAGTGGTACGGAGAGAAGGAAAAGTAAAGGAAGTAGATGCTTCTTTGTTGGTTCCAGGAGATATTGTATTGTTGGACGCAGGATGTCAGGTATCAGCAGATATGCGAATTTTAGAAGCAGTAAGTTTAAAAATAGAAGAGTCTGCACTGACAGGAGAATCTGTTCCTGTAGAAAAAAGAATTTATCAGGAGGTAAACGAGCAGTTAGAGAATGAGAATATAGATCTTTTTTCGAATCATATGGCTTATATGACAACAAATGTATTAAATGGACATGGGGAAGGGTTAGTAACAGCAACTGGAATGAAAACACAGATTGGGAAGATTGCACATTCCATTAAGAATACTGCATTAGAAGCAACACCGTTGCAGAAACGTTTAGCAGATATGGGAAAATTATTAAGTATTCTTGCAGTTATTTTATGTGTATTATTATTTGGAATAGCGATGTTTCAGAAAAGAAATTTGCCAGAAATGCTGATAACAGCAATTTCTCTAGCAGTAGCGGCCGTACCAGAAGGACTTCCAGCTGTAGTTACAATCGTATTAGCTTTAAGTGTATCTAGAATGGTAAAAATTCATGCAATTGTTAGAAGGCTTCCATCTGTAGAGACACTTGGTTCTGTTAGTGTGGTATGTAGTGATAAAACAGGAACATTAACAGAAAATCATATGACTGCTGTTGCTTATTATGCAGATAGTAGAATATGTCGATTCAATCGAAAGGAATTTCAAGAAGAATTAGGAAAAAATAAAAAAGGAAAGTGGTTAAAAAAGGAAAAACAAAAGACAGAAAAAAAAGAAATAGAATGGCCAAGTGAGATAAAATGGGCACTTGATGAAAAAGGAATTGAACAATATAAAAGGATGTTAGAAGGGTTTCTTCTTTGCAATGATGCTAGGATAGGAGAGGCTTGTATGGGAGATCCAACAGAAATAGCATTATTAGAAATGGTGCCAAACAATATTCGAAGGGAGATTCTTTCTTCTGCATCTCGTATTACAGAGATTCCATTTAGCTCAGAACGAAAAAAAATGACAACACTTCATAGAAGAAAATCAAGACAGGTTGTATATAGTAAAGGTTCTATAGAAGAAATTTTAAAACAGTGTAGTTATATCGAGGATAGAGGAAAGATACTTCCTTTATCAGCGGAACGGAAACAACAGGTGATCAAAGCAGCGAAAGAAATGTCAGATCGGGCGCTTCGTGTATTGGCAACCTGCTATCGGGAAGAAACAGATGGAAGTGATTTGGCATTAATGGAACCCAAAGAGACATGGACAGAACAAGAGTGGAGCAGACGGTTAGAGAAGGATATGATTTTTACTGGAATGGTAGGCTTAAAGGATCCAGTAAGGGAGGGAGTAAAAGAAGCTGTTTCTCTTTTTAAAAGTGCAGGTGTAAAGACAGTAATGATTACTGGAGATCATGTAGACACAGCACTTGCAATTGCAAGGGAACTTGGAATTGCAAAAAACCAGAAGGAATGTCTGATGGGTGCAGAATTGGAGACACTAACTGAGGAAGAGATAAAACAGAGATTGCCAAATATTCATGTATTTGCTAGGGTTTCTCCTGTACATAAGGTAAAAATTGTAAAGACCTTAAAAGAGGCAGGGAATATTGTGGCAATGACAGGGGATGGAGTGAATGATGCCCCTTCTCTAAAAGCGGCAGATATTGGGATCGCTATGGGGAAAAATGGAACAGATGTTGCACGTAATGCAGCAGATTTTGTATTAACAGATGATAATTTTACTACAATTGAACGAGCGATTGAAGAAGGAAGAGGAATCTATGAAAATATACGAAAATCCATTCTTTTTTTGCTATCTTCTAATTTTGGAGAAATTATTACAATGTTTTTTGCAATTTTATTTTGGCTTCCTTCCCCTCTTCGTGCTAGTCATATCCTTTGGATTAATTTAATTACAGATTCTCTTCCGGCACTTGCATTAGGTGTAGATAAGAATGATACTTCTTATCTAATGCGACGTCCTCCAAGAAATCCGAAAGAAAGTATATTTGCTAAAGGAGGATTATTTTTAACGCTTTTTTATGGAATGGTAATTGCAGGAATTACACTATTAGCTTTTTTTACGATTCCTTATGGGTATCTGACCGCAAATCAAATCCCATTTACAATTCAACATGTTTTACAAGTTTTAAATAGTCCAGAGGTATTAAGCCGTTCACAGACTTATGCATTTACAGTATTAGGACTTTCTCAGCTTTTTCATGCGATTGGAATGAGAAATATTCATGTACCAATTTTAAAGTCAGGATTGCTAAAAAATCAGTTAATGTTATTGGCATTTTTTATAGGAGTTTTATTACAAGCTGCAGTAACAGAAATTCCATATTTGACAATGTGTTTTGGAACGGCTAAACTTTCTTTTGGGGAATGGGGCGCATTGCTTTTAATTGCAGCAATTCCTTTATTTATTCATGATGGGTTATTGGCTTTTTCAAAACAGAAATCTTGCTAAAAAATTTGTCGTAAAGCTAATATAAGTAAGAGAATTCCGCCAAGTGGAGCAAGATTCCATCTACTTAGATGCGACATCCATTTTCCGCAGCCAAATCCTGCATATAAGGCGAATAAACAGCCAAAAAAAGAAAGAACAGCGCAGGAAAAAAGTGGATAGTATGAGGTACCAGCTCCTATTCCGGCAGCGATACAGTCAAGCGCAAGTGCAGTTCCTAGAGAAAAAGATTCTTTGGCAGAGAGGACACCATTGTGATCACTGTCTGCCTGTTGAATCTGTGTTGATAGAAAAAGACTTTTTTTTAGGCGCATAAGACCTAAACACAATAAAAGGATACCACCTAATAAAGAGGCAGCAGAACTAAAGGAAGCTGCCAGTTGTCCGAAAGATAGGGATAGAATTAAAAAGACAGCAGAGATACCGCTGATAATAATAGAAGAAAAAATAGGAATTTGAATTTTTCCGCTACCATAGGAAAAGCCTGTAAAAAAAACATCAATCGATAAAGCGATTACTAAAAGTAAAGCATTTTCCAGATCAGAGGAAAAAATAGTAAGTATCTGATTCATGGTATTTGATACTCCAATGATTTTACTATATCATATGAATCTTGAATAAGGAGGGTGCGGAGGATTCAATAAAAAGAATAGGAGGACGAATTATATGTATATTGATATGCATTGTGACACCTTACTAAGAGGTGTGCAGGAAGAACGAAAAGAAATTTATAAGATGCCAGAGGCGATGTTAGATGTATCTAGATTAAAAGAGGCACAGGTGTTATGTCAATTTTTTGCCATTTTTTTTCCGCCACGAAAAACAAAGTATCCAGAAGGAGTAAAACCTTTGCCAGAGGATGACGAACTTTTTACAAAGGCAAGAGAAATTTTTCTTTCTACGATTCAACAGTATCCAGAAGCACTAGGACAAGCAACCAATTATCAAGAAGTGCTTGAAAGACAAAAAGAAGGAAAAGTATCTGGAATTCTTACAATGGAAGATGGACGAGCTGTTCAAGGAGATATGGAACGATTGCACTATTTTTATAAGCAAGGGGTACGTTTGATTTCATTGACCTGGAACTATGAAAATTGTTTTGGATCACCAAATTCCAAAGATCCAAATGTGATGCAAAAAGGACTTACTTCGTTTGGAAAAGAAGCGGTTGAAGTAATGAATCATTTAGGTATTTTAATTGATGTATCCCATTTATCAGATGGTGGATTTTATGAGGTTGCCGCATTGTCAAAAAAACCTTTTGTGGCTTCTCATTCAAATTGCCGGAGTCTTTGTGATCATACTAGAAATTTAACAGATGAGATGATACATAGTTTGGCAGAACATGGTGGTGTAGCGGGTATAAATTTTGAGCCTACTTTTTTACAGCAAAAAGGTTCATATAGTACAATGGAACGAATTGCAGCACATTTAAAACATTTTATTCAGATTGGAGGAGAAGATTGTGTTGGGATTGGGACAGACTTTGATGGTATTTGTGGTAAATTTGAAGTTGGAGAACCCTCTGCTATGACACAGCTTTTCGCTTATCTTCGTCAAAATGGGTTTTCAGAGGAATTAATAGAGAAAATTGCTTATCGAAATGTGCTTCGAGTAATAAAGGAAAGTATGAAATAACAAAGGTGTAGATAAGTAGGAGTAAAATACAATGAAAACGTTGATAAAACATGCTAAAATTTATACATTGGATTCAGTCAATACAATTACAGAAGCATTAGTGATAGAGAATGGAAAGATTTTAAAAACAGGTACAGGAGCAAGCAATGCTGTGGAAATCTTAATAACTTTATAGGTAAAGATTTTAATATTTAAAAAGCTTATGTTTAATTTTCATGTAAAATTATTACTTGTAGATTTACAATATATGTATTACAACAGCCGAATAAATAAAGGATAAGAATGTTTTTTCTATATTATATTTTAACTGTTAAACTAAAAAATTAGGATCAAATGTGTAAATAATGAATATACAGGATAGTTTACAAATTCACAAAGCTTATAGGTTACGAAAAATATTAGTGTTTTGAGATTTACAAGGAAATATGAAAGTTATTTATGAGTAGCATAAAAATTAGAGTTAGCTGCTAACAGAAGAATTTTATATTTTTTCAATTTTCTACTTGACCTAAAGCAGTTTAACTGAACCACTACCATAGGTTTACCTTACTATTAAAGCAGCCTAAAGTTGCGTATGTTGCACATTATCAGTATTTCATTACTCATATCCTATTTCAAAGTTGTCAGCATTGTTTCTCTTCTGTATATCTTAATTCTTGATATATTATTTAATAATTTTACCTGTTATCGGCTTTAGCCGGTTGAACGCCTCAGAGTTTTTCGTGTTCAGAAAAATGTAGAGGCGTGAAATAGAAAACCAACTGCTATGCGCAACATCATAAACTTAAGAAAAACGGAAGGAATCTGTTCACAGATTCCTTTTTTTGTGTTAAAATATAGACAGGAGTGCATATATGAACAACTCTTATAAAACAAGATTTCAAAATTTTTCTATATTATTATCTAATCCAGAACTTGCAAAGTGTGCAAGAAAAAATGGAAACAATGTTTTTTCGAGAAAACGGAAATTGCCCCTGAAAGACATGCTGCTATGCTGTCTTTCGAAAAAAGGACTTGCCACAACATTTGAACTCAGAAATTATTTTAAAGTAAAAGGAGAGTTGTCCATGCAGTTATCTGTTCAGGGATATTTACAACAGAGAAAACGTTTAAATCCCGAAATCTTTCCATATTTGAACCGTGAATATCTCATGAATTTTTACCATTCTGACGAACCTGTGCTTTGGAAAGGATACTTGTTAATTGCGATTGATGGAAGCAAAGCGGAAGTACCAAATTCAAAGGAAAACAGGGAAACATTTGGAAACAGCGGCAACCAGTATTCCAAAACAGGACAGGTACGGGCTCTGGTAAGCGGAGTGTATGATGTTTTGAATCATTTTTATCTGGATATTGAAATAGAACATATTTCCGTCAGTGAACATGAACTAGCAAAACGAAATTTGAAACATTTGAAAGAAATGGGAATCAGAAAACCGCTTCTCGCAGTCTTTGACCGTGGTTACCCTTCACTGGAATTTATTGATTTTCTGGAAACGGAAGGGATTCATTATTTAATCCGTCTTTCATCCAATGATTATGTGGCAGAAGGTAAACAGATGCAGTCAACAGATGAAACGGTCATTTTGAAACACTCTTCTGTGCGCCTGCAAAAAATACGTCAAAAGCATCCAGAACGGTATGAACAGATGAAAAAGAAAGGGGAAACGCTGGTGAGAATATCAAAAGCAACGCTCCCTTCTGGAAATGAACTTGCATTGATGACAGATCTTCTGGATACAATTACCGCAGAAGAATTAACGGATTTATATTCCCAGAGATGGGAAATTCAAAAGAAATACCACACCTTGAAAAATAAAATGAAATTTGAAAGTGTGACGGGAAAAGCCTCTGTATATGTATACCAGGATTTTTGGGCACAGATTTTCGTATATAACATGGTTCAGGATATCCGGAACAGTGCAGACAAAAAAGTCGCAGAATCAGGGAGGGAAAATGGAAAAAAATATCTCATGCATATGAATGAAAATATGGCAATCGGACTTTTCAAAGAGGCTATGCTGAAAATCATTCTGGAATCGGAGGAAAAGAAACGAGTCAAAAAACTGGAAGAATTACAGGAAGAAATGGAACGCCATGTACTTCCAATAAGAGAACTGTCTGGTAAAGAGCGCAGAAAAAACATCTCAAATAAAAACAAAAATAATCAAAAGAATAGTTTTTAAAATGCCCATTTTCCTTTTAGGGGAGATTATGGGCATTTTTTAGTTTTCACTTATTCTTTTTAAAATAAATTTTAGCGAAATCATTCAAATATGAAATATCTAGGCTTAAGTTTATGATGTTGCGTTTGACGGGTGGTTATGATTACATTTTCACTGCTTGCTACAAAATAGCCTCTTGTCCATAAATGATGACTCCAGAACAGTTTATTTAATTCTTTATATTCCATCTGCAATTTTCTAGATGTATTTCGTTTTATATACTAAACTAGTTTGCTTGTAGACAGATATGGTAATACGGATACTAGAAGATGAATATGGTCACTTCTAACATGTCTTGATAGAATTTCTATTTAGATAATACTTAATATCATACGTGTAATGTGTTGATTTCCTATAATTCTCTATTTACTTCACCTCAAGCTTAGTATTTTTACTCTTTCTAAATGTGAAACTATGGGGTTTTACCCCATTATATAGACAATAAATATGCTCTCTTCTAAGTAATAAGTCTACTAGAAGGGAGCATATCAAGTTAGTACAACAGATTTTTTGTTTTAAATCAAGAACGTCCTATATCATCATTGTCATAGTCTAACATATCACAAAACTCAAACTCAAACTCTTGGATAGAAAAATTATTTGCTTCAAAATCTGTAACAATATTATTATGTTCGTCCATTAAATATGCTCCTTTCTAAATATTTTATTATTATAATATTAAGATTTTGGTTACTTTAAGATTCATATATTAAGTAATATAATTTTTGTTCTTAATATTATAATACTAATTATAGTCCTAAAAAAAAAAAAAAAAGACTTGATATTTTATTTATATATGATATAATATGTCAGTAATTTTTAAATTAAAAAGCATAATGATTTATTTATAAATGTAACTTGTAGTTATTTTTTAAAAATAATAATATTATAATAATATGAGAAAAGATGAATTAATTATTGAAATTGATGGAAATCCTCTTGGGTTTAATCCGTTAAACTGTTCTGATTATAATGGTTTTTTTCTATCACAGTTTTTATTTTTTAATTTAAAAGATGGTGTAAATTGTGATATAGTTACTGATGACTATATTACATATAATATAATTTTGTATGAGTATTTGGTTAGTAAAGGCATTAATAGTGTTCATTATGTTAATACAATTATATATTACTATAATGGAAAGGGATATTATAAATGTTTTGCTCCGTTTATTCGTAAAGTGAAAGGAATTCCATGTATAGAAATAGTAAATAGACAAGCTTTTAGGATAGTACTTTGGTTTCCTTTTAAGGAATTCAAAAAGATATTACAAAGTAGGTATATTATTCCAAGTACAGAAAAATGTTTTCCAGTGAATTGTGGGTATTATAAATTAATAGAAGTAAATAATAATTGCATAAAATTAGAAAGTAGAGAGGATTATTTTAAATGGTCTCAAATTAAATTAGTAAATAATACAAATCCTATTGTTACAAAATATTTGTATGAGAATAATAAAGTGGATATAACATGCCATTCTAATTTTTCTCCGATATTAGAATCTTTAATAAAAGCTAATAAAGTAACTAATAAAGGTAGTTTATTATTGTATATATATATAAAAGATACTGTATTAGCGGATATATTTCATTTGAATAAAAAATATATATTAGAGAATATTAAAATTAATTTCGGACAATATTTAGATATAATTGATTCTTTTTTTATAGATGAAGAATTTTATTCTGATGTAATAATAAAACCTTTTATAAAAACAAAGAATAAAAAGTATAAAATTTTATACTCAAATTATTTTCCAAATAAGGAAATTGCAAATATATGTAAAGAATTTTATTTGGAAAGAGGTATAGAGGTTGAATTAGTAGAGGTGCAAACATTAGAACAATATTTTCCTATTAGAAAAATATTTGATATGTATATAGGAGTTGCATATGCAAAATTTAATGATTATATATGTTATTGTTTAGAGTATGCATTAAAATTGAACATAGAAGATAAAAAAAAATTTGTGAGAGCTTTAGTTGAAAGAAACTTTTTTAATTTACATAAATTATTAGAAAATGTAAATGGTTATATACCATTAGCACTTTTAAAGAATTCTTATTATATAAATGACAAAGCAAAAGATATAAAAGTATCTCAATTTGGAGAAATTTCTTTTTATGAGAGTTGATAAAAGTTATGAGTGAATTTTTACAGAGATTAATTAATGAAAATGAAAATGCTATATGTTATAATTTAGATATATTAGAAAAATTTGTAAAAAAGGTTTATAGAGATTTTTCTTCTATTAATAATATAAAAATTTTATATGCACTTAAAGCTAATGTAGATTTAAATATACTTAATACACTTGCAAAATTGGATATAGGAGCAGATTGTGCAAGTAGAGAGGAAGTTATGTTATCTATTAAATCTAGATTTAAATATATTAGTGCTACAGGACCAAGTTTTGATAAAAATGATATAAAAAATTATTTAGAGAATGATATTCATTTTGATTTTGATAATTATTCACAGCTATTTGCAGTTAAGGAAGAGTTATACGGAAGAATGATTGGTATTAGAGGAAATTTAAAAGGTTATTGTAGTCGATTTGGAATAGATTTTACTTCTAAAGAATTTGTGAATTTTATTAAAGATTATAATATTAAAATTCAAAATATACATTATCATTATGGAAACAAAGATAAATATAATTTAAAGATATTATGTTATGATATTATAGAATCAATAAAAAAATTTAATATATTATCAAATATTTCATCTATAAATATAGGAGGAGGAATAGAACTATTTTATAAGCAAAAACAAGAAAGTAGCATAGTTGAAATTTTGATAGAGTTTAAAAAGGAAGTAGAAAGATTACTTGACAGAGAAATTATTTTAATATTAGAACCAGGTAGCTTATTTACACTTCCAGTAGGGTATTTAAAAACAAAAGTTAAATATATAATAAAGCAAACTAAAACTGCTATTTTAGATATATCTTCTTTTAATTTTTCCTCATGGAATAAAATATATCCAATTTGTCATAATTACGAATTTATTAAAGGAGTTAAAAATAGTAGTTTCAAATATAAAGTTGTTGGGAATACATGTTTTGAAGAAGATATTTTTGGAGAATTTTATTTTTTGCATGAATTAAAAGAAGGAGATAATATTATTCTTTTTCCTATAGGTGCATATAATTTTTGTTTGTTAAGAAATTTACATTCTATGAAGACTCCAGGTATAATATATTTTGAAAATGGGAAATTAGTTTATGGAAGATGAAATTTTAAAAAATGCAAGATTAGAACTAGAAGAGTTAAAACAAATTTCTTCCTATTTTAAATTAGATAACTTTGCATTATATATGAAGATTAAGAGAACTGAATTGTTAATACAATGCGGAAATATAAAAAATATTGATCAAGAACTAAGAAAATTAGAAAAAAATATAAGAAAAGAAATTTTTAAAACAAATATCTCTGAAAAATATAAATCTCCTAATAAAAAAGAAATATGGAAAAAATCTACAAAATTTGAATATGAAAGAGCATTATATCCAACTTTACTAGAAAAAAAAATAAAAGATTCTATCTTATTTTCTCCTCAAATATTAGTAGTTTTTCATAGTTGTATGTCAGCAATAGATGCTATTTTAAAAGTAATACTGGCTCTATTTACAAAGAAAGATAAAATATATATTATATCTTTAGCTTATTATTTTGAAACTATATCATTATTTAAAATTTTTTATAATATAAAGGGAATTAAATTAGATATTTTAGATAAAATATTAGATTTTTATAATTTATTGGAAAATAATAGTGTTGCAGATGTTTTTTTTGTTGAAGGTATGGATGTAAATCTTAAAGAGGATAGTTTAGATGTAAAATATATTAATAGTATAATTCGTAAAAGAAAATCAAATAAACCTGTGATAATTATTATTGATACTACCCTTATAAATTCAAACTTTAATGTACATGAAATTTTTTATAAGTTAAATATTAATCTTATTATTTTTGTTGTAAGATCAGGATTGAAATTAGAACAGCAAGGTCTTGAACTTGCAAATATAGGAATAGTTGAAATATATACCAATGATAGTAAGCTTCCTTTAGAAAAGATAAAGAATATTTTAATTACTGCTAGAACCTTGTGTGGAACTTCAATTTCACACACAGAAGAGAAGATGTTATTATCTGATTTATTTTTTTGTTCTAAAACATTAGATTATATATCCAAGATTGAAAAAAATGCAGAAAGAATTTATACTGCTATAAGAGATACAAAAAGGAAAGAATTAAATTTGGTTTGTTATAAAGAACATGCACCTTTTCTTCTTTTATATCTTATAGAAAGTAATTTAGAAAGTTGTATTAATTTTATTTCTCGACTTCGTAAATATCTTAATAGTAGAAAAACAGATGTTAATATAGGTACAAGTTTTGGTTTTAGGCATTTAAGAATAGAAATTATTAAACATGTTTCTTATAATTGCATAATTAGAATTTCTCCTGGAGTTTATTGGGGAAATGATTGCAAATATTTAGTAGATTTTCTAAATTTATGTGAATAAATTTTAAGCAGTTATTATTGTCTGTATAATGGGGTTAAAATCCTTGCCTTAAGGTGAAACCTTTCGGTCAACCCCATAGCTTCAAGTTTAGAAAAAAGGAAAATAGAGAAATTAAAACTTGAGAAGAATATTATGGAGAATTATAGAAAATCGTCACATCGCACATATTATATAGAGTACCATTTGGTATGGATAACGAAATATTGAAAGCTGGTGATAACTGGTCAGATTGCTATACGGACAAGGGAGCTTGTTCGTATGATTTGCCAGAGTAATGAAGTAGAGATATTGGCAGGTCATGTGGACAGTAGTCAGATTTACTTGTTGGTATCAGTGCTACTCCATCTGTTAGTAAGTAAGTAAGTACAGTATATAAAAGGAAACACATCAAGAAAATTGCAGATGAAATATAAGGAATTGAACAAATAATTCTGGGAATAACATTTGTGAGTAAGAGGATACTTTGTGGTAAACAGTGGAAATGTAACAGAGGTCAAAGAGTGTATTCAGAATCAAGACATACATGAGAAGAGTAAATCAGGTAATTTTAAAAAGTAAAAGGAAAAAGATAACATTTGGTGTGTGCACTTTAGGCTGCTTTAGCAATAAACCAAACTTACCAGCTTTAGCCGATAGTGATTCAGTTAAAATCAGAAAGGAAAATTATGAAATATTTAGAAAAAATATTAGATAAGAATCAAAAGCCATTTTATAGAAAAGATTTAGAAATATTACTAGAAAAGCTAGAAGTAAAACCTGGTGATATAATTATGTTACATACTTCTCTTAAATCATTTGGATATATTGTTGGGGGGGAAGAAACTATTATTCAAACAATATTAGAAAAAATTGGTTTGGAAGGGACATTAGTAATGCCATCACAATCAGTAGACATTATTAGTCCTGAATATTGGCAATATCCAGAAGTACCTGCTATATGGTTTGAGGATATAAAAGAAACAATATTACCATATGAAAAAGAGAAAACTCCTGTATATTTTGTATTGGGAAGGGTAGCAACTTATTTTTCAAGATATCCTAAAGTTTATAGAAGTGATCATCCACTCTATTCTTTTTGTGCATATGGAAGAGAAGCAGATAAAATAACAAGAAATCATAAATTAGATTATGGATTAGGAAAAGATTCTCCTCTACAAAAAATGTACGATTTAAATGCAAAAATAGTAATGCTTGGAACGACTTTTGAAACAAATACAGCTCTTCATTTAGCGGAATATTCTTTAGGAAGACCAGATTTAATAGAATCAGCACCACTTTTAATAAATAATGAAAAAAAATGGGTAAATTTTAAAAACATTGATTTAGATATATATGATGATTTTTTAGAAATTCAGGAAGCATTTTTTCACGAAAATAGAGAAAAAATAAGGTTTGAGGATTTACCATGTGGTAAAGCATATTGCTTTTCTATGAGGGATTGTGTTGATTTTACTAAAGAATATTATAAAAAAAAGCAAAGTATGGAAATAATATGATATAAAAAGCAAATTATGATAATTGTATATAATGTATAATGATGTTGGGGCAAAACCGTAAATAAAGTTGACCCTATCCCTATAGTACCTTGAAAAATTCATATTTTGTAGTATATCGCTGAACTTTTGGGATATATGCTGAGTATTTTCTGTTTTGTTTTATGCAAGTACCAGATTTTGAGTATAATTTCCCAGATCTTTCATATTAGTGAAAAGTTTTCGAAAATTTAATGTTACTATTCTCGTTGTTTCCTACGAGGTATCTTTTTCAAATAGTAATTTTTGCGTATATTTGATGGAACTGTCTCCACTTCATTATGAAGCTTTACGTAATTTTTAAATTCTTCATTGCTTATGTTTCGTTGGATTTTCGGACGTTCTTGTGTCATTTTGGATGTTACTATTTTTGTAACCTGTTTAAAAATCTTCGGCCTGCATTGTTCCTATGAACAGTTGGCACATTGTTCATGTAGAAAGGAAACAGCATACTGATTGTTCTGTTTCATATAAGAACAGTTTTTTGGTGTATGGCTGATTGGACATCGAAGGATTTTTGTTCCCCCTTCGTTGGATTCAAAATCAGCAAGGATATCTGAGGCTGTTTTCCGTTTTTATTAGCTACAAACTGTGCATCTTTTGTTCTTCTATATGTCCTGTCTATCTGCCCAAGGCGCTCCTGAATAAATAGGCTGTTACTATGGTTGCTTTGCTTATACTGATACTCTGTTGCAATTGAACCATTAGTTCCAACAAATTCTTCAAGATTGGCAACATATCTTCGATACTTTTTTCCTGTTTTGCTTTGGAATGTGGCTTTTGGCTCGGAAGGGTTCTGCGGCATAAATGATTTTATGCCATCATCTTCTTTTGTGTGGAGTCTGTGCTTTTCGCTCTTCACAATGGTCTGTTCTGACAGACATCTGACAAACAAGTCATACTCCGTTGAACCATTGTAATCCATTTTGCACAGGGAAAGCAGTTTGTCTACATCCACTAAAAGCTGATTCATACATTCATCTGCATTGGTACTTCGTTGATGATAAATCACCCTGTTAAAATAGTCAGGATAAATATAATATTTTAAATCGTCAAGAAGAATGAAACCATTAATCTGATTTACCTGCATTGCTAGTTTTGCGATATAGGTGTATATCAGCTCTATCCGTCTGACTTTTTCGCTGATTTCTATCTATTTTGCATTGGAAGCACTGAAATCGTTCACATAGTCGTGGTAGGAGCCTTGTTGTGAAGTGTTTCATAGTCATAACATCTCTTGCGGAAACGGCTTAAGGTCTTGTCGCTCAAAGTCTGTTCTTCAAAATTTGTTGTGTGAAGCGCATATTGAATTCGAAAATCTAGCATAAGGTTTTCAGCTATCTTATTATCAGAATAATCAAAAAGCTCCTTGATAATGAGTGCACCAATAATCAGATTGATAGGAATAGGTTTGGATGACTTATCATTGTACAATACAGAAAAACGTTTTTTATCAATGGTAGGAAATATTTTATTGGCAAAGACTTTAGCCCAGGATTTTTCTAGTATTTTTTGTTCTCTGAAAATTAATCTGGAAAAACTATCTGTAAATGACATTTGCTGATAATCGTTTTCTTTGAATGACGTAGAAGCTACCTTTTTTTCTAAGATATTTCTATTATACAACAAATAAACCATTTCGGTTTGTATTTACTGCAAAATATATGAACTTTTTAAGATACTATAATGGGGCTTTTGACTCCAATATCATATAATTTAAAAATGTATGTTTAAATAAAAATAAAAAATGATATATTCTTTATAGTTTATTTATAATTTCATTGAAGCGAAAGGAATGAGAAAAATTATGAATACTTTTATAAGAAATAAGGAGTTTAGATGGATCACATTATCTGATTGGATATCTGTATTTGGGGATTCAGTATTTTATTTGGCATTTATTTCTTTTGCAACAACTTTAGAAAATAGTACATTAGCTATATCTTTTGTAACATTATCTGAAATGATTCCTGATACTATTTCATTTGTCTTTGGATATATATGTGATAGAACAAAAAAAAAGTATAAAGCAGATATTAGATGTGCATTTATAAGAGCAATATTATATTTTATAGTAGCTGTTTTTTTTATAATTGGAAAAAACTGGTTTGTATTATTTTGTGTTTTATTTTTAAATCTATTATCTGACATAATAGGTAATTATTCTGATAATTTAAGATTTCCTGAAATTTATGCCATTGTTCCAAAAGAAGAATATGAATCAAGTACAGGATTTAGTATGGGGATTTATTATAGTATTAAAATTTGTTCCAAAATGCTTGGAGGTGTTATTTTAATTTTTCTAAATTATAGCTATATAAATTTTGCTTTAATTAATGCAGTTACTTTTATATTATGTGGTGTATTACTATTAAGAGTAAAAAAACAAGTAGAAGAGAAGATGTTAGTGTATGAATATAATAATAATAATAATAAATCTTCTTTTTTTATAGAATGTAAAAAAATATTAGATAATAAAATGGTTTTAAATATTATAATAGTTTTTATTTTATGCAAATCAATTATTGGTACTCTATTACCAATAGGATATATAATTTTAGCTAGTAATGAAGAGATAAGTACTGAAATGTATACTTTAATGATTTCTATTTTAAATATTATTCCTACAATAGGAATAATTGTAGGTAATATTCTAAGTGGAATAATATTTAAAAAAATAAAAATTATTTTTTTTATAATTTTCGAGATGCTTATTGTAAGCATTATGATTTTTATAATGATATCAGGAATATCTGGGAAACTTTTATTTCCTTTTTATTTATTTACATTTTTATTATATGGTATATTAGCTGTAAAGTTTAATGGATTTTTATTTTCTAATCATGATTATAATACAATAGGTTTATCTGTAGGGATTACAAACACATTATTAACCTTATGCTCTTCTTTATTTTTAACTTTTATAATGTTTATAACTAACATATTTAATTACAAGGTAACATTAAAAATGATATTTATTTTTTCAGTTTTTACTTTAATATATATTTTTGTTATGAAAAAACATTATAAAAGTATATTATAAGCGATTTTTAGATTTAGGAAAATTAAAGTTAACTAATAGAATTATATACTATTATTAAATAAAGTATATAATAATATTTTTATGAAAATACTTTAAGATACTATGGAAAAGAACTAAAAGTAGATATAAAAAAGTAGTATTTATATAGTTTTTTGAGTTTTATAATTACTTAGATATTTTATTAGGTAATTGCGAGATTCATAATTAAAAACTAAGTATTTTACATATAAGTAAGTTCAAATCAATTATTTAAAGACAAAAATTTATGAGAAATGAATATAAAAATTAAAATTATGGTAAGGAAAGTTGCAAAAGAAAGAGTCAAAAACCTAGATTTTATACGATTTTCAGAGTTTTATAATTACCTAAAATATTTTATATGAGAAAGGAATAACAAAATGAAATTAAAAGAATATATAATAGTTAAGTATTCTCCCCAAGATATTTATATTTATTATAGAAAGGGAATAAAAATTAATAATACAGAGGAAAATATGGCAATTATAACTAGCTTAATTCGTGGTACTTCGATAGAAGAATTATTGAGTACTTATAATAATTATATAGTTAATAATATACTTTCAATTATGTACAAGTATAATTTTATTCGAGAAAATGAGAATAAATATCAAAATACTATAGAGGAAAGATTTATTTATTATTTAGAACAATACAATTCAGAACCAGAGAAATTATTAAAAAAATTGAATAGAGCATGTGTATGTATTGTTGGGGTTGGTGGAATTGGTGGAAATATATTACAAATTTTAGTATCTTCAGGTATAAAAAATTTTATTTTAATTGATTTTGACAAAGTAGAGTATAGTAATTTAAATAGACAGTTTTATTATTCAATAGATGATATTGATAAATATAAAGTAGATGTTTGTAAAGAAAAATTATTAAAGTTTGATTCTACAATTAAATGCTATACTTTTTGTACAAAAATTGAGAATCAAGAACAATTATTAAATGTTATTTCTAAACATACAATTGATGTACTTGTTTCAGCGGCAGATTCACCTATTGGGATAAGAAATATTTTAAAAAAAGTAGCAAAAATCATACAATGTGCTTATGTAGAAGGAAGCTTAGGAGTTGATTATGGCAAGTATATTTTTGAAGAACCCTCACATTTGCTTGTGGATTATGAGAATAAAAAAATTGATGATAATATAAAAGTGTTAAATAAACAAGTTCCATGTGGATCATTTGGGGCAACAAATTCAATTATATGTAGTTTTATGGCGATGGATATTATAAATTATTTACTTGGAGTAAAACAATGGTCTGATGGAAAAAAAATTCTATTTGATTTTAATGAAATGAACTATAAAATATTAGATTAGTATAATTTATGTTAATTAATTGATTAGTTAATGTTATAATTTATATCATTTACAGCTTATTGTTTTTTAGTAGTATTAAAATAAATTTTTTACGTAAATGTTTTTACATTTAAGAAATTTTGCTATATATTAGCAAATTATTATAGTATATTCTATAATGCATATAATAAAGTATTTTTCAAAAATACAATAAAAACGAAATGGATACATTATGAAAATCTTAAAATGGAAAGAGTATATTATTTATAAATTCTTTTTTTAAGCTACAAGGACAAAGTGCTGATTAAAATATCTAGAGATTTTGTTTAGTTAAATTTCAGAGATTTTCCATGATGGCTGTGGTGTGATAGGAGGTAAAGTATAATGAAAACGTTGATAAAACATGCTAAAATTTATACATTAGATTCAGTTAATACAATTACAGAAGCATTAGTGATGGAAAATGGGAGAATTTTAAAAACAGGTACAGAGGCAATGCTAAGGGAATCGTATCAAGAAAAGATGAAGGAAATTGATTGTGAGGGCAGGTGTATTTTACCAGCTTTTCATGACAGTCATATTCACCTTTTAGGCTATGGACTTTTTTTGGAAATGGTTGATTTAAGTGGAACAAAATCAATTGAAGAATTACAACAACGAATTAGACAATATATAATAAAGAACAGAATAAATAAAGGGGAATGGATAAGAGGCAGAGGGTGGAACCAAGATTGCTTTATAAAAGACCAGATGCCTTGTAAAGAGGATTTGGATGCTGTTTCTAGAGAATATCCAATTGTAATTAGCCGAGTTTGCGGACATATATTAGTAGTAAATTCAAAAGCGTTGGAAATTTGTAAAATAACAGAAAAGATGGAAGAAATTCCAAAGGAACAGATTGGGATAGGAGAAGATGGTCTGCCTAATGGGATATTTCGAGAAAATGGGATGGATCTTATCTATTCTAATATTCCAGATCCAGATTTAGAGACCTTAAAAAGAAGCATTGTAAAAGGACAAGAACAATTACTTGCAAAAGGAATTACTGCGATACAGAGTGATGATTTTGGAAATGTAAAAGATTATAAAAAAGTAATTCAGGCATTTAAAGAGTTAGAAAAAGAGAAAAAATTGCAGATAAAAGTGTATGAGCAATGTAATTTTAGAACTCTTTCTCAATTAAAAGAATTTTTGGAAGAAGAACAAGGATTTGAAAGAAACAAAGAACAAGTAAATTGTCAAAAGGATGTTTATAAAAAAGGACATTTTCGTTTGGGATGTTTAAAAATTGTTGGAGATGGTTCATTGGGAGCTCGGACAGCTTGGCTAAGAAGACCTTATAAAGATGCAAAGGATAAAACAGGGATTGCTTGTTATGATTTGGATAGCTTATATTCATATATGAGTTATGCACATAAAGAAGGAATACCAATTGCGATTCATTGTATTGGAGATGCTATGATAGAAACAGCGATTCAATATTTCGCTCGTTTGCAAGAGGAGACTCCAAAACCAGAATTACGACATGAGATTGTACATTGCCAGATTACAGATTTATCGCTTTTACAAAGAATTGCCAAACAAGGGATTTTAGTTTCAATTCAACCTATTTTTTTAAATTATGATCTGCATATTGTAGAAGCACGTGTAGGGAGAGAATTAGCACAGACAAGTTATAATTGGAAAACACTTTTAGAATATGGATGTATACTTTCAATGGGAACAGATTGTCCAGTAGAAGAGTTTGATCCAATGAAAAATATTTATTGTGCTGTGACACGAAAAGATTTGTCAGGATGTCCTAGCTATGGATTTTATGCAGAACAAACTTTGTCTGTACAAGAAGCAGTTATAGCTTATACAATGGGAAGTGCTTATGCAGCTTATGGAGAGAAATGGCAAGGAAGCTTGGAATCTGGCAAATGTGCTGATTTAGTTGTACTAAATCAGGATATTTTTCAGTGTGAGATGGAAGAAATAAAAAATATAGATATTTGGAAAACGTTTGTTGAAGGGGAAGAAATTTTATAATTAAATTGTTTGCGTCAGAAGGTAGTTTCTGACGCAAATCGTTTTTTATTTTTGCTCTATCCGTAAGTGATATTGAGAAAGGGAGAAAGGACCTGCAAGTATTTCTCTTGCTACATAAAGAGTATGGTCAAGTCTTGTATTGATCGCCCATTTACAAAGTGTTATATTAAGATTTTGTATTTCAATACAGGTAATACAACGAGGATGTACACAACTGCCTGTATTAAAATAAAAAGAGTCTGTTCCACTTAATCTTGGACGATGTGTGTGTCCAGTAATTAAAATCTGTTGGTTTTTTTCTGCCCAAGATGCAAGACGTTTTTCGGTTAAGTTTTTTCTACGATTATTTTTGGCAGCACTGGTAGGATCTAGAACACCGATATGCTCAAGCGGTTTCCACACATATCGAACTAGAAAACGTGAAAGGCGCCAAAACACAGAATTGAGTAAATCAGCTTGATGTCCATGAGTTAGATAAAGGCGTAAACCATTGCGGTTTTCCAGTATCACGCCACTGTAATATTGAAGATTAGGGAACAAAGGCTGTAATTGTTGATTTTCTGTACAAAAATAAGAGGAACAATGGGAATTAGTATAATTAAGTTTCTTTTTTACCATATCATGATTGCCATAAAGTAGATAAAGCCGATTTCGCTGGGAAAATTTTGTAAGAAGCCAAAATACGTTACTATGAACTTCAATAATTTGCTCTATCTTTCGGTTTTCCCATAATTCATCTCCGTCACCAAGTTCGATATAAGTAAAACCGTTTTGATAATAATGTTGAAGTGCAGAAAAGTAAAGATTTTGGTTTTTTAGAAAATTATCGTTTGAATTGGCACAGCCTCTATGACAATCACTAAATAAAACATAACGGGAATGATAGTTTAAGGGGAGTATCGGAGCTGTTTCAAAGGAGTGGGAGAGACGAGATGCGAAACTCATAAATGCTCTCCTTTCTTTGGTGATTTATGATGAGTGTGTTTTTGATGTTTACATTTTTTTTTGTGTTTTTTGCATCTTCTTAGGCGAAGACAGCGACGGAAGATAAATGGAAGATAAAAGTATAGATAGAGAAGCCGATCTACTGTACAAGAAAATGGACGAGTGACAAACAGATAAAGACGGCAGAAAATACGATTCTTCCACTGTGCGAAACAACAGGCTAATTTAGCAAAAAAGCCGCATGATGCAGGTGTTGCTGCTATACCATAAGAAAAGCAGATACGGGAACCGCATATTTGTAAGGAGTGACGTTTATATCCAAGTTGTAATAAAGCATTAGCAAATGCCCACATCATACTACAGTTTGGAAAACAGATACAAAAGTCAACAAAAAGCTCTTTTGGCTGCGAAAAACAGCCCATACGAAAGGCAGCAAGCCACCAATGCGGCATAGTTATCGTTGCTATATTTTGTATAGTTTGATTTTTAGAACGGTTTAGATCCATAGAGAAGATAGGAACTTCATCATCTGTAATAGTGTGAAACAGTTCTCTAGATCTTTGATGAGGTGGAATAATGCTATCTGCACAATAA
The DNA here is from genome assembly GCA_910579865.1 of uncultured Lachnospiraceae bacterium. Taxonomy (GTDB): domain Bacteria; phylum Bacillota; class Clostridia; order Lachnospirales; family Lachnospiraceae; genus MGBC114844. Next base: position 53,677 of record CAJTXA010000020.1, read on the forward strand.
ATTCCAATTTCTGCACCAGAATTAATTCCATATTGTCCTTTCCAGAATTCAATTAACCAAGTACGATTATCATAGTCAAAATAGACAGGTTCGCTGTCAAATACCATATTGAAATAAGGAGCAAGACAGTCAAAACTTCTGGTATAACCAAATTCCCTTTGCCAAGCGTCAAAAGTGGAGAAAAAGATGTCCTGATATGGGAGGTAGTGATACCCAAATGGCTGAATCAGTTCATTTAACAGTTGACATTTTTCAGGTTGTGGCATAGAACAGACTTTTTTTATAATATATTTTTTACGTTTATGATTTACTAGAAAACAGAAAAACGCAATAAGAAAGAAAATACTAAAAAAAATATACATAAAGGTTTCCTTTTCTTTGTTTTGCTATTAGTATATGAATTGGAGAAGAAAGTGATAAAAGGAATCAGAATTTATAAAAACAGTAGATTGTGTAATTTACTTGGGTATGGTAAAATAGAAAATAATACAAATTATTTGAAAAAGGAGTAAGAAACAATGTTTTGTGAGAAATGTGGAGCAGAACTGTCGGAGGGAGCAGCTTTTTGCTCAAGATGCGGAGCAGAACAAAGAAGAATACAATCTACAGAAGCATTATCAGAAAAGCCAGCAGAAAATCCAATTGGAATAGAAAAGATACATTTTGATATTCCTTCTGTTTATACTGTAACAGAATCGAAAAAGGGAAAGGGACCTGTTTTTGTTGCAGCAGGTTTTGTACTAGTGCTAGTTGTAACAGTTATAGTATTAGTTGTTTCTATTTTTGGTCAGGCAAATGCAAAAAAAGTAGTAGAAGAGGCCTTCCAAAAGACGATAAAGACTTTACAGGAAGAAGCAGAGCAAATAAATGAAAACGAATATGGCTATTTTTTTGAGATGACAGGGGATTATTATGGACATTCGTATTTAAGTGATGAAATAACAAAGGCATTAGAGGAATTTGGGGATATTCGAATTTTTCTTTCTGGAAATTTAAGTGAAATGGATAAGGAATTTTATGGTAGTATTGAATGTGGAATGGGTGATATGAAGAACATTCATATAAATTACAATGTAGAAAAAGATGGAGTTTATTTATCTTTACCAGATTTATATGAAAAAGCTTTTTTTGTTCCACAGGAATTTTTAGAGGATACCACCAAAACAGATATAGGAGAAATTTATAATCAAGAGAGTTTTACTTCCCTGGGAAATACTCTTTCTGATTTGTATTATGAATTGTACGAAAAGACAAAGTGTACAAAAACAGGAAAAGAAACATTAACAGAATATGGTAATCAAAAAGTGACTTGTTATGAAGTAACAGTATTAGTTGCTGATTATCAAGAGTATTTGGAAAAACTAGTAACATGTTTTCAAGAAGATACTGCTTTTGTGGACTGGTTGACAAAGATTTCTTCTAGAGAAATGGCAAAAGAATTTTTGGATACACTTCAAGAAGAGATAGAGAGTTATCAAGTGCCAGAGAATGTAGACTTTATTATTTTAGGCAATGTTTATGTAGATAATAAGGGACGTATGGTGCAGCTAAAAATTCCATTTGAGGATACAGCATCAGGTGAATTGACTTTTTCTTTTTTAGGAGAAGAGAGATTAAGTGATTATATTGGAATACAGCTACATATGGATGATGGATATAGTGATCAAAAGATAGCATTTGTTTATCAGTTGTGGGATCAGGATCAATTACAATCAATTGTAATTGATAAAAAGAATAGTTTAAACTTGGCAGAAGGAAGCCAGGAAGAATGGGAAACTGCATTAATTGAAACTTTATATCATATTTATGATGGGGGATATTTGCCGTCTCAATATATGGATTTTTTATATGAAATGTTACTCTATTTAGGAGTATATGAAGATGAGGACTATCTAAATGAGTATTATGAAAACTGGGAGAATGATTATGAGAATTGGGGATCTGAACTTACCTATAGTGAAGATGGAAATCCAATTTTACAGGATTACTTAGGAAACTATCAGATTGAATTAATTGCACCACCAGGCACAAAATTGGATTTAGATTGGTCTTATCCAGAGATGATTTGCTTTATGGATGAAGAGGAAGAACAAGATTATTATTATGAGATAACTTTATTAGAAGATGATATGACGGATCGGTTTGAAGAAGAAAGAAGCTATTTACTTGAAGAAGAAGGATATGAAAATATTGTATTTAGTGAAATCATGCAGAAAGAAATTAATGGTTATCAGGTGTATTATCAGTATTGTTCTTATGATTATACTTATATGACAGGATATAAAACATATTATGCATGGGTAAGGCTGGATGAGGAATATGTATTTGAACTTTATTTAGATGATTATACAAATTCAGTAGAAGATGAGATTTTAGATGGATGCTTTCAGGCAGTTTTGCCAATAGAATAAAAAAGTAAAGTTTAAAATGGAAGGAAGTGTATAGAAATAATGGAGGGAATTGGGAAAAATGTATATGAAAGTATGTATGCTCCAACAAATCAGATAGGAAAGGAAGCTCTAACTGGTGTTGGGCAGGCAGAAGAAATAGGAAGAGTGGAACAAAAAGCAGGAAGAACAGATTCAAAAAAGGTAGACTCTTCAGAATGTATGACTTGTAAGAATCGAAAATATGTAGATGGTTCAGATGAAGGAAATGTATCGTTTAAAGCACCAGGACATATTGCGCCAGGAAGTTCTGCTGCAATGGTTTCTGCCCATGAACAACAACATGTAGCAAATGCAAGAAGAGAGGGAAGTAAGGACAATGCAAAACTTGTTTCTGCAACAGTACGCTTAAAGCTAGCAGTGTGTCCAGAGTGTGGAACATCTTATGTGGCAGGTGGTCTAACCTCTACTACAATTAAATATTCAGAAGAGAACCCTTATGAGCAAAATCGAAAGGGAGTAGAAGGAGATGCTTTAAGGGGAAACTATGTGGATGAAAAAGTATAAAGAAATTAAACTGCCAACATAGTACTGCATCCAGAGGAAGAAAGGGATGCAGAGATGTTGCAGAAAATAAAAGCAAAAAAAATGATTACTGTGGAAGAAGAACTCGTTCTCGGTAGATTAGAGCACTGATAATGCCAAAACTGATACAGTCGGCAAGCTGCATAACAGTAGAAAGACGAGTGGTTTGAAGACAAAGATGATTTAATTTACCAGAAAAATTTACAATTCCGGTGATACAAATATCACCTGCTTCTGGCAATTCTTTTTTTAAACCAAGACCAGGACGAATACTTCCAGAGCCAAGTGTGACGTAACCAATATGAGAAGAAGTACCAAGAGAGGCATCTATGGCGATAACAGGCGCATGAGGATGCTTTTCTTTTATTATATGAAGTGTATCATCCAGATTTCCTGCATGTACAGGAGAAGAAAGTGTTCCATACAAAGTAATCGGATGTTTTTCTATATATCCAGAGAGTTTATATCCAATTAAAGGCCCAAGACAGTCCCCAGTTGAGCGATCCGTTCCTATACAAAGAAGTACAGGAGAATGACAAGGTTCCATATGGTCGGAAAGTAAGCTGGTAAGCTGTGCTGCGAACCGAATCGGTGCAGTTTGATCATAGGAATTATAATAATAAGTCACAAAAATCCACCTTTCTATACTGACTGCATATTTAAAAACAATACTTAAAAACAGCAGTCAAATGCATTTATCTTACAGTATTAACAAATCTTTTTGATTTAGTCATTGGAAAGGAAAAAGTTTTTGGTTTGTACTTCCCTAGTCAGTTAGTAAATAAGCGGAAAAGATTGACATAAAAAAAAGAAAACTTATTTTTGTTATGCAGAGGAAAAGTGATTCTACAAAAAATATGTTGAAAAGCAGAAAATTTTATCACAAAGAATCTTGTTTCCCATGACAGAAAATGCCCATTTTTTTTATATAGGTGTGATATGATTCCCCAAAAAGGATATTTGATAGGACGCCAGCAAAAGGAAAGTGGGGATAGGAATGATTGAAATTATTTATAGTGAGAATAAAGAAGAAAAAACAGCAGGATTTCCAGTGAAATTGCCAAGAAATTTCCGTCAGATTGGAAGTGGAGAGGATTATCGTAAAGTGTATATAGAGGATTATGTAATGACTTATATTAGGAAATTGTGGGAGCAGGGAGAGCAAGAGTATCAGGTTGGAGTTCTTATGGGAAGTTGTAAAAAATATGGAGGAGAAACTTATTTATTTATATCAGGTGCAGTAAAAGTGGAAGAAATGGAACAGGAGGGGAATAATCTTAAATTTACGGATAAAGTATGGACAAATCTGTATGAAAAAATAAAACAATATTTTAATAGTTTTGAAATAGTGGGATGGTTTTATGCAAGAAACGATTCTGTAAGAGAAATTGATGCAGGTTTGTTTAAAACACATGTAGATAATTTTGGAGGAATGGATAAAGTTTTATTTTTAATTGATAAAAAGGAGAAAGAAGAAGAGTTTTATGCTTATGAAAATGGGCAGCTTGCTAGACTTTCTGGATATTATGTTTATTATGAAAAGAATGAACAAATGCAAGAATATATGGTAGAGCAGGCACCAAATGAAAGTGTGGATGAACGAAATGATGACAGAGTAACATCAAATTATCGTTTATTAGTGCAGGAAAAACAAGATACACATACGAAAAAAAAATTAAGTAGTGCTTTATATACAGCATGTACTTGTCTAGTAATTGCTATTTTAGCAGCAGGAACTGTTTTGGTGCGAGATTATGATCGGATGCAACAGTTAGAAAGTCAAGTTCATCAAATAGCTGTGTCTGTATTAGGACAGAATACAGAAACTGTAAAAGTAGAACAAGTAAATGGGGAGGTATATCCAACTGAAACAAAAGAAACTGAGGTAGTTATAGATACAATTTCAGAATCAGAAACACAAACAAAGGAAATCGTTACTTCAGAGATAGTTACTTCAGAGATTGCAACTACCATAACAGAAAGTACGTCAGCAGTAGAAGAAAAAGACCCTGAACCAGATACAACGTTAGGAACACAGGATTCTAATGGACAGGCAGGATATTATTATACAGTAAAAAAAGGAGAAACTTTAACTTCTATTTGTGTTGCAATATATCAGTCGGATCTTATGGTACCTGCAATTAAGGAAGCAAATGGTATTGAAGATGGAGATAAGATTTATCCGGGACAAGAAATTTATCTTCCCTAAAAAATACGTGCGTTTTTGAAGGAAGTATTGTATAATGGGAAATTGTAATCATACATAATGCCCAGAGGAAAAGAATATGGCAGACATAAGACAATTTGTGAAAAAGGATGGCAGGTATACATTATTAGAACGGATAAAGAAAGAAAAAACAGTTAAGGAAGATACAACAAATCAGAAAAAAATACTGCCTCCGATTGGTAAAATAATAAGAAAAGGAGTTGGAATAGTGCTGTTAGGAGCATTATTTTTAACAGGTATATATTTTTATGAAAGGAGAAGAACCTATACAGGGTATGATGTATTGACTTTAACAGAGTTATCAGAGTCAGGAAATATGACTTATATGGCTTACGGAGATTATATTCTTCGATATAGTATGGATGGGATTTCTTGTTTAGATAAGAATGGTACTTTAATATGGGGACAGGCATATGAAATTAAAAATCCAATTATTGATATTTGTAAGGATTATGTAGCAGTGGCAGCACAGAAAGAAAATACAATTTATTTGTTTAATCAATTTGGAAATCAGGGAATAGTTACGACAGATTATCCTATTACATCGATATCAGTTGCTTCTCAAGGTGTAGTAGCAGCTGTAATGGAGGATAGTGGAATGAATTATATTAAACTATATTCAAAAGAGGGAAGGGAATTAATTAAATTTAGGACTTCTTTAGAAAAAAATGGTTATCCAATGGCGATTGATCTTTCAGAAGATGGAAGAAAAATGATAATGTCTTCTATTGACATTGCAGAGAATGAATTGGAAAATTCCTTAGTATTTTATAATTTTTCAGAAGTTGGACAAAATTATATTGAACAACTTGTTGGTGGTTACAGTAAAAAGGAATTGGGAGATGTGCTAATCCCAGAAGTGGCGTTTTTAGATAATACAAATATTTGTGCATTTGCAGATAATAAGCTTATTTTTTTTCAAATGAAGGAAATTCCAGAATTAATTAAAATAGTGGAAATACAGCAAGAAATACATAGTGTTTTTTATGATGAAAAGAATATTGGTATTGTATTAAACGATGTAGAAATAGGAGGAGTGTATTTATTGCAGATTTATAATAGCGCAGGAGATCTTACAAGAGAAATTTCTTTGGAGCAAGATTATAAAGATATTTCATTCGCACAAGATCAAGTGATTTTATATAATGATAATAGTGTGTGTATTTATTCTCTTGATGGTAATAAGAAGTTTGAATATACATTTGAAAAAAATATTATTTTATTTAAGCAGATTACAGGATATCGGTATGTGTGGGTAAATTCTTCTTCCATTAATGATATTCGTTTAAAGTAATTGATAGAAACAAGTGAGAAAGAGGGTAAGTATGGAAAGTATAAATAATTGGTTGGTAATTGTAGTACTGGTTTATATTATACTAAGTATTGGGAATGGTTATCGAAAGGGTTTTGTGAAAATGATCGTTTCGATAGTAGCTTTATTTGTGGTAATTATGATAAGTCGGATGGTGGCTCCACAAGTAGAAAAATACCTTAGAGAAGAAACAACAGTATATGAACAAATTCAAAATAGAACAGAAGATTATGTGGATCATATATTAGAGGGAAAGCTACAAAATGGATTGTTTTCGGTTTCAGATCAAGCTTATGCAATTGAGGAGTTGCCCTTACCTAAATATATACGGGCAGCTTTAACCAAAAATAATATAGAAACTGTTTATCAGGCTTTAGGAGTAAGTGCTTTTGAAGATTATGTGAGTGGAGTATTAGCAGAAGTTACAATTCGTGCAATTGCGTTTATATTTAGTTTTATTGTAGTTGGAATTGGTGTTTGGGTAGTTGCAAAATTGATTGAGGGGATATTTAAATTACCTGGATTGAATTGGCTGAATCGATTGGGAGGAGCAGCGGCAGGAGGACTTAAGGCATTTATTGTACTTTGGATTTTATGCTTAGTAGTTACGGCAGCATCTGGAACAAAGATAGGACAACAGACTTTAAGCATGATACGAGAAAGTCAAATACTTAGTGCTATTTATAATCACAATTACCTTATGGATTGGATTACTGAAATTTTTACTTTTTTTTAAGTAATATCTAAACATTAATATAATGTAATTTACAGTGATATGGGATAGAAGTCAGTAGAGGCAACTTAGAGGTTAAAATAAATGAAAAAAGAATGACTTTTGTTTGTATAATACGGGCAAAAGTCATTGTAATAATAGTTTTTTATTATAAAAGATAATTCTTAGAAAGTAGTTGACAAATAAAAACAACAATGGTAATATAAGAAAGTTATAGCTTGTAAAAATTTTGAAATTTTAGGATATTTTTTATTTTATGAAAAATAATTCAAAAAATAGTTGACAAAATATTAGAAATGTGATAGTATAAACAAGCTGTTACCGATAAAAGGTGATAGAAGAATAGAACATTGATAATTGAACAGTATAAAAAACCAACCTTGAAAATTCAATTTGAGAATCAAAACAAAGTTGTGAAAAAACCAAA
>CAJTXA010000021.1 GCA_910579865.1 uncultured Lachnospiraceae bacterium
GGATATATGAAAACAAATGCAGGACATTGTGTTCATGGAAAATTTAAAGATAAGAAGCCAGGAGATAAGACGTGTCAATATTTTCGAAGACAGATAAAAAATTAAGAGAGTAGAAGGGAGGAATTATGCGGAAGAATTTAAAAGATGCCCGTCAAAAGGCGGGCATGACGCAAAAAGAAGTAGCGGAGTATCTTGGTATGACAGAGAGAGCCTACCAACGAATAGAAAATGGTGAACGAATAGGGATGATTGAAACATGGGATTTATTGGAGGATTTGTTTAAAATTCATCAAAGAGTTTTAAGAGAAATCTCTTCCAATTAAACTATCAAGAGATATTTTAAAAAAATCTGCAATTTGAACAAGTGTCTTTATATCTGGTTCTCTTTCACCAGACTCATATCGTTGATAAGAACGAGGAGCAATTCCTATTAGTTCAGCCATTTGCTTTTGAGTATAGCCATACGTTTCTCTGTGGCGTTTTAGGTATTCATTAAATTCCATAAAAAATCCTCCTAATAGTATTGACACGACCAATTTGGTCATATATAATATAAATACGACCGAAATGGTCATATTCATATTATATAATTATAGTTTATCACAAAACAGGAGGAAAACCAATGTTATCACAAAAAATAGCAGAATTTGAAGTAGAATTCCAGCATTTAAAAGAAGAGAATGAGGAACTTAGGAGGTTATTGGAAGTCGAACCACCAAAGCCAATGGATTGCCAGGTATGTGAGTTTTATATCCAACATTATGTTAAGGTCAGTGGTGGATATATGAAAACAAATGCAGGACATTGTGTTCATGGAAAATTTAAAGATAAGAAGCCAGGAGATAAGACGTGTCAGTATTTTCGAAGACAGATAAAAAATTAAGAGAGTAGAAGGGAGGAATTATGCGGAAGAATTTAAAAGATGCCCGTCAAAAGGCGGGCATGACGCAAAAAGAAGTAGCAGAGTATTTAGGAATTAGTGAAAGATATTATCGGTTTATTGAAAATGGAGAGAGGAAAGGCGATTTTGAATTGTGGGATGCATTAGAGGAGTTATTTCAAATGAGTCAGCGTTTACTTAGAGAAATTTCTTCCAACTAATTCATCAAGAGAACAATTAAAATAGTCTGCAAGTTTAATTAAAATAGATAACTCTGGCTCTCTTGCACCAAGTTCATAATTTCTATATCCACGTGCTGTAATTCCTAATAATTCAGCCATTTGAGTTTGTGTACAACCAAGAGCAAGACGTAGTTGTTTTAGTTTTTTTGAAAAATCCATAAAAACCTCCTAAAATATATTGACAGGAACATATTGTTCCTATATAATAAAAATGAAATGAGGAACGATATGTTCCTATTAAGAAATAATCTTAATACTTTATTTTAACACAAAAAAGGAGGTTAGCCAATGTTATCACAAAAAATAGCAGAATTTGAAGTAGAATTCCAGCATTTAAAAGAAGAGAATGAGGAACTGAGGAAACTGTTAGAAGTTGAACCACCAAAACCAATGGACTGCCAAGCATGTAAGTTTTATATTCAACATTATGTTAAAGTTAGTGGTGGATATATGAAGACAAATGCGGGACATTGTGTTCATGGTAGGATAAAAGATAAGAAACCAGAAAATAAGAAGTGCCAATATTTTCAAAGAAAGTAGAAGGTGGAATATGACAAGATTGATGGATAAAGAAAAGGAAACGTTTCCAAAACAATTTGAAGGACAAGCAGTTATAGTAGTAGAAAATGGGGTAGTTGTTGAAATTGGTAAAACATCTATGTTTCATCCAGAAATTAAATTTATCAAAAGAGATGGGATTTGTTGGTTAGAAGATAAAATCAGAAAGGAGGGATAAGAAGATGGCACATAGAGGAATAAATATTGAAATTGCACTTCAAGCAATAGAGGAAGATTATACAGCGATTGGCTCAGTAATGACACATGGTAAACAAGATGGGTATCGAATTGTAGATTATATTTTACGAATTTTAAAGGCACATCAAGAAAAAGTAGTATCCGATCGTAAAAAACAATTAGAAATGAAAAGAACCTAAAGTGTAGTAACCACTTTAGATTCAGTAAATTAAAAACAATTTTATATTTTTATTATAAGATATATTAGGGAAAAAATCAAGAAGGAGTGAAGAAAAATGCCAGAAATGCCATTAATCTATCAATCGATTGTAAAGGTAATGGAAGAAGTAGGGTGTGTAGGTAAAAACCAAAGAAATCTACAACAGGGATTTATGTTCCGAGGAATTGATGCTGTGATGAACGCTATTTATCCAGCGTTGGTAAAAAATAAGGTATTTATTGTTCCAGAAGTATTAGAACAGGAACGAGAGGAACGGAAGACAAAAAGTGGAACCAATATGATTTATTCTGTATGTAAAATTCGTTATACATTTTTTGCAGCAGATGGTTCTAGCATTTCTGCTATAGTGGTTGGAGAAGGAATGGATACAGGGGATAAAGCAACAAATAAAGCGATGGCAACTGCTTTTAAATATGCTTGTTTTCAAGTATTCTGTATTCCGACAGAAGAGATGAAAGATCCAGATTCAGAAACGCCAGAGCCAAGTGTAAAAAAGAATTCTGCTCCAGAAATGCCAAAGACAAGTATAAAGAATACATCTGCTACCAGCTTAGATGAAACGAAATTAGATAGAAATTCTTCAAAAAGTAGGAATTATGAATTAGAGCAAGTTTTGAAGAAAAATGCAATTAAGTTACAAACTATATTTATTTTATATCAAGTAAATTCTCTAGAGGAATTATCAGAAGAAAAGTATCAGAACATTGTAAATCACCTAAAAGAGATTAAAAAATATCAGCGAGATAGAGAAAAGATAAATGAATTAGAGAAAGTATTAAAAGAGAAAGGAATTAAACCACAAACAATATATGTTTTATATCGAGTGAATTCGTTGAAGGAGCTATCGGAAGAAAAATATCGGAATATTATGGAACATATGGAAGATATTAGAGCACATCAAGATCAAAACTATTAACTATAAAATGATACATAATAAAGTTGTCTGTTTTGGTTTTAACCAAAACAGGCAAGAAAGGAAGTGACAGAATTTCATGAGAGATAGTTTTATTTTTTATAAGACATTTTATGAATGTATTAAAGAACTACCGAAAGAAAGTGGTTATATGTTATATCATGCTATATTTGAATATGTATTTGATGGAAGAGAGCCAAATCTTTCTGGTTTAGAACGAGGAATTTTCGCTTTAATGAGGGCACAGATTGATGCGAATAACAAAAAGTATGAAAATGGGAAATTAGGTGGAAGACCGAAAAAGGAAATTGATGATTTTGAAAATGAAAAAAGGAATCAAAACCAAACGAAAACCAATGGTTTTGAAGAGAAAAAAGAAATAAAAAACCAAAAGGAAACCAATGGTTTTGAAAATTGTCAAAAAAATGAAAACCAAACGAAAACCGAAACGAAACCTAATGTAAATGATAATGTAAATGATAATAAAAATGATAATGTAAATGACAATGATAATGTTTTTAATTATAAGAATACGCACACAAAGTGTACACGATTCGACGAATTTTATAAAATTTATCCGAGAAAGATGGATATATTGAACGCCCAGGGAGAATACATACGTTTACTGGAAACGACACCATCTCTTTCAGAAGAGGATTTGATTGTTGCTGCCCAAAATTATGCCGAAACTTGCCAGATTCGAAACATAAAAGAGCAGTATATAAAAAGTCCTGTCAATTGGTTAAGAGAGTCTAGCTGGTTAGATTATTTACCAGGAGTTTATAAAAAACCCCAAAAAATAGAAAAACCAAAAGCAGTTATCAAGAATCAGTTTAATAATATTGGAAGTAGAATCACAATAACAGATGAGTTTGAACGAAGTTTATTAGGGTAGTGAAAGTTTGAAAAGAAAGGAGAAATCAAAATGAGAGATTTACAAATGATTGAAAATGAGTTAGTGCCAGTGTACCAGACTAGTACAGGAGAAAAAGTGGTTTATGGTACAGAACTGCATGATGTGTTAGAGGTAAAGAGTAATTATCGAGAATGGATTATAAGAAGAGTGTCTGATATAGGAGCAATTGAGAATGAGGATTTTCAAGGTGTCGAAATTTCGACACCTTCAGGGCAGATGAGAAAAGAGCATATTATTCAGTTAGATATTGCAAAAGAGATGGCAATGTTAGAAAAGAATGAGAAAGGAAGACAAGTGCGACGTTATTTTATTCAGATAGAAAGAAAGTATAAAGAAGATTCATTGGAGGGTGTTTCTTCTGAACTAAAAGCGATTCTTTTTGTAGACAAGCGTGTGAGTCAGGTAGAAAATCGAGTGAATATTCTGGAAGATAAAATGGTAATTGACTATAATCAACAGCGTGTACTTAGAGACAAGATTAGTGCTACTGTGTTGAGGTGGCTTGGGGGAAAAGAATCAAAAGCATATCGTTGTATTGGTAAAAAGGTATTTAGTGAGTGTAATCATGATTTCCAAAATTATTTTCGAATTAATTCCAGAAATAATACTCCAAAATGTAGATTTGATGAAGCAATTACTTATATAGAACAATGGGAACCTTCCAATAATACAAAATTGTTGATTCGAAATCAGAATTTAGGGTAGGGACTAGAAAATAGATGTTTGAAAACAGGTCGATTTCGACCAGTTTTATGAAAAGCAGAGGGGAGGATATTTATTTGGGTTACATGATATATGAAGTAAAAGATTTACAAAATAGAGTATGCAGACGGACCTGGTAGGACAGATTTTTATGGATATAGACGATTATTTTATCATCTGTTTAATTTGGGAATAGGAAAAGAGATGTAAAATGTTTACAGTGAGTAAAGATAAAAAAGTGATTGTATATCTTTATGGTGATGAAAGGTAATATAAAAATGGATTTAGAAAATAAAGCAATAGAAAGATTGAGAATGGCGTCTGAAATGAGTTTACATCATTATGGACTTCCACTTATATGTACATATTCTGGAGGGAAGGATAGTGATGTTATGTTGGAATTATTTAAACGTTCTGGAATCCCTTTTGAAGTATATAATAGTCATACAACAGCAGATGCACCACAAACAGTATATCATATTCGAGGAGTGTTTAGAAAACTGGAATTGCAAGGGATTAAATGTGATATTGATTATCATAGACAGAAGAATGGAATAGCAATTACTATGTGGAATTTGATTCCAAGAAAACTTCTTCCACCAACACGAATTATGAGATACTGTTGTTCAGAATTGAAAGAAAGTGGTTGCAGAAACAGAATAATTGCAACAGGGGTTAGATGGGGAGAAAGTATTTCTAGAAGAAATAGGGAGTCTTTTGAAGTGATTGGAAGTACAAAAAAAGGTAAAGTGTTAGTATCGGATTCTAAGATGCTTTTATCAGATAATGATGACCGAAGAAAGTTATTTGAACGTTGTGAGATGAAAGCAAAAACAGTTGTAAATCCCTTAATTGATTGGTTAGATAATGATATATGGGAATTTATTAATCAGGAACATGTTGAGGTAAATAAGCTTTATAGATGTGGTTATGAACGTGTCGGATGCATTGGATGTCCTATGGCTGGTAAGAAGAAAAGAAAAAAGGAATTTTCTGATTTTCCTGCGTATAAAGTTGCATATATAAATGCATTTGAAAAAATGCTTGGTGTTCGAAAAAAGAAAGGATTAGAAACAAAATGGGGAACAGGAGAAGAAGTATTTTTATGGTGGATAGAAGATAAAAATATTCCAGGACAAATGTCAATAACAGAATATTTAGAGATGCAAGGATAAGAATAAAAATGGTACAAAATCCCCTTGAATTTGTATTACAATATTAGTAAAGGTTTGAGGGGATTATGGAGGGAAAAGGAATATAGAGGGATTAGAAATTGAAGAAATAAAATATTTGAAAGATAATTTACATGTTTTGACGCTTCCACTTGTAGCAAATAATATTTTTAATGCATTTGATGAACTTATAGAGTATAAGGGCTTAGAGGACAAGGGAGATTGCTTAGATTGTCTTGTAAAATTGGACAAAGAGTATACATGATATATCAATTTTGCGGAGAGACTACATGGGAAATCGAGGAGCATAAAATCGGGCTAGAAGACTTAGAGAATGTAGGGAAAACTGTTTTCCTCACACGGAAGAAAACCGAAGCCACATTGAAAGAAATGGAGTATGAGGAGGTAGTGGAATGACGGAAAAGAAGAGCTGTTATCAGTAAATACAAATTATTGTACTACTTGTGGTCAAAAATTAGCTTGGTATGAATGAATAGGCACAGGGATTAGAACATTTTGAAAAGGAAACGTTTCCAAAATAACTGAAAATATATTGTATCATAGAAGGTGGGAAAAGAATGACAGCAAAAGAGTATTTGCAGCAATTACATAGAGCAGATGTTATCATCAATCAAAGAATTCAGGAAAAAGCAGATCTTCAGTTAAGGCTATCTAGTGTAGGAGGCTTTGATTATACAAAAGAACGTGTACAAACAAGTCTTTCAGTAGGCGCTAGATATGAAAGGGAAGTGGTAAAGATTCTTGAACTAGAAAATGAGATTGATTGTTTAATTGATAATTATGTTGACCTGAAACATAAAATAATTGGTGAAATTCATGAATTACAAAACAGCAAGTATATTGAAATTTTGTATAAACGATATGTGGAAGAGAAAAGATTGGAAGAAGTTGCAGTTGAAATGAACTATACATTTCAGTATGTTATTTTGCTTCATGGATATGCTTTGAAAGAATTTTCCGAAAAACATTCTATATATTTTCAATGTTGTTCTGATGTATAATAGTATCATGAAAAATCAGTTACAGAAGCTTTGTGCTTAGTAGCTGATTTTTGTTTTAACAAATATTAAAAAAGAAATGAAAAGGTGGTGAGCTGGATGGCAAAAGGAAAATATGAGTATTGGCTTTCTCCAGAAGGCTTGCTTAAATTGGAAGGATGGGCAAGGGATGGGCTAATTGATGAACAAATTGCAAAGAATATTGGGATTAACCCAGCTACTCTGTATGAATGGAAGAAAAAATATTCTAAGATTTCCGAGTCCTTAAAAAAAGGAAAGGAAATTGTAGATATTCAAGTAGAGAACGCATTACTTAAAAGGGCATTAGGATATAGCTATAAGGAGGTAACGAAGGAGAGACTAATTGATACTGGGCAGAAGAAGCGTCATGGAGGAGAATCTAAACTAACAGAAAGAGAGTGGGAGTTTGCGGTTGCCTATTTTAATCATTGTTGTTGTTATTGTGGAAAAGTTATGAAAATTCCAACAAAGGATCATATAAAACCATTGTGTAAAGGTGGAAAGCTAACAAAGCAAAATGTTGTTCCTTGCTGTAAAAACTGTAACTCTAGTAAAAAGGATAAAGAATTGTTATCTTGGTATCAATCACAAAAATTTTTTGATAAAATAAAACTGGATAAAATTTATGATTATATTCGTTTTATTACAGCTATAGAAGATAGTTTATCAGAGGGAATGGGAGATTTGGTTATTACTAAAGAAGTAGAAAAAGAAGTTATACCAGATACTACAGCGCAGATTTTTTGGCTTAAAAACCGTAGACCAGATAGATGGAGAGATAAACAAGACATAGATTTGGATAAAGAGGTTCCAATTCAGATCACTTTTAAAAAGGCAAGTGAGAAAAAGGAAGGCGAATTGGATGGCAGTTGAGAAGGAAATTGATTTTCTCGTGAATGATCATTTTTATGAGTTTATTGATGATTGGAATAGTAAAATTTATTTTCTAGTAGGTGGATATGGAAGTTCGAAAAGTTATCATATTGTTATAAAATTAGTAAAAAAATTGTTGGAAGAAAAAAGAAAGGCTTTAATTGTTCGGGAAGTTTTTGATACAATCCGTGATTCTTGCTTCGATTTATTGGTAGAGGTAGCAGAAGCAATGGGTGTGGATGCTTATTTGACTTTTACAACCAGCCCAGTGCAAGTGCGATTTCGAAACGGGAGTAAGATTATTTTTAAAGGGATGGATAAACCTGCTAAGTTAAAATCTTTAAATGGGGTATCGATTGTTTGGATTGAGGAATGTTCGGAAGTGAAGTATGCCGGATTTAAAGAAATACTTGGGAGATTGCGTCATCCTACTTTGAGTAATCATATTCTATTATCAACCAATCCAGTAAGTAAAACAAATTGGTCCTATACTCATTTTTTTCAGGATAAGAAAAAGAAAACATTTATTTTAAATGATGAGGATCTTTATCAAAAACGGATCATCCGCTGCCATGATACTTATTATCATCACAGTACAGTAGAGGACAATTATTTTGCCCCGAAAGAATATATTGAGCAGCTAAATGAGTTGCAGTTACATGATCCGGATTTATACCGGATTGCACGAAAAGGGCAGTTTGGTGTAAATGGGCGGTTAGTATTTCCACAATTCGAAGTACAACCATATAAAGTAGTTTGTGATGCAATGAGAAAGGTAAAAGATCCTATTGAGAAAAATGGAATGGACTTTGGATTTGTGACCTCTTACAATGCATTGGTTCGGATGCTTATTGATCCCAATCAGAAAATTTTATATTTATATGAAGAATATTATTCTAGGGATAAAACTGATCCTGAGATCGCAGAAGAGATTGCAAAATGGAAAAATATTTTAATTAAAGCAGATTGTGCAGAACCAAAGGCGATTCGGTATTATCGGCAGCAGGGATTTCGGATGCGACCTTGCCATAAATTTAAAGGTTCTCGTGCAGTATATACAAAAAAAGTAAAACGATTTCAACGTATTATTTGCGCAGATACCTGTGAGGCAATTATTCATGAATTACAGGATTTGACCTTTGCTGAGGATAAAAATGGAGAAATTATGGAGGATGAATTTAATATAGACCCACATACCTTATCTGCTATTTGGTATGGACTAGATGATTATGAAGTATCTGACTTAAAAGGTAGCGGAATGAGAGTATTAAAATAAAGGGAGGCAAATCAGAAACATGACGCCAAAAGAAATGGCAAAATTAATTGAAACTAAAGCAAAAAATTATAATTATAAAAAATTTCTTGTAAGTAGTAAGGAAGCAGAACGATATTATCGAAATGAGAATGACATTTTGCGAAAAAGCAAGAAATCGAGAGAAGTAGAGCCTTTACGAAATGCAGATAACCGAATTCCAAGAAATTTTCATGGACTTTTAGTGAATCAAAAGGCAGCTTATATGTTTACGGCACCACCCCTTTTTGATGTGGGAGAGAAACAAATTAATTTAAAAATAGCAGAGATACTTGGCGATCGCTATGCAAAGGCGTGTAAGGATTTATGTGTTAATGCATCAAATTCCTCTGTTGCATGGCTGCATTACTGGGTAACAGAAGAAGGTACATTTGAGTATGGTGTCATTGATTCGAATCAGATTCTTCCTATTTTTTCTTCTGATTTAAACCAAAGATTACTTGCACTTCTTCGAAATTATAAGATTTTAGATGAATCAAATGGAAAAGAAATGGTGATTTGGGAATATTGGACCAAGAAAGAGAGCTTTGCGTTTCGTACAGAAGCGAAAGGATATTCCCATTTGAATCTGCAATACTATCCTTTTTATTCAGATTCTCCAGAAATAGAAGATGGCTATTATCTTTCTCATAATTACGGAGAAGTGCCCTTTATTCCGTTTTATAATAATAATATAGAGAAAAATGATTTAAACGATATTAAACCACTGATAGACGCTTATGATAAAGTGTTCAGTGGTTTTTTAAATGATTTAGAAGATACGCAAGAAATTATTTTTGTTTTAACGAATTATGGTGGAACCGATTTAGAGGAGTTTTTACATGATTTGAAAAAGTATAAAACAATTCAGTTAGAGGATGATGGAAGTGGAGATGGGAAAGGAAGTTTAGAAACTTTGACAATTAGTATTCCAATTGAAGCGAGAGAAAAATTTCTTGAAATCACAAGAAAAGCTATTTTTGAACAAGGAATGGGTGTCGATCCAGATCCCCAAAAGTTTGGAACTGCTTCAGGAGTGGCTTTGAAATATCTTTATTCCTTATTAGAATTAAAGGCAGGCTTTATGGAAACGGAATTTAAACTTGGGTTTGCTCATTTCGTTCGTGCGATTTGCCGCTACCTCGGAGTGAAGTGTGAACGAATTATCCAGACATGGACCCGAACAGCTGTAACAAATGATGCGGAGTTAGCAGAGATTTGTCAAAAAAGTGTGGGAACAGTAAGTACAGAAAGTATTTTAAAAGCACATCCACTTGTGGAAGACGTAGAAAAAGAGAAAGAACAATTAGAAGTGGAAGAAAAGAAAGAACAGGAAAAATCCAATCTTTATGTAGGGGTATTTCAGGAGGAAGACGAGAAGAACAAACAGGGAGTGAATAAAGATGGGGAGTTCGACTGATTCCGGTAAGTATTGGAGAGAACGACTGCTTGCATTAGAAGAAGAACAATATCAGAGAAGTGAGGCATATCAGAAAGACTTACAAGAACAGTTTCGAAGGGCGAAAAATGAAATTCAGATGGACATAGAGCGCTGGTATTGGAGATTAGCAGAAAATAATGGAATTAGCCTGGCAGCAGCCAAGCGTTTATTAAGAAAAAAGGAGTTAGAAGAATTTCAGTGGACAGTAGAGCAGTATATTAAATATGGGGAGAGAAATGGATTTGATCCAAAATGGAAGAAGCAATTAGAAAATGCTTCTGCTCGTCATCATATTTCTTATTTGGAAGCATTAAAATGTCAAATGCAGCAGCATGTAGAACTTCTTATGACAGAATATGAAGGTGGTGTGACAGATTTTTTGTATAAGACTTATACAGAAAATTATTATCATAGTGCTTATGAGATTGCAAAAGGAACTGGGATAGGAAGTAATTTGGCACAGTTAGATGAGAAAAGTATTCATACTATCATCAAAAAACCCTGGGCACAGGATGGAAAGAACTTTTCTGAACGGATTTGGACGAATAAACAGAAGTTGACTTCCAATTTACATACCGAATTGTCTCAATGTATTATTCGAGGAGAGGAACCTGCAAAAGCGATTTGCCGTTTAGCAGAGATTATGGATGTGAGTGAGAGACAGGCAGGGCGTTTGGTGATGACAGAGGCAGCTGCCATTTCATCCGTTGCAAAGAAGGATTGTTTTCAGGAATTGGATGTGGAAGAATTTCAGTTTGTAGCAACATTGGATCGTCATACTTCCAAACTTTGCCAAAGTATGGATGGAAAGCACTTTAAAATGAGTGATTATCAGATAGGGGTGAATGTGCCACCGTTACATTGCTGGTGTCGAAGCTGTACAGTTCCTTATTTTGGGGATGAGTTTACAGAAGGGGAGCAGCGGGCGGCAAGAGATGAGGAAGGGAAAACCTATTATGTTCCAGCAGATATGGCTTATCCAGAATGGAAAAAGAAATTTGTAGATAATAAAGGGAAAGAGGAAAAAGAAAAATTGGTTGCAAACCAAGAAAATCCTGTTATAATAAAAAAGAAGGTATCTGATGAGCTGAAAAAAAAATTAGAAAGTCAGTTAGATGCTTTAACAGAAGAGGAAAGGCAAGCGCTTATAGATTATACAGGATTTGATGCACAAAAAATTAATCATGCGATTGCAACAAAAAAAGGGATTGATAAAGTACAACATAAGATTAATTTATTAGAAAGTGCATTGGAAAAAGGAGTTATCCCAGAAAATATAACTGTTATAAGAAAAACCATACCAGAATATATGAATTTTTTCTCAGAAGAATATAAGCTAACAAGGGAAAATATGTTGAATTTATTAAAACAAGAATTAAAGAATGATATATTTACTTCTACAGCATTGGAAGAGTTTCCATATCCAGGTAGAAATGTAGAAATACATATTCGTATTCCAAAAGGTTATAGAGGAGCACTTTATGTGAAACCATTAGCTTCAAAGAAGCATAAAAATCAGGAAGAGATTTTATTTAGGAGAGGATTTCGTTATAAAATAACTAATATTGTTTATGAAAATGAAATTTATTATATGGAGGCTGAGGCGATATGAATGAGGAAGTAGAATATTATTATGGTAAAGATGGAAAGAAATATGAGCTTGGTTCAGGATTTAAAGATATACCTGGTAGTGCACATATTGTTTCTTGCCCGATTTGTAGAGCTTGTATTCATCAAAAAATGACAAATGATTATAAGAAGCTTTATTGTGATGTAAGAGAAGTAGTTCCAAAAGAAATTGATGAGGGAGAGATTTATCAATGTGAATTATATAAACCAGATGAGAAAAGTATTTATTATCCATATGTGAAAAAAGAAATCGAAACAGGAAAATCTTTGGAATAGTTTATAGTAAAACATTTATAAAATTTATGGTACATTGTCTTTTTAGGCAATGTATTTTTATTATATAGCAGTTTATAACAGGATTTCAGTATATAGTGAAGAAAATAGATTATAAAGATAGTATTTATTATATGGAGGCAGATGCTATATGGATGAAATAGAGTATTTTTATGATAAAGAGGGAAATCGACATGAAGTAGGACCTAGTATGAAGGATGGACCTACAGGAGGCGGTGTTTTATCTTGTCCTATTTGTAGGGCTTGTAAACGCCAAATATATAATGAAAAAGATGGATTTTATTGTGAATTATTAAAACAAATTTCTTATGATACATATAAGTGTGAATTATATGAACCAGATAAAAATAGCCTATGTTATGAATTGGTACAGGAACTTATAAAAAGAGGTAAAATGTTAGATAAACCGTGGGATTTTGAAAAACAGGAGGAGAGAAAGTAAAAGAAAGGAGTTCGTATTATGGCAAAGAATGATTATTTTGTAATTGCATATCGAATATTGACTTATCTTTATGAATGTTTTCAGATGGGTGAGCAACCAGATCTTGATTTATTTGGTTCAGATGCATTAGGAATTCATAATGGATATTGGAATAATGTGATGGAAAGTTTATTTCATGAAGGGTATATTACAGGAATTGTTATCGTTCCACGTTTGGGTGGTGTACCAGGAATAAAATTAGGTGCCCTTAAGATTACACAGAAAGGAATAGAATATCTTCAGGACAATTCTAAAATGGCAAAAGCAAAAGAATTTTTAAAAGCTATGAAAGAAACAATACTAGGGTTGTAGTTCTCTTACATCTTTTGAAACTTTATTTCATGTGAACAAAAGGAGGTATCTTATATGGGAAGAATCGGGGAAACAATAAAAGTGATTTCCATAAAGAACGGCGAACTATATATGGTATCTGGTGGACGCAGATACTGCATTGCTAGGACAGATGGTCGGGTGGAAATAGAGGAAAAACAGGTACAGATTGCAAGGTTGGGGACACTTCAAAAAGGCATAAAGAGAATTCTGGCATCTTTTATTATTTGTGGGGACATAGATTTTCAAAAAGGTTTTAGTTTTGAATCTGTGGATGCTGGAAAAATCTTTGAAATAAAGGCAAGTACAGGAGGCGAAAGACTGGAATTTGCTGGGTTAAGATTTGAGGACTTCGATCCGCTGAAAAATGAACTTGTTTTTGAAATCCCAGATTTGGAACTGATACAAAAGTTATTGATAAATAGATGATAAAGGCAGTGTGATTGGCACTTTTGAAAACAGACTTTCAAAGGTGTTTTTTTATGTATATTTTTAGAAAGGGTGAAAAAATGAAAGAAGCAATGTTAAGCCAGCCTATGGGTGGAAAAACAGAGGAAGAAATTGTTGCAACAAGAGAAAAGGCAATTCAGGCTTTAGAAGAAAAGGGTTATGAAATTGTTAATACTCTTTTTACGGATGAATGGTACAGCAGGAAGAATATGGAACAAAGAGGAGTGATTCAAATTCCATTATGTTTTCTTGCCAAATCATTAGAGAATATGAGTTTTTGTCATGTAGTTTATTTTTGTAAAGGATGGGAGAACGCAAGGGGATGTCGGATAGAGCATGAGGCAGCAACGGCTTATGGATTAGAAGTGATTTATGAGGAGGAGATTTGAGTATGACAAAGGAACAATTAACAGCATTAGGAATTTCAGAGGAATTAGCAAAAAAGGCTGCTACCCAGTCAGAGGAAGAATTAAAAAATTATGTAGCAAAACATCAATATGAGGAAGTTTGTACCGAAAGAGAAAATTTAAAAAAGGCCATAAAAGAGAATGAAACTGCATTAGAAGAATTAAAAAAATCAGCTGGAGATGCGACTTCTTTAACGGAACAAATTCAAAAGTTACAAAAAGAAGCAAAGGAAAAGGAAGCAGTTTATCAGAAAGAAGTAAAAGAACTTCGGATGAATAATGCGATTAAACTTGCTTTAATTGGAAAAGTACATGATGAAGAATTAACCGCAGGTTTAATTGATAAGACCAAACTAATTCTTGGAGAAGATGGAACAATTACTGGTCTAGAGGAACAGATGAAGGTTTTAAAGGAATCGAAAGCTTTTTTATTTAAAGAGGAAGAAGGAAAAGAAAAGGAGAATGGGGGAGCAGGAGGTAAGCGTTATATTCCAAAAGGTGGAAAAACAAATGAGTCAAGTTTGGCAAAAACGATTGCTGCTTCTTTGAATGAATCCGTAGTAGAAAATCCTTATGCAAAAGCATGGTCTTAAAAGAGAGGAGAGAAGTTTATGTATTTGACAAAAAAAGAATATGAAAATTTTCCAGAATTTTTAAAAAGTGCAGTATATCAGACAATCAGCTGTACCGTAAGTGATGAGGGGATAGAAGTAGATGAACAGGGACGAAAATTGATACCTGCAGGAAGCTTCTTAGATGCAGACGGAAAAGTTGTGACTGCTGCCGAAGGAGAAATGGTTGGTATTTTATTTGATACCATTGATGTAACTTATGGACCACAACCAGGAGCACTTTTGATTGATGGGGCTGTGGATACAGAACGATTACCAGATACACAAGCAGTAGATGTTGTTCAAAATCTAATAGCAAAAATGCCTTATATTAAATTTTTTATAGAAGGCCGATTACAAATAGCGGGAGCAAGCAAGAATGGAACTAGTAGTTTAGAGATAGAAGCTTCAGAGATAGAAACGCAGGATGTGATTTCATCTGAAAAAAGTAAATAAGGAGGAAAGAAAATGGCACAAGTAGAAGAGTTATTGGCTCCACAGGAATTGATTGATTATACAAAAGAACGAAAAGTAGAAGGAACAATGGGAGATATTCTTTTTCCAGAACGAAAGACAGAAGCGATGGAAATTAAAATGATTAAAGGAGCATCTGGACTTCCTGTTGCGGCAAGTATTCATTCTTTTGATGTAGAAGCAGAGATTGGTTCTCGTGAAGGTGCGGATTATAGTTTGCAAGATTTGGCATTAATTAAGCGGAAGATTCGATTGTCAGAAAAGGAATTGATTGCATTAGAAAGTCCAAGAAATTCAATGGAAGAAGCAGAGATGATTCGGAAAATTTATTCGGATGTGGATCAGTTGGTAGCAGCCGTTCGGGCACGTGTCGAAGCCATGCGAATGGAGGCATTGAGTTCTGGTAAAATTGTGATTAATGAAAATGGAATTAAAGCCTCCATTGATTATGGGATGCCAAGCAACCACAAAACAACGAAAACCTGGAAAAGTGGGACACCAAAGATTTTGGAAGATATGGATAGTTGTGTCAATCAAATTGTAAAGGATACTGGATTTACTCCAACAAGAGTTTTGACTTCTAAAACAATTTTAAATGTAATTTTACGAGATTCCACGATTCGAGCTGCTGTTTTTGGTGTGAATAGTGCGAAAATGCTAACAGTAGCAGAGTTAAATGCTTTTTTGGCACAACAAAGTTTGCCACAAATTGCCATTTATGATAAGATGTATCGGCTTCAAGGAAGAGATGGAAAATATCGGTCAGTTCGTTATCTGCCAGAAGATGCTTTTGTGATGATGCCAGATGGAAAAATGGGTGATACATTCTATGGATTAACAGCAGAAGAGTTAGCACTTCGTAATCAACCAGATATTGATATAAGCTCGATTGGAAATATTATTGTAGCAATGTATGCTACCTTTGATCCAGTAGCAAAGTGGGTGAAGGCAGTTGCAACAGCTATGCCATCTTTTCCATATGCCGATCAAGTATTTTCTGCCACAATTGTATAAAAAGAAAAAAGGTGTAGTATGATAGAACAATTAGAATTATTAAAGAAACTGGTAGGAATGGAAGCAAGAGAGGAATTGCTTACTTTTGCTTTAGAGAGTACGAAAGAGATAGTAAAGAATTATTGTCATATCAAAATCATTCCAGAGGGACTTTCTTATACTGTAGTTCGTATGGCAGCGGATCTTTATCAAAATGAAATGGCCTCAAAGAAGGGGAGTATAAGAGAAGGAGTTGTTTCTTCTATTAAAATGGGAGATACTTCTACCGAGTTTTCTTTTGATGCCTATAAACAGGAGCAGGAGTTCTTTCAAAAAGGGTTATTAAAGAATTATCGTTCTCAATTAAATCAGTATCGAAAGGTAATAAGAAGATGATAGCGGATGCAATCGAACAAGCGAAAAGGATGCAAAGAAAAATCTTGGAAGATAGTTATGATGGGATTTGCTTTATTTATGAGTATGCAAAAGAAAAAGATATAAATTCTGCTTTTACAGAAAGTAAGGAAGTATTAGTTTATGAAAAGGTTCCCTGTCATTTATCTTTTCAAAAAGTGTCTGCGGCACAAGCGGCAGGCGGTACAGAAGAAATTGAACAAGTGATTAAACTTTTCCTTGCACCAGAACTTGATATTCGAGCTGGATCGAAAATTGTTGTGATACAGAATAAGAAAACTACAGTTTACCAGCGAAGCGGTGTAGCAGCAGTATATTCTTCTCATCAGGAAGTGACTTTAGAATTATGGAAGAGGAGAGCATAATGGGAAAAATGGGAACGTTTCAAATACAGGATTTTAAGAAGTTTCAAAAGGAATTGGAAGAGATAAAACAGGAAAGTTCTTCTTTTTTGGAAGGTTGTGCAAAGGAGTTAGCAGCTAGGTTGCTTACAGAGGTAGTGAAACGAACTCCAGTAGGAGAAGGCGTTTTTCAGGTAGTGAAAGGTCCTGATGGAAAAATTTCTAAATATCAAAAAGGGAAGAAAAAAGGTGAAGTAAAATTGGAACGATTGCGTTCTGGTGGGGTACTTCGACGTGGATGGATTTCAAAAACACAGGGAGAGGCAGAACAGAAAAGTGGGACTCCTTCAGCAAGAGAGGTGATAGAATATACGAACGGACTTGCAATAGAACATATGGGAGGAATGTATCGAATTGTGATTTGCAATGTAGTAGCATGGAGTAGTTATGTAGAGTATGGACATCGACAAAAACCAGGACAGTTTGTTCCTGTATTAGGAAAGAAACTGAAAAAGGCATGGGTACCAGGAGTTTTTATGTTGACCATTTCAGAACAGAAGTTACAAAAATTAACCCCTGCTCTTTTAGAGAAAAAAATAAAAAAATTTTTAGGAGATTCCTTATCATGATCCAAGCGATCTTAACTGCGATTAGTATTTCTTTATATCAAACATTTGGAGAAGATTATGAAATTTATAAGGAAGAAGTGAAACAGGATTTAGAAGAACCCTGTTTTTTTATTTCTTGTTTACAGTCAACAAGAAAGCCACTTTTGGGGAATCGTTATCTCCAAATAAATCCATTTTGTATTCAGTATTTTCCAAAATCAAAAGAGAAAGGAAGAGAAGAGTGCGATAAGGTAGCAGAACAGATGTTTTGGTGCCTAGAATGGATTTCCATAGGGGACTTGATTTTGCGTGGGACACAGATGTGGTATAAGGTAGATGAGGAAGAAGCAATTCTTCATTTTTTTGTCAATTATGATAATTTGCTTTGGAAGAAACAAGAAGAAGTAAAAATGGAAACTTATCAAACAAAAATGAAACTGAAAGGTGGAACAGAATTTGGAACAAAAACAAGAAAAGGAAGTAAAGAAAGAAAACCTTAAAGAACAAGAATGTTCAGTTACTTTTACAAAGGAACAGTTACTCACTTCGAAACGTTATAAAAATCAAAAAGACTTACTTTCAGCTATTTTAAAAGAACAAGGATCGTATACGATTCTTGAAGTAGAACAGAAGATAGAACATTATAGGAAACGGGAGGTGAAATAAAAATGGCTTTAGGAGGAGGAACTTTTCTTGTTCAAAATAAAAAATTGCCAGGAGCTTATATTAATTTTGTTTCGGCAGCAACTGCTTCTGCAACTCTTTCCGATCGAGGAATTGCCACAATGCCTTTGATATTGGATTGGGGGATAGATGGAGAGATTTTTGAAGTAACAAATGGAGATTTTCAAAAAAATAGCCAAGAAATTTTTGGATATGCTTATACACATCCAAAATTAAAAGGATTACGAGATTTATTTAAAAATCTAAAAACATTATATGCATACAAGCTGACTTCTGGAGGAACAAAAGCAAATAATAATTTTGCAGAAGCAACTTATACTGGGGAAAGAGGAAATGATTTAAAAATAGTAGTACAGGTCAACACAGATGATATTTCTTTATTTGATGTAAAAACTTTATTAGACATGGTAGTAGTGGATGAACAAACCGTAGCGAATATATCAGAATTAGTAGATAATTCCTTTGTGAAATGGAAAAAAGGAAGTGTATTACGAGCAACAGCCGCTACCCCTTTGACTGGTGGTACAAATGGAACAGTAGATGGAGCAGCACATCAGGCCTATTTAGATAAAATTGAATCCTATGTTTATAATACAATGGGAGTGGCAATAACAGATGAGGTAACAAAATCCTTATACATAGCGTTTAACAAACGATTACGTGATGAGATGGGAATTAAGTTTCAATTAGTATTATTTGGTTGTAAAAAGCCAGATTATTATGGGGTAATTAATATTAAGAATTCCATTATAGAACCAGATGAACTTTGGAATGAAGCTAGTTTGGTGTATTGGGTAACAGGTGTGCAGGCAGGATGTGCAGTGAATAAATCGGTTCAAAATCGAATCTATGATGGAGAATTTCAGGTTCATACAGATTTCAAACAAACCGAGTTGGAACAGGCAATTCAAGCAGGAGAATTTACCTTTCATAAAGTCGGAACAGAGATTCGTGTTCTAGAAGATGTGAATAGTATGGTAACAACAACAGAGGAACTAGGAGAAGTATTTAAAGACAATCAAACGGTACGAGTTATTGATCAGATTGGAAATGATATTGCAGTACTTTTTAATACGAAGTACTTAGGAATTGTGTCAAATAATAAATCTGGTAGAATTTCTTTTTGGGCAGATATTGTAGCATATTATCGTCAATTAGAACAGATTTCTGCAATTGAGGAATTTAACGAAAAAGAAATAATTGTAGAACAAGGAGCAACAAAGAAATCTGTTGTAGTAAGTGGGTACATTACAGTAGTAAATACTATGAGTAAGTTATATATGGTTTGTACCATAGGTTAAAGAGGGAGAGAGTGTATATGAATGAAAATCCGATTATGATTGCAAATGATGCAGTTTATGGTAGTACCGCAGAGTGCTTTATTACAATAGAAGGACAACGTTTTAACTTTATGAGTATGACAGAGTTTGAGAGTAATTGGGATGTAAAGATAACTGAGGTACCAATTTTGGGGAAAGTTGGAATGGGACATAAGGCAGCAGGTGGAAAAGGGACATGGAAAGGAAAAGCACACTATAATCAATCTCATTTTCGGCGAATGGCAGATACCTATCAAAAGACAGGTAGGATGCCATATTTTGAGATTCAAGTCAGTAATGAAGATCCTACCAGTTCAGCTGGAAGGCAAACGATCATTCATCGAGGATGCTTATGTGAAAAATTTACATTAGCAAAATTACAAGCAGGAGAAGATTTATTGGATGAAGAATTGTCTGGTACATTTGAAACTTGGGATATGCCAGAACAATTTACCGAATTAGAAGGTATATTAGCAAATTGATAACAAAAAAGGAGAGGTATTGATATGTCAAAATTTAGTCAATTTATGAAAGCAAATAAAATCGAAAAGAAAAATGCGTGCTATGCGGTTACAAAGTCGTTATGTGACAAAGACGGGAATCCTCTTAATTGGGAGTTTCAGCACATTACATCAAAAGAAAATGAAACACTTCGAGATGAATGTATTATCGAGGTACCAATAACAGGAAAACCACATCAGTACCGTCAAAAGTTACAATCTGGAAAATATATTCAGAAGATGATTGTGGCTTCGATTGTTGTACCTAATTTATTTGATGAAGAATTACAAGATTCTTATGGTGTAAAGAAGCCAGAAGATTTATTAATGGCAATGGTAGATGATCCTGGTGAATACAATGAACTTGCTGTTTTTGTTCAACAGTTCCAGGGATTTGATTTATCTTTTGAAGAAAAGGTGAATGAAGCAAAAAACTGATTGAGGAAGGGGATTGGGAAGCAAATTTTGCTTACTATGCCCTTCTAAAGTTACATATTTTACCTTCCGCTTTTTTAGCCATGCAAGAACAAGAAAAAGCATTTGTAGTAGCTTCTATTCAAAAGAAGATAGAGGAAGATAAGAAGAAAGAAAAAGAGATAGAGAAAAAGAGGAAAGGAAAATAGGAGGGTTACGATATGGCAACGATTCAGACAGCGATTCAATTACAAGATAATTTTACAGAGGTTTTTTATCGAGTGATCGAGGCAGTCAATTTAGGTTTTGTAGCAATGGAAGAATTGCAACAAAGTATAAGTAGTCCTGTAGATATGACTTCAATGGAAGTAGCAAGAAATTCGATTCATAGGGCAGCTGCTGCTGTACAAGAGCTGAATGAATCGTTACAACATACAAATCAATTAGAAGTTTCTTCTCCTGTCATTTCTTCTGTTTCTGAGAAAAGTTATGGTGGAGAGGAAAGCTTTACTAATACAGGAGTGGAACAGTTTCAACAAGAATTAACGAGTGTTCATACTATACTCCATCAAATAAGTATGCAACAGGATCAGATTACAAGAAGAGCAAATGAGATGGAATTATTATCTCCACAAGCGTCTTATGAGATTCAAAGTGTAGAAAACCAAGTACATCAGTTACGAAGTCAAATAGAGCAAGTAGAAGCAAATTCTCTTACAATTGGTACAGAGGAAAGTAATCAAGCATTGGAACGTTTACAATTACAGATGAATCGAATTCATGAAGAACAAAAACAGCTTCAGCTTACCATGCAAGGAACGGATGTCAGTGCTATTAATCAGGCTTACTTACAATTGTCTCAGACATTGGACGAAGTAGAGCGTTCGGTTCAGGAAAGTTTTTCTCAACCTGTAGATCTTCCTATTTCACCAGTAGAGGTGCCAATTACTTGGAAAACAGAAAATTTAGAAGTGTTTACTGGAACAGGAGTGGAACGATTTCAACAGGAAGTACAAAGTATCAATGGGATGTTACAGCAATTGAGTAGTATACAAAATACTATTGCAAGACAGGCATATAACACAAATATTCTGCCACCAGAAGCCTTTCAGGATCTTAATCGGATGGCAGTTCGAATTGATCAGATTAAAAATCAAATTCAACAAATTGAAAATAATTCATTTAATATAGGAACAACTACTGCAAATTCGGAACTAGAGCAGTTACGGGGACAATTAAATCAAGCAATTTCGGCACAACAAAGTTTAAATGGTGCAATAGAACAAATGGACATTTCTGCTGCTAATAGCTCTTATTTGCGATTATCACAAATCATTAATGGTACAGAACAGTATATTCGAGATAATGTAAATGAGCAAGGAAGATTTAATCAGGAGATTCGTGAAAGTATCAACCATGCTGATTCTCTAGGGAGTGTAATAAGAAGTGCAATTGCAGCATATGCGACAGTGCAGACTATGGGAAGGATTATAAACTTGTCAGATACTATGACACAAACCTCTGCTCGTCTTGATTTGATTGTGGATGATGGTGGTAGTGTTGAAGAGCTACAAAATAAAATTTTTATTTCTGCACAAAATGCAAGAGGCTCCTATATGACAACTGCTGATGCAGTATCTAAGTTGGGTATGCAGGCTTCACAAGCATTTAATTCGAATGATGAACTAATTGCATTTACAGAGTTGCTGAATAAGTCATTTGTAAATGCTGGAACTTCTGCTCAAGGAGTAGATTCTGTTATGTTACAGCTTACACAGGCAATGGCATCAGGAAAGTTGCAAGGAGAAGAACTAAATGCTGTTTTAGATAATGCAGCCCCTATTGTACAGAATATTCAGAAGTATTTGGAAGAAGTACAAAATATTGATGCAAGTAATATTAAGGAA
The DNA here is from genome assembly GCA_910579865.1 of uncultured Lachnospiraceae bacterium. GTDB lineage: Bacteria > Bacillota > Clostridia > Lachnospirales > Lachnospiraceae > MGBC114844. The sequence goes on from CAJTXA010000021.1 coordinate 22,303, forward strand.
TTGGCATCAGAAGGTGTCATTACTGCTGATGTTGTAAAAAATGCAATATTTTATGCTGCTGCTGATATTAATGAAAAATTTGAATCTATGCCTATGACTTGGGGACAGATTTGGCAGTCAATGCAAAATACAGCGTTGATTGCATTTCAGCCTGTCCTCAAAAGACTGAACGACATTGCAAATAGTCAAGCATGTCAGACTTTTGTAAATGGTGCAAATCAAGCAATGGGAATCCTTGCTGACATTGTTCTGGATATTTTTGATTTGATTGCAACAATAGGTAGTTTTATAGTGGATAATTGGTCAATTATCAGTCCTATAATTTATGGAGTGGCAGCAGCTTTGGCTGTATATTATGGCTGGCAAATGCTTTGTGCAGGTGCAGCAGCTGTTCGGGCAGCAAAAGAGGCTGTTTTATCTGCAATTGTATCTGCGAATCCGACTATGAAAGTTGTATTGGCAATGATAGCCTTGATTACTGTCATTTTTGTTGTTTGTAATGCGATTGCCAAGATGACAGGGATTGCAAATTCAGGATTTGGGGTTATGACTGGTGGGCTTAATGTCGTGCTTCAGTTTTTTAAGAATTTGTTTTTTACTGTAAAAAATATTGCGTTCGGTATTGGAAATGCAATTGCTGCTTTGGCAAGCAATATAATGACAGCTTTTTATAATGCAATTCGTTCTGTGCAATCTTGGTTTTATGATCTTCTTTCTGATGCACTAACCGTGGTAGGTAAAATTTGTGAGGCATTAAATCGATTACCATTTGTGAATTTTGATTATTCTGGTATTTCTTCAAAAGCAGAGCAGTATGCAGCAAAGGCAATAGAGTTTTCGCAGGATAAAAAGGATTATAAAAATATTGAAGATGCATTTCAAAAAGGCTTTAATACTTATGACGTTTTTCAAGATGGTTGGGTTTCTGATGCATTTCAAAAGGGTGCTGATTGGGGCGATGGGGTTGCAGAGGAAATCTCAAAAATTTTTAATTTTTCTAAAGATTTGGATGATACTATTTTTCCAGAAGATTATACCAATCTTTTAAATGATACCAATTCTTTGTTATCTGGAATTGGAGATACTACAAAAGGAATTTCAGATTCTTTGGATATAACAGAGGAAGATCTAAAATATATGAGAGATTTGGCGGAACGAGAAACCATTAATCATGTCACTATGACAGATATTAAAATTGAAATGGGTGGTGTTACAAATCATGTCAATAGTGAGATAGATTTAGATGGTATGGTGAATCATTTGACAGAAGCGTTAGAGACGCAGATTGCTATTAGTGCTGAGGGCATACATTAAGGGATACTCTTTTTATTTAGTTATAATTTGTTACTATATTGGCAACTTGTCTGATAAATTGACTATCATAGTAGACTAAATTAGTCTTAAAAATTTGAAGAAATTTGGAAAAAGGGGTTGACTTTTGAGTTCCAATAGTATATAGTATACTTATGGTACTCAAAAGTGAGGTGATGAAATGAGTGCTCAAAAGAAAAAAATGGGTAGACCTGTTATTGGAGAGGTCAAATCTAATGATGTAAAAGTTAGATTAGATGATACTACACATAAACTTCTTCTTAAATATTGTGAGGAACATGATATTACTAAGGCGGAAGCAATTAGACAGGGAATCCATTTGTTGTTAAAAAAATAGAGTGTCGCCACCCTGACAAAGTTGCAAACACCCTATATCCCACCAAATGAGGATTGCAAATATTATATCATGCGATTCTCTATTTGGCAAATGATTTTTGACTAAATGGAGGTTTTTTATATGAATGAATTAAAGGTTATTGAGAACGAGATTGTTCCAGTTTATGTGACGGATACAGGTGAAAAAATTGTAAATGGAAGAGAACTTCATAAGGTATTGCAGAGCAAACAAGATTTTTCTACATGGGTAAAGGTTAGACTTAAAGAGTGTGATGCAGAAGAAAAGGTTGATTATGATCGCTTCCATAAAAAAATGGAAGCCAATAATGCTACTATGATTGAATATATTATCCAATTAGATACTGCTAAGGAAATGGCAATGCTTGAGCAGTCGTAGTTCCCCTATATCTTTTGGCATGGTATAATAAATATATTATGTTTATTTCTGGAAAAAAGTTGAGGAAATTTTGAAAAAGGTATTGACTTATGCCTAGATATATGTTAAATTATGTCTAGGCATAAAAAGGAGGTGAAAAAAGGTGTCACCAAGAACAGGTAGACCAATTGTAGGAAATGAACCAAAAAATAAGCAGATTGCATTAAGAGTCACTGAAACAACAGTAAGGAAATTTGATGAATGTTCTGTTATTACAGGTAAAACGAAAACAGAATTACTTGAAAATTGGATTGATGTTCTACATGATAGTCTAATGCAAAAGAAATAGAGCGTTTTCGCCCTGAGAAAGCAAACGCTCTATCGTTTAGTATCAGAAGTTTCCCACTGATAAATTTATTATATCAGAATGGGGAGCTTCTTTCAAGGACTATTTTTTGAAAGGAGTTTTTTTATGGAAGAATTAAAAGTAATTGAAAATGAAATTGTTTCTGTATATGAAACAGATAAGGGAGAAAAAGTTGTTTATGGTACAGAACTTTATAAGGTATTAGAAGTAAAGAGTAAATTTGCTGACTGGGTTAAAAATCGTCTAAATGATTGTGATGCTATTGAAAATAAAGACTTTCAGAGTTTTTCTAAAATTTTAGAAAAAGGTGGAAGACCTCAAACAGAATATATTATCCAATTAGATACCGCAAAGGAAATGGCAATGTTAGAACGTAATGACATTGGCAAGCAGGTTCGCAGATACTTTATTGATGTGGAAAAGAAATATAAAGAGAAAAAAGCAGAAAAAAATACAATCTCCTTAAAGGAGCAACTGGAAGCCGCTGCCTTTGTCGCTGAAAATTTACACATCCCACAAAGCAATAAAATCATGATGTTCCGCAAAGTATGCGAAAATAACAACGTAAACAGCAATTTTCTTCCCGCCTATTCTGAAAATGAAGACAGAGAAGCGAAGCCAGCTACAGAGCTGTTAGAGAGATTCCAGTGTGGAATAAGTGCTAGAAAGTTTAACGAGTTATTATTGAAAGCAGGATACTTAGAGGAAAGAGAAAGAAAATCGAGCAGTAGTAAAACAGGAATGAAGAAGTTTAAATCATTGACGGAAAAAGGATTAAAGTATGGGAAGAACTTAACTTGTGAGAAGAATGTAAAAGAAACACAACCCTACTATTATGTAGATACCTTTTTAGAACTTTACCATCTTGTGCAGGGGGGTGGCGTGATGAGAGAGAACGTAACCTCAAAAGTAGAGATGGAAGCGACTTTACAAAGCTACAGACAGCAAGTCAGGGAAGTTAAGGCAGACATGAACTGGGAGGATTACTTCAAATTGATTGAAATTGCTACAGAAACTAATGCAAATAATGCCGTGGACTTGGCTTGGCGGTTAGGATATTTAGCAGGAATACGGTTTGGAAAGGAATAGAAAGGGTATGGATATGGAGAAAATTAAAAGATATGTAGATCGGTTTATTGAGAAAGTAACAGTAAATGATAGATATGATATGAGTGTTTTAGAGTTGAAAACGTTGGCACAGGGAGCAAGCAGGGATGCTTTGAATACGATAAGTATTACGTTTAATTTTGGGTATATTAAGGGCTATAAGGCGGCTATGGCGGAAATGAAGAAAGGCGGTGCAGAATAATGGACTATAAAAAGTAGATTGTAGAACTTTTACCGAAAATTAACAATGAGAAGTGGATTAAGAAAATTTACATAATTGTTCGAGAATGTGGTCGTAGTTCCCCTATATCTTTTGGTATGATATAATTGCTAAATTTGAAAGTATGCCAAAAACATTGTCGTAGTTCCCCTATATCTTTTGGTATGATATAATAGATGGTATGGTAAATCATTTGACAGAAGCGTCGTAGTTCCCTTATATTTTGGTATGATATAATTCAGAACAGTAAGAAAGAGGGCGGCAGAGACTTTAGTGTAATAGAAAAGTCAGATATTCTAATTTGAAAGAATATTTGGCTTTTTTAGTTTTTATAATTTTTTGAAATGTCCTTATATAGGGTTCTGTCATTTTTACAATGAGGATGACAATTGTTATAGACAATTTTTATTAGAAAGGAAGAGAAAGATGGCATATGATTTGTATTTTGATGAAATTCTTCTTCCAGTAACACCAGAAAAAATGACTCTTAACATAAAAAATCAAAATAAAACAGTAATTTTAATTAATGAAGGAGAGATTAATTTATTAAAAACCCCTGGTCTAACAGGAATTAGTTTTGATCTCCTGCTGCCAAATTGCGAATATCCATTTAGTGTTTATCCAGAAGGATTTCATCCTGCTAGTTGGTATTTAGATTATTTTGAGGATTTTAAAGTAAATCGGAAAACGTTTCGATTCATTTTCATTCGGAATATGCCTTCTGGTAAATTATTGAATGGAATTAATATGAAAGTTTCATTAGAAGATTATAGTATAAAGGAATCGTACTCTGAACAATTTGACTTTACCGTTTCTGTAAAACTTCTTCAGTATCGAGATTATCGAACGAAGTTATCAGAAATTTTAAATGTAAATGGAAAAGAGGTAGTGGAGAAGCAATCAGAACGAGAAGAGGATCATGCTCCTTCTGCTTCCAGTTATACAGTGATAAAAGGAGATACTCTTTGGGGAATTGCGAAGAGATATTATGGTGATGGTGCACTCTATACAAAGATTGCTGCTGCTAATTCAGAAAAAATCAGTAATCCTAATTTGATTTTTCCAGGACAAGTACTGACTATACCGCCAAAGGAGGAATAGGGATTGAATGTAAAATTGTATATCCGAAATGGAGATTATCTTTATGAGCCAGCTACTCTAGAAGGAATTACATGGATTACTTGTCGAAATTCCTCTCCAGGTGAATTATCTTTTGAGGTGCTTCAGGATGATATTTTAAAGATAGAGGAAGGAAATGCTGTTCAGCTGATTGTAGATGGAGTGGGTGTATTTTCTGGTTTCTTATTTGAATTAGAACGGGATAAGGATCAGGTAATGAAGTGTAAGGCGTATGATCAGTTGCGTTATTTAAAAAATAAAGATACCTATTGTTATGTTGGAAAAAGGGCATCTGATTTGGTTCGAATGATTGCAGCAGATTTTCAGTTGCAAATCGGAGAAATTGAAGATACTGGATATATCATTCCACTTCGAACCGAATCAAATCAGACTTTATTTGACATTATTCAAAATGCTTTGGATTTGACGTTGATGAATCAAAATACACTCTATGTATTATATGATGATTTTGGCAGGCTTGCTTTAAAAAATATTGATAATATGAAATTAAATTTATTGCTAACAGAGAAGACAGCCGAGAATTTCACGTATACATCTAGCATTGATTCAGATGTATACAATCAGGTTAAGCTTACTTTTGATAATGAGAAAACTGGAAAAAGAGATGTGTATTTAACAAAAGATTCTTCTAATATTGAAAAGTGGGGTGTATTGCAATATTATGACACATTAAAAGAAGGAGAAAATGGCAAGGCAAAAGCAGATGCGCTTTTAGGATTTTATAATAAAAAACAAAAACGTTTGAAAGTGAAAGGTGTATTTGGAGATGTGCGAGTACGAGCAGGATGTTTCATTGGTGTTCAGTTAGACTTAATTGATGTTCAGGTAAAGAACTACATGATGTGTGATAAAGTGACTCATACTTTTCAAAATCAGGAACATACAATGGAATTAACTTTGATTGGAGGGGATTTTAGTGCCTGATACGGAAACATTCTTAAAATTAATTAAGCAGGCAGCGGTGGAAGCAGTCAGGCAGACGAAACCCTGTAATTTGATGTTTGGAACGGTAAAAAATGAGAAACCTCTGCTGATTCATGTGGATGGAGACAGTAAAATGGAATTGGAAAAAGCTTTTTTAATTCTTTCTAGAAATGTCACCGATTATGAGGTTGAAATGACAGTAGAACATAAAACTGAGCCGCAGGGTGGTGGAAGTGGGGATGCTGCTTTTGAGAGTCATCTTCATGAATATAAAGGTAGGAAAAAATTTTTGGTTCATAAAGCATTAAAAATGGGAGAACGTGTGATTTTGGTTCAACTTGCAGGAGAAAGTCGTTATATTGTTTTGGATCGAATAGGAGAGGGTTAGGATGTTACCAACACAAAACTATGAAATTCCTGATTTTTACATACAGGAAGAAACGTCTCAAACTTATCGTATGGTATTGAATGAGAACCGGATGAAGCAAATGTGTGATGATCTGGAAGCAATTAAGCAGGCGGTTTATAAGATAATCAACACCGAGAGATATTTATATTTGATTTATAGTCGTAATTATGGCGTAGAGTTAGTAAATTTATTTGGGAAACCAATTTCTTATTGTGTGTCTGAAATTGAACGGCGAATTCGAGAGGCTCTTCTTATGGATGATCGGATTGTGGAAGTAAAAGATTTTCAATTTGATTTTCCAGAAAAACGAACGATCCATACTAAATTTACAGTTGTTTCTACAAAAGGAGATTTTGTTACAGAAAAGAAGGTGGTGGTTTAGTGTATGTACGAAAGGGAGACATATGAGGAGATTTTAAAGAGATTATTGGCAAAAGTTCCTTCTAATGTAGATAAAAGGGAGGGTTCGGTTATCTGGGATGCATTAGCTCCTGCTGCCGCAGAGATAGCACAGCTTTATATTGAACTAAATTGGTCAATCAATCAGTATTTTGGAGATACGGCGGATCGGGAGCATTTAATTCGGAGAGCAGCGGAAAGAGGGATTTCTCCGAAACCAGCAAGTCATGCGATTTTAAAGGGAGTTTTTAATAAAAGTGTACCAATTGGCTCCCGATTTAGCTTAGATGATTTGAATTATATTGTAATCGAAGAAATGGATCGATTAGAATTTACTTATCAGTTACAGTGTGAAACAGAGGGAATTTGTGGTAATAAAAACTTTGGACACTTAATTCCGATTCAATATATGAATGGATTGACAGAGGCGGAAATTACAGAATTATTAATACCAGGTGAAGAGGCAGAGGATACTGAATCTTTTCGAGAACGTTATATTCGCTCCTTTTCTCCAAAAGCATTTGGAGGAAATCGTGCGGATTATATGGAGAAAATCTATGCGATTCCAGGAGTGGGTGGCTGCAAGGTATATCGAACAACGAATGAGGTAGGAGAAAAAGTAGGAGGTCATGTGAAATGTGTCTTTCTTACTTCAGAATATAAGGTTGCTAGTAAAGAATTGATTCATGTTGTGCAAGAAGCATTAGATCCAGATGGATGTGAGGGAGAGGGATACGGATGGGCACCGATTGGGCATGTGGTTCATGTTTGTTCTGTAATCCCAGTTTCTGTGAATATCAATACTGTAGTACAGTTAGAGTCTGGATATCGATTTGAGGATGTAAGGATGTATTTGGAAGAAGCACTAGATCGGTATTTGCTGGAATTGAATCGTACTTGGGCAAAAAGGGAATCTCTGGTTGTTCGTATTTCTCAAATTGAATCAGATTTTTTAGATATTGATGGTGTGATGGATATTCGGGATACAAAAATAAATGGAAAAGAAGAAAATTTGGTATTGGAAGGAGATTTGATTGGAGTAAGGGGGGAGATTGTTGGACAGGAAACTCATTGATTATCTTCCACCTGTTATAGGGGAAGTCAAAGAGATGCAGCTACTTATGGAAGTAATGCAAGAGGAAGTAAATTCTCTCTGGATTGCTACAGAAGAAACGAGAGGAGAAGCGTTTTTTGACACACATACTATTTATGGAATTAGTCGGTGGGAAAAAATGTTAGATCTTTTACCAAAAGGTACAGATTCCTTAGAAACTAGAAATTATCGAATTTTGGCTAGGTTAAATGAACGATTGCCTTTTACAATGAGGATGTTAAAGGAACGGATGCAACTTTTAGTGGGAAAGGAAAATTATCAGATTTTTTTAAATCCGGATTTATATTGGTTGAAAGTAGTAATTACAGGATTGGATTTGAAAGAATTGCAAATTATTCGTCAGGAGCTTCGGGAAATGATTCCTCTTAATTTGTTGTTTGTATTTGCTGGTCGAGAACTGATTTTACTTTATTTAAAAATTCGGTTGGAAGCAGGTCTTGCGTTTTCCCATGTTTGTTATCCTCGATACAATGTACCTTATTTGTATTATGATGGAACAGCAAAGTATAATGAAGTAAATCGTTATTATTGGTATCGAATGGATACTTGGATGGATTTTTATCCCGTTATATTAAAACCATCTCTTTTTTGTCAGCCCAAAACTACATATTTTTGGAAAATAAAACTAAGAGATTTGATTTTGCCCGTCCCAGTGAAACATCAAATAGAACACATCTGTTATTTGTTTAATGTAAGACAAAGGGTAAATTTTTATTTAGCTACACTAAAAGCAACACTTTTTTGTCAATCAAAACCTACTTATTTTGGAAAGATAAAACTAAAGGAAATACTTTCACATAGACGAGTAAAATATCAAATAAAGCAAATTGCTTATTTACCAGGCATAAGGCAGAAGGTTTGGATAGAAAAGCCATGTCTTTTTTTTTCTATGAAAGAGGAAAAGAAAACACATTGTCAAGTACATTTAACGATAGGGTATCACTTAACAAAATATAATGGAACTTGTCAGTATAATGGAACACGAAAATATGATTCTAAAATTATAACATATAAAGAAATTTAAGAAAGGAAGGATAAAAAATGGCAGATGCAATGATAACAAAAAAGGGGAGAGAGAAGCTTTGTTGTGCTCATGCAGGAGATAGCACGTTGCCAAAATTAAAATATATTGCTTATGGTGATGGAGGAGTGGATGAACAAGGAACACCAATACTTCCTACTGGAGAGGAAGTATCTTTAAGAAATGAATTATTTCGAGAAGAAATTGATGAACATCAATATCCGGTTCTTACTACTTGTGAATATAAACATGAATTAAGTAAAACAGAATTAGCAAATGTTTATTTGTCAGAGTTAGGAATATTCGATGAAGAAGGAGACTTAATTATCTATAAAACATTTCTGAAAAAAGGAAAAGATGATGATATGCTATTTCAGTTTTCCATACAAGAAATTTTTTAAGAATAAAGAAAGAGGTGATTTTTTGGGAAATTTACAAATTAAAGATCCCCCTATATTTACAGAACAAGTACATCAAATAGAGGAAGAGGAATATTTAACTGCGGAGTTGGAAAATGAAATAAAAGGAGCACTTTTAAATAATGAAGTATTTTTGAAGGTGCTAGCAGAAACAATTCAAAAAACTGTAGAAGCACATATAAAGAATGGGAACCTTCATGTAACAGAACAAGATAAGAATATTTGGTCAAGCAAGGCCACTGTTGATCATCTTCATGATGAGAGATATTATACAAAAGCAGAAATTTCAGAAAATATTTCAAATCCAAATCTTTTGATAAATCCTGATTTTAGAAATCCAATTAATCAAAGAGGGCAGACAGGTTATCATATAGCTGGTTATGCAATTGACAGATGGTACAAAGGAGATGGAAGTGTTTATATAAAAGATGGCTATCTTGAATTATATCGAACAGGTCATGTAAATAGTTTGAGTCAATTTGTAGAATTAGATGCAGCAGAGCAAATACTTACTTTTAGTGTTTGTACTACTGAAAATAAAATCTATAATAACACACAATATATAAAAAATATTGATAAAACATATGATTATACTGAGATAGAGAAATATAAAATGAGAATGTCGTATGATTCTAACCGAAAACTTTTGAAAACAGAAATTTATTGTGATGGTAATGATGATAGTGCAATTTTAGGACTAAAATGGGCAAAATTAGAATTAGGTTCTAGTCCTACCCATTTCACACCACCTGATCTAACGGAAGAATTGTTAAAATGTCAAAGATATTATTATAGTTTAGATTTTTCTATTTATAGCGAAATTCAACAGTATGGATTTCGATTACCTGTGAAAATGAGAGGCAATCCTACAACAGATTTTAATTCTAGTAATAAGAATATAGTTATTTATTCCACAAATGATACATCTGTTGTGCTTGCCTCTATGAGTTCTGGAGCTTGGATATTTAACACAAATGGATATGAATATTTAAGGTTAGATGCAGAAATTTATTAAATGAGAGGAAAATGAAATGGATAGGATAAATGAAGTAGTATTTTGATAGAGAATTGAAAGGTAGGCAGAACACATGGCAGATTTAATGATAATGAATCCTCCTGTATTTACAGAAAAGGTACATAAAACAGAAAGAGAAGAATTTATTACTGCGGAGTTGGAAAATGAGATAAAAGGTGCTTTGTTAAATAATGAAGTATTTTTGAAAGTGTTAGCAGAAACGATTCAGAAAACAGTAAAGGAACATATCGAAAATGGAATAATTCACGTAACCTCACAAGATAAAACATTTTGGTCTGAAAAAGCAAGTACAGCAGTTGCTACACAGAAAGCAAATGGGCTTCAGTCGGCAGCAGATAAAAAAAAGCTGGATCAGATTGCATCTGGTGCAGAAGTGAATCAAAATGCATTTTCTAATGTAAAGGTTGGAAGTACAATTATTTCTGCTAATGGAAAAACAGCAACATTTACACTAGAAGCTGGAAGTAATGTGACGATTAGTGCGGATAATGGAACGAAAAAAATAGTGATTTCTGCAAATAAAGATGGTGGAAATGCAGATATGTTAGATGGATATCATGCTACACATTTTGCAGTAGCTGATCATGGACATGATGGAAGGTACTATACGGAATCAGAAGTCAATACTTTGCTAAATGGAAAAGCTGCTTCGAGTCATAACCATGACACTAGGTATTATACAGAGGCAGAAGTTAATACCTTGTTAAATGGAAAAGCTGCTTCCAGTCATAATCATGATACTAGATATTATACAGAAACAGAAATTGATGGTTTTTTGAACTTGAAAGCAAACTGTAATAGTCCACAATTTACAGGATCTCCTAAGTTAGCATCAGGTAGTACTGCTTATCAAACTACAGCAATGTTTCGAAATATTTATTTTTCAACGTCAATACCAAGTTCTTTAGAAGCAGGTACAATTTGCTTTGTTTATTCATAAATTTATTAATTGAATTAAGAAAGGAAAGAAAAATGAGAGTTTATACAAAACATATTGGTACGAATGAATTATTATTAAGGGTAGAGAGGCTTACTTTTGAAGCAAATGCGAGAGCAGGAATTCTTCAACAGATTTTATCCATAACAGAAGCAGAAGAGAGAAGAGAATTATTTTTTGAATATGAGAAACTTTATCAGGATACCATTTGGGAATGGAATCGAAGTACAAAAGAATTTGCAAAAAAGTATTTAATGGATTTTGGGCTACATAAAATAAATTGGGATGTGGATGGAAAAGAAGGTACTGTATCAGTAAAGGTATTTTGTAACTGCAATTTAAGTTTGGATGAAGGGTGGATACTACATGAATATAAAAATCTATCGACCAAAAATTGAAAGCTATAGCGAAAAAGTGGATCGAATGTATCCTCCAAGTGCCAAAGAAAAGAGAACAAGGCAGGTTACCTTTAAAGTTACAGATGATTGTAATTTACGATGTACTTACTGCTACCAGACGAATAAAAAGAAAAATAGCATGTCTTTGGAAATAGGAAAAAAGATGATTCACTATATGTTTTCAGCTTATGATGCTGGGATTTCTTATTTTAAGGATGCAAATGGGATTATTTTAGACTTTATTGGTGGAGAGCCTCTACTAGAAATTGAATTAATTGATCAATTAGTTGATTATTATTTTTCAATAGCAATTACTCAGAAACATCCGTGGATGGAAAGAACAATGATTCATATTTGTACAAATGGTATTTTATATTTTGAGAAAAAGGTACAACAGTTTTTGAAAAAGCATCAGCATCATTTGTCTCTTTCTATTACATTAGATGGAAATCAAGAACTTCATGATAAATGTAGAATATTTCCAGATGGTTCTCCTTCCTATGATAAAGTAATTAAAGCTGTTCAAACTGAAATGAAACGAAGTAGTATCTGGAATCTGGGAACCAAAATTACAATTTCTCCAGATAATTTATCTTATCTATATGAAGCGATAATTCATATGGTTAATTTAGGATTTGCTGTTATTCATGCCAATGTGGTATTTGAAGAGGGATGGGAGTATTCTCATGCTTCTTTATTTTATGTGCAATTAAAGAAGATAGCAGATTATTTTTTAGAAAACAATTTGACAGAGAGTGTTTATTGTAGTTTATTTGAGCCAAATTATTTTGAACCAATGGAGGAAGAAGATAACCAAAATTGGTGCGGAGGAACAGGTAAGATGCTTGCTTGTGATACGAAAGGTAATTTTTATCCTTGTATTCGTTATATGGAAACTAGTTTAGGCTCAAGTGTTCCTGAGTTAAAAATAGGTGATTTAAAACATGGATTGGGAGGGACACAAGATTGTGCGTCTTGTATAGAGAAATTAGAGAAAATTACTAGACGATCACAATCTACAGATCATTGTTATTATTGTTCGATAGCGAAAGGATGTGCATGGTGTTCTGGTTATAATTATCAAGTATTTGGTACTCCAAATAAAAGGGCAACCTATATTTGTGTGATGCATAAGGCAAGAGCGTTGGCAAATGCTTATTTTTGGAATTGTTATGTAAAACAAAAGGGGATTACAGAGCGATTTTTGATTCACCTATCAAAAGAAGAGGCATTGAAAATTATCTCAGAAATAGAGTATCAACTATTAAAAAAATTAGAAAGGTGTGAATAGTATGACAGAAAATGAGCGAATAGGGATTGCTTATCTTGAATTAGCAGATGGGACAAGAATTGATGGAGTGACACGAGCATTTGAAGATATTAGTTTTTCAAAAGAACCTATACGAATGTTTAAAGTTGGAATTGTAACAGAGAGTTTGAATGGAGATGATTTTGTTCGAATGTATCAGAAAGGGTTATTTGAGAAGTTTAAAGTAGTTGCTATTGAAAATGGACATGTAATGGACACAGGTAATCTCACAAAATTGAATAAAATTTCGAGACAAATGGAAGGAAGAACAGGAAGAGAATACTTGTTGTCCTTTGTTAAACAGGAGGAGTAGATTATGTCGGATACAAATTATAATGATTGTAGTTCTGCATGTGCGGGAACCTGTCATGGAGAATGTTATGGCGGATGTGGTTCTTCTTGTTCAGATAGTGGCTGTGAAGGGGACTGTTATGATAATTGTTCATTACATTGTGATTCAGAATGTGATGATCTTTGTGATGATTCCTGTGATAGTGGATGTAGTGAAGATTGTGAAGATGATTGTGATGGAAATTGTGAGGGATGTACTGCTCTTTGTAAAACAAGCTGTTCTGGTGGTTGTGGAACAGGTTGTTCTGGTGGTTGTAAAACAGGTTGTTCCGGTTGTAGTGCAACTTGTAAAAATGATTGTCAAGTGGATTGTACTAGCGGATGTAAAGAGGAATGTGCGGATGGAAATGCCAGTTCGGCATATACATCTACAAATGGTATTTTAAGACGTATTCTTGGAGCTTATGCTGGAATCAATGGAGTAGTAAAAAAGACATCCGTTTATGCAGGAGTGAATGGAACTGTAAAAAAAGTGGTTCCTTAAAGGAGAAATTTTAATTAGGAAAGGAAATTAGTATGGATCCATCAATTTCAAGAGAAGAACATAAAGAGTTTGTTCGCAGGATGGATGAAGCGAATGAACGACAAAGCAAAAGGATTAGTATTTTAGAAGAGGAAGTACGGCAGATTGGTGATTTAACGATTTCAATTAATCGAATGAGTATCAGCATTGAAAATATGACCGTCCAGCTTGTAGAGCAGGGGAAACGATTACAAACACTAGAAAATCGGGATGGAGAAATGTGGAGAAAGGTGACAGGGTATCTTCTTACAGCGATTGTTGGGATTGTGATTGGTTTTTTGTTTCAGCAGATTGGATTATAGAAAGGAAAGAGTGTAATGATAAGTGAAAAAGGAAAAAGATGGTGTAAGGCAGCAGGAATACGAGCAGTGAAAACGATGGCACAAACTTTTGTAGCAACGATAGGAACCAGTGCTGTGATGAGTGCAGTGGACTGGAGGCTTGTGGTATCAGCATCAATATTATCAGGAATTTTATCAGTAGGGACTTCCATTGCCGGATTGCCAGAGGTGAAGGAGGAGAGTAAAATCATTCTGGATAAAAAGTAGAATGATTTTTATTTTTTGCTTGTTGAGAAGGAAAGTCTATGTTATATTAAAATACAAGGAACACCATACATGGGGTGGTTAGCCTCTCTTCACAAAAGAAGGGAGGTGGTGCATATGAGTACATACGAGGCAATTTCTTTAATGCTGAGTTTTGGAATCTTGTTAATCGCACTAATCTCCTATTTGAAAAAGTAGGAATTATGATATAAAAATAACTGCCCCTGTCTTGCCGGACTCTGGGCAGTTATTTTAACCCAATGAGGGCTAACCACTTTGTGGTCGGTGTTCCCTTTTCTAAAACTAATATAACATAAAGTAAAATAAGTTGCAAGTTGAAATTGGAAGTATCCTTCTCATGAGGGATACTTTTTTTAGTGAAAAGGAGAAACTATGAAGATAGTAGAGAGTATTTTAACAAGGAATCCCTGTTACACAACAAAAAAGAAAATCATAATAGGCGGACTAATGCTCCATTCGGTAGGCTGTCCACAGCCTTCGGCTCAAGTTTTTATGAAACAGTGGAATCAGATAAACTATCGTTCTGCCTGTGTTCATGCATTTATTGATGGAAACGATGGTACAGTATATCAAACACTTCCGTGGAATCACAGAGGATGGCACTGTGGTTCTGGACCAAAGGGAAGTGGTAATAATAATTATATTGGGGTGGAAATGTGTGAACCTGCTTGCATTAAATATACGACAGGTTCAAACTTTACTTGTTCTGATTTGGCAACATCAAAGACAGTGGTAAAGAGAACCTATGAGGCAGCAGTAGAATTGTTTACTATGCTCTGTAAAAAATATAATTTGAATCCTTTGGAGGATGGTGTTATTATCAGTCATAGGGAGGGAAGCAGCCGAGGGATTGCTTCGAATCATAGTGATCCAGAACATCTTTGGTTAGGGTTAGGGATGGGATATACAATGGATGGATTTCGAAAAGAGGTAGCTGTTGCTATGAAGGATAATATTCCTCATCAGCAGATAGAGGGAGCAGAGAAAGTACAATCTGCAAAATGGATTCAGGAATCGAACGGACAATGGTGGTATCGTCATGCAGATGGCAAGTGTACGAAGGAGAACTGGGAGCAGATTGATGGAAAATGGTATTATTTTGATAGGAATGGTTGGATGCAGATAGGGTGGATTCAGGATAAAGGAAAGTGGTATTATTTAAAGGAATCTGGAGAGATGGCATCTGGGGAAGTACTTACTATACATGATAAAGAGTTTGGAACGGAGGTGTATGCTTTTGCTTTGGATGGTCATATGTTGACACAAAGGAATAGTAGGGGTGCTTTAGTATGATATATATACTGTTTTGCGATAAAAAGCTAAATAATGAATTATAAACTATAGGAATCTTTCTTTTGATAATGTCCTCCAATATTGGATAAGGAAGGAATAAAAATGGATAGTTTTATTAGTTGGATTGGTGGAAAAAAGCTGCTTAGAAAAAAGATTATCGAGCAATTCCCAGAAAAGGGGAGTTATAATCGGTACATTGAGGTGTTCGGGGGGCAGCTTGGGTTTTATTTTTTTCTGAAAAACATGCAAAAATGGAGGTATATAATGATGTAAATGGGAATTTAGTTAATTTATTTCGGTGTGTAAAGTATCATCCCAGTGCGCTTCAAGAGGAATTGCAGTTTATTTTAATGTCAAGGGAACAATTTATTGATGTTAGAGAACAAATAAAAGTACATGGATTAACAGATATTCAACGTGCAGCACGATTTTTCATTTTAATTAAAGAAAGTTTTGGTTCGGATCTCCATTCTTTTGGATTGAAACAAAAGGATATGGAGAAAACAAAAGAATATTTACAAACTGTTTCAAAGAGATTAAATCAGGTTATAATTGAGAATATCGATTTTCAAAGGATTTTAAAAAATTATGATAAGGAAGATGCTTTGTTTTATTTAGACCCTCCTTATTATGAGACAGAAAAGTATTATCCAGATTGATTTTTATCAGAGGATCATATACGATTAAAAGAAAGTTTAGATGAAATAAAAGGAAAATTTGTATTATCGTATAATGATTGTTCTTATATTCGAGAATTATATAAGTGTTATTCTATAATAGAAGTAGAACGTGCACATAATCTATTAAAACAAGAAGTAAAGCCTCGTTATAAAGAATTAATTATTAAAAATTTTTAATTTTTGTATGGAAATTCTTGTATGGTATCTAGGCAAGGAAACTACGGAAATGTAAGTATTTTAATCTTGTTTTTTGTTATTTTTTCTGTTAAAATATTTTTGATAGGGAGTGGTGGCAAGCCCACTCTCCTTATCTATTATCCTTTTATTTTAGTTTATGCTTCAATATCTTTTTGTGTATCTTCTTTTAACTCTTTTACTAACTCTTTTGCAGTTTCAATATCATTATTATCTAATGCTTTTTCGAGTTTATCAAGAAATCTTAATAATTTTCTACAATATGCTACGAATTCTTTCATATATTCCATTTTGTTCTCCTTTCTCCATCTGTTCCGTCTTGCCCCTTTCCGTTTGGTTATTGTCATTTGGTTTTCCTCTTGACAATTATAATTATACACGATTGTGTACTATTTGTCAATGTATAAAGTACATTTTTGTGTATTTATTTTTTGTATTCTAAAATGTCACAGGGTTGACAATCTAATTTATCACATAAGTACATAATGGTATCTACTGCGACATTCTCATTTTTCACTAATCTATTAACAAGTGTTGGTGATAAGTTGAATTTGTCTTTTTTTAAGTCTTGTTTTGTTATTCCTCTTCTTTTCATGGTTTCCCATAATCTTTCATATGAAATAGTTCCGTTGTATGTGTTTTTTCTTTTTTCGCTCATACAATCCCTTCCTTTCTATAGTATTATGATACACTATTATGTATAAGCTGTCAATGAATTATGATTATATATTATTGTGTATTAAATGATTATAATAAAAATCAATAAGGATATATTTTAAAAATAGAGTATATCAGATGGTGAATATTTGGTAAGCTAAGTATTCTAAATTGAAAAAATATCTGGCTTTTTTATTTCTGTAAATTTTTTTAATTTTTTCTTACTATACCCTGAGTCAGACTAAATTCATTTTTATAATTCTTTTTATTTTTTATAAAAATGTTGATTTAGCACTTGATAAATACGTATAATTATAATTGTAAGGAAGAAACAAAATGAAAACAAAAGACCTTATCGAGTTGTAGTTCCCTTATATCTTTTGGTATGATATAATAAAAAGAGAATAATATTCTTTGGTTTAGAGGTTGTAGTTCCCTTATATCTTTTGGTATGATATAATAAGCTGGGGTATTTAGCAGGAATACGGTTCAGGAAAGAATAGAAAGGGTATGGATAAGATTAAAAGATATGTGGATCGGTTTATTAAAAAAGTAAAAGCAAATAGCAGGTATGATATGTCTGTTTTGGAATGGAAAATTTTGGCGCAGGAGGCAATTAGTGGAGATATTCTGAATACAATAGGTGTTACATTCAATTTCGGTTATATTAAGGGTTATAAAGCAGCTATAGCGGAAATGAAGAAGAGCAAAGGTAGTAAAAATCAAAGTTAATTATCATGCTTTGCGAAAAGTGTAGAAAAGGGGTAGCAGAGTTAGTGTAATAGAAAAGTCAGATATTCTAATTTGAAAGAATGTCTGACATTTTCTATTTTTAAGAATATATTTATATGAAAATAGTTGACATACGGTGTACCGTATACAATACTTATTATTGTAAGGAGGTGATACCAATGAGTATTGAGGAACTTACAAGAAAAGTAAAAGAGCTTACCAAATTAGCCAAAGCAATTAGTAAGCTCATAGTTGAATTAATTTCCATTGTCGGATGGATACTAATTCTGATTCAACTTTTCAAGTAGAGGAATCGTGGCGAGGCATGTGCTGAGCCACAACTCCTTACAATTATAATAACATAAATAAGAGAGGGGTGCAAGGGATGAGAAGAGATATTTTAAGTCTTTTTAAAGAAAGTGGGAAATTATTAGGACAAATTATTTTTTGCATTGGTTTAGTAAGTGTATTGTTTACACTAGTTATGAGGTGGTTTTGATGGAAAAGAAAATTCGACCACAAGATAGATGGAACACAAAAGCAGGTTATATATCAAAATCCTATAAATTAAAAAAAGAATTGGTGGAACAATTTGAACAGGCTTGTAAGACAGCAGGAGTAAGCCAAGCAGGAAAATTAACACAATTAATGAAAGCTTTTATCGAGGAGGAAAAATATCCAAATAAAAAAAATTTTTTGTTGTAGTTCTTTTATATTTTAAAGTTAAAAAAGTCAAATATTCTAATTTGAAAGGATATTTGACTTTTTTAGTTTCATAGCAGTGATTAGTTTATGTATTACTTGCTTCAGTCTTGGATATACAATTGGAAGCAAAGATAGTAATAAGACACAGAAGCAGCCGCCCACCCGTGCAAAGGAAGCGGATATAGCTGTAACTGAATAATCGGGCGAACCGTCTATCGGTAGTTCCCAGAGGGTATCTGTTACTAACAGATATCCTTTTTCTATTGATATTGTAACATATGCAATTCAAAAATGTAATATTCTATGAAAAATCTTTTTATTTTTGTTCATATCAGTATTAAAGGATTAAAAATTGCTTAATTATTGGAAAAAATATTGAGTGACAAATGCCATCCATTTGCCACCCTACTTTGCTATATTTATAAGGTTTAAAAAAGTTTTATATTTTGAACTAGCTGAAATCCTTAATTTATAATGGTTTTACAAGATTCATATAGCATAACAAAGTTGAACTTTTAGCATTTTCGGCAAACTTCTGGTGTGGAAACATGTGTCCTTTTGTCGCGTAAAAAATCAGGAGGCAAATCCACTAAAATTGAGATAGAAATTGATTTAAGTGAAGCAGATAGGCGAGAATGCATCGGCACAGCAACCTATCAGGAAATTAAAGATTATGTGTGGGAGCATTATCAAACAAAAGTGTCACATCTGTACATAGCGCAAATCAAAAAAAAGTGTGGCTTAGATGTAGGCGAGAACTTTAATAAAACCAAGACAGAGGGAAACAAAGTTCCCAACTGTCCAGAGGAGAAAGAGAGGATGATTAGAGAAGCACTGGAATATTTTGGAATGATAAATAAAGAGTAAGTAGTAAACTCCCTGAATGGATAGGTCCAGGGAGTTTCAGTATTTTTGATTTCTTCTATTTGGAAATGAGGTATGGATGAAATTGTTTTGCAAAAAGCCCATATTTTATATGAATGAATATCACCATATTTATCGTTGCAGTTCATCTTCATTTTAAAACAGCAATTATCTTCTGTAAGAGCAGGATTGCCCAAATAGATAGTAGCTTTATCATTTGCCTGAATTGTATCAAGATGAATGGCTGATTTTTTGTCCCATAAATCTTCTTTGCTGTTTGAGAGGATTTTTACATCAAATAATACAATATCGTTAGCGATATTTTCTGAAATATTTTCTATATCTAATTGCATTTTTTGTATGTTTCCCTGACTTCCAACATGTCTTAATCTGAATCTTGGCATATTGCTTTTACGTTTTCTTTGCTCCAATAGTTCAGCTCTTTTGTCTGATTCTTGTTTGATTATCTGATTTTGGTATAGGGATAATGCACCCAAAATAACAGTTCCTAAAAATGCAAGGATTGAACCATAGTAACTTAATATTTCTCCTGCAGTCCATTCAGCAACGAAGAAATCAATATTAGGATGAAGTTTAAACAGAATATGTATGATTAAGGGTACTCCAAAGATAACCATAAAAATAATGAATGCAATTAGCTTTTTATGTTTTTTCATCCTATCAAACACAATAAATCTCCCATTTATATAAATTCATAGCCAAGCATCACATTGATTAAGTTGTAATCAATACCTGCATCTATGTATCGGCACACATCATAATCATAAATATCTGAATTTGGAAACAGTTTAAATGGACTCTTTATGGTATATCCATTAAAATTTAAGAATTTTTCTATTTCGTTGGAAGTTGGCAATCCTAAGAAGAAGGCCATCTGCAGGTAAAAATGTCTTTCTTTTACAAATTTCTTTTTGGTTGATTTTTTGTAGTCAAACCAAGAGCTACCTGTCAACCCTTTTGCTGTCAGATAGGATGTAAATGTAACTCTTCTGTTGTCTTTGATGATGAAGAAATCCCTAAAATTTACAGTGCTATCATTTTGAAGTGTGGTAAATATATTGTCTGTAATCCCTCTCAGCATATCAAAACGTTCTTTATTTGTTTTCTGTTGCTTTAAAGTTTTATTTAAGTCTTCTGTATCATATCCTACAAGATCATAATTGATATAGTAATAGAATTTCTCCCTCGCTTTGACAAGTGCTACGACTGCATTCGTGAAGCTGTTTTGCAATGCATCTACTTTATGAGTAGAACTATGTATCTGTGTTACATTAGCAGTATCATACAAGGTTGTGAGTTTCTTATATTTTTCAGTATAATCTTCAATAAGTTCAATTCTCTTTTTTATTGTGCTTATGTATATTTTTCTCTTATTATTGGAAGCATTCAGGGCATCATATTCATTATCAAAACCATAGTCAGAAAGAAATTCATCAAGACTCACATTGTGGATAACAAGATCATTGATAAGAGGCTCGTATTTGCCCCAGATTTCATCTTTTAGGTCTTCACAGAGATAGTTATACCCTGCAACAGAAAACGGCATATTTGCCAATCTAAAGGCTCTCAGGACATCATAAAAGCACTCTTCTTTGTCGAGTCCTATCTTAAATACAGAATTGACAAGTGAATTCAGTGCATCATAGTTTTCGGTGTATATGTAGTTGGCAGCATCTATATTAATATCTTGAAGTTCCCGTAAAATTTCCTGTTTTGTCATACAAACCTCTTTATTATAAGGGAATTTCCCTATGAATTATCTCTTCAAAGAAGAAAACAACAGTAATAATATATCATAAGTCAGGAGTGTTGGCATTAAAAATATTTTCAAACTGAATACCCGTAATGATTAGAAGAGAATATTTTTATCTAAAATTGTAGAAACGAAAGGGGTGATTTAATGCACATTAAGAAGTTTTATCCGAAAGATGAACGATTTTTCAGAGTACTTGCAACTGCAGGAAATATCAGAAGCATAGATGCAAACAAGATTAATATTTCGGATACAAGGCTTAAAAACATGATAAAAGACCATCTGATAAAAGAAGTAAGCTATGTGAATCCAAAGCATAAAGAAGTGGAAAGTTGTAAAAGCTACTGTTTTACCGATAAGGGCAAGCAGTTTATCAACAAAAAGTATGGAATAGACAGAACTCAATCACCAGCAGCAATCAGGCATAATTGCAAGGTGGCTGAAACAATTTGTTCTCTGCAAAAGAGGGAAATTGATACCATCAAGCCTGAATGGGAAGTAAGGGATCAAATGAAAGAAATGATTGAAAACTTCAGAGATCAGGGAAAGCTGGACAGATATGATGAATATATGGAAATGCTGAGAGAGCAACAACTATCCGCAATAGATTTTACGTACATAAATATGCAAGGAATGGAATGTGGGATAGAAGTTACGACAAGCAGTTATTCAGATGCTGATATAGCAGGGAAAGAAATTTGTTCAGAAATTATAAATGTGCCTGTGAATTATATTAGTGCATAAAAAACAGATTAAACATAAAAAAGTGCAAATTTTTCGGGGGGGGGTACCACTAATTTGATTATGGCAAACTTATATTGCAGAAATTATTGTTTGTAATTGTTTGCAATATTTTAGAAAGGTGGCGAAATGAAAAAGAAAATTTTATCTGTTTTACTAAATATTTTTATGATATTTAGTATGATAATACCAGAAGCGACTTTCATTGAATATACTGAAATAGATGAATTATCATTTGAATTTGGTGATTATAATGCAGATAATTTAGATAACATTATCACACAAGATTCTGAATTAGATATTTCAGGGAATGAAATGGATATCTTTCCTAAGGCAACAATTAAACATAATACAGAAAAAACATATACAGGGTATTTTACTAGTGCAGATAATGTTATATATAAAGGAGAAGCTAATGCAAATAAAACTACTATTTCTTATGAAAACACTTCAATAGATAATGAAAAATATGTTATTTATAGTAATGCAGTTAATTATAACGGAGAAAAATATGATTTAATTATTTTTCCATTTCAAGTAACAGATATTGCTTCTTGTAATCTAAAATCAACAGCATTTCAAGTAAAGAATAGAGGATATGCTGGATATAAAATTATTATAACAGAACATAATAATATAAATAAACCTATAAATATGAATATTATGATGGGACTTGCTGATTTAGATAATCAAGAATATGTAATTTTACCATCTGATTTTAAGGTAATGCATAAAGGTGTATATATAACTGAATCTGATTCGATAAATGGTAAAAAATATATGGGAATTACAAATTCAATTACAGATGAAGAAATGTATAACAAAAATTGTATAATAGGAAAAATAAATATTCCTATAACTGGAATTATTATTTATTATGGTCATGATTATACAAATTGTATTGTATATTTAGGATTTGATTCTATACAAAATTATATAGATAACAATGCTTATACAATACAATTTGATATTAATAATGGAAATGGAACTATTCCAACATCTATTATTGAATATGGAAATAGTTCTTCGCTTCTAATCGGAAACATTGAAAATGTTATCCCAACAAGAACAGGTTATACATTTAAAGGGTGGTCTGCTGTTCCTGAATTAAACGAAAAAAGGATTTCTTATGATAATCTGACAGGAACAATACAAACAAGTGATTCTTGGACATATGCGGATTACTGTTTTTATACAGGAGGCGATTCTTCTAATAGAACTTTGACTCTGTATGCACAATGGGAAGCCAACCAATATTCTGTCACTTATATTGATATAGATGCAAATGGCAATGAAATAGGCAGGACAACCCAATCAGCAGATTATGATATATTTGTAAAAGGCTCTGATATTGGAGGTGATAAAACAGACAATGCTTATTATAACCAATATAAATATGTATCTGATACAAGTGAAAAAGTCACAACAGATGGGGCAGTGGTTTATAGGGTATTTGAATTTTGTGAAACAGAAGCAAAGGCCAATCTCCAATGGAATGATAACAATAATGCAGATGGTTTCAGACCAGAGAAGTATAAGTTAAAACTAAAACAGAATGGTAAGGTAATAGATGAAATAGAGTTATCTTCTGATGAAACAAATTATACATTCTCAAATCTGCCCAAATATGATTCTAATGGAAATGCTTATAAATATACCTTTGATGTAGATGCAAGCAATCGCTATCAAATAGTCTTTGATGAGGATGGTAATCTGATTGTAGAGGATTACTTACCTGCCAATTTCAGTGTAACAATTCCTAAAATAATTGTTCTGGATGGAAATACAGGAAATGCAGATTATGCTGTTTCAGTAAACGGTACATTCTATTACAATGATACATTGACAGTGATTCCTGAAAATAGCATAATTCTTACCGATAGAAGCAAAATTTCTTCTATGCAAGCGGATATTTCACAGCAGAAGACAGTTTTTATGAAAGAGGATGGAGTGGCAAGTAGAGCAACTGTAAATGGCAGTATTCAAGTAGATAGAAGCAACTTTGCAGGAATTTGGAAAGGTCATTTTAACTTTGACATCAAATTTAAAATGCAGAACTAATTTTTTCTTTATAAAATTTCAATAAAGGCAATCTGTTATTTTGGCAGATTGCTTTTTGTATGATAGCATCCTACCGAGCACCCAGGAATTATATAATGTCAGGATTCTTGTATAATCAGAGTACCTTAAAATTAAGGAAAACTTTAAATAGCCCAAAACGGGGGAAGGAGGTTAAATATGCCGAATGTAAACAGTGGCATCATTAAACCATCAATAAAACAGGAGATTTTTGACAGTAACAGAGATTTGTTTGACATTATATATTTTCTAGGAACAGGTTTTATGTTATCAGACCACATATATGCTTACGGGAAAGCAATATATGATTTGAGCGAGAAATCAATTACAAGAAAGCTCATCAATATGTGTGGAAAAGGGCTTTTGTTGGAGAAAGAAGCAACCACAACTGGAACTAAAATCTATGTCCTATCTAAATATGTTAGATCAAAATATGAATCAAAGCCAAGTCAGAATGTATCATCTGTTAAAATCACTGAAAGGAAGTTATGGAAGAATTTTTATATGAATGAGTATATCATCCAAAGGATTGTCAGGTATCTGCTGAAAAATGGGAAGGAGATCAGTATCCAAAGAATATTGGATTTATTAGAGGAGAATTTTATTACATTACAGACAACACAGAACAGACAGGATGTTTTTGCATTATATGAAAAGTTCTATGATACATTCATGTGTGGAAGCAGCGAGCCTTTTATGCAGGATTTTAATGCATTAGCAGCGGATTTGTACCTATTTGATAAGAACTTTCTGAAAGCAGAGATGGATATAGATTATTCAGAGCAGATTAGGCAGAGAAAAATAAGACAATTAGATAAAGATGCTTATAAAAATGAAGAAGACAAGAATAAGTATTTCTACAATCTGTATCAGTTTGTAATGCAGGGGTTCTTCTTTAATGGATTTAAAGAGGATGTTATTCAAATAGGTTTATTTGAGATAGGGAAACTTACCTTTGAAAAAATTTATAAGCAGATTTGCTACATACTTTTGATGTTGGAGCGATATTTGGGGTATATGCCCAAACTTTCATTAACAGTCTATTACAGTGATATTGATGCAGTTGCAGAAATTGAGCGAGAAGCAAAACGAAAAAGTTATAATTTTAAGACACAGGAATTTAGCGATAACAACAAGAAATATGAAACTTTCAAAGCGCTAGGAATCAGAGAACAGTATTGGGAAAACATTGAAATCAGATACATTTTCTATGATTTAAAGAATCGCTATAACCTGTAGGGAGTCGGGAAACTGACTCCTTTTTTGATGTGTATATTTAGGGAAATACCATACTTAAATGAATGTGAAATTCGTTGATTTTATAATGATATGAGGTATCAGATTTTGCTATACTAAACGAAAATTATGGGGGAATCAGGCATGATAAGAAAAGAAAATTTACTTTTTGAGATAGATAATTTGAGCAGGATTTTAGAAAAATACAGGAGCATTTTAGAAAAAGGCCATTTAGATGATGTGGCTTATTTGCAGTTGAATGATGGCTTGGGTTCTGTGATGTTGGCACTTCGATATTATTTTGGTGAGGAAGCATATACAGAGCATCAGATTATCATTTTACAGAGAGAATAGATTTTTTGCAAAAACGGAGAAAAGTATAGAGAAAAGCAGAGAAAAGTGAAAAATGGCTATAATGCTGATAAAATGGGGTTTTGTCTGGATTTTGTACGATTTGGATATATGATATATCATAATATCATATAAGAAATCAAGAATATTATGTTATATTTTAAAGTTTTTATTTTTCTATTTTATTTATAGATAGCATTATAAACCATAAAAGACTATCTTGCTTATTCTTTATAATTTTTCCGCTTGTATCTATAATACAAGGTCTCAATAATGAGATGCTTAGGCAAAACAAGGAACAGTAATACAAATTACTGAGAAAAAGAAAGGTGGATATATTTATGAAGAAAAACAATAATTACAGATGGGTAAAGCATATCATCAAAGAAGTATCTGAACTTGAAGATGGTAAAACAGAAGTTACCCAATATGTAGTTATTGGCAGACAAGACTTACGTTTTGATTTATTTCTTGTGTCTCCATATACAGATTTCATTCTAAATCTTCCACACGATAAAACCACAACACAGATTGCATATGCAAATGTTGTTGTGCCATTCCTAAATTATGTCTATGAGCATCCTGATTTTGAGATTGATAAACTAACAGTTCAGGATGGCATTGACTTTCTTAATAGTCTTAATGTTACCCCATATACAAAACATTTATATTCCTGTAGATTAGAAGCATTTTATATCTATTTACAGGATAAAGGGATTATTTCTTTTAATAAACATTTTCCTCTATTCAAAGGGAAATACAAAAACATTATAAAAGGCAGTAAAAAGGAAGTAATCCATAATTTAAAAGCAGAATATATTCCGCTGTTTATCAACACAGCAGTAGAAGTGGTTCCAGAGATTGCATTAGGAGTTTATCTCCAATGCTTCGGTGGTCTTAGGATCAGTGAAGTGTCTGCTATTGAGTATGAGAATATTTCATTAAAATGTGATTCTGCTGGTATTAGAACAATGGTTGTCAATCTTAAAGATAAGGATCTCAGACCTGATACAGAATATGGTTTTATTGCAAAGAGCAAGAAGAACAGAAAACAGGAGATTATTCCTGTATTTGGCGATTTATTATGTACACTTTATGAGATTCATAAAGAGAAGTATAAACAGGAAACAACAGATGCAGTGTTTATTGATGAGAAAGGTCTGCCAATGACAAATTATACTTATGCAAATAAGTTTGCAAAGTTAAAGAGAGCTTTTATTCAAAAATTGGAGGAAGCAGAGGATTTTGAAGCACAGGCATATGCTATGTACTTAAAAAGTTATAGATGGAAAACTCATATTTGCAGAGGAATATTCTCTAATCAGGTTGCAAATGCAACGAATAATATTGGAGAAATTGCACTTTGGAGAGGTGATTCAAGTATGACATCAGCATTGACTTACCTAAATAATAAAGAGGAAGTTGGAAAAGATGTAGAGAAAATACTTGATGAATTATATAAAGGGGGGTTACAGCTTATGGCAGTAATAGATGAATCAAAATATATCAAGATAGTGGAAATTAGAAAAGTTGTAGGTAAAAATATAACAACAAAAGTATTTGCACAAATGTTTCCAGAATATCCAATTATAAAAATATCAGACACATATTGCTTTGCTTATGATGGGAACAGAGTAGAGGTTATAAGAGAGATTTCACAAGTATTTATGGAATATTACTTTCCACAAAGCATAACTGATCCATATGAAAAAGTGGAATATTATCTAAACAGATGTGATGATGTAACACACAGGAGGTATCCTGTTTTATTTGATACTTATAAAGATTTTGTGCATGAAAAGATTACAAATAGCAAACAGGTAAAAAAGAACTTAATGCAGATGATTGGCATTTGTATAAACCTGTTTCGATATTTGATTCAATCTATGGATGAATTGCTTTTAAAGCATAAAGCAGATAACTTTGATGTAAATTCACTTACAGAAATGGATGTTAGAAAAATCATTACAAACGAAGACATTCCTGTTACTTATGTTCAATATTTTGGATACTACTTGACATATCTGAAAGAAAATAAACAGTTAAATATTGATATTATGATTAAAGTAAAACAGGGAGTCAGGATGAAGAAAGATAGTGATTTCTATACATTGGAAGAGTGGAGCTGTTTTGTCAATCTTGCTATTGATATTGACAGACATATACAAAAATCCATGAATAATGTTACTTATGCAAAATGTTGGCTTTATCTATTGTTGCACTTATGCCTTACATGGAGAAAATCAGATATTATTTCCATGCCTGCACTTGATAATCTACTGGATATTGAAAAATATGATCTGAAATGGTTTGAAGATAATTCATTCCATATGAAAGATGCAAATTATATCATCAGTAATACCAAGTTGTATGTGGAGCAGTATCAGACACAGAAAACAGGGGCATATAAACATTTTAATGTTCCAGATTCCTTTAAAATTCCTGTTTCGATAGCAATTATTATTTTGGAACAGTGGCGAAGGAGATTGAGCCAAGAGTCGCTTTTCGGAAAAGATAATTTCAGCAGCACACAAGTACTTACAGACTATTTGGGAGAAACAATGAAGCAGTTTTCAAGTATTATGGCAAATAGAACATTACTCTCTTTAGTAGATAATCTTTCGGGGGAGACAGGAACAGCGGATAGCTATATAAGAGTGAGTACCTATATGCGTTCCCATAAGGCAAACTATTATAATATGTCAGATACTACTTCCACATATCTGCATTCCATGTATTCTGATACAGAATTAAATGAAGCAACGCTCCAACTGTATGACAGGGGGATGTTTGGGTGGCTTTATGATTCCCTGTTAAAAGTAGCAGAAGATGAAAAAATTCCGCAAAAGGAGCAGACAGACCTTATTGTACATATGAAACAAGGAATATCAGCGGATAGGTTGGAACAATTATCAGAGCTTCTTTACCAACAGTCTATAACCAAAGAAAGAGTAATCAATGAAATTTTGAAATTGTCACAAGATGAAATAAGAAGCATTGTTAAGAAACTTGTGGATGGAAGTCTTATAAGCAAGCAGGATGGAGTTTTGTGTATCAGAGAAAATAACTGCAGATATCCTGTCAGAACAGACTGTATGAATTGTGAGTATTCAATTCCGACAGTTTATACCCTGTTGTCTGTGTGTGCAGAGTTGAATAATATTCTCAAAAGTAAAGTTCCATCCTGTCAATATGACAGAATCAGGACTATGAATAAAATGCTCAGACTGTATTCGGTAGTCAAAGAAGCAGAAAATGCTTTTGGTGAGGAGTATATCAATTCATATATTGATGCTTTAGAGTTAAAGCAAAATATCTGTGATACTTATAAGCTGTTATCCGCAAAAGAGGAAGATATATTGAAGGAGGAGAGTGGATGAACAATAAATTAGACAGAAAATCCACAAATGATATTTGTGGTATGTGTGTGGATGAGTATTTAGAAGAAGGAAGTGCTTCTGGATATTGTGTTATCCAAACAAGAATCAATGATGATATTCCTTTGTTGGACTGTGAAGGTATGCTTGCAGAATTAAAGGAAAAAGGTGTTATTAATAATGATGCTTTTAAGGATAATGTTTGGAGTTGCTTTTATGATTTATATGAAATAAATATAAAGTTTGATTTTAATATATATGTACCGCAAGAAGTGATTTTGAGTTTGAAAAAGTATATGCTGGTTAAGCTGTATTTAAAGAAAAACGAAGTAAAAACTGTTCAAATTGCTTTTCACCATATAAAGGACATGCTTGAAAAAACAAGTGTTTTTGATATAGATACTGTTCCTGATTTTAGAAAATATGTTTCAAATAACCAGACAGTTTTGTATTTGAGCAATTGTAAGGAGTTTTTACAGTTCTGCACGTTTAAAGAGGCTTGTGAGTTTTATTCAAAGATTAAGAACTTTACAATCAGAAATAACCCTAAATCGAGAGAAATACCAAGCTATGATTCCATTCTGAAATATGATTGTCTGATTAGAAATTTTATTGATACAGGCAATATAGATTTACGGATGAAATATTGTTCCATTCTAATATGGTGGATGATTTCAACAATTATTCCATTAAGACCATCAGAGTTTCTGCTGTTAAGAAGAAACTGCATCTATAAGAAGAAAGAAAAATTCTATATTCACATTGAGAGAATAAAAAGTAAATCAGATAGGAAAAACTATAATGTTCCGATTATGACAGAATTTCAGATTCCAGAAGCACTGTTTGAATTTATTAGTGACTATATAGATTATGCAAACGAAATTGACCGCAGTGATTATCTTGTTTCAGATAATTTTTATATAAAGCAGTTGACAAGGAACTATAAAAGAAATAAACAAAAGATAACTCTTCAAAAATTCAATTATTTATTTCTAATGTTTGAAAATGAGGTTGTAGAAGGCATATATCACTATGAGGTTGTAGCACTTGGAACAGCTATAAAAGACAATCAAATCGAGAGAATTCGTTTAGGAGATACAAGGCATCTTGCTTTTATGAATATGCTGATGCAGGGATTGAATCCCCTCTATATACAGCGGATTGGCGGTCATTATACCTTAGAAGAGCAACTATCATACTGCAACCATTTAGATATCTTTACAAGTGCGAAAACCTATATGCTGTCAAAGATGTTGAATAACAAGAATGAAGTGTATTACAGGAATTATTCTGATAATATTGATTGGGGATTGAAGCAAACGGAGAAAGAATTATTAGGAGCAAAATTTTATCAGCTACCTAAAGTCAAAGATGGAGCGGGAAGATGTACCTCAACTAATTTTCCGATGGACTGCAGATGTGAAGACTGCTTATTCTGTGAACATTTCATACCAGAAAAGAATGTGGCACAGGATTATATTGCTGAATTGAAGCAGAGTAATCTCCAAAATATAGAAATAAAAAAGGAAGTCTTGAAAAAGCTGTTAAAAGAACAGATTAAGGATGAAAAGGAGATTGGAACTGTAAGCATGAATCTTGCTGCATTGATTAATCAGGAGATGATACTGAATGCTTATACACTAAGTTTGGAGAAAGGAGGAGATAAGCTATGCGAACAGATGGAAGACCAGCTTTATATACAAATGAACAGTTGCTAAATGTTTTGAAGGACTATCAAGAGAATCATCCAAATCAAAAGATAAAATATGCACAGTTAGAGAAAGCTACAGGTATCAAGGTACATATATGGAAATATCAAATGAGGGATACCATAGAAGCTATTAACAAAAAGATTGCAGGAGCAAATATTCCTGCAAGGACAGGTTATAATTTGCCAAGTGTGGAAGATATGCTCATAAATATTGAAAATGAGCCTGCTATGCAGAAATATTATTTACAGACACTTTCTGATATGGTGAACAATCTATATCAGTATAAAGAAGCAAGTAAAAGTATTGACATCCTGAATGCAGATCACAAAGAAGAAGTAGATACTTTGAAGATAGAAAATGAGGAATTGAAAAAGATGCTGGACAATCAGCAGGATGTAATCAACAGATATATTTTGTCTTCTGCTTCTAAACAAAAAAGGGAGAAGGCAGGAATCAAAGAAAATATCATTCAGCTTGATGCTGATAGTCTGAAAAGATATGACGAAATGTTTGAAGCACTGATGAAATAGAAAATAATGAGCAAACGGAGAGATTCTGTTTGCTTTTTTAGGATAAATTGTAGGTATTCGCTTTTTAAAAAATTGAGCATAAAATGCAATATTATAATAATTTATAAAACTATATTTCAATAAATGAAACAATATAGCAATGAATGAAATAAGCTGTCATAAGATGCTCAAAAACGATTCAAAAATCAATCTATTGTATAGGGAAAGAAAACTTTAAATATAGTCAAAGATTAAATTCTATAGCCCAACGGGTCGAGCGTATCTCGAATGGAAGAAGACAATAAGCTCCAGTGGAGGTTATTGTTTTCTGGAATGTCCCGCATCAGGTTGCTGGTCCCCAAGCTAAAATGTTCAGCAAGCTGGACATTTTACCTGATAGCTTCATGCTTTTTGGAGCGTCAAGGGCGAGACAACCTGTTCAGCAAGGAACTTGCTAGGTTGGCGAGACCCGTGTACTTTGTAAGTGTCACTCTATCAGAGTTTATGCAGTAGGTACTGGCTTTATTTGGATTTTTTGAATGGAAGCGAATACCCGAAGATGAAGTCGAAGGTTATCCTACACAAATTGGCTTGCAATCTGATACAGAAGCATTATAATAATACCATAGGAAAAATTTTTGAACATAAAAGGTGATGGTAATGAACAAAATAGAATTTTTTACAAATGATAGATATTTGGTATTGAAAACATTATATGAACATCAGATAGAGATTAATAATGCAGAGATATGTCCTATTACACAACAGGAGATAGCGGATGCTCTTGGCTGTAGTAAAGCAAAGGTGAATATGGTTTTGAATGAGTTGATCGACAATGGTTATGTTCAAATTTACAATAATACGAAGGGCAGATATGTTTTGACAGAAGATGCAAAAAAGATAATGAAGAAATTAAAGTCCTGAATATCGGACAGGAAATATATTAAAATAAAAAGAATTGAAGGAGAAAAGATTATGCAGTTGACACCAGAAGAGATTGCAGAGCAACAGAAAAATGAAGAAAACACAAAGAAAAAGTATATTACACCTATCATTCAGGAGAGATGGGGAAAAGAAAACTCTGATAATATTATTATGGAATATTATTTTACAGATGGCAGGGTAAATATTGACGGAGATAAAGTATCAAGGGGAGAGAAGAAAAAAGCAGATTATCTTCTGTTGTTTAAAGACAACATTCCTTTGGCTTTGGTGGAAGCGAAGGGAATAGAGCATAGTGCAATGGAAGGATACCAACAGGTTCTTGAGTATGCTGAAATTTTGGATATTCCGTTTGCTTATACGACAAATGGGATTGATTTGATTGAAGAGGATTTAATCATCCATAAGAATAACGATAAACTAAAAATGCAGGATTTCCCATATCCCGAAGAATTGTGGGATAGATATATTAAGGAAAAAGGTTTGACAGAAGATGAAGTTAGATTAATCAATCAACCTTATTATATTGACGCATCGAAGGCAAAGCCGAAGAAACCGCGCTATTATCAGAGAATTGCTATTAACAGGGTGATTGATGCAATCGCACAGGGGAAGAACAGGATGCTCCTTGTCATGGCAACAGGAACAGGCAAGACATTTACTGCATTTCAGATTGTATGGAGATTGTGGAAAAGTAAGACAAAAAAGAAAATCTTGTATTTGGTTGATAGAAATGCACTCGCAGACCAGACAATGCAGAAAGATTTTAAACCATTTGTGGATGCTGGTGTCATGGTGAAAATGAAAAGTGCAAATATCAAGAAAGATACTGCCTATGAGGTATATACAGCACTTTATCAGCAGTTGAAAAGCAAAGATAAAGATTATTATAAGGAGCTCCCGCCTGATTTCTTTGATATGATTATTGTGGATGAGTGTCACAGAGGTTCTGCTGATTTGGATTCCAATTGGCATGAAATATTGGCGTATTTCGGCTCTGCTACTCAGCTTGGTCTTACTGCAACACCAAAAGAAACAGAAGATGTGTCAAATATTAATTATTTTTGTGCGGAGACAGATGATAAACCATTGTATACATATTCATTGAAACAGGGAATTGAAGATGGTTTTCTTGCTCCATACAGGGTTATTTCAGTTGAACTTAATATTGATAAGGATGGATATAGACCGCCATCAGGGAAATTGGATGTAGATGGGAATCCTGTAGAAGATAGAGTTTATACACAAAAAGACTTTGACAGAACTATTGTCGTGGAAGAAAGGCAGGAAATTGTTGCAAAAAGAATCACTGATTACATGAAAGAAAATGACTGCAGGTATGCAAAGACAATTGTGTTCTGCGAAAACATTGACCATGCAGATGCTATGGTTTTGAAATTGAAAAACCTCAATTCAGACTTGGTTCAGGAGAACAGTAAGTACATAATGAAGATTACAGGCGATGATGAAATTGGAAAGGCAGAATTGGAAAATTTCACTGATCCGAATACAAAGTATCCTGTTATTGCTGTTACAAGCAAACTGATGTCAACAGGCGTGGATTCAGAGACCTGTGAATTGATTGTTTTGGATAAGTCTATTGGCTCCATGACAGAGTTTAAGC
>CAJTXA010000022.1 GCA_910579865.1 uncultured Lachnospiraceae bacterium
GGTTGGTAACATGAGGGAAAAGGATATAACACAAGGGAAAGCATAAGGGCAAACTCACTTGCTATAAATTTAGCGTTTTCAAGGGTTTGCGGACTTTTTGAAGATAAGATATAACAATTATTAAATGCTATAAAAAGTGTCTTATCAGAATTCCAAATTATCTTCTTGTATAGATTAAATCTGTCATACCATTATATGACTGTGTATTAAGTAGTCTTAGCTTAATCTCATGTTTTGTATTTTCAAAAAGCCGAATACCAGAGCCTAAAAGTGTTGGAATTACAGTGATATAATAATAGTCAATTAAATCTTCATTTACTAACTGTTGAACAAGATTGGCCCCACCACATATCCATATATCTTTTCCTTTTTTCTCTTTCAGTTTTTTTACTAAATCAACAGGATTTATATTTACAAATCGAATATTTTCAGAGGAAGTATGTTCATTATGTGTGATAACATAAGTTGTAAATTCGTTATATCCCCACTCTTTGGGAGAAAGTTCAGTAACAACTTGATGATAAGTATTCCACCCCATTAAAATCGTATCAATGGTTTTTGCAAACTCAGAATAGGTATCAATATTCTCATCATCATTGTCTTCATCATTGTCTTGTCCGTTCAACCAATCAACACCGCCCTTACTATCTGCAATATATCCGTCAAGGCTCATTGCAATAAATAAACTTATTTTCCTCACGTTTCTTTATCTCCTTAACTTCTGATTTTCCAGTTTAACTTCTTTTTCCAATTATACATGAAAACATGGGATTTTTCAATTCTCAAAATATCTTTGCTTAGATTATGTCCTGCCCATCTGCTCAAACAATGTTTTTTCCATAGTTCTAACTTTCCATAATTTTTTTGGGTTAGTTGTTAATTGCTTTGATACTTTTACGCTTACGACAAATTTATACCCATTTAAGAATAAAACGAGCATAAAAAGCAAAAAAGTTTATAATGAGATTAAATCGAAAGGAGAATCACAGTTATGAAGAAGACAATAGACATTACATTGTTAGAATTAGTAAAATTATTGAAAAAAAGAGAATTCCTATTGGGATTAATTATGGTGTTGATTATGGGTGGAGGGATGACATATGGTGCATATACATTTCCAGAGAGCTTTGGAGTACACAATGTAATTGCGTTTTTTGGAAACTTTTCCAGTATTTTAATTATGTTTTTAGCAGCCAAAAGTTTAGGGGAAGAATTTGATCTAAAAACAGCAATATTTGTTTTTACATCAAGAAGCAGCAGAATCCAGATTGTCACAGCAAAAATTGTGAGTATAGCACTTTCCAGTATGTTAATTGGTTTATGCGGAGGAATTTTATATGATATCACATTAATCATTTGTAAACAGTCCTGGACAGTAGCTTTGCTATTTGGAATTATTGGAAAAGAAATCCTAATTTATATGATTTATGGTTTTGCTATAGGTGCAACAGCAGTTATGATTACATGTTTTTTGAACACAACCATTACGCCTTTTATTTATTTAATCATATTGTTTTGGATAATGCCAAGTATTTTACAGCTAATTGGACAGAAAATAACAGCAATGGGAAAAGTAATGGATTATGTATTGTTTTGCCTTTCTGATCAATTCCTGATGTATCAGGATTGGAGTGCTAAAAATATTGCAGTGTTTCTTATTACAGGTATTATATTTTCAATTACAGGTATGACTGTTTTGCAAAAAAAAGATTTATAAAGAGCAGACGAATCTTTAACAAATCCGATTATTGTATGATATCTGAACTTGCTGTATAAACAAGTTATCCTTAATTAAAGTTTCATGATAAATATTATCATAGCGATATAAGATTTCAGACACATTGTAAAGACCAATACCATGTCCAGTTCCCTTTGTGGTTATGCCCCTTTTATGCATTTGTGTTATAGAAAGCCCTTTGTTAATAAATGTATTTGATATAATAAATACAGTATCTTGATT
Organism: uncultured Lachnospiraceae bacterium; assembly: GCA_910579865.1. Taxonomy (GTDB): domain Bacteria; phylum Bacillota; class Clostridia; order Lachnospirales; family Lachnospiraceae; genus MGBC114844. The sequence goes on from CAJTXA010000022.1 coordinate 1,961, forward strand.
CATTTTGCCCAGATGAAAATTAAGGATTGGATGTTCTGTTTCCAAACATGCCTCTATCGCATTATCGAGATAAATTCCAACCATTCTAGTTAGATCAACAGGGTTCATATGAATGAAATCAATTTCGTCTGGAATATCAATATTTATCTCAATACCCTGATTGATAGCTAAGAGTAGTTTGGTATATAGAATACTTTTCAATTCTAATACCCTGACATGTAATAAGTTGCTCAATGCCCCATTTTTTTGTGTGAGGTTTTTCTGCATTGGAAAAATATGCTCATAGAAAAAAGTTCCTAGTTCTTTATATTTTTTCTCATCAATATATGCAGCGAGAGAAGTCATAATATTGATATAGTCATACTTAAAAGAATATAGGTTATCATATACCATTTCTAGGTTTTTCGTGTATTCATTTAAGTTTTCTAGATATTCCATTTTTTTCTGAGCTTCATAACTTTTTCTGGTTGTGTGCAGTACAATAAAAATCATACCTATTGTAAACAGAAAATAAAGGACAAGAGAAGAAACCATTAAAAAGAACTCTTTGTGTGTTATAATATCTGTATTATCAAAAAAAGAAGCCATCGTGAAAAGCATAAATGCACAAAGCAAAAAGGTCAAAGTAATTAAAACGAACAGTTTTTTACTCATTTTTTCAAAAATATTGATAAGATATTTTTGAAATAACCATCTGACCAGATAAAGGACGGGACAGGACATTGCTATTGTACAGATACTAAATAGGATCATAAGAAATTTATTAGCATTTAATTCTTTGATAGAGAGTCCCCATAATATATTAGCTGCAAACACTAATAAATTGGTTAAAATGCAGTTTACAATATAACCAATTAAAATATAAAAAACAGAATATAATTTCTTAGTAAATTGCACTAGCAGGATGGAATTTACTGCTAGTGCAAGAAGTAATACAGGAGAAAGGTTGAAACAATCTTGTATAAAAAAAAGCACAGAAAATAAGAAAAAGAAAATAGGATATTTTTTTATAGAAAGATGTGGATAGGTCAATATAAAAATGTCACAGATCAGCATAAATGTACATAATATTGAATGAATTAAATAAATTGTAATCATAAAAAACTCCTTAAATCAGTATGATTTTTGTAATTTATCTTATTTGTGATATCTGAACTTGCTGTATAAACAAGTCCTTCTTAATTGAGGTTTTGTGATAAACATTGTCATAGCGATACAAGATTTCGGACACATTGTGAAGACCAATACTATGTTCAGTTTCCTTTGTGTTCATACCCTTTTTATGCATCTGTGTTACGAAAAGCCCTTTGTCAATAAATGTATTTGATATAATAAATACAGTATCTCGATTTATCTTATTTAGATGAAAATTAAGGATTGGATGTTCTGTTTCCAGACATGCTTCTATCGCATTGTCTAGATAAATTCCAACCATTTTGATTAGATCAACAGGATCTATGTGAATAGAATCAATTTCGTCTGAGATATCAACATTCACCTCGATATCCTGATTGATGGCTAAAAGTAGTTTGGTGTATAGAATACTTTTCAATTCTAATATTTTGATATGTAATAAGTTATGCAATGCCTCATTTTTTTGTATAAGGTTTTTTTGCATTGGTAAAATATGCTCATAGAAAAAGGTTTCCAGTTCCTCATATCTTTCTTCATCAATATATGCAGCAAGGGAAGCCATAATATTGATATAATCATGTTTAAAAGAACGCAAGTTATCGTATGACATTTCTAGGTTTTTGGTGTATTCATTTAAGCTTTCGAGATATTCTATTTTTTTCTGAGCTTCATAACTTTTTCTGGTTGTGTGCAATACAATAAAAATCATGCTTATTGTAAACAAAAAATAAAGGATAAGAGAAGAAACCATTAAAAAGTATTCCCTGTGTGTAATATCTATGTTATCAAAAAAAGAAGCCATTGTAAAAAGCATAAATGCGCAAAGCAAAAGGGTTAAAGCAATTAAAGTGAGTAATTTTTTACTCATTTTTTCAAAGGTATCAATAAGGTATTTCTGAAACAATAGTCTGACCAGATAAAGAACAGGACAACTGGCAATTATTGTACAGATAAAATATATGAAAATATATAATTGATTAGCATTTAATTCTTTCACAGAGAGATCCCATAATATATTAAAGGTAAATCCTATTAAATTGCCTAAAATACAGTTTATAATATAACCAAGCGGAATATAAAAAATAAAGTATAATTTCTTAACGGATTTCACTAACAAAAAAGAAGTTACTATCAATGTAATAAATAACATAGGATAAAAGGTAAAATATACCTGTATATAAAAAAACACTGAGAACAAGAAAAAGAAAATGGGGTATTTTTTTAAGGAAAGCTGCGGGTGGGTCAATATAAAAATGTCAAAAGTCAGCATAAGTGCAATAAATATGGAACCAGTTAAATATAATGCAATCATAAAGAACTCCTTGAAATCGTATGATTTTTGTAATCTATATTCCGTCAGCAAAGCTGACACAAACGCAACGCCAAGACTTGCAAGCGAATCTTGACGTTGTGTTTATTATACTTTATTGTGAGTAAATTGGCAAGAAAAACTCCATTTAAGATTTAAAAATGGACGTTTACGACAGAAAAAATAAAATAAGAAATTTTGTTTTATAATAAAATTGTTAGGAGAAAAGGAAGTCTGAATCACAAGATTAGGAGGAGAAAATTGAAAATGAATCATGTATTAAAAGTTAACAATATCAGTAAGAAAGCAAAAGGTTTTCAGATTTTAAATAAAGTATCCTTTGAGCTTGGAAGTGGAGAGATTGTTGGACTGATTGGACCAAATGGAGCTGGGAAAACCAGTATTATGAAAATCTTAGTCGGATTGACTAAAAATTATACTGGAGAAGTGGATTTAAGCGGTGTCAAAGATATTGGCTGTATGATTGAAACCCCTAGTTTTTATCCATATAATACAGGATATCAAAATCTAATGTACTTTGCTGGATTAAATGGTGTAGGAAAAAAGAAGGTAGAAGAATTGATGGAATTGTTAGGGCTTATAGATGCTGCAAATAAGAATGTAAAAGCATACTCGCTTGGCATGAGACAGAGATTAGGAATTGCTCAGGCTTTATTAAAGGATCCAGATGTTTTAGTGTTAGATGAACCTACCAATGGATTAGATCCAGAAGGTATTTATGAAGTTCGTGAATATATCAGAAAAATCGCAAATGAAAAGAATATCACGGTATTGATTTCAAGCCACTTATTGGGTGAATTGGAAAAAATGTGTGATAGGGCAATTATAATCAAAAAAGGTGAAGTCATTCAGTTTATGGATTTTCATGATGATAAGAAGGGGAAACAGATTATTTATGTAATAGAAAGCTTAGATACAAAAACAGTACAAAAGATTCTTCAGGAAAATGGATATTATGTAGTTTCACAAAATGAGAAAGAAGTGAGAATTAATATTGATGCCAATGAAAAGAATGATGTCGCAAAATTACTGGCGTCGCACAATGTAGTAATGACAGGACTTTATGAAACATGCGGGACGCTAGAAGATACCTTCTTAGAGCTTATGAAGAACTAAAGAATGATTTTAATGGTGATTGCTATTCTTTTTTATTGACAAATTTTAAACATTCTATATAATATTAAAAAAGAAATGTCTCTGGTATAACCAGAAAGCCTTGTTTTCGCTATGGTAAGGAGAAAATGCAATATGTTAAAAATATATATATGTGAAGATATAGAAGCAGAAAGAGATAAAATGCAAAAAGTGATTGAAAATATTGTCCTTATGGAAGATTTGGATATGGAACTTAGCTGTGTTTCTGAAGATCCACATAAAATTCTCAAGGAAGTGAAAGAAACAGAGGAGGTTGGGATATATTTTCTGGATATTGCTCTGGGTGCAGATATGACAGGATTGGCACTAGCACAGGAAATCAGAAAATATGATCCAAGAGGATTTATTATTTTTGTTACAACCCATTCGGAAATGAGTTACTTGACGTTTATTTACAAGTTAGAGGCATTAGATTTTATTTTGAAGGATGTTCCAGAAGAATTGGGAAAAAGAGTATATGATTGTATTCTCGAAGCGAATCAAAGATTTGTGTCTGTTAATAATAAAGTACATGCAAATTTTTCTGTGAAAGTGAATGAAAAGATATTTACAGTAGATTATGACGATATTCTTTTTTTTGAAACGTCTCCAAATGTACATAAGATTATTTTACATTGCAAAAATCGTCAGATGGAATTTTGGGGAAAAATGAAAGAGATTGAAAAAAAGGTAGATGGGCGATTTTATCGCTGTCACCGATCATTTTTGGTAAATAAGGATAACATTAAGGAAATTGACTTTCAAAACCGAGTGATTTACATGGTCAATGGAGATGAATGTCTGCTTTCATCCCGCATGATGAAGGGATTAAGTGTGAAAGAGAAATGAAGGAGGTGGAAAATATGTTTTGTTATTTAGTGATTGATCTAAGCAAAGAACTCTGTACAAAGTCTGGTGACTGGATGAAATTTGTACAGAGGTAAAACCTATCATCCACATTGGATTTTGTACTTTTTATTCGAAAAAATTAAGAATAGAATGGAGAAAATTCAATGAAAGAAAAATCATTTAAGAAATATATTATTTTGTGGCTAAGTCAGAGTATATCTGGACTTGGCAGTTCCATGACAGGATTTGCGTTAGTTTTATGGGCATATAGACAGAGCCATTCGGCAATGTCTGTTTCAATGATGTCATTTTGCAATTATGTACCATATGTTATTTTAAGTTTATTTGTAGGCAGCTTTATAGACAGACGTAATAAGAAAACAATTATGCTGGTTTCGGACAGCATTGCAGCACTTGGATCAATAATTGTGCTGATATTTCTGCTTATGGGACGGCTTGCAGTTTGGAATATCTACATTATAAATGTGATAATTGGTATAACGAATGCTTTTCAGCAGCCCGCATCTGCAGTAGCAACAGGGCGGCTTGTACCAAAGGAGAAGATTTCAAATGTAAGTGGGATGAACTCTTTTTCCAATAATGTGATTGTGGTGTTTAGTCCTATGTTGGCTACATTTCTTTTTGCAATGGGTGGACTTTTACTTATTTTATTGATAGATTTGGCGAGCTTTGCATTTGCTTTTTTTGTATTGTTGTTTTTCATTACAATTCCAGAACAGATGCAGGAAAAAATATACAAATCCCCTTTTGACGGAATAGCAGAAGGGTTTGCCTTTTTGAAAAAAGAAAAAGGTATTTTATATATGATGCTGACGATGGCACTAATTAACTTTTTTTCAAGGCTGACCTATGAAAATATTCTCTCACCTATGATTTTGTCAAGAAGTTCTGGAAACAGCATTGTACTTGGAATTGTAAATGCCTGTATGGGAGCAGGAGGGATTGTTGGAGGTATCATCGTTTCCATAAAAAAGGAAAGTCGCCATAAAACAACAGCAATTTATGTTTCGGCAGCACTCTCTTTTTTGTTTGGGGATTTGATGATGGCAGTTGGAAGAAATGTATTTTGGTGGTCGGCTGCTGCGGTTGCTGCTAGTCTGCCAATTCCTTTTATTATGGCGAATCAAAATACAATACTGTATCAAAGAATTCCTACAGCGATGCAGGGAAGAGTGTTTGCAGTTAGGAATGCCATTCAGTACAGCACAATACCATTTGGCATTCTCCTCGGAGGTTATTTGGCAGATTATGTTTTTGAACCTTTTATAGTTTCTGAAAACAGATTTGCAGAGATATTAGGAATAATAGTTGAAAATAGTGCTGGAAGCGGTATGGCGGCTATGTTTTTATGTACTGGGATATGTGGGTTTGTGGTAAGTATGGTATCTTGCTTTAATCGAGAAATAAAGAAGTTAAATTAACAATAGAGGCAGGTTGTCCTGCCTTTTTTGGTGCTTATGTTAAGGTTTAAAAATAGAGTATAAGAGTATTATAAATTTATAATAGCAACTAGATGATATACGAAATAAATGAAAAGGGAGATGTTACAAATGTCAAAAATAATACGAAATTGAAAGTACCAATATAAAAGTAAGATTATACTATCAAGTAAAAATATGAGGGTTGCTTAGGCAATCTTTTTTTCATGCTTTTTTAAAGATAATTATGTGTGTTTACATTTATTAAATGGATACAAGAGTATAATTATTGGAAAAATTTTTTCTAAATTGTTTTTAATAATCAATTTTTTGAAACTTTTTGAATACTAGAAAAGTCTATATAGTAAAACAGGAAAACAGAAAGGTGAGTGTCGGCAATGAAACAAATATTATATGAAAGGTTGATTCAGTATATCCTTGAAAATCAAGACCGATTTTACCGAGTGGCTTATAGTTATACCAAACATCAAGAGGATGCACTTGATGCTGTACAGAGTGCTGTTTGCAAAGCACTTGAAGCACATAAAAACATTAAAAATGAAGATGCAATTAAAACTTGGTTTTATAGAATATTGATTAATGAATGTTTAACAGGACTAAAAAAGCGCAACAAAGTTATTTTGACTGCTGATGTTGTGGAACAAAAAGCGGTGTATTATGAAGAAGGATATGAGCAAGGAGGTGATATAGAACAGGAATTAGAGAAGTTGGAGATGGATGTTCAGGGAATTATAAAACTTAGATTTTTTGAGGAAATGTCTTTGAAAGAAATATCTAGCATTACTGGATTTAATCTGAATACAGTGAAAACGAAACTTTATCGAGGCTTAAAGCTATTAAAAGAAAATATTCAGGAGGCAGATTTATGGGTAGATTAGAAAAAATGAAAGAAAGATATGATGAAATTGTTATTCCAGAGGAGCTTAATATCCGAGTACAGCAAGAGATAATGAAATCACAAAGACAGCAGGCAGAGAAAAACAGCATTCGTCAGAGGTACCGATTGAAAAAAGTAATCCACGGGATGGAAGCAGCAGCGGCTGTATGTATTCTTTTTATAGTAGCTTTAAATACAAATTCTGTGTTTGCAAAGGAAGTAGCACAGCTTCCTATTATTGGAGGACTGGCTCAGATATTGACATTTCGTTCTTATGAAACAGAAAAGGATGATATTGCAGTGTCTGTTGAGATTCCAACCATTGAAATGATTACAGAGGATACTGGAATAACAGTAGAAAAAATTAATCAAGAAATTCTTGAACAATGTAATCAGTATGCAAAGGAGGCAGTTATGCGTGCAGAGGAATATCGAACTGCCTTTTTAGAAACAGGAGGAACACTAGAAGAATGGAAAAAACATAATATAAAGATTACTGTAAACTATGAGATAAAACAGCAAAATAACGAGTATCTTTCCTTCGTTGTAAGAGGAACGGAGAATTGGACAAATGCCTATAATAAGTCAAAGTATTACAATTTAGATTTAAGTACAGGAAAATTTGTTACATTAAAGGATATGTTAGATGGTGATTATATTGAACTGGTAAATAAGAACATTAGAGAACAGATTGCCGAAAGGCAAAGTGCAGGAGAAATATTTTTTACAGCAGAGGAGGGGGGATTTACAGGAATTTCGGAAGATGTCAAGTTCTATATAAATAAAAATAACCATCCCGTTATTGTTTTTGAAAAATATGAAATTGCCCCTGGTGCGTCAGGAGAGATTGAATTTGAAATAGGAGGAAATTAAAATGAGAAAAAAAATGAAACGTACAATTACTATGGTTTTGAGTTTTGCTTTAACAGGAGTAGTTCTGACAGGATGTGGCGAAAGTAAGCAATCCTATCAGGATACACAAAAAAAGGAGAGTTCTCAGAGTATAATGCAAGAAACACAACAAGATACAACTGTGAATCAAGCAGAAACAGAAGAAACAGGAAAAAATAATCAGATAATGCCAGAATATAAGGATAATTTCGAAGTTGACAGCAAGGCGGCGAAGGAATTTGCTAAGAAAGTGAAGGTGGCTGTCGCAGACAAGGATTTAGAGGCATTGGCAACTTTGACTGCATTTCCGGTTTATGTAGGTCTGCCAGATGCTGGTGTGGTAAAAACGAAAGAAGATTTTTTAAAACTTGATGCAGAAATAGTATTTACAGAGGAACTGCTAAAATCTATAGAAATGGCGGATATTGAAAATTTTCAACCTAGTATGGCAGGATTTTCTATCTCAGATGGAGGAACGTGTAATATTAATTTCGGCGTTGTAGATGGTATCTTGGCTATAAGCGGAATTAACTATTGATTATATATACGAAAGAAGAATATTTTAAATAAAATAATAAAATAAAGTTTATTTATGGTAGTTGTTAGTTCTAATGAAAGATCAGCTACCTTTTTTAAATAGATAAAATGTTTTGGTATAGTCGATAAACAATAAAAAAACAATAACAAATCGGAAATATTTATGATATGCTAAAGTATACTTAGAAAAACACTTTTGTAAAGTGCAGGAGATTAAGATGGAAAAGAAAAAGATAACAAATATAGAAGTAAAGAAAAAACCGAAATGATGTTTTTCGGTACATATGTAAAAATGGGATGATATCAAACCCAGATATTTCTTATGCTCTAAAGATCAGTCTTCCAACAGCAATCCAGATTACAAAAAACCATATCAGTCTGGTACTTACCGATCTAACTGGTAAAATTTTGAAATATGAGTATATTTTCTTACTATATATGGAAGAAGATAATTATTATTATGAAGTAAATAAAAGGCTGGAAAATTTGCTAAATGAAGGTGAATGTAACAAACAAAGTGTTTTGGGAATTGGTATTTCTTTTCCAGGAATTATTAATTTGGACAAGGAATTAATTACCAATTCGCATATATTGGATTTCATTGGGTAACAAAATTGGAATGGCGATTGGAACTTCTATTTTAGCAGGTGTTTTAGGTAAACTAGGATATGTTGCAAATCAATAACAAAATCCAGCAGTATTATCCGTGATTAAACATTCATTTACAACGATTCCTGGTGTGTTGTGGATTGTAACAGCAGCAGCCTTATATTTTTATCGACGGAATAAGAAAGCTTATAATAAGATTGTGCAGGAAATTTAGGAAAAAAAGAATTATAACAAAAATGTATAATATGAAATGAGTGAAATAGTCGACAAAAGAAAAGCTACATTTTACAATTTGATATAAATTATTTATTTTAATTAGATAAAAAAGTTATTATAAATGGTGAATATTAAGAAAATATATTGGATGGTAATAGAATGAATTAGTTTAAAATTATTGGTTATTATATAAGTGAAGTAATTAATATGCTTAGATCCGAAACTAGAATGTTATTTTGAAAATGGGCGGAGTAAAAAAGAAAAACAAGCCCAACATCTTGACAGTGACAGTCGATTTTTAAGGTTATCAGGTGTTGCAAATTTTTATAAGAATTTTTGTAGTGAAATTCCCTGTAAAATTGGTAAAGTATAAAGAAACGAATTCCAATACTTGAATTTATCTGTATTTAATAGTATAATCTTAGAAGTAAAGTGTTTTGATTTATGATAGAAAATTATTTTAAGGAGGATGACATCAATTATGATTACTTGGAACAATTTAGATATGATTACGGCATATCAAGAGTTGTTAAAGATGGGAACAGTGAATCTTGCGGAAACAATGGCTGGGGAAAATGGTGCAGATCGTGTAAAAAAATACAATGTTCCTATGGCAGCAGGACTTGCATTTAATTATGCTGCAAAGCAAGTGGATGATAAAGTGCTAGAGGTTCTTGCAAAATTAGCAGAAGAAATGCAACTTGCAGAGAAATTCGAAGCTCTTTACAATGGTGAAGTAATCAATACTGGAGAAAAACGTATGGTGCTTCATCATATGACTCGTGGTCAGTTAGGGGAACCTGTTGTAGCTGATGGCGTAGATAAGCGTAGTTTTTATGTAGAACAGCAGAAAAAGATTGCAGAACTAGCAAATAAGGTACATAGTGGTGAAATTACAAATGCAGCAGGTGAGAAATTTACAACTGTTGTACAAATTGGTATTGGTGGCAGTGATCTTGGTCCTCGTGCGATGTATTTAGCACTAGAAAATTGGGCTAAGGTAAATCATACATTTAAAATGGAAGCGAAATTTATCAGTAATGTAGACCCAGATGATGCATCGGCTGTATTAAATACGATTGATGTAGAACATTCTCTTTTTGTATTGGTATCTAAGTCTGGTACGACATTAGAGACATTAACAAATGAGTCCTTTGTAAAGGATGCATTAAAAAATGCAGGCTTAGACGCTTCTAAGCATATGATTGCTGTTACAAGTGAAACGTCACCTTTAGCAAAGAGTGAGGATTATTTAGCAGCATTCTTTATGGATGATTATATTGGCGGTCGGTTTTCTTCTACCTCTGGCGTAGGTGGTGCTGTTTTATCTCTAGCTTTTGGTCCTGAAGTGTTTGCACAGTTTTTAGATGGTGCAGCAGAGGAAGATAAACTTGCAAAGAACAAAGATATGTTTGCAAACCCTGCTATGTTAGATGCACTAATTGGAATTTATGAACGGAATGTATTAGGATATCAAAATACAGCAGTATTACCTTATTCTCAGGCTTTAAGCCGTTTTCCAGCACATTTACAACAACTTGATATGGAATCAAATGGAAAATCGGTAAATCGTTTTGGTGAGCCTGTAAATTATGCTACAGGTCCTGTTATTTTCGGTGAACCAGGAACCAATGGACAGCACTCATTCTATCAGTTATTACATCAGGGAACAGATATAATTCCTTTACAGTTTGTCGGATTTAAAAATAACCAGATAGGTAGAGATGTTGTAATTCAAGATAGTACAAGTCAGCAGAAACTTTGTGCAAATGTTGTAGCACAAATTGTAGCATTTGCATGTGGAAAAGCAGATGAGAACCGCAATAAGAATTTTGAAGGTGGACGTCCTTCTAGTATTATTATTGGTGATAAGCTGACTCCTCAAGCATTAGGAGCACTTTTATCTCATTTTGAAAATAAGGTTATGTATCAGGGCTTTGTATGGAATATTAATAGCTTTGATCAAGAGGGAGTACAGTTAGGTAAAGTTTTAGCAAAGAGGGTACTTGCTCATGATACAGATGGGGCACTGAAAGCATATAGTGATTTGTTGAATATTTAATATTGGGAAGTCTATATAAAATATGCAAAAGTAATAAAATAGAGGTTTCTATCACAGTTTTAGGATAGAAACCTCTATTTTTTTTATGAAATTATGTGTATGAATAATTAAGAATGTAGAATCTTTCTATAGGTGAAAAAACTTAAAAAATTTTCATTTTATTATTGACTGTACTGTTACTGTTCGGTTTATGATACAAGTAAGAAGCAAATACAAGAGAAAAGGAGAAAAATTATGGAAAATCAAAATGTATATTTAAAACCTGTAACATTGAAAAATATTTTAAAATTTGCAATTCCAACAATTGCTATGACTGTATTTATGTCTTTTTATACAATGGTAGATGGTCTGTTTGTATCAAATTTAATTGGTACAGATGCACTTTCAGCAATTAATTTAACAGCACCTATTATTCAGGTTATTACTGCCATTTCTACAATGCTTGCTACAGGAGGCAGTGCTGTAATTATGAAAAAAATGGGAGAACAGAAAAGTGAGGAGGCAAAAGAGGATTTCACATTTTTGATTTTAGTAAATGTATTTGTGGGAATTATCATGTGTCTTTTGGGATATCTAACAATGACGCCTATCTTTTCTAAAATGAATCTTTCTTTAGAAGTAAGAGGATATTGTATTGAATATCTAAGCTATTATTTGATTTTTACTGTGTCAATTCTTTTAATGAATAATTTTACACTTTATATGATAGCAAGTGAAAAGGCAACCCTTTCTTTTTTATGTTCTGTAACAGGAGGGATTTTAAATATTATATTAGATTATATATTTATCGCAGGATTTGATATGGGAATTCGTGGAGCAGCGATTGCAACAGGATTGGGTTATTCTGTAACAGCAATAGTAGGTTTCTTTATTTTTTACAGTAAAAAGAGTTTACTGCACTTTAAAAAACCAGTGTTTCGATTTCAAGTTCTTATTCATGCAGCTACAAATGGCTGTTCAGAAATGGCAACGGCACTTGTCACTGGAATAATTACAATGATGTTTAACTGGACAATGCTTCATTATGTTGGGGAGGATGGAGTTGCTGCTGTTACAATTATTATGTATGTATTGATGTTTGCAAGTTCATTATATACAGGGTATTCCTATGGAGTAGCACCAATACTTAGTTTTTACTATGGAGAACAAAATCATAAGAAATTGGAAACGTTGGTTAAGATTAGTTTAAAAGTAATTGCATTTATTTCTATGATAACAGTTCTATCCTCTTTGATATTGACAAGACCATTGGTATCCATTTTCACTCGTCCAGATAATCCAGTATATGATTTGGCAGTAACTGGAAATCAAATATGTAGTATGGCATTACTCTTTATTGGATTTAATATTTTTGCTAGTGGCATGTTTACTGCACTATCAAATGGAGTAGTTTCTGCTATTCTTGCATTTTCAAGATCGTTTGTGTTTATGTTGATTCCTATGATTATACTTCCTATTCTTTTGGGTGTAAATGGTGTCTGGCTGGCAACACCTGTGGCAGAACTTATGGCATTTGTATTGTCCATTTTTATGTTTGTGAAATATAGAAAAAGATATGAATATTGAAATAATTTTTTAATATAATGAAATGTTAATAAAAAGAATATTTTATAAAGCTGACAACGGGACTTGAACCCGTGACCTCTTCATTACCAATGAAGTGCGCTACCGCCTGTGCCATGTCAGCTTATGATTAGAAAACCATATATAGCATTATATATAGGAATGAATGATTTGTCAATATAAATTTATAAATTTGTTAATTTGTATATAATTTATCTATTTACCTGTATATTTCTATAATTTAGGTTATATTGTGATACAATTGACTTTTCGTAGATTGTGCTTGTCAGGTCTTGCAAAACCATGCTATAATTATAAAAATAAAAGAAAAAAGAGGTTATTTGGGAGACGGAACAGCAAAGGAGAAGGAAATGAAAGAGAATGATAAAGTGACAGGCTTTCGTGGATGGATGTTATGGATTCATTTTATAGGAGTATTTTTAATATGGGGAGTTACACTGCTAACGAGTGGAACAGGTAAAATTATTCTCATTTTACTTGGAGCAGTGGCAGCATTATTGATTGGAATAGGAAGTTGGTATCTTTTAAAACAACAACAAATAAAACAGGAAGAGATAAGACAAAAAGAAAAAGTTCAAACAGCGGAACAAGTGCAAAAAAATACATTGGAGCCAGTAAAGAAATCATTAGAAAAGACAGGACACGCTTTAGTAGAAACAACAGAGCAGCTAATCGAGTATATTTCAGATAATGCAGTAACAACAAAATCTCTATCTTCTGGGATAGATGATACAAATCAAGCAATTGAAGCAGTTAGTCAGGAGTTAAATACAATTTCCGTTATTGTAGGAAATATTGAGGAAAAGGTATATAGTGGGACAGAAGTATCAGATACATTAATTCAGCGTGCCAATGATATGAATTCCTATGTAAAGAATAATCTAAGCAGAGGAATGGAAACGATGGAGTTGACCAAAAATGATATTGAAACGGCACTGCAAGGATTGGCAACAATGGAACGTGTGAATGAAATGGCAGATGAAATTTTGCGCATTACAAAACAGACGAATTTATTGTCTCTAAATGCATCTATTGAGTCAGCAAGAGCAGGAGAGGCAGGAAAAGGTTTTGCAATTGTAGCGGATGAGATTGCACAACTGGCAAAGGAAACAAAGTCGACGGCAACTAATATTCAAAATATTATTGCAAATAGCAATGAGTCAATTGCATTTGTAAGAAAATGTTTTGATGGTGTAATGAAATATTTAGAAGAAGAAGTGACAATTAGTTTTCGAACCTTTGCAGAGCAATCGGAACTCTATGGGGCAGGAGTGACAAATATCAAAGAATCAATCAATGATATTCAGGATCATATTGCAGAGTTATCTGATTCAATAAAGGAAATTTTAGACAATATAGAAGAAGTAAATGAAGCTTCTGCAGATAATGCGAAAGGTGTTAGTGATTTGACAGAGAGAAATAAACATACTATGCAGGTAACAAAAGAAATTCAGAAATTATTAAAATCTTGATAGAAAATATCAATATAACATAAAAGATATGACATATTTAGAAAAGGACTTTCACATAAAGCGAGAGTCCTTTTCTTATTGAATTAAGCTTAATTATCTTCTTCATCAGATAGATTTACCGTATACACTTGACGTTTTCTTGCCATTTCATCATTTGCAAGATATTCATCATAAGTTGTAATTTTATCAATTAATCCATTTGGTGTGATTTCCATAATACGGTTTGCTGTTGTCTGTACAAATTGGTGATCATGTGAAGTAAACAATACAACACCAGAAAATTTAACTAATCCATTATTTAATGCAGTAATAGATTCCATATCCAAATGATTTGTTGGTTCGTCAAAAATCAAACAATTAGCACCAGAAATCATCATTTTTGAAAGAAGACAACGTACTTTTTCACCGCCGGAAAGAACACGTATTTTTTTCACACCATCTTCTCCAGCAAATAACATTCGTCCTAAAAAGCCACGTACATAAGTGACATCTTTTACTGGAGAATATTGGGTCAGCCAGTCGGAGATAATAAGATCATGATCAAATTCTTTTGTATGATCTTTTGGAAAATAAGCCTGTGAAGTAGTAACTCCCCACTTATAAGATCCAGAGTCTGGTTCTAATTCACCAGCAAGAATTTGGAATAGTGTAGTTTTTGCTAGTTCATCACCACCAACAAAGGCAATTTTATCTCCATGATTAACAATAAAGGAGATGTTATCTAAAACTGGTACACCATCAATTGTTTTACAAAGGTTTTCAACTGATAATACCTCATTTCCAATTTCCCGATCAGGACGAAAATCGATATAAGGATATTTTCGACTGGAAGGTTTAATTTCGTCTAATTGAATTTTTTCCAGTGCTTTTTTTCGGGAAGTTGCCTGTTTGGACTTGGAAGCATTTGCACTAAAGCGTTGAATAAATTCCTGTAATTCTTTTATTTTTTCTTCTTTTCGTTTATTGGCTTCTTTCATCTGTTTAATTAAAAGCTGACTAGATTCATACCAAAAGTCATAGTTACCAGCGTAAAGCTGAATTTTTCCATAGTCAATATCAGCAGTATGAGTACAGACTTTATTTAGAAAATAGCGGTCATGAGAGACGACAATTACTGTATTTTGAAAGTTAATCAAAAATTCTTCTAGCCAAGCAATCGCATCTAGATCGAGATGGTTGGTTGGCTCGTCCAATAAAAGAATATCTGGATTGCCAAAAAGTGCTTGTGCTAATAAAACTTTTACTTTTTCAGAACCATTTAGATCACGCATTTGTTTCATATGAAGTTCTGTAGTGATACCAAGTCCATTTAGTAAAGTGGAAGCATCGGATTCTGCTTCCCAGCCATTTAATTCTGCAAATTCCGCTTCTAAATCGCTGGCACGAATTCCATCTTCTTCTGTAAAGTCTTCTTTTGCATAGATTGCATCTTTTTCTTTCATAATATCATATAGACGTTGATTTCCCATAATTACTGTATCTTGTACGGGAAATGCATCATATTTAAAATGATCTTGCTGTAAGAAAGAAAGACGTTGACCTGGTGTAATGACAATCTCTCCTTTGGTCGGTTCAAGCTGTCCAGATAGAATCTTTAAAAAAGTAGATTTTCCAGCACCGTTCGCACCAATTAGACCATAACAGTTTCCTTCTGTAAATTTAATATTAACATCTTCAAATAGAGCTTTTTTGCCTACACGAAGTGTTATGTTGTTTGCACTAATCATAATAATTGTGTTCCTTCCTAATAAATTTCTTATAATTTCTATAGATACATCACCTCTATTTTACAGAAATTCTATGTTTTTGCAAGAGGAAACTGGAAATTGTAGTAGATTTTGCAAAAAATACTTTCGAAATATTGGTTTATTTGGATGGAATAGGGAAAATCTTTTGGGATTATTGCAGTTTGAAAAAAATATTGTTATAATAAAAAAGCATAAATGAAGAGAATCGAAACGATATCACAAAAAATAAAGAAAGAAAGGGAAAACAGGTTTTATTATGTTGGGAAAATTAGAGGAAAACAATGACAGATTAAAACAGTTTGAACAGGAAATCTGGATTCAAAATAAGTGTTATCTTGCGAGTAGAGAATTAAGTGAAAATGTTATTTTTGAGTATGATAGAGAGGAAGATAGTATTTCCTT
The DNA here is from genome assembly GCA_910579865.1 of uncultured Lachnospiraceae bacterium. GTDB lineage: Bacteria > Bacillota > Clostridia > Lachnospirales > Lachnospiraceae > MGBC114844. The sequence goes on from CAJTXA010000022.1 coordinate 18,266, forward strand.
TCCTAGAAAAATTCGTTCTTTTCTAAATGGAAAAATTATATGGGAACATGCAAAAAATCTTTTTATAGGGACAGACATGATTTATCCAGAGGATAAAAAAATTGTTCTGTCCGTTTGTAAACAACTTTTTACTACAAAGAAGACCTTAGAGTGCGAATTTCGAACAAAATTTTTTACTGGAGAGTATCGATGGTTTGAAGTAGTTTTCGCTGTAGTTCAGGATAAGAATGGACAGGTGGTAAAATTACTTGGGAAGCTAACGGATATTGATGAAGAAAAAAGGCATCTAATTGAATTGCAAAATAGTGTAAAATTAGATCCAATTACAGGGCTTTATCATAAAAAAGCAATTTTTGAATTTGTAAGAGAGAGAATTGTTAAGCAAAAAGCATTTGCAATGTTAATAGTGGATATTGATAACTTTAGTCAAGTTAGCGATACAATGGGACATTTATTTAGTGATTCGGTACTTTGTACAATTGCAGATGGGATTCAGGAGACAGTAGAAAATATAGGAACAGTTGGACGAATTGGCAGTGGGGAGTTTTTAATTGTTTTAGAAAGTAAGGAGAGAGAAACTGTACAAAAGATAGCAATTCGTATTTCTAGTATGTTACGAAAAGTTTATATTGGAGGGGAAGAAGGACACTATCTTACAGCCAGCATTGGCATTTCAAGATATCCACAGGATGGAAAAGGAACAGAGGAACTTTTTTTAAGAGCAAATGAAGCACTCTATACCATTAAAAATAATGGAAAAAATCGATTTTTATTTGTGGATCAGATGGGAAAATTAGAAACTCGTTCTCTTAAGATGGAAAGTCCTATCTATAATTATGAGACAAATTGGTTTCGAAGACAGGCTGAGCATTTTAGCCAGACAATTATCTCTTTTGTTTTTAATGTATTAGCTTCCGCAAAAAGTTTACCAAGTGCAATTAATTTGGCATTGGATCGGATTGGAAAAACCTATGATCTCGGTCGAATTCAAATTATGCGTGCAAGTTATACCAATCGTTCGATGCAGATTAGTTATCTTTGGGAAGAACGGGTACAAAAAGTAATTGATGGGGAAGTCTGTTATCATTTTCAAAGCTGGGAGGAGATGCTTTCTGAATTTGATGAACGAGGGATGATTATAGCAGGAGATTGTAAGAAGGCCAAGCTGACGACCGATTTTAGAAGAACAATAGAAGAAATGGAAGCAATGGCAGTGGTAAGTTGCGGGCTTTATGATGTAGATGGAGAATTTTTGGGTATGATTTTATTTGAGGATTGCGAAAAAACCAGAGAATGGGATCTGGTCGAATTGGATACTTTTTTAGAATTCTCAAAGATTATTTCTTATTTTATATTGACCAATGCCAGCCGTAAGCGAGATTCTATGCGAATTGAACAACTTAGCAATTATGATAAAGTAACAGGGCTTCATGGGTACCGCCAGTTTAAAAAAGATTTGGGAAGGATTTTGCGAAAACGTGGAACAATGGGGCGATTGGCTTTATTAAATATGGATATTAGTAATTTTAAATATGTCAATAGTACGTTTGGTATTGAAGCAGGAGACTGCATGTTACGGGATTTTGCTCGTTTTTTTGTAACTGAAAATCCTTCTTGTATTTCAGGATGCCGTATTTTTGCAGATGATTTTTTGGCTGTTGTACGTATGGAATCAAAAGAAGAGTTAGAAGAGCAGATAAAAAAACGAACAAAGGAATTTATTAAACGAGAATATAAGAAAAATGCAGGAAGTTATTTTTCTGTGCATACTGGTATTTATGAAATTTTGCCAGAAGATGAAGATGCCAACTATGCGATCGATTGTGCAATTATGGCAAGAAAAACAGTAAAGAGAAAACAGGAGTGCCAATATCAGTTTTTTGATGATGCTTTGCGGGAACAGGTAATTCGGGAAAGCCGTGTACTTGCTGTTGTACATAAAGCGATTCGGCAAGAAGAACTAGTGCCATATTTGCAACCAAAGTTTGATTTAAAAACGAAAAAGCTAATTGGGGCAGAAGCATTAGTGCGGTGGAAACGAAATGGAAAAATCTGCTTTTATCCAAATGATTTTATTCCAGTATTAGAACAATCAGGAGATATTGTAGAATTAGATTTTTCTATTTATGAACAGATCTTACGAACGATGAAAAGGTGGCGGGAAGAGGGAAAGAAGTTGTTTCCAATTTCTGTAAATATTTCTCGAATTCATTGTAAATTTGATTCTTGTGATCAACGAATTATTCAATTAGCCGATCAATATCAGATTCCACATGAATTAATTGAGGTAGAGATAACAGAAAGTGCATTTTTAAATGATACCAATATTTTGGTAGAAAATTTAAAGCGGCTTAGAGAGGCCAGATTTCGAATTAGTATTGATGATTTTGGATCAGGCTATTCTTCCCTTAGTATTATTAGTCAGATGCCAGTGGATGTTATAAAAATGGATCAGACATTTATCACAAAGGCAGTGGATCAAGAAAAAACAGGATGTGTAATAGCAGCTATGATTTCTATGGCTAAAAATTTAAATTTAGAAGTGATCTGTGAAGGAGTAGAAACCGAAGAACAAGCACAATTTCTTTTAGAACGAGGATGTAGAATGGGGCAAGGATATTTATTTTCCAAGCCAATTACGGTAACAGAATTTGAAGAAACTTATTTGAAAATAGAATAAGCTTAGAAGAAGGTTAGGAGGAATTTTAGAATGGGTATTATAAGATCGGATTTTGGGAAAACAAAAGATGGAGAACAGGCTTTTTTATATACGCTGACAAATTCAAAGGGAATGATAGTAAAAGTATCCAATTTTGGAGCAGTTTTGGTAGAGGTACATGTGCCAGATCGAAATGGTGTATTTCAAGATGTTGTACTTGGATATGATAATGTAGAACAGTATGAAATCAATAAGCCTAGTTTTGGCGGAGTGGTTGGACGTCATGCAAATCGAATGGCAAAAGCAACCTTCCATTTGAATGGAGTGGATTATTTTTTGGAACAAAATAGTGGGCAGAATAATTTACATAGTGGACAAAATGGATATCAAAGAAGACTATGGAAAGAGGAAAAGAAAGAAGAGAAAAAAGAAGAATCTTATGTAGAATTTTCTTTATATAGTCCAAATTTGGATCAAGGATTTCCAGGAAATTTAGAAGTAAAAGTAAGGTATACACTGACAGAAGGAAATGCCTTGAAATTGTCCTATCATGCTATTTCAGATGAGGACACTGTTTTAAATTTGACGAATCATTCTTATTTTAATTTAGCAGGTCATAAGGCAAAAGATGTGCTTTCTCAAGAAGTTTGGATTGATGCAGATTTCTTTACTGAAACAGATGAAAAATCGATTCCTACTGGAACAATTCTTCCTGTGGAAGGAACCGTAATGGATTTTAGAAAAAAGAAAAAGATTGGAAAAGAGATTGAGAGTGATTATAAAGCAGTAGTATTAGGAAATGGATATGATCATAATTGGGTAGTGAAAACAGAAGATGGTGCTGTTTCTCTTGTAGCTGGAATGGAAGATCCAGAAAGTGGACGTGGAATGAGAGTTTATACAAATCTGCCTGGACTTCAGTTTTATACAGGGAATTTTTTGAATGGAACGGAGATTGGAAAGGAAGGAACCTGTTATAAAAGAAGAAGTGGTGCTTGTTTTGAAACACAATATTTTCCAGATAGCATCCATCATAAGAATTTTCGACAGGCGGTATGTAAGGCAGGAGAAGTATACCAATCTGAGACAATATTTGAATTTTATGTGATGGAATAGGAAAAAACAAAGGATTTCTTAGATAAGCGGCTAACAGCAAACGGCAGTATGTTTCCTTTTTTGGAAGCATACTGCTTATTAACTTTATTACCTAATTTTATTCAAATATAAAAATTTCTTCGATAGGGGCTTCAACAGCTCTTGAAATATCAACTGCTAATTTAAGAGAAGGGTTATATTGTGCTTTTTCTAATCTCATAATGGTTTCACGGCGTACTCCAACTTGTGCTGCTAACTGTTCTTGTGTCAACTCTTTTAACTGTCTATATTTTTTCAATCTACATTCAAATTCTGCCATACTTTATTCCTCACTGTTATCAATTTGGTCATCATGGTCATAGTGATAGAGTAAATATTCTGGAAGAAAGATTCCTAAAGCTAATGTAAGAGAAAGTACAATGATTGTAGCAATTAAGGTGTATTCAAGATTGCCAAATAATTTTCCCTGACAGAGAATTACCAAAGCAATAAGAATAATAGGGAAAGTAATTTTATATGATTTTAACTGAGCATAAGCAGCATTTTCACGAAAACGTTCATCCATAAAAGTTCCTGACATTTTTCCTTCATAGAAAAAACCAAAGAATCCAAAAAATAGAAAAAAGGTAAATGGAAAAATAGTACCATTTGTTGTATAGGTCCAAAAACCAGCAAATCCTAAAAATCCGAAAATTCCTAAAAACCCTAATTTAGGATTTAATTTTCGAGTAGTATTTGTTTTTTCAATTTGTTTTCTTTGTTTTGAAATGCTAGTAAAAAGCACAAGAAATAGAGCGAATATATAGGTACAAGTAAGAAGAACCGAGAGAATCATCGGCAAATCTTTTATTTGAAAAGTGTAACTTTTAAAGTCCATTGGAACTACAAGCCGAGAGTTATTGAACACAGTAGCATACCATGTAGATACAATGTTCAATAATATACATAAAATACCCATCCCAATTATAATTTTGGTCTTTTTCTTCATTTTTTTTGTCCTCCATAAGTGATGTATTTGTCTTAATATAAGATAAATATATCACTTAACAAGGTTCTTGTCAAGAGAAATGTTACAAATAAATCTCTTAGGAATATTTCGTGGAAAAATAAAAAGGAAAGGAATAAAAAAGGGCAGTTTTTATTAAGACAGAAAAAAGGTATTTGATATAATAAGAAAGGAGTTGAATGGAAAAGGAGAGGTGATAAATGTGGGGAAGGAATTATTAGTAAAATTAGCAGTGACTTATATTGAGGAACATCTTTTTGAAGAAATGGAGATTGAGAAAATTGCAAAAGAGTTACATTATTCTAAATTTTATCTTGCACGAGTTTTTCGAGAGTATACAGGAGGTACAATTTATAAATATATACAAAACAGACGTTTAACAGAAGCAGCTCGAATGTTAGTAGAAACAAAGATACCGATTGTAGATATTGCTTATAAAGTAAATTATCAATCGCAACAAGCATTTACACAAGCATTTCATCAGGTTTATTTATGTACACCACAAGTATATCGAAAAAATCGATTCTTCTATCCAAAGCAAACCAGATTGATGATGTATAAAAAGAAAAAAGGTCTGTGGAAAGAGATGATATGGAAAGGATGGATGGCAGCATGAATATTGTTCCTTATGTAGTAGAACAAACCAGTCGAGGAGAGAGAAGTTATGATATCTATTCCCGTCTGCTTTCGGATCGAATTATTTTTTTAGGAGAAGAAGTGAGTGATACTTCAGCTAGTTTAGTAATTGCACAGTTACTTTTTTTAGAGGCACAAGATTCAGAAAAAGAGATACAATTATATATTAATAGTCCTGGTGGTTCTGTGACAGCAGGATTTGCTATTTATGATACTATGAAGTATATAAAATGTGATGTTTCTACGATTTGTATTGGACTAGCTGCTAGTTTTGGGGCATTTTTACTAGCAGGAGGAACAAAGGGAAAACGACTAGCTTTGCCAAATGCAGAGATAATGATTCATCAGGTTGCAGTACATGGAAATGGGCTTCAAGGAAAAGCAACCGATATTCAGATTTTAGTGGATCAAATTCAGAGAAATAAAAAACGAGTCAATCAAATTTTGGCAGATAATACAGGAAAAAGTGTAGAACAAGTAACCATTGATACAGAAAGAGATCACTATATGAGTGCAGAAGAAGCATTAGAATATGGAATCATTGATCGAATTATTATGAAAAGATAACTTTCTTTTTTAGTTTTGCAGTGAGTTTAAAGAAATGATGAAGAAAAGAAAGAAGCTCATTGGAAAAAAGATAAGAACCTTCGTGATGTTTTAATTTATCTTTATGAATGGCATTAATAAACCGTTTCTTTTTTCAAATGAAGAATTATTTTCAAAAGATGTTTACAAATGAGTTGGAAAAAGCACATTAGGTTTTTATTTTGTCAGTGTTACAGCAAGTCATTATGATTGGGCAATGAAAAAGTCAAAAGCACATAAGAAAAATTATATTATTATGTAAAATAGAAAAATGCACTTTGTGAAAGCGATAAATGCTTTTATAAGTGCATTTATTGTGATTTTAGAAGAGATAGAAAAGTAGAATAAAATTATGCTGTTTCGACATGAAATCGTTTTCATAATAATTGCTAAAAATAAATTATAAAATTTATATAAAATGCCTATTTACAAATTAAGATAAAATGTGTATTCTTATATCATAAATGAAATCGATTACATAATTTCTAATACCATTTTGATAAAATAACACCGTTTTATCAAAAAGAATTAGATAACAAATAATTTCAATAAGGAGGATCAGATGGATCGAAAAATTGTTTTTTTGGATATTGATGGAACTTTGACAGAACCAGGAAGTAATAAACCGCCAGAGTCGGCTGTTACTGCAATTTATCAGGCCAGAAAAAAGGGGCATTATGTTTTTCTTTGTACAGGCAGAAATTATGATATGTTACGTCCTCTTTTACAGTATGAATTTGACGGAATTGTGGCAAGTGCAGGTGGTTATATTGAGTGTCAAAAAGAAGTTATTTATAACTGCCCTATGACAGAAGAGCAGAAACAGAAAGCAATGGATGTTTTAGAACAAAATGGAATCTTTCGAACAATTGAGTGTATGGATGGTTCTTATACAGATGAAGGATTTAAAGATTTTTTACGTGCACATGCAACAGAAGGAAGCAATAGTGAGTTACTTCGTTGGAGAGAACAGATTGAACAGTCGTTAAATATCCTTCCTATGAAAGAATATCGAGGACAGCCAGTCTATAAAATTGTAATAATGAGTCCATCACAGGAACAGATTATACAGCCAAGAAAAGTATTAGAGTCTGATTTTGAATTTTGTATTCAAGATGAATATAAACATGGATTTATTAATGGAGAAATAATAAATCGAAAGTTTCATAAGGGGAAGGCAGTAGAAAAGGTTTGTGACTATTTAAAGATTCCTCTTTATGATTCCGTAGCAATTGGAGATAGTATGAATGATAAAGAAATGCTAGAAATAGCGGGATTAAGTATCTGTATGCGAAATGGAAGTGAAGAGTTAAAAAGATTAGCAGATGATATTTGTCCTTCTGTACAAGAAGGCGGAATTCGCTATGCGTTTTTAAAATATCATCTTATATAAATGAAACAGGAAATAATAATAATTTAAGTAAAAAACTATATGAAAACGATTACAATTATGCACAAAAATGTTCTTTTATATTTGGAATTTATGCCCATTTACAGATCAAAAGGGAGGTGTTATATTTTCCATAGTACATAACGTAATCGATTTCATAATGAGACTTTAGAAAGGAAGTATCAATATGGCTATGGATTATGAAAAGTGTGCAAAAGAAATTTATGAAACTTTAGGCGGAAGAAGTAATCTAGTAAGTGCAGCGCATTGTGCAACCAGACTTCGGCTTGTCACAGTGGATAACAGTAAGATTGATATGAAAAAATTGGAAAACATCGATGGAGTAAAAGGTGTTTTTAGTAATAATGGACAGCTTCAGTTAATTATCGGAACAGGCACAGTAAATAAGGTATATGATGCATTTTTAAATGTTAGTGGGATGACGGCTGCTACAAAAGAAGAAGTAAAGGCAGCGGCAGCAGCACAACAGCCAATTATAAAACGAATGATAAAAGCATTAGGAGATGTCTTTGTTCCAATTCTTCCAGCGATTGTGGCTTCTGGATTAATGATGGGATTAGTAGAAGCACTTGGAAAAGCAATTCCAGCTTTTGCAGGAAGTGATTGGTATGGAATTTTGGATTTAATGGCAAATACAGCGTTTACTTTTCTTCCTGTATTAATTGCAGTATCGGCAGCACGGGTATTTGGCGGAAATTTGTTTCTTGGTGCAGTAATTGGCATGATTATGATTCATCCTAATTTAATTAATGCTTGGTCAGTAGGATCAATGAATGTAGCAGACATTCCAGTTTGGCATCTGTTTGGCTTACCAATTCGGCAGGTTGGTTATCAAGGTCATGTGATTCCTGTAGTAATTGCTGTTTGGCTGATGTGTAAAATTGAAAAATGGATGCATAAACATGTACCAGAAATGATAGATTTATTTGTAACTCCATTAAGCACGGTATTAATTACAGCATTTTTGACTTTGGGATTGATTGGGCCTGTATTTTCTACAGCAGAAAGTTATGTATTGGAGTTTGCTGGATGGATTATTACAGTTGGACACGGAGTTGGTGCAATGATTATGGGAGCGTTGTATCCATTTACTGTAGTATGTGGAATTCATCATATGTATAATGTAATTGAGGCAGGTATGTTATCTGCGGTGGATGGATTAAATATTTGGATGCCAATTGCTTCTGCAGCTAATTTTGCACAGGGAGCTGCTTGTCTGGCAGTTGGATTAAAATCTAAAAAACTAAAAACAAAGTCAGTAGCAATCCCATCTGCATTATCTGCAGCACTGGGAATTACAGAACCAGCTATTTTTGGTGTAAATTTAAGATTTGTAAAACCTCTAATCTGTGGTATGGCTGGTGGAGCAGTAGGAGCTTTATTGGGATCGATTTTTCAAATTGGTGCTACTTCTTATGGAGTAACAGGAATCCCAGGATTTTTAATTACTTTGGATTATAGTTGGCAGTATGCGATTGTTTTAGTCGTTTCTTTTGTGGTTTCCTTTGCACTTACTTGGGTTGTCTGGAAGGAAGAAATTGAACCAAATGAAAACGAAAAGAAAGAAGAAAATCAGATAGAAACTTCTGAACAAACAAGGCTAGAAAAAGAGGAGCTGGTTTTATTTGCTCCAATAAAAGGAAATGTTATCAGTCGAGCAGAAATTCCAGATGAAACATTTGCCTCTGGGGTACTTGGAGAGGGTGTTGGAATTGAGCCTGAGATTGGGGAAGTAGTAGCACCATTTGATGGAGAGATTTCTTCTGTTGCAGATACTCGTCATGCAATTGGAATAACTGGACCTGGTGAGATGGAAGTTTTAATTCATGTTGGAATTGATACAGTTCATATGAATGGAGATGGATTTGAGCTGTTAGTAAAAGAAGGAGAGAAAGTAAAAGCTGGGCAGAAACTGATACGATTTGATATAAATAAAATAAAAGCAGCCGGATATAGCAGTACAGTAGCTGTACTTTTGACAAATAGTGAGGATTATTCTAATGTTCAAGTGGTGAAAAGCAAAAAAACGGAACAAATGGAGAAAGTTTTTTTGGTAAAAAAATAAAATTTACAAGTTTTGGGGGGAATATAGATGCACCAGTTTACAAATAAAAACAATGAAGATAACATTGTATATGGTAAACTGGTGCAAAAGTAGGTATAAGAGGAAAATGTATTTGATTGATATTGATAATATGTCCAATAAAACTATAATAAAAGAATAATATAAAAATGCGGATAATCTTAAACTGCAAAAAAGTTTATTTGAAGATTATCTGACATATATTAAGTTAATGAATATCTGTATATACCGAAAGAATATGGAATGTTTATAGCTAGTAAAGAGTAAAATATAAAAATATTTTTATTTATATTATTTTATAAAATTTGTTTTGGTTATTATAGTATATAGCATTTTAATTTATAAATAAATGCATTGAATTTAGGAAAAAAGAATATTTTTAACATAAATTAATATTGAGTTATGTTATAAAAAGGACTTATTATAAGGATATCAATTTTAAAATTATAATAATAGAAAAATAAGAAAGTGAGATCATGAAAAATGGGAAAAGGGAAAGTAACAAAACAAAAGGAAATTAGTAAAAAAAAGAAAAGTGAAAAAAAACATATAACAAAAGAAAGGGAAAGGGAAGAAAACAAAAAACAAATAAATGAAAATAAGAATGTATTTGAAACAGGGAGGGGAAAAATAGAAGAGATGGAACAAAAAAAGATAGAAAAAGATGGGGTAAATCAAAGTTATTTGAAACAGGAAAATAAGCAAGAGAGATATGTGGAAAAAAGTAGTACAAAAGATAATTTTATAGAAGAAATTTATCAAAAGAGGTTTGAAAAATATCACGATGAACTTCGATGGCTTTATATGGAGTTATATCAAAATGGTTCTATGTTTGCAGAACTATGTGAGAATATGAGACAGTTTTATTTAGAGAGAAATCAAAATTTAAAGGATTTGGATTTAAAACGAGAGGCATCTTTGGACTGGTATAAGCAAAATGATCTATTGGGAATGATGTTTTACATTGATAATTTTGCTGGAAATATGAAGGGAGTAGAGGAAAAACTAGACTATATTGAGCAATGTAATGTAAATTATATTCATTTGATGCCATTCCTTGAGACACCAGAGGGACGCTCTGATGGAGGATATGCTGTAGCAGATTTCCGAAAGGTACAAGAAAATTTAGGAACGATGGAAGATTTGGAAAGTTTAACAGCAGCTTGCCATAAAAAGGGAATTAATGTATGTATGGATTTTGTAATGAACCATACTTCTGAAGATCATGAATGGGCAAAAAAAGCAAGAGAAGGAGATGGCGAGTATATGAGCCGTTATTTCTTCTACGATAATTCTTATATGCCTTCTCTTTATGAGAAAACAGTGCCGCAAGTGTTCCCTACTACTGCACCTGGGAATTTTACTTGGATTGAAGATGCCAAACATTTTGTTATGACTACTTTTTATCCTTATCAATGGGATCTAAATTATAAAAATCCAAGAGTGTTTAATGAGATGCTTTATAATTTTCTTTATCTGGCAAATCGAGGGATTGATATTATTCGGATTGATGCGGTTCCTTATATTTGGAAAGAATTAAATACTTCCTGCCGGAACCTTCCACAAGTACATACGATTGTAAGAATGATGCGAATTATTAGTGAAATTGTATGTCCAAGTGTACTTTTACTTGGGGAAGTTGTAATGGAACCAGAAAAAGTGGTGCCTTATTTTGGAACAGTAGAAAAACCAGAGTGCCATATGCTTTATAATGTAACAACAATGGCAACAACTTGGCATACAGTAGCGACGAGAAATGTAAAACTTTTAAAGAAACAGCTTGATATTGTAAATGCTTTACCAAAAGAGTATGTATTTTTAAATTACCTTCGTTGTCATGATGATATAGGTTGGGGATTAGATTATCCAACTTTAAAACAGGAGGGAATAGAAGAACGGTCTCATAAGAAATATTTAAATGATTATTTTCAGGGGTACGCTGGAGAAAGCAATAGCCGTGGAGAACTTTATAATGCAGATCCAATTACAGGAGATGCTCGTTTTTGCGGAACAACTGCTTCTATGTGTGGAATAGAGAAAGCTGGATTTGAACAGAATGAAACGGCGATGAACAAAGCAATTCAGTTCGATATTATGTTACATGCTTATATGTTTATGCAGTCTGGAATTCCTGTATTGTACAGCGGAGATGAAATTGGACAGGTGAATGACTATACTTATAAAGAGAATCCAAACAAAGCTGCCGATTCTCGTTATATTCATCGTGGAGCTATGGATTGGAAACTTGCACAAAGAAAAGAAGATCAAAAGACAGTAGAAGGGAAACTGTTTTTTGGATTAAAACAATTAGAAGAAATTCGCAAGAAAGAAAAGGTGTTTGTGTCCTATGCAGATACTTGGACAATTGAAACTTGGGATACTTCTGTGCTTTGTATTGGACGTTATTTGGATGGAGAGAAATTAATCGGCGTATTTAATTTTAGTGAAAATGATAAGACAGCATGGATTAATGAAACAGATGGAGATTATGTAGACTTAATTTCTGGAAAAGAAATGAAAGCTGCTGGAGTGGATATACCTGCTTATGGCTTTTATTATTTAAAGAAAAAAGTAAGTTTGTAAAGAGTGAAAAAGTAGGAGAGTTTGGATGAATATATCGGAAATTGCAAAGCTGGCTGGGGTTTCTAGTGCGGCTGTTTCCCGTTATTTTAATCAGGGTTATATATCAGAAGAAAAACGAGAAGCGATTCGAAAAGTAGTAGAAGAGACAGGATATCGGCCTTCTGTTCAAGCACAGACATTACGAACGAAAAAGACAAAGATGATTGGAGTAATTGTGCCTAAGATAGCGTCTGCTTCGATTGGAAGGGTTGTAGAAGGGATTCTTTCTGTTTTAAATAAAAGTGGTTATCAAATGCTTTTGGCAGTTACGCAGAATAATCCAAAGAAAGAATTAGAATATTTGACAACACTTCGTGAGAAGCAGGTAGATGGAGTGATTTTGGTTGCAACTGTATTTACTACAGAGCATAGACAAGTTTTAAAGGAACTTGTTGTTCCAGTTGTTATTGTTGGACAGCGATTAAGTGGATATTGTTGTGTCTATCATGACGATTATCATGCTTCTTACGAATTAACAAAACTACTTTTAGAAAAAGGGCGGAAGCGATTGGGATATATTGGGGCGATTTTGCAGGATAAAGCAGTAGGAGCAGAACGATATCGGGGGTTTCAGGAAGCAGTATGTAAGTATGGACTAGAAGAACTTGCTAAAAATTATGTAATTGCCTCTTTTACTGTTGCCTCTGGGTATAAAAAGGCAGAAGAGCTGATGCAAAAGTGTAAAGAGTTGGATGGTATTGTTTGTGCAACAGATGCTATGGCAGCCGGAGCAATGCAGTATTTACGGGAAAAAAGGATTGCAGTTCCAAAGCAGATTTGGGTAGTTGGGCAGGGGGATTCTGAGATGGCTCAGGTGACAACTCCGCCTTTTGTAACAGTTCATTATTCTTATGAAAAAAGTGGAGAAATTGGGATACAGATGCTTTTAGAAGTATTAGAACAAGGAGAGACAGATTTAAAAGAGATTAAATTGGGATATTCAATTGTGGAGCAAGAAAGAAAAGATAAAAATGAATAGAAAAGAAGGGAAAGAACGTACGATGGATATAAAAGAACAGATTACTAATATTGTGGAAAAGGTAACAAAAGATGAGGCTTTTAAGGAAAAATTTGAGAAGGAACCAATAAAGGCCGTAGAAGAAGTACTAGGAGTTGATCTTCCAGATGAAATCATTGAGCAAGTGATTCAAGGAGTAAAAGCAAAATTATCAGTAGAAACACTTTCTCAAGTGGCAGGAGCAATAAAAAAATTATTTTAAATTTTCTATAAAAAAACTGTTTCGAATAAATAAGGTATACAATTTCTTTGGAACTGTCGAAATATAAATAAGAAGTAGAGAAAGAAAAAAGAAAGAGGGATGCTTATGTTAGAGACAGGAAAAAGAAAAGTACAACAAGAGTTTCGAAGTCGAATTAATTCAATTATGTATTCTGGAAAAAAGGAAAGCATGAGTGAGGAAGAGAAGGAGAAACGTCTTAGAAAAATTGAACAAAAGTTAAAAAATGGAAAGAAATTAACAGCGGAAGAAATGTGTTTTATTCAACAGTATTATCCAGAGAAGTATCCTGCAATAAAAAGAATACAAATTATGAGAGAAAGCTTGGAAGAAAAGTTGGAACATGCTGCATCAAAGCAAGAGGTACAAGATCTTTATATGTTTGCAGTTGGAGCAGTAAGTGAGAAAGATCCCTATAAAGAGGAAATTTTGCAGGCATATCAAGAGGTATTAAAGGAATTCAAAAAGAGCAGTGTATATCAAAAGCTTCCACAAAAGATCGAAGATAAGAAAGAAGAAAGAAAAAATCGAGTAGAGATAGAAGATGATGTAAGGAAAGAAGAGTATCAGTTTTTTATGCCAGAATTCGATTTCCATATGTAAAAAGAAAATGGTACTTTTTATAGAATAGGAGAAGTTTTGATAATAGATTGTTTAGAGAAAAAAAAGACCAACATTCGCCTGATTGCAATTGATTTAGATGGCACGTTGCTGAATCAAGAAAAAAAGGTAAGTGAAAAAACAAAAGAAGTTTTAAGACAGGCAGTACAGAAAGGGATTGTAATAGTTCCAGCGACAGGACGGCATTATCATGGAATACCCAAAGAGGTAATAGAATTAGAGGGAATTCGTTATTTTTTAACTACAAATGGTGCTGCTGTTTATGATAAAAGACAAAAAGATTATCTATATGAGGATGCCATGCCATGTGCATTTGCCCTGCAGGTTTTAAAGGAATTGATGAAATATGATATTTTAGTAGATGCTTTTATCAATGGAGATGCATTTCGCAAAGAAAAAGATATGGATTATATTCAGAAATTGCAAATTTCAGATGTAATGAAGGAATTTATGCGAAAATCTAGAAAAGGTGTGCCTTCCTTATATGATTATATTTTAAAAAATCAATTAGATGTTCATAAATTTACATTAAATTTTAAACCGGATGGACATGGAGGAAGAGTAGATCGGGAGAAAGTCCTTCAATTTGCAGAAAAGGAAAAAAAATTAGCTTGTGTCTGTGGTGGGTTTTGCAATTTGGAGCTAACAAATGCAACTGCAACAAAGGGAAATGCATTGCTTAAATTAGGCAATATGCTAGGAATTAATAGAGAGCAGATCATGGCGATTGGAGATAGCGGAAATGATTATGCAATGTTACAGGCAGCAGGAATTGGTGTAGCAATGGAAAATGCCGATCAGCAGGTATTGGATATAGCAGATGTTATTACAAAATCCAATAAAGAGGATGGAGTCGCCTATATCATTCAGCAATGTTTGCAATAAGAAAGAGATGAGAGAAAAGTATGACAAAAATTTGGGCGCATCGGGGAGCAAGTGGTTATGCACCAGAGAATACATTGGAAGCATTTGCTTTGGCAGTAGAAAGTAAAGCAGATGGAATTGAGTTAGATGTACAGCTTACAAAAGATAAAAAACTGATTGTAATTCATGATGAAACAATCGATCGAATAAGTGGGCAGCAAGGATATGTAAAAGATATGGAATGGGAACAGTTGCGTAAATTAAATGTAAATAGAACGATTCCTGGATATCGCCCTGTATCGATTCCAACATTAAAAGAAGTCTATCAGCTTTTGCAAGGAACAGAGATTACAATCAATGTGGAATTAAAAACAAGTATTATTTGGTATCCACAGATTGAAGAAAAGGTTTTAGATCTAACAAAAGAAATGGGACTTTTGGATCGAGTTATTTTTTCTTCTTTTAATCATTATAGTGTGAAGAAAATAAAAGAGATAGAACCAGATGCGAAAACAGGGATTTTGTATAATGATGTATTATATAAAGTAACAGAGTATTGTCAAACAGTTGGTGCAGACGCATTACATCCTGTGTCATTTCATCGTTTTATGAAACCACTATGGAAAGAATACCTAGATTCTAAAATTCCTCTTCATATTTGGACTGTGAATGAAGAAGAGGAAATGGAATTTTTTATTCGTGAAGGAATTGATGCGATTATTACAAATTATCCAGATAAAGCAAGAAATGTGTTAGAAAAATCTAGCATCACAAAATATATGAAATAGACGCTCATATTTGAACGTCTATTTTTTAGTTTTATGTAAAGAAAGCTTGTACTTCAAGATATGATATGGTAGAATAATAAAAGAAAAAGAGTAAAAGAGGGACATCGATTGTCCCTCTTCGTGAATTAATTGGTGGCTGGAGTTGGATTCGTAAAATCTGATAAATAAGTAGGCTGTTTTTTAATAGGATGATTTCGTTTTAAATGAAAGGCATGGCAGATATACGCCTCAGTCTTGGTTTCTTCTGATAAAATAACAGTTCCATCTATTCCTAAAGATTTTAAATAATTTTTAATTGTCATAAGAAGCTCCTTTCATTTGTTTATTTTGATAAAAATATTCTAACAAGAATTTGTGAATAATGCATGGAGTTTTTATTAAATTCATATGAAACAGGAAAACTTTTTGTGAATAGTAACAAAAAAATTGGAAGATAAGAGAGAAAGATAGAGAGGAAAGTAAAAAATGAGTTTGGATAGTATTAGTAAATATATTAGTCTTATTTTGCGCCATAAGCCAGAACAAATTGGAATTAAGTTGGATCAGAATGGATGGGCAGATGTAGAAGAATTGATAAAAGGAATTCAAAAAACCAAACATTTTAATAGGCAGATGTTAGAAGAAATTGTACGCACAGATGCAAAACAGAGATATTCGTTTAATGAGGATAAAACGAAAATTAGAGCAAATCAGGGACATTCTATATCAGTTGATGTAGAATTAGAAGAGAGAATTCCACCAGATTATCTATGGCATGGAACAGGACAGAAATATACAAATTCAATTGAAAAACAAGGTCTTCTTGCGAAAACCAGACTTTATGTACATTTATCAGAAGAGAAACAAACGGCGCTTGTGGTAGGAAAGCGGCATGGAAAACCAGTAATTTATCGAATTAATAGTAAAAAAATGAGTGAGGATGGTTATTTATTTTATTATTCCGTAAATGGGGTTTGGTTGACGAAAGAGGTTCCAATTAAGTATTTAGAACGATGTCAGGAAATCAAATAGAGATTGGGAAGAGATAGAAAATAAAAGAAAGGAAGGATTAGAAATGGAAAGTAGAATGAAGATTGCAGTAACTTATGAAGATGGGAATGTCTTTCAACATTTTGGACGAACGGAGTACTTTAAAGTTTATGAAGTAGAAAATGGAACAATTGCAAAAAGTGTAGTTGTAGATACAAATGGAAAAGGACATGGAGCCTTAGCGGAAGTATTAAAGGAGTTACAAGTAAAGATTTTAATCTGTGGAGGAATTGGTGCAGGGGCACGTCAAGGACTGAACGAAGTTGGAATTGAAATTTTTGGAGGTGTTTCTGGAAATACAGATCAAGCAGTAGAGGAATTTTTAAAGGGAACGCTTTCTTTTAATCCAGATAGTCAATGTGAAGGCCATGAAGGAGGAGCACATGGTACATGTGGAGGGCATAGCTGCAAGGGACATTAGAACAAACATAAAATAGTATAAAGAATAAAAAAGCATTTTATCTGTCATTTTTGACAAATAAAGTGCTTTTTTATTCACATAAAGTTTTATTTAGTGTAACGAATTGGATAGAAAACGGATATAGGAATAGAAAAGCAGAAAGGAGGAGATGTATGGATGAAATGTATCGGCAAAATGCTAAAATTGTTTATTATTTTTTATATTCCTGGTGTCATAATGTACAGTTAGCAGAGGATTTGACACAGGAGACTTTTTTGAAAGCGTATCAATCGATTGAACGATATGATGGAAGTTGTAAACTTTCTGTTTGGCTATGTCAGATTGCAAAACATCTTTATTTTCAATATCTGCAGAAAAATGGACGTGAAATACCAGCAGAATTAGAAGAGGAAAGGATTGCAAAAGAGGATACAGAGAAACAAGTGCTTACAAAATTAGAGTTAATCGATGTGCTAAAAGAAATGCAAAAACTACCAGATAAAATGAGGGAAGTAATTTATCTTCGAATTATTGGGGAGTTGTCGTTTAGGGAGATTGGAGAGATTTTAGGAAAGACGGAGAACTGGGCACGAGTAAATTTTTATCGTGGAAAAGAGCAATTATTAAAAAGGAGGAAATGGGATGAGTAAAGTAAGCTGTGAGGTTATTAAGGATTTGTTACCTTCTTATCTTGAGGAAATCTGTTCTAAGGATACAAAAGAGTTTGTAGATTGTCATTTAAAGGAATGTGAAGCATGTCGTTTGCTTATTGGAAGAATGGAAAGAACAAGACTAGTATCGGAGAAGGCAGAAAAACAAGTGATAAATTCCATAAAAAAAGTAAAAAGGCATATTCAAAAGTTGATTGGATTTGGAATATTACTTGGACTAATAGGAATTGGAATGGGGGTGCTTTTAGAACGGTTTGGAATTGTTCCAATTTTATTTTATGAGATTGTAATGCCAATTTTTCTTATTGCTTATTACAACCTGCTTTCTGATTATTCATTAGAACAAAAGTGGAGAAAGTGGAATATTGGAATTGGGATAGTAGAAGTTATTTTGGTTGGGTATAGTGTTTTATTAGAATTTTTGTGTATATGGTGGATACAAAATCAAATAATGCCATTTGGATTAGAGGAAAGTAAAATTGGGCTATTTCTTTCGTATCAATATTGGATTAGTACAATAGTACAAGGAATTTTATTTGCAGTTGGAATAGGGACTTCTGTAAAAAAGGGAATTTCTTGTCGAGGTGGAATCAATGGAGCTGTACTTGGAATTTGCATCAATGTAACCTTTCTTTCTCTGTTAAAAAGTATGGATACAGTAGAAGGGTTTATAAAAAATCGGAATCAAACACTTTTTTCTATTTGTATAGAATGGATTTTGGTAGTTGGGATTTTAGAAATAGTGTATTGGTTTCGAAAAAAAAAGATGTTATAATAAGAAAGAGAAAAAGAAATTGAAGGAGGATCAAATGGAGAAGATATTGGCCTTTCAGATAGAGGAAGGAGAGATGCAGAAGTTAAAAAGGATTGTAAAGCAGATAAAAACGAATCTAATTATAGTGGAACAAAGTGCTTATCGGCAGACATTGGAAAATTTGCTGGAACAAAAGAGAAATCCTTTGGTGGAGGCATATAAGGGAAATCAAATAACAGAAAGTATGATTGTTATGGAAGGATTTACAGAGAAACGGTTCGAGCAATTACTTAAGATGCTGCGAGAACAGCAAGTAAAATTGGATTTTAAGGCTGTAGTTACCCCTTTTAATAAAAAATGGACAGTTTTGCAGCTTTATCTTGAGATGGAACGAGAGCGAGCAGCTTATAGAAAAAAGGAATTAGGATTAGAAGAATAAAGGAGGAATTTGGGATGGGAGTGAAGTTACCACCAATTGAGAAAATTCATGAGGCTTATAGTGCAATTGCAGATGGCCGAGTGGTACTAGAAGATGGGAAGGCAGAAGTTTCTTCATCGGATTTTACAAAGAAATATTTGGTTACTTGGAAAGAAAATGTATATACTTCAAATGATAACGCATCTTATTGGCAGGGTTATTTGGGATATCCGATTCTTGCTGTCTTAATGCTACAAGGAAAATTGTCTTTTGATCAGGAAATAGCAGGATACTTTCAAGGAATTAACTGGAAGAAGTTAAACACGGAATATAAAAATCAGTTTTCAGAAGCAGTAAAAAAGATTTTAACACAATTTGAGGCAGATGGCTTAGATTGTCAGAAAATTAATGCAGAAATTAATAAGGTTTATCATGAAATAGAAGGATTAGAAATCTCTACAAAACGTAGTTCTATAAGACCACCAAAGTAGAGTAAGAAGCAATCGGCGTAGGATTTCTAATAAAGGAATATTTGTTAATGGAGTTGTCGTAGCCAAAGGTTTGTGATATACTTCTCCTAGCACAAAAAATAAGTCTCTGAAATAAGACTATTACATGGAGGAAAAGATGGGAAAAAGAACAGATATTCATAAAGTATTAATTATTGGCTCAGGTCCAATTATTATTGGGCAGGCATGTGAGTTTGACTATTCTGGTACACAGGCATGTAAAGCACTTCGAAGTCTAGGATATGAAATTGTACTAGTAAATTCTAATCCAGCTACAATTATGACAGATCCTGGAATTGCGGATGTTACTTATATTGAACCATTAAATGTAAAGCGTTTAGAGCAGATTATTAAAAAAGAGCGTCCAGATGCAATTTTACCAAATTTAGGAGGGCAGTCTGGATTAAATCTTTGTTCTGAGCTTGCAAAAGAAGGAATTTTGGAACAGTACCAAGTAAAAGTAATTGGGGTTCAAGTAGATGCAATCGAGCGAGGAGAAGACCGAATTGAATTTAAAAATACCATGAATAGTCTGGGAATTGAGATGGCAAGAAGCGAAGTGGCTTATTCTGTAGAGGATGCACTTGGGATAGCAGAAAAATTAGGTTATCCAGTTGTACTTCGTCCTGCTTATACAATGGGAGGAGCTGGTGGCGGATTAGTCTATAATGTAGAAGAGTTAAAGACAGTTTGTGCCAGAGGACTACAGGCTAGTTTGGTAGGACAGGTTTTAGTGGAAGAGTCCATTCTTGGATGGGAAGAGTTGGAATTAGAAGTGGTAAGAGATGCCAAAAACAATATGATTACAGTTTGTTTTATCGAAAATATCGATCCACTTGGTGTGCATACAGGAGATTCTTTTTGCAGTGCTCCAATGCTGACAATTTCAGAAGAAGTACAAAAAAGGTTACAAGAGCAAGCCTATCGAATTGTAGAAGCAATTGAAGTAATCGGTGGAACAAATGTACAGTTTGCTCATGATCCAGTAACCGATCGAATTGTGGTTATTGAGATTAATCCAAGAACATCCCGTTCTTCTGCGCTTGCGTCCAAAGCAACTGGATTTCCAATTGCATTAGTGTCTGCAATGTTAGCTTCTGGACTTACATTAGACGAAATTCCATGTGGAAAATATGGTACATTGGATCGTTATGTGCCAGATGGGGACTATATTGTAATTAAGTTTGCTAGATGGGCATTTGAGAAGTTTAAGGGAGTCGAAGATAAGTTAGGAACACAGATGCGTGCTGTGGGAGAAGTAATGTCGATTGGTAAGACTTATAAGGAAGCTTTTCAAAAGGCAATTCGCAGCTTGGAGATAGGACGTTATGGGTTGGGATTTGCAAAAGATTTTGCGAAAAAGTCAAAAGAAGAGTTGTTAAATATGCTATATGTGCCAACTAGTGAACGACAGTTTATTATGTATGAGGCGTTACGGAAAGGGGCTACAGTAGAAGAACTTTATCAGCTTACAAAGATTAAACATTATTTTATTGAACAGATGAAGGAATTGGTGGAAGAGGAGGAAGCGCTTTTGGCTTATCAAGGACAGCTTCCACCAGACTCCATGCTAACACAGGCAAAGAAGAATGGATTTTCGGATAAATATTTAGGACAGCTATTGCAGATATCAGAAAAGGAAATCCGAGATGCTAGAACAAAGCTTGGTGTAGTGGAGGCATGGGAAGAGGTACATGTCAGTGGAACAAAGGACAGTGCTTATTATTACTCTACTTATCATGGAGAAGATCATTCGGCTGTTTGTGGAGATAAACCTAAGATTATGATTTTAGGCGGCGGACCAAATCGAATTGGACAAGGAATTGAATTTGACTATTGCAGTGTTCATGCTGCATTGGCATTAAAAAAATTAGGATTTGAAACAATTATTGTAAATTGTAATCCAGAGACAGTTTCGACAGATTATGATACTTCTGATAAGCTATATTTTGAACCACTTACGTTGGAAGATGTATTGAGTATTTATCAAAAGGAAAAACCACTTGGAATAATTGCGCAGTTTGGTGGACAAACCCCTTTAAATTTATCCGCAGAATTAGAGCAGAATGGAGTAAAGATTCTTGGAACTTCTCCAGCAGTAATTGATCTAGCAGAAGACCGAGATTTATTCCGAGCAATGATGGAAAAGTTAGAAATTCCTATGCCAGAGTCAGGTATGGCAGTTGATGTAAAGGAAGCAATTGAAATTGCAAATCGAATCGGCTATCCAGTAATGGTACGACCTTCCTATGTACTTGGCGGACGTGGTATGGAAGTAGTAAATAATGAGGAAATGTTGAAAAGTTATATGGCTGCAGCGGTTGGAGTTACGCCAGATCGGCCAATTTTGATTGATCGATTTTTGCGTCATGCAACAGAAGTGGAGGCAGATGCGATTAGTGATGGAGCACATGCTTTTGTACCTGCAGTAATGGAACATATCGAATTGGCAGGTGTACATTCAGGAGATTCGGCATGTATAATTCCTTCTTTAAACATTTCAGAGGAAAACTTAAAAACGATTAAAGAATATACCAGAAGAATTGCAGAAGAAATGCATGTACGTGGATTGATGAATATGCAGTATGCAATAGAAGATGGAAAAGTGTATGTATTAGAAGCGAATCCGAGGGCTTCCCGAACAGTGCCGTTGGTATCAAAGGTTTGTAATATTCAAATGGTTCCAATCGCTACGGATATTATTACTTCAGAACTAACAGGACGTCCTTCTCCTGTATCCGAACTGAAAGAACGAGAAATTCCTTATTATGGAGTAAAAGAAGCAGTATTTCCATTTAATATGTTTCCAGAAGTAGATCCCCTGTTAGGACCAGAAATGCGTTCAACTGGAGAGGTACTTGGTTTAGCCGATACATTTGGAGAGGCTTTTTATAAGGCACAAGAAGCGACTCAAACGATACTTCCATTGGAAGGAACAGTATTATTAAGCGTAAATCGAGCCGATAAAGCAGAAGTCGCTGAAGTGGTGCAGGATTTGGTAGATGCAGGATTCCAGTTGATGGCTACTGGAAAGACCTATGAGACAATTCGGGATGCGGGATTTTCAGTAAATAAGATCAATAAAATGTATGAGGGACGGCCAAATATCTATGATGCGATTATTAATCGAGAAGTGCAGTTTGTAATTAATACACCAATTGGAAATGATAGTGAATATGATGATAGTTATATAAGAAAAGCAGCAATCAAGGCAAAGATTCCTTATATGACTACAATGGCAGCAGCTAAGGCAGCGGCAAAAGGGATTAAAGTAGTAAAACAACATCAGAATAAGAAGGTGCAAAGCTTACAAGAACTGCATCAAATGGTAAAATAATAAGATTTAATAAAGGGATAGATAGAAAAAATAAAACATTTGATACTAGAAGTTAGTATCAATGTTTTATTTTTATATATATTTATATTTTCTATAAAAAAGGTTATAATTGGATAAAGAAGAAATTTAAAAGAATTTAGACTAAAAATAGAGCAGAATATTTGATTAGGTATGGATTGAGAGAGAGGTGCGTATATTTTTATAGAAAGAATATTGTGTTTTAGCAAAAAAGGAGAGAGGGAGCTTGCTAGATAGAGGAAAACGAAGCAAACCAGTAGTACTGTTGGTGGGAGAGGATGGATTTGATATTGGAATTGGCGGAGTACATTATGTAATAAACAAAAGTTATGCAATGTGTTTCGAACAGGTAGGAATGATTCCTCTTTTAGCATATGATATTAGAAATATAAAGGAATATGCAGCCTTTGCAGATATTTTATGTTTGACTGGGGGAGCAAATATTCATCCAGCGTGGTATCAGGAATATTATCGAGATTCTACTGAAATGGAGGGCCTTAGTCAAAGCAGAGATGATTTAGATTTTGCATTGTGTCAAAGATTTGTGGAAGAGGGAAAACCAATATTGGCGATTGGACGTGGGATGCAGGTGGTAAATGTTGCATTAGGAGGAACGCTATGTCGGGATATTGAGAAAAAGACAGGACAAAATCATTGGAATCCACACTGTAAACATCCAATTTATAGAATAAAAGATAATTTATTATCAGAATTTTGTGGGGATTCTTTACTGGTAAATAGTTATCATCATCAGGGAATTGCTTTGCTTGGAGATGGATTGATTGCAGCTTATCAAGCAGAAGATGGACTGATTGAGGCATTTTTTCATCATAAGTTGCCAATTCTTGGCGTGCAGTGGCATCCAGAACAAAAAGATTGGGATGGAAAACAGCAGATAGAGGTCTTTACAGCTTTTCGTAAATGGATTGGCTTACAGGATAAAAAAAGAAAGCTGTGGTATGAAGAAGAAAGAAAAAAGCCAATCATTCTAGTAAATGGAGGGCCAGCGTTCGATCGACAGTTTCAGGGTTCCTCTTGGGTAGCAAATAAGACTTATTCAAGTGCTGTGTCAGCAGCAGGAGGAGTTCCTTTTATGCCTTTAACAGAACAGGCAACAGAGGACTATGCTTGTTTCGCAGATGGATTAATATTAACTGGAAGTATTTCTTTTGCTCCAGAGAAGGGGCTAGAAAAACAGGTACAACAAGAGGAGTTACCAAAACGAGAACGTTTGGATCAAGAATTGTTTTGGAGTTTTTATAGAAAGAAAAAACCTATATTAGGGATTTGTCTTGGACATCAAATGATTAATTGCTATCTTGGAGGAACTTTAGAAGGAAGGTTTAAATTTCGCACAGGAGTAGAACATATGATGCATCAGCATTTAATTTTAGCAAGAAAGGATTCCATTCTTTTTTCTTTATTTGGAGAATTCTTTTGGGTAAATAGCCGACATAATGATAAGATTGATAAGATAGCAAAAGAGCTTCAAGTTACTGCTTGGTCAGAAGATGGGGTGATAGAAGCATTTGAGCATACAACACTTCCGATTTATGGAGTAGAGTGGCATCCAGAAAGGATGCGGGGGGATTTTCGAGAACCACCAGAAGGACCTGATATGACAAAACTTTTTGAATGGTTTATTCAAAATAAAAAATAAAGAAAAATATTTAATGAATTGCTTGTTTATTAAAAATATGATATTTTTGAGAAAAGAGAGGAGGTATTATGATGGAGCAGATTGCAGAGAGAATAGGAAGCCGAATAAAACTATTTCGAGAACAAAGTGGTTTTACACAGAAAACGATTGCAGAATATCTACATGTGGATCAAAGTTTGGTTTCGATGGCTGAGTCAGGAAAAAGAGGTTTTACTGCGGATATGTTAGAAAAGCTGGCAGATTTATTTGGAGTGCCATTGTCAGCTTTTGAAACAGAGGAAATGGAAATGAAAGCTTTATCTTTTGCATTACGTGCAAGTGAAATTGATGAAACAGATATGGAAACAATTCGAGTGATTCATCGGATTGCACTAAATAGTCGGTTTATAACAGAATTATTAGAAAAAGAGGAAAAGAGGGAAAAGAATGGATAAGATGGAATTGTGGAAGAAAGCAGTAAATGTAAGAAAACAGTTAGGAGAGGATACAACTTCTCCAATTGATATTTTTACATTGGCGTTCTCAATTAAAAACTTGTCAATTGTTTATTATCCTATGGGAGAGCATTTTAGTGGAATGTGTATAAAAGATAGAAAAAATAAAGTGATTGCAATTAATTCTTCTATGACACTTGGACGGCAACGATTTTCAATGGCTCATGAATTTTATCATTTATTTTATGATAAGGAACCATTAACTGCAGTTTGTGCGAAAGAAATTGGAGAAGGAAAAGAAAGGGAAAAGGAAGCAGATCAGTTTGCATCTTATTTGCTGATGCCGCCTGATGCGTTGTCGGAGCGATTAAGGCAGGTGAAAAGAGAAGAAAAAGAAGAGCTTTCCGTAAAGGATATTGTTTCGATAGAACAACATTTTCAGGTTAGTAGACAGGCAATGCTGCACCGTTTAGTGGAAGAGGGAGAATTAACTTCCGAAAAGGCAGAAACGATGAAGCAAAATGTAGCCTTGTCAGCAGTGAACTTAGGGTATCAGGATACTTTATATAGGCCAATGCCAAAGGAAAAACAATATGGTACGTATGGATATTATATTCAGCAGGTGGATCAGGCAATGGAGTTAGGACTAATTTCAAATGGGAAATATGAGGAACTTCTTTTGGAAGCCTTTCGTGAGGACTTGGTATATGGAGATGAAATAGAAAGGGGAGAGGTATTTGACTGATTCGCTTTTTTTTGATAGTGATTGTATTTCTGCTTTTTTATGGGTCAAAAAAGAGAGCATTTTGGCTCAGCTATATACAGGAAGGATTGTAATTCCTAAGTCTGTTTATGAAGAACTGTCTTATCCACGAATTGCACATTTAAAGGCTCGTGTGGATAAAATGATTTTGGAAAAACAGGCTTGGATAGAAGCAATTGAGATAGATACAAAAGAATATCAGACCTATTATAAGTTGACGGTTTTACCAGAGGAAGGGAGTGTGGTGATTGGAAAGGGAGAGGCAGCAGCGATTGTACTAGCACAAAGTAGAGGTGGTGTGATTGCAAGTAATAATTTAAAGGATATTTGCTTTTATGTTAAGAGGTATGGATTGCGTTATATGACAACAGGAGATATTTTGGTAGATGCTTTTCAAAATGAAATTATTACAGAAGAGCAGGGCAATTTAATATGGGAGAATATGTTGGCTAGGAGACGAAAGATTGGAGCAAATTCTTTTTCAGATTACCTTTTAAGTGTATGCTAAAAATTAATTTTTTTATTTTGATTTTTTCTATTTTTCTTAAATAATTTTTTTCTATTTT
This sequence comes from uncultured Lachnospiraceae bacterium, assembly GCA_910579865.1. GTDB lineage: Bacteria > Bacillota > Clostridia > Lachnospirales > Lachnospiraceae > MGBC114844. The sequence goes on from CAJTXA010000022.1 coordinate 44,433, forward strand.
CTATTTGGGTTCCAAAGAATTACTTATTTTGCAGTTAAAACAGGAAGGTTGTAATAGTTGAAAGTTATATAAAAGGGTGTATCTACTCTAGTGTTTCTATTTATAACTTTTTTTGTTGTAGACCCACCCTTTGTTATAAATATTAACAAGATGGAAAATATTTGGGTAACATAGTCTTAATAAAAAGTTTTACTTTAATAATTGAAAGATAAAGCTGTCATTAGTCAGAAAACATTTGTACCCAATAAGATTGCCCGTTTTCATAGTAGTATCCAATTCCAATTTTTCCAAAGTTGCTGTCTAAAATATTTGCTTTATGTCCAGAGGAATTCATCCAAGAATCCATAATTTGTTCTGGCAAAGGTTGGCCCATTGCAATATTTTCACCAGCCGCATTATAGTTGACACCATATTCACGATAGATTGTAAAGCAGGATGTTTTGTTTGGTCTGCTATGACTAAATGCTTCTGCCAATTCCTTTGCCCGCTGTTCTGCACAGGCACTTAATGTATCATTCCATTCAAGTGGAAGCTTTTCATTTGTAATACGCGCCTGATTGACAAGTTCATATATTTTTTTGGTAGATTGTTGTGCTTCTGTTAGATTATCGGTTGGATTGTTTGAGATTGTCATATTGTTGAATGTATCGGATGTGATTATATTGTTAGAAGTATCAGATGTAAGAATTGGTACAGTTTGAAATTGTATGATACCATTTTCAATCCATGCTCCATCTGAGTTTACCATATAGCCATCTGGAGTAATTGTGTTTGATAGCATATATCCATCTTGATCGAAATAGTAACATTCCGCTTTGCCATCTTGATTGCCGTCAATCCATTGCCATGTATTGGCAGGCCATGTACCATTTGTATTTTCATACCAGTAACCAGTTGTGTTTTTTTGCCAGCCTGCCGAAAGACAGGTAAACTGTGTGGTTGCTGCCATTGCAAGAGTAATTGCCATAGTGAATACTTTTTTCATTTCTAACTCCTTTCTGTTTGACAAATTTTTACAATGGAATTCATTTACTCTGTTTTGCTATAGATTTGAGTAATGCATTAGTATTATGTGTGGTTGAAAAATATATTTTACATGCTAAAAATAAAATGGTATTTTAATTTTTTGGCATAACCACTTAAATGCAGAGAATAATATCTTTGCATAAATGGAGTATAGCAGAAAATTGATTTGGTGGCAACTGTTAGTTTTGTAATTTTTTTTCAGTGACCTTATATATTGACACATCAACTAATAGAGATGATACAAACTTGATAGGGAAACAAATAAGTATTTTGGCAGTTTAATCTATATTTCAATCTATTTTCATGAAGCATTAAAAGATTATATGAAATTATTGTTGATATTTATTTGACTGTATATAATATAGCGTATAAAGAAACAAGAAAAATCTGCAATATTTGTATCTTGGTAAGGTGAAAATGTATCTTAGTTATAAGGAGGTTTCTTTTGGCGAAAGACTATGTTATAACTTTTAAGGGGGGTGACAAAATGAAAATAAAAACAGAACAGGATTTGTCCTGTAAAGAGATAGAAGTAATAATTAAATATCCCCAAAAGGACAAGCAAGTTAATCGTATGATAGATTTTTTGCAGTCATTTGATATACAGATAAAGTGTGCTGGTGGTAATGCTGAGCAAATGATAAATATTTTAGATATTTACTACATAGAGAGTGTTGACAAAAAAACTTTTGTATATCTTGAAAATGCAGTATATCGTACAGACTTTCGGTTATATCAGCTAAAGGATAAATTAAAAACATATGGTTTTGTGCAAATCAGTAAATCATGTATCTTAAATATCAACATATTGGAAAGTATTAGACCTCTTTTCAATAGCAGAATGGAAGCAACTTTGAAAAATGGTGAAAAAGTTAATATCAATCGTAATTATTTAAATGAAGTAAAAAATGCATTGAGAGGAGATGAAGAAGTATGAAAAAGAATATTGTAAATATTTTGGCTACTACAGGAATTTCCTTGCTGCTGCTTTCCATCGTTGCTCTGTTTTTTCATGCAAGTTGCATTTATTTGGAAACAGTGTTTCAGGCTTTTTGTATAAATATCATTACTCATCTAGGAATAATAATTATTCAAAGAATGGAATTAAGAAATATTTTTACTGAAATGATTCTGGAAATCCTATTTATAGTGTGTGAACTGCTTGTGTTTGGGCGATTGTTTCATTGGTTTACAAGTTTGTCATTTTTACTGCTTGTTTTTATGGGAGTTGTAATATATATTATTTCGTATTTTTTGAATTTGCTACAAATGAAACAGGAAGCAAAAGAAATTAATTTACTGATTAAGAACCGAAGTAAAAATCAAGACTAAGAAAAACAACTGCCAAAATGATTTAGGAGAAAAGAGAAATGGAAAAAAGAAGAACAGTAAGTGTTATTAGCATGATATATCTTTTGTTAATGATTATTAGAGTGATAGAAATTACTTTTGTAAAAACCGATCAAACATGGATTGGTGAAAATATATTGCATAAAATCTGCTGTATTTTGCTGATATGGATTGCATTGGATATGCTTAGGCTTCATTGGAGTGATTTGGGATTTTCAAAAAAAGGGTTATTTACTGGTTTGAAATATGGGCTTGCTCTTGGCATAAGCACCTTTTTTCTTTCTTACGTTGTAGAGTTTATTGTGTTGTTTGTGATGGGGAAACACCCATCTTTGCGATTTTATATTACAAATTTTTCACTTACACAGACACATATAAATGGTAGTTCCTTGTTAGCAGTGATAGTATGCATTATTGGCAACATAGTAAATGTCTATGCGGAGGAGGGATTGTTTAGAGGATTGTTTTGTAAAATTGGCATACAATACTATTCCCAAAAGACAGCTAATATAATACAGGCGCTGCTTTTTGGAATATGGCATATTACTAACGTAATAAATCCTCTGCTTGATGGTTCTATGAATATCACTATGGCGGTTTTTATGGGTATAGGATATATACTATTGTCTGGAATTTTAGCCTATGAATGGGGTATGTGTGCAGCATTGTCTGGGACACTTTGGATAGGTGCATCAGAACATTTATTTAACAATTTTATAAGTAATTCTTTACATACAGTGACAGAAACAGGAGCAGATGAATTGATGATAATTAGAATAACCTTATCAAATGTTTTATCATTGCTATTTGTTTTGATTATTTCTCAAAAAAGTATACATAACAAATGACGTATACAGATATAAAAAAAGTCCCAATTCGACTTCGTGTTCCCAGTAGAATCTGTTGAATAAATATTTATTGTCTGTATAATGGGGTTAAAACCCATAGGTGCGAACTTAAGAAAAAATTGCCTAAAAAATATGATTTAAAGGGAAATTAGTAAAAAAAATTACAAAAACAAAAAAATCCATGACAAATCCTCTTTTTGTTTCAAATCCCCTCTTTCTCCGCTTTTTCTTCTCTCCTTTTGCTGTTGTTTCAAACCATTGTTCCCACCACTTTTTCGTGTTTTTCTCCTTATAAGCCATACTGTCATGTTCCTTTCCTTAGCTTATTGATAACTTATAACTATACATTTTCTTTACCCAAAACGCCCTCGGAATACGTCCTGCCATTGTAATATATGCTTCTGTCAAGTATAGACTAAGAATAAATTGTAAATATTTTATAAAAAATGTATAAAATTGTCATTATTTGTTAATTCACCGAATTTTCATTCTGACCATCCATCCCTATTTCAAGAATCAGCCTTTCCAGATCATCCCGATAATTCCAGACAATATGTAGCACATGATCTGGATAAACAACAATCTCCTGCAGGACATCTTCTATAATATCAGCTGTTAATTCCTCAATTTCTGTATATCTGCTAAAGCTGTCCGTAAACCTGTTTTCCAGCCTGCCATCTTTACCAGCATTCTGCAGCTCTGCTTCCAGTTCTTCCATTCGTATAGAAAGTTCGCCAAACGCAAACTTTTCATAAAGTCCCCTGGCATGGCTGTCCAAAGCGGTTCGGGAAACATCCAGCTTTGCCAGTTCCGCCCGCATCCCCTTTACATCATACTGTTTCTGGCGGTGCTTTTCTTTATGCGCACCAACTCTAGGAAAATTGACAAAGTTGCTGTCTGGGAATTTTACGTTTTTCAATAGAAGCATTTTTAGACAGTTCTAAAAAATCATGAGAAAATATCGTTTCTTTCTCCGGAAGTAACATCATATAAATCAAAAAGCGTGCCAATTTCGTTTCTCTCCACACACTCTGATTCTGTTCGGATGTTCCAAGTGGGGGAAAAATCAATCTCTCCAAGATATTTTTCTATCAAAAGTGCCAAAAACATTTTTCCGTTTAACCACACTTCACTGGATTCTTTTGTTTTGGTAGGAATATTTCCTAACCCAAGCAAGGACTTATATCGTTTAAACACAAGCTCTACCTGCCAACGCAAACGATAAAATTCCAGCACTTTTTCTGCTGAAACAGAGGAAGGCAGTGAGGTAATAACAAACATAAATTGATGGGTAAATTTGGTGTCTTCACTGTAGGTTATCTGTTTTTTACTTTCCAGTTTTTTTAATCGTTTTTCTTCAATTGCTATTTCTTCTTTTGTTTTCTTTTTTGCACATATTCTTAATGGAATGAGATTTTTGTTATTATCTTTGATATTAACCGTAATTTCCCCAGCTTTGTTACCAACTGTTTTCAGCCAGTCGGAAAAAAGGATCTTTTTTCC
>CAJTXA010000023.1 GCA_910579865.1 uncultured Lachnospiraceae bacterium
GCGGATAAACCAAAATGAGGAGTTCCATTCAGCAGTTTTACCAGGACTGCTTTGTTAAGTTCGCACTTATGGGGCTTCACCCTCCGTACCTCCTGAAACCTTGCCGGAAGTGTGATTGAAAAGATAATCACACTTCCGGCAAGGCTCGAAAATGCCACCCGCCACACTTTGGCAGGCTCACATGATTTCTATTCCCGCTGTTTTTGCGAAATGCTTTTTTCTGCCCATAAGCTCATTCTGCCCTTATACATCCGACAGGACGCCGATCCTTGAAAGCCTTTCCATAAGGGCATCGTCCGGCTCCAGTTCCCGCAGCAGGGAACTGTCAGCCAAAACAAACTTCTCCTTATAACGTTCCAGCATTTCCATCAGCATCAGGAAACAATCCTGCTGGTAGAGGAAACTGGCAAGGCAGAGCAGCTCGCTGTCGCTTAATTCGCCTATCCTGAAATAATTTTCAAAATCATAATTGTCTGCAAATTTGCAGAAAGCCAGCTTTTCCAATAACAGCTCCCTGCCGGTGCTGTCCTGTTCCTCATACTTTTTTTGCAGTTCTTTTTTGTCCATATCCCTTTACTCCTTTTCTTTTAATCTCCGATTTTGGTAACTATAACCATCTCCATTATAGGAGCATAATAAAACATATTCAAGCACAAAACGAAAGGAAATACCGCATATTATGATTAAATTCGACAAACTTTTCCAGACCTTAAAGGAAAATGGAATCAGCCAGTACAGCCTCTATACCCATTACGGTGTCAGCCGTTCACAGATACAGCGGCTGAAAACCAACCAGTCCGTCACCACCCACACGCTGAACATGATACTGAATATCTTAGGCGAAGGCTTTTCCCTGAATGACATCGCCGAATTTTCACCGGACACAGGACAGGCAGAAGATTAAGCTGCCCTGTTTTTTGTTAAGTCATCCCTTTCTCTGCCCACCCTCCTCCATACATATCATGCTGCACCTCCTGCTGGTAATAATGGCTCATGGTTGAGGGGGCATTGTAAAGCGCAGTGATCAGGTATGCCCTGATATTTGTTATCTTCGTAACCGTTCCCTTCATACAGCCCATCACATATCCCACATGGCTGCTGTCCAGCTTCAGGAAACGGGATTTTACAAGCTCATAAGGGTAATCCTCCCCGTTGATACGGATTGTTTTCCGCTTCACGCATACCACGTCACAGACAGTTTCATAGATTTCCTCGTACATCTCCTTATCGCCGTACTGGTCATATTTCATGTGGTGTTCATATTCCAGATTTTTACGGATCAGTGCCATATATGCGTTTGTTTCATCTATCGTATCAATCCCATCCATCATACCGTCTTTTTCCTGTGAGCCTGCGCTGTCCATGCTTCCTACAGATTGATTGATAGGATTGGTATAACTCATATCAGTATAATTATTGTTAGTCTGATTTTTTTCAGTCTGGCTATAATCAGTATAATTATAGTCAGTATAATTAGGGTCTGTTTTTTGAACTTCTGCAAGTTCAGTTTCTGAACTTCTTGAAGTCTGTTTTTTGAACTTCTGCAAGTCTGTATTTTGAACTTCTTGAGGTTCAGTTTCTGGACTTCCAGAAGTATAATTATTGAACTTCTTGAAGTTCAAATTTTGAACTTCTGTGGATTTATCGGCATTTGCGGCTGTATTTTCCGGATTTATATCTGAAACTGCCGCAAAATTTTTTACATATATAATATCCGGCTTGCCAAGCCCCCTGCGCTTTTTTTCTATCAGCCCGATACCATTATCACTGTCAAGCTCCTTGATGACTTTTGCGCAGGTTGCCTTTGCACAGCCCAGATCTTCCATCATGTTGTCAACAGTATAGATAATATATGCCCTGTTTTCATCATCCAGCCACCCGTTTTTCATGGAAAGCGACATCCGGTCAAGCATCAGACCGTACAGGAGCTTGGCATCGCTGCTAAGCCCCTTGAAACGCTCGTCCTTAATCAGCAGGCGGGGAACACGGTAAAAAGAAAACTGCTCTGCTTCTACGCCATAGTAATAATCAAACTTCAATGGCTCGCCCATTTTTACCGCCTCCTTTACTGCTTGCCTTTCCATTCCTCCAAAAGCCGGATAATGACGCTCTCTATATCATCATTGGAATATTCCTCTGGAAAATACTTGTTAATCTTATCGCTCTTAATCGTTACTCTTCTTTCCTTTGGCTTTTCCTGCTCCAGTATCAGCCTGACCATTTGCAGCGTAAGCCCGCCTTTTTTCCCATATTCCTTTAGCTTTGCCGACTGGGAAGCGTTCACTGCCGCCCCTGTTTCCTCAAGGATAACAGCTACCCACTGCTGGGCTTCTTCGGACAGGAAAGAAATATCCACGCCCTGCGCTATTCCTATCTTTTTCTTGTCCACCATGTCAAGCAGCTCGTCAATGAGCCTTGCAAGCCACACATACCTCTGCACCGTCTTTCCGCTTTCCCCGGCAGCTTCCCCCACTTCGTCAAGGGTGCTGCCGCCTTTGCTGCCCTGATGCTTCATCGCTTCGTACTTCATGGCATAAGCCTTTGCTTTTTCGCTCGGTAAGATGTCCTCACGCTGGATATTGGAATCCACCATGATGATTGTAGCTTCATCGTCCGTATAATTTCTGACAATGACGGGCATCGTGTCCAACCCTGCCCTTTCAGAACCCCGTTTCCTACGGTGTCCGGCGATGATCTCATAGCCGCCCCCTGCCCTCGGTCTTACAATTCCGGGTACAAGCACACCATATTTCCCGATGCTCTCCGTGGTTTCCTCCATTTTTTCATCATCAAGGACACGGAAAGGGTGTCCCTTGAATGTATGTAAATCGCTCAGCTTCGCACTGATAATCTGCTCTCCTGCTGTATTCTCTGCACCGCCAAATAGATCATCAAAACTGTTCAGTTTGACTTTTGATGCGCTCCCTGCCTTACTGCCCATTGCCAAGCACCTCCTTTGTCAGGGACTGGTACGCATCCGCAACCCTGCCTTTCGGGTCATGCTGGTAAATACTGATGCCCTCTGCGGAAGTTTCCGCAGCCCGTACCGACATCGGTATTCTGTTTTCAAATATCTTTACTTTGTTTCCATAATTCTCAACCAGCAATGCGCTGATATCCCTTGCATAGTTTGTCCTGCTGTCCACCATTGTCAGGAGAATGCCTTCAATTTCCAGTTTCGGATTAAGCTGGCGCTTTACCCTGCCAATGGTCTTGATAAGCTGTTCCAGTCCCTTTACGGGCAGGTATGCCGCCTGAACGGGAATGAGTACGCTGTCAGCGCAGGCAAGGGCATTTATAGTCATCATGCCAAGCGATGGCATACAGTCAATCAAAATATAACTGTATCTGTCCCTTATCTGCTCTATGTAGGAACGAAGCACAAGCTCCCTGCTCATGACATTTACAAGTGATACTTCCAAGCCCGCCAGTTCAATGTTCCCCGGCAACAGGTCAATCCCCTCGTCATGTTTTAAGATACCATAACCTGCTTCTGTTTCCTCGTCATTGATAACGTTCATCATTACCCTGGCAAGTGTTTCTTCCAGCTTGTCCGGCTCCGTGAAGCCTAAACTTGCGGTCAGGCTTCCCTGTGCGTCCGCATCAATCACTAATACTTTCTCTCCTTGTTTTGCCAGCCCAATCCCTAAGCTGCTTGTTGTGGTGGTCTTGCCCACTCCGCCCTTTTGGTTTGCTATTGCTATCACTTTACACATGGTTTTATTCCTCCGTTTAGTTAGATTTTTCTTTGATGTTGGCTTTCTGCACTTCCACATAAGCCCGGTAATACCTGTTTGTACCTTTATTCCGGTACAGTTCCGAAACTTCCGTCACAGCCACTTTGGGCTGTCTTTTCAGAATCTTCCCGAACCACTTAATATCATTCTTTGTTCCCATCAGTCGAATTTTCAGCACGTTTCCTCTCCATTTCCGCAAGGATTTCCTCGACGGACTTCTGCTTTTGGCAATATTCCGGATAACGGAGCCTGATGCCCTGCCAGAAGTACACCGCATAGCCGCAGCAGAAAATATTGCCTACGGAATACTCCCTGCACTCGCTTATCTGCTCGTCCCTGCTCTCATAATCATCAACGCTTGGCGTTCCGTCCGTATAAAGGTTAAAGGCAAGCCTTACCACCCGGACACTGCCGCTTGTCTGCCATCCTTGATGCAGGCATTCCGGCTTGATGTACCCTGACTTAATATCATAAATCTGGCTGAAATGATTTCTTGTGTCCTCTGAAATGCCAAGAATATAAATCAAAGCCTTGTGATAACAGTCCTGATACCTTGCCTGTTTCAATTTTTCATAATAAAATTTCTCATGTTCCTCGTCTGCAAAAACCATGTGTGTGTTGTTGGCGCTCTGCGCCCCTGCTCTTAACGCTGTGTTGTTCATACATGAACCTCCTTCATTAAAGATATTGAATAAAAAAGGGAACAAACCCCGAAATAGGGTCTATTCCCAAACATCAAACAAGGGAAAGCATTTTGCTTTCCCTTGCAGAACTTATATATAGACTTTTACCACAATATCCTTAAATCTGTTAGCCTTTGTGTACTCTGGACGTTCAGCCATAAATGCTCTTACATCCTCTCTCGACACCGTTAAGGTACAGAAGTAAATATGTGGTTGTCTAATTCCTCTTGTTGTTAATAGCCGCCTGTGCTGCTGCAAGTCTAGCGATTGGCACACGGAATGGAGAACAGGATACATAATTTAGCCCTATCTTATGGCAGAATTCAATTGAAGATGGATCTCCACCATGCTCTCCACAAATACCAAGTTTGATATCAGGACGAACCTTACGACCTTTTTCTGCTGCCATCTGTACCAATTGACCTACTCCAGTTTGATCTAATCTTGCAAATGGATCGGACTCATAAATCTTTGCTTGATAATAGGAATCTAAGAACTTACCTGCATCATCACGGGAGAAGCCAAATGTCATCTGTGTCAAATCATTTGTACCAAAGGAGAAGAATTCTGCTTCTTCTGCAATACCATCAGCAGTTAAAGCTGCACGAGGAATTTCAATCATAGTACCAATATGATACTGCATATCGGAATTCTTTTCTTTCTTTACTGCTTCTGCAACTTCTACTACAACATCCTTTACATATTTTAATTCTTTCTTTTCGCCAACTAATGGAATCATAATTTCAGGAACAATATCATATCCCTTTTCTGCCTTTACTTCAATAGCTGCTTCCATAACTGCTCTGGTCTGCATCTTTGCAATTTCAGGGTACGTAACAGCAAGACGGCATCCTCTATGACCCATCATAGGATTAAATTCATGAAGTGCATCACATTTTGCTTTTACTTCTGCTACTGTTAAGCCCATATCATCCGCAAGAGCTTTAATATCCTCTTCTTCAGTAGGAACGAACTCATGAAGAGGTGGATCTAAATAGCGAACAGTCATTGGTCTGCCTTCCAAAGCTTCATACATTGCTTTAAAGTCAGCCTTCTGGAATTCACCAATTGATTTTAATGCTTCCTCTCTCTGCTCTACTGTATCAGAAAGAATCATTCTTCTAAACTTAGGAATTCTGTCCTCGCCAAAGAACATATGCTCTGTACGGCAAAGTCCAATTCCCTCTGCTCCAAGTTTTACTGCATTTCTAGTATCTGCAGGGGTATCTGCATTGGTACGAACTTTCAGTGTTCTAAACTGATCAGCCCAAGCCATAATACGTCCAAAGTTTCCGCCAACAGAAGCCTCTACTGTCTTAATATCACCCTTATAAATCTTACCTGTGCTGCCATCTAATGAAATATAATCTCCTTCATGGAAAGTATATCCGCCAAGTTCAAATACCTTTGCTTCTTCATCAATCTTAATATCTCCACATCCGGATACACAGCAAGTACCCATACCACGAGCTACTACAGCAGCATGAGAAGTCATACCACCACGTACAGTCAAAATTCCCTGAGAAGCATGCATTCCTTCAATATCTTCTGGAGAAGTTTCCAAACGAACTAAGATAACTCTTTCTCCTCTGCCACCTTTTCCAGCCGCCTTTGCTTCATCTGCAGTAAAGTAAACCTTACCAGCAGCAGCACCAGGAGAAGCAGGAAGAGCAGAACCAATTACTTCACCAGCTTTTAGGGCAGCTGCATCAAATGTTGGATGTAATAGCTGATCCAAAGACTTTGCCTCAATACGAATGACTGCTTCTTCTGGTGTAATCTTTCCTTCATCTACTAAATCACAAGCAATATTAATTGCAGCAGGAGCTGTTCTCTTTCCATTTCTAGTCTGTAAGAAGAATAATTTTCCTTCCTCAATTGTAAACTCCATGTCCTGCATATCACGATAATGATCCTCTAACTTCATAGCCAAATCCATAAATTGCTTATAGCAATCTGGCAAATCCTGCTCAAGCTGTGTAATTGGCTGAGGAGTACGTACACCAGCAACTACGTCTTCACCTTGTGCATTAATCAAATATTCTCCGAAAATTCCCTTTTCTCCAGTAGAAGGATTCCGTGTAAATGCTACACCTGTACCAGAAGTATTTCCTTTATTTCCAAATACCATCGTCTGTACATTTACTGCTGTACCCCAATCACCAGGAATATCATTCATACGTCTGTAAACAATTGCACGAGGGTTGTCCCAAGACCGGAATACTGCTTTTACTGCTTCCATAAGCTGAACCTTTGGATCTTGTGGGAAATCTTCTCCCTTCATTGCCTCTTTATAAACTTTCTTAAAACGCTCAATTAACACCTTTAAATCCTCAGCTGTTAATTCTGTATCATATTTCACACCCTTCTCTTCTTTTAATTCATCAATAATTTTCTCAAAGAAGGACTTTGGCACTTCCATAACAACGTCTGAGAACATCTGAATAAATCTTCTATAGGAATCATAAGCAAATCTAGGATTTCCAGTCTTCTTTGCAAATCCTTCTACAGATACATCATTCAATCCCAAATTTAAAATGGTATCCATCATACCAGGCATAGAAGCTCGTGCACCAGACCGAACAGATACTAATAATGGATCTTCTGTATCCCCAAATTTCTTTCCATTTACTCCTTCTAACCAAGTAATTGCTTCAAAAATCTGTCCTTTAATCTCGTCTGTGATCTGCTTTCCGCTTGTATAATAATCGGTACAAGCCTCTGTTGTTACTGTAAATCCCTGTGGAATTGGCATACCCAAATTTGTCATTTCTGCCAAGTTTGCGCCCTTTCCACCAAGAAGGTTTCTCATATCTGCATTTCCTTCTTCAAACTTATAAACCCACTTTGCCATTGGTCTTTCCTCCTGATTTTTTCGACTTTATCATTTTTCTGCCGCATTACTACCTAATTTTTAAACCTCTATTAAGCAGTCTGTTAATATTATAACATACATTTCTAATACGTCTACCACTTTTTCTTATTTTTCACTATTTTTTCTATTTTTATGTATGAATCTACCATTAAGTAGACATTCATTGTACAATTTGTTAGTTTTTCTTTCTTAAACATTTGCTTTACTAATCCACTCCTATTCTGCAATTTGTCAAACAAAATAAGATTTCGTTAAAAAAGCGTCAATTACCTCTTTACCTATTTATAACATCAATGATTCATTCCCTAAACAAGTTCATGGATCTCAAAATCGATTTTAATAATATATATCTTATACAATAACCCTTTCTACACTTCTATACAAATTCTCCCCACTTCTATTTTTCATTCCAATAACCTTTTTATAAAATATAACAACAAACAGATAAATTATAAACTCTAAAACAATATAGATGAAATATTAAAATTAATGTTAAAAATTTATATTTAATGCTATATCATAACTATGAAAAAATAAAATTTTTATAATTAATATAATATTAGCAGTTATACTTCTAACTCCTTCTGATATAATTGGAAAATTACAAAACCATGCCAACTGAAATCCCAAATTTCCAGCAAAATAAATGCTGCTGGAAAAATTCCATATTTTAAAATCCAATATGCAATGTGATAATCAATTTGGTAATATTGAGGAAGAAGATCTTCTGGTTGTATATTTTCCCTCCTCTCAAAAACTGAAATATCTGCCATTCCCCAAGGTTGAGCTGTTTTTCAAGCAAAGATTGAATTTGAATGGTATCATTAAAAGATTGTTCTGTTTGTATTTCTTTTTGATAAGCAGCAAGTTCTTCCTTAATAAAAATAAGGTAAAAAAACAAAATATTCCTAAAATACAAACTGCTTTTATGCATTTTACTTTTATACAATTCTTATAGGAAAAAAATATCACCCCAATAAAACTAAACATTAATATCCATACTACACTAAAACCATAATCTGACAAAATCTGCTTATCAAAAAAACAAATAATTGCAAATAGTAAAATATTAAGCAAGGAAAATGCATATCGCATCATATAAGTACCACTTACTAAAATATAACAAGGATATAGAAATTTTCCTTCCACATTTAATGTTTAAAAGAAAAAAATCATTCCCCAAGGAAAACCATAATTTGAACTATTCCTTTTACATGTTTAAAAAGAAAAGAACCTAATTTTATAAAAAATAATAATAGGAATCCTCCATATATAAGATATAAAAATTGATTTCGCTGAAAGTGGTGTGAAATACCATATGGTCTTAAAGTTCTTAAATTTCCCAATATAGCAATCAAAAAAAATTTTCTTTTTTGATGGGAATGATTTAGTTCTTTTCCAACAAGAGAAGGATTTCCCATAAACTCTAAAGCAACATGCCATGCCTCTTCTTCCTTTAAGCCATTCTCCATATTGTAAAAAACTGAATCCTTGATATGGTGGTACAATTCTAAAATTACAGTTTCTTGAACTTCTTTTTCCTTTAGTTCCTTTTGAACAATCTTTAAAAATTCTTGTACTTCATAATATGGAATCAAAAAAAGAGTGAAACAGCCGAAGCCATCCCACTCTGCCTTCCAAAATTTAGTGTCTCTCTTTTCTCTATCTCTGCTTTCCTATAAAGACAAAATTAAAATTCCAACTTCTTTTCCAAATATGTCTTTAACTCTGAAATCGCTACTCGTTCCTGCTCCATACTGTCTCGCTCTCGAACAGTAACTGCTCCATCTGTTTCAGAATCAAAATCATATGTGACACAAAATGGTGTTCCTATTTCATCTTGTCTGCGATAACGCTTTCCAATATTTCCACGTTCATCAAATTCACAATTAAAATATTTAGAAAGCTCTGTATAAACCTTCTCTGCTCCCTCACTTAATTTCTTAGAAAGAGGAAAGACTCCCACTTTAACAGGAGCAATCGCTGGATGAAACCGAAGTACTGTCCGCATATCCCCATCTGCAAGTTCCTCTTCGTCATAAGCAGCACATAAAAAAGCAAGTGTAACACGATCAGCTCCAAGCGAAGGCTCAATCACATATGGAATATACTTTTCTTTCTTTTCATCATCAAAATATCCCATATCCTCTCCAGAAGTATTTTGATGTTGTGTTAAATCATAGTCTGTTCGATCTGCAATTCCCCAAAGTTCACCCCATCCAAATGGAAATAAAAATTCCAAATCAGTAGTCGCATTACTATAAAAACACAGTTCCTCTTTCGCATGATCCCTTGCTCGTAACTGTTCCGAAGGAATTCCAAGCTGAAGCAGCCAATCCATACAAAACTTTTTCCAATAAGTAAACCATTCCAAATCTGTTCCCGGCTCACAGAAAAATTCTAGTTCCATCTGTTCAAATTCTCTTGTTCGGAAAGTAAAATTTCCAGGGGAAATTTCATTTCGAAAAGCCTTCCCAATCTGCCCAATTCCAAAAGGAATTTTTTTCCTAGAAGTTCTTTGTACATTTTTAAAATTTACAAAAATTCCCTGTGCGGTTTCTGGACGTAAATAAATCGTATCCTTTGAATCTTCTGTAATTCCTTGAAATGTTTTAAACATTAAATTAAACTGACGAATATCTGTAAAATCATGCTTTTTACAAGAAGGACAAGGAATTTTATGTTCTTTAATAAATGCCATCATCTCCTCTTGTGTCCAACCATCTACGGAACCTTCTAAAGTAATTTCTTGCTCTGCTGCAAAATTTTCAATTAATTGATCCGCCCGAAATCGTTCATGACAGCCACGACAGTCCATAAGTGGATCCGAAAATCCACCCAAATGTCCAGAGGCAACCCAAGTCTGTGGATTCATAAGAATTGCGCAATCCACCCCAACATTATAAGGACTTTCCTGTACGAACTTTTGCCACCAGGCTTTCTTTACATTATTTTTCAATTCCACTCCAAGATTTCCATAATCCCAAGTATTGGCAAGTCCTCCATAAATCTCAGAACCAGGATAAATAAACCCACGTGACTTAGCAAGTGCAATAATTTTTTCCATTGTTTTTTCCATATTTTCCACTCCTCTATATTAAACTCTATTTCTATCGATCGAATCTATTTTTTATATACAATATAACATTCCTCTCCACCAGTCTTTGCTTCCTTCTTTCCATCTGTTGTTACACCTTCACTTATGTAAAGTATCTTACTAGGAAATACTACATTGGTAGACTGTTGTGTAATTACAATTCCATAGTTCCCATTCTCTGTTACCTTTGCAACAGAAACATTATCTGTTTTTCCATACTCTGTAAACGCTTTATCAAACTGATACCCTTCCTCCATTGCCTCTCGTACAGTTCCAACAAATAAAGTATCTTCATTAAATTCTCGGTAATCTTCATCTTGCTTATAAGATATCGTTACCTTTGCAATCTCATCTTCTACTTCCACTTCTTCCAATAAAATCTGTGTAGAAACCTTATTTAAATTATATTCTTGTATCTCATTTCGTACAAAATTTTCCAGTTCGGAAGCGTCATAATATTCCTTATCAAAAGCTTCTACTACCACTTCCATAAATGTTCCATCACTATTTACAACTAAAGTAGTTGTATCATAAGTTGCTGTCCGATCTCCACACCCTACAAGGCAACAAACTAATAGTGCCATACACAACCACAACTTAAGTCTTTTCATTCTTCACCCATACCTTTCTCTTTATGCCAGACGCCTTATCAATCTGTGTTTTGCTTTTACTTTTTGACTTCTTCTGACATTTTGTTTTCTTTCTTCTATTTTAATTTTACTTCTATTGCATCTTGTTTTACCCTATATAACAATAGCAATATCCGTATATAAATGGAGTATAGCAGAAAATCTACATTGTGGCAACTGTTAGTTTTATGACCTAAATTAAAACAATCCTTTCATTTCTTCCAATATTTCCAAAGATTTCATTTTCCGATCCATCCGTTGGTTTCTATACTGTTTTAAAATTCTTTTTAATTCCAATAGTACGGTTTCACTTACCTGAAACGTGTATAACCTTTCTACAGGCGAAGCGACAATATATTGTAATGCATAAATAGTAGAATCCATAATTGGTACTGCATCTGCTACCTGTCGTTTACAGAGATCACAAACCACACCATTTTCCCGAACACTAAAAGCAGTAAATTCTTTTGCCTGTTTACAATGTACACAAGCAAACATCTGTGGATACTCCCCATTTTGCACCATTGCTCTTAATTCAAAAATAATACAGACCAATTCATTTTCTAAATTTTTATTTAAAAGTGCCCGAAAAGACTGGTAAAGTAAAAGTAACAGTCCACTTCCATCCATATTTTCATAACTATAATAAGAGGATAACTCCAAAAAATACATTCCATACGCTGTTCCTTCCAAATCGTTTGACAATTCATAAAAATAGTTTGAAATTTGTATGGCATGAATGGTATAGGCATTTCTTCCTTCTAATAAAAAAAACTCACCAAAAGAAAAAGGACGTGTTCCTGCAAGCAAAGAACTATTTTGACGTCTTGCTCCTTTTGCAAATGCAGCGATCTTCCCTTTTTCCCTTGTGAGTATCACTACCCGTTTATCCGACTCTCCTACTGGTGCTCCTGCAAGCACCATTCCAGTTACTTTTATCGTTTCACTCATATTTATTCTGTACCTATCCTATTTTTTATCTAAGTTTACTTCTCCGTCTTTTCCTTTTTGATAGCCATAATTTTTTAATAAAATTTCACTATCCCTCCACTCTTTCCGAACCTTTACCCAAACCTGTAAATTTACTTGCATTTCCAACATATGCTCTAATTCATACCGAGCCTGCGATCCAATCTTTTTTAACATTGCTCCCTTTTTTCCAATAATAATTCCTTTATGGGACTCTCTTTCACAAATAATCGTTGCTTCAATATCGATAATACCCCCATTTTTTCGTTCTTTCATTTTCTCTACAACAACAGCAATTCCATGTGGAATCTCATCTTCTAAAATCCGAAGTGCCTTTTCTCGAATCAATTCTGCCGCAATCTGACGCATTGGCTGATCTGTTATTGTATCCTCATCATAAAAAGCAGGTCCATAAGTTAAATATTGAAAAATACACTGAATCAATGTATCTACATTCTTTCCTTGAAAAGCAGAAACTGGAACAATTTCCGCAAAATTCATCTCTTTCCGATAGACATCAATTGCTGTAAAAACTTCCTCTTTCTTTACCATATCAACTTTATTAATTACTAAAATTACTGGAATCTTTGCCTTTTTTAACTGTGTTAATATATGTTGCTCTCCTGCACCAATATAAGTAGTTGGCTCCACTAGCCAAAGAATTACATCTACCTCCCGTAAAGTTTGCTCTGCAACATTTACCATATATTCTCCCAGTTTATTCTTTGCCTTATGAATTCCAGGCGTGTCCAAAAAAATAATCTGTCCCATTTTAGAAGTATAAACTGTCTGAATTCGATTGCGTGTTGTCTGTGGCTTATTTGAAGTAATTGCAATCTTTTGTCCAATAATCTGATTCATCAAAGTCGATTTTCCCACATTTGGCCTTCCCACTAATGCAACAAAACCGGATTTTAAATTTGTCTGTTCTGCCAATTCCTTTACTCCTTTCGTATCTACTCTTTTTTATCTAAAAAAAGTACCCCATCAGCCAAAAAGCTATGGGGCACCATTTTCTGTTCCCAAACTATTCCACTCCATACTCCAATTTACTAACAGAAACCTCATAAGCTATACGCTTTTCTCCTTCGTTCTCCCCAAGCTTTTTCATATACTCCCGACTCTGTACACGTCCCCAAATACGGATTTTTCCTCCTACCTCAAAACCGGAAGCATATCTTGCATTTCTTCCCCATGCAATGCAAGGTATATAATCGGATTTTCCGTATGGACGGTTTACAGCCACAAGCAAATCTGCAATTTCCCTTCCAAGTGGTGTTTTACGATAGATAGGCGGCTTGCAAATGAAACCCTCCAAAAATATTTGATTGGTTTTGCTCATTTCGCTATCGTTTTCCAGAATTTCCCATTCTCGCACAAAGATAGAAAGAACTAATCGGTTCCGTGTTCCCTCATGGCGGTTATAAGAACGAAATTGACCAGATACCTCAACGATCATCCCCCTAAAGTCTTTTGTGATATCTACCAAACGTTCCGAAACCATAAGCGGAATAATATCCGCCTGACTACTCAGCCGATTTACGGATACATCTACCATATAGAACCCTTCTCCAAATACCTCATGGCTAAATTCAAAATCTGAAATTACCTCGCCAATCATGCTTACCTTGTTGTTTTCAATTACCTTATCTGTCATCATAGTATTTCTCCCTTCCCGTGGCATTCCTCTATATGCCTCTTGTAGTTTTGTCCACTATCATATTTATGCCATTTCTGGGAAATTATACATTAACTTATCGACTATTTTCTCGACTTTAGGAAAAATACTGTCGTTTCTTGTTCTTTTCTCCCACATTTTCACAAATATTGCAGTAAAGACCTACCTTTCTTCTGTTGCTGTATTGGAAACAGGCTGCCTTTCTCCCAGACAGCCTGTCTATCCACATAGTCTTATTGGATTACGTGAATCCATCCCTCTGGTGCTTTCCTATGTCCCATTTGAATCCCTGTCAGCGTTTCATATAACTTCTTTGTAATCGGTCCCATCTGCGTCATTCCACTTGGAAAACAAATTTCTTCTCCATGATCAACTATTTTTCCTACTGGAGATAGGACTGCTGCAGTTCCACAAAGGCCACATTCTGCAAAGTCTTTTAACTCTTCTTTATAGACTTCACGTTCTTCTACTTCTAATCCCAAATATTCCTTTGCTACCGTAACCAAAGAACGGCGTGTAATCGAAGGTAAAATAGTTGGAGATTTTGGTGTTACCACCTTATTGTCCTTTGTAATAAATATAAAATTCGCACCACCTGTTTCCTCTACCTTTGTCTTTGTAGCGGAATCGAGATACATATTTTCATCAAACCCTTCCTTATGGGCTGTTACAATTGCATGTAAACTCATTGCATAATTTAATCCTGCTTTAATATGCCCTGTTCCATTTGGTGCTGCACGATCAAAATCACTAATTTTAATTGTAAGCGGATGTATTCCACCTTTAAAATATGGTCCAACTGGTGTACAAAAAATCCGAAATTGATATTCCTCTGCAGGTTTTACTCCAATTACTGGACTAATTCCAAACATATAAGGCCGAATATATAAAGTTGCTCCCGATCCATAAGGTGGAACATAAGCTTCATTCGCAGCCACTACTTTCGTTACTGCATCAAGAAAGCGTTCCTTTGGAAATGCTGGCATCTCCAATCTCTCACAAGAATCGATTAATCGTTCTGCATTTAAATCTGGCCGAAATGTTACAATATGTCCATCCTCAGTCGTATAAGCTTTTAATCCTTCAAATATCGTCTGTGCATACTGTAATACTCCCGCACACTCACTCATCACAATCTGAGAATCTGAAATTAAAGCACCCTCATCCCATGCACCATTCTTATAATTAGAAACATAACGTTTCTCTGTTTCATGATAGCCAAATCCTAAATTTGCCCAGTCAAAATTTTTCTTTTCCATTATAGTCCTCCCTTTTGTATTCTACACAATCGAGCTTAGACAGCAATTCTTTTCTGTCTATTTGTTCTGTAATTTTACTTTTCTGATAGTTTAGTTTACTGCCAGATTTTCCAACTGTCAAGAACTTTATTCGTTTCGAATCGCTGCCAAAGGACTTAACTTCATTGCTCGAAGTGCTGGAAGAAATCCAGAAATTACACCAACCAAAACAGCAAATCCAAGTGCTGCCAATGTAAGCCAAAGTGGAATATAAGAAATCCCAGTAGGCTCTACAGAAGAACCATAGTAGGAATCTCCCATACCACTTGTCAGACGGTTAATTATAGCCGAAATTCCATAGCTTAATCCAACTCCTACCACACCTCCCAAAAATCCAATAAATGCTGCCTCTAGTAAAAAGAGCATCCGAATATTGCCAAGAGAACAGCCAAGTACCTTAATTACTCCAATTTCTTTTGTTCTTTCATAAATTGACATCATCATTGTATTTGCAATTCCAATTGCTGCAACAAATAAAGATACTGCACCGATTCCGCCAAGTACCATCTGAGAAGTTCTAGAAGACTGCTGCATACTTTCCATCCACTCTACATTACTATAGGCAGAAAATCCCATATCCTGTACTGTTACCAAAATATCATTTACATTTTCCATTTTATCTACATTAATCGTGCATGTTTCGTAACAAAAGTCACTATATGGCTTTCCATTTTTTTGTGTTGGCTGACCTGGAATCACTTTGTTCCGATAAATCTGTTTTAAAACAGATTCCAATGCATCTATATTGCAATACATATAGTAAGAATATTGATTCCAATCATCTACTCCACCTTCTACCAAACCGCTTGCTTTTAACATATACTTTTTTGGTGGATCGCCCTGACCGCCTTGTGAATTCCAATATCCCTCTCGATCAAATGTCGTAAACAATGGAACATTCATAAAATCCACATCTGCCAAAATCCCATTATTCCAATAGTATTCATTTGTTTTTTCATTATAAAAGTCTGTAATTACATTATTTCCTACTACAAACTCAAGGCTTGTTGGTGTATTGGCATTTGGATCAGGAAGACTTCCCTCTCCTAATGGAATTTTCTCTAACTCCTCTTGGGTTACTCCTCTCATTCTTACATAATCACATATATAAGCACCCTGTTTCATAATCACACTATAATCCAATCTGGGATTTACACTTGTCACATGTTCCATATTTCGAAACGTTTCTATCATATCCCGATTCATTAGTAAAACTTCTGTATCAGAATTATTTCCACCAAAAGATTGATAATTATTTACTTCAATTGCTGTCAAACTTCCTGACTGTTCAATTGCCATCATCATACTACGATTTTGTCCAATTCCGATAGAAACCATAACAACAATAGAAGCTGTACCAATAATTACACCTAATACGGTCAGAAACGTTCGCATTTTTCTTCTCCACAGATTACTAAGGCTCATTCTTAATAAATCAGAAAATCTCATCTTCATCCATTCCTTCCGCTTTTTTACGCTTTCTCTTTCTAATTACTATAATCACTACTACAACCACAACAATAAGAGCTACTATTCCTGCTGGAATTACCCATTTTGGCAAACTTTTTTCATTTTCTATTGGTATATCATCTATTACTGGCATATCTTCAAAATTCGGTTCTTCTGGAATATAAGGTTCTGAAACATAAAGTTCAAATGATTTTTTCATATCATACTGCTTTCCTCTGTCGTCCTCATAAGTAACTACTGCATAAACCGTAGGATCGTCCATTGTCGCAGCTGCAGCTGTCACCATCACATCTACATTGGCAGTTGCACCAGAATCGATATTTCCTTTAAAGGTCTCTCCTCCAGTCACAGTATCACCTTCAAAAGTTACTGTCACATTATAAATCTTACTTTTTCCCATATTATTGATTGGAAACATAACATTTGCCTGATTTCCAACTTCTAGAGAAGAAGGCATTACTTCAATTTCTCCAATACTCATACGAATTTCCTGTGAGACTGGAATTGAGATACTTTCTTTTGCTGTATAGGCATTTAGATTATTATCCTCATATTCTGCTTCTAAAGTAAGTGGATAGGACTTTGCTTCTAAACTTGCCTTTGCTGTCATTTCTACTGATAAATCCACTGTCTGCCCAATTCCAATTCGATTAATAAATAACGTACTTGAACCAGATACTGGTAAAAATGCATCATCTGTTGCACTTAAAGTAAATTTAATATTACTTACTGCAGTCAAAGTCGATGTATTTTGCACATGAACTGTTAATTTAAAGCTATCTCCAGCATTTACTGTATCCAAATTTGTTTCATATCCCGTAATAATCAACCGAGGAACCGATACTTTTGTGGAAGTTTCTTCTTCTTTTGTAGTTGTCTCTGTCGTTGTTTCCTCATATTCTGGATTTCCTTTAATATTGAAAAATACCGTCTGTTCTGTTGTATATTCCTTACCATTTTCATCTTTTGCCGCAATTTTAAATACAACTGGATAATAGCCTGTTGTAACATCATTTCGTACATTCATACTATAGTGTACTACTTGATTTCTTGCTGCTTCATCTGGCTGGCTTTTCGTTCCAAGTAATGGTGACTTTAACGCAATTTCATAAGTTGCTTTTTCAATTTCAAATGGATAGTCCTTTGTCGATGCTGACAAAGTTGGTGTAATTGAAACGGAATAGGCATCAGAACGACCAAAATTATTTAAATATAAATCAAATTTTAATGGGCAATTAAAGGAGGAAGCAGCAGGAGTTGGACTATTTCTTAAAGAAATGCTGATATCTGTCTCCGTTCCAGTTTCCGATTCATCTAGCCCTTCAATAAATACATAAGATGTCAGCGTCTTTGTACGGCTGATCGCTGCTGCATCTTCTTCGGTCTCTTCATAATAGATAACTTCAAAATCAACCGAATAATAACCAGTAACCGCTTTTTCCTTTACCCCAATTGTAAATACTGCTGAACCTGTTCCTCCAGCATTAATATAGCGAATCGTACTGATTCCCATATTTTTGGGTTCAAAAGGAGAATCTGCACCTACTTTAATTACAGGGCGTATGCTAACATTGGAAGCTCCACCATCCCCTATATTTTTAATGGTCAATCTTACCTGTACGTCTTTCCCGCTATATCCTGTTGGAGTTGTAGTATCTGCTCCAATCAAATTGGCTGTTCCTATATAAGCGCCTGGACCAGATGCAATACTTTTAATTGGAACAGTTCCACTGCCTACCATATGTAAAGTTAATAATAAAATACAGAGCCATACCGCAATCTGCCTATCCCATTTCTTAATCATATTTTGTTTTCCTCCACTCTTTTTTCACTGTCTTTTTGCTGTTCTTCTACTTGTAACACTGTTTCGGATACTTTCTGCCCATCCGTAATGGTAAATTTCTCCTGCGTTAGTTCTTCTACAGTTTTTGCCTCTGTTACAGAACCTTCATGAGAATGATCTCTTACCTCTACTTTTACTATCTTACCATCAATAATATGAAAAATTCTATCTGCAAATGTTGCCAAATGGTTATCATGTGTTACCATTACCAATGTCTTATTTTGCTCCTTTACTACTTTTCGCATTAATTCCATTACTTCTGCTGAAGTATGAGAATCCAAATTTCCTGTTGGTTCATCTGCAAATATAATCTGAGGATTTACCACCAATGCTCTTGCGACACCTACACGTTGTTGTTGCCCGCCAGACATCTGATTGGGCTTATGCTTTTTTTGTTTTTTCAGTCCAACTAAATCCAGCATCTTACTTGCCTTTTTTAAACGAATTCTTTTTGAAACTCCACGAAAACTTAAAGGTAATGCCACATTTTCCACTGCATTCATGGTTCCAAGTAAATTAAAAGACTGAAAAATAAATCCAACCTTTTCTCTTCGAAACTTTACCAGTTGATTTTCATTTAATTTTTCAATATTTTGTCCTGCAATTCGAATACTCCCCTTTGTTGGCTTTTCCAACCCTGCTAACATATTCAGCATCGTCGATTTTCCAGAACCAGATGTTCCTACGATAGAACAAAATTCACCTTTATATACTGTCATATCCACTCCATTTAAAGCATACACTTTATTTTGTCCAATCCTGTAAACTTTATAAAGGTTTTTCACCTCAATTACAGGAACCTTTTTTTCCCTGTCTTCTTCCTTCATGCTATCCCGCCTTTCTCTACTCTCCTCCACGCATTTTTTTCTAATTCGTTGTATAAAATTTTCATCCCATAGAATCATAGCATATTCTTTCGCAAAATACCATGAAAATCATAAATTTTACCCCTGTAAAATCCAATTACCCTGAACTCTATTTTCCACTTTTTTTTATAAAAATGAATCCTACAAAAGCACTATCTTTTATTCTTTATCAAAAAGAATTCCTTATTTCTCAATAAAAAAGCCTTGTAATCTTTGAAAATTGTGCTAAACTGTATCAGTAATTATTGCCAATGATAAAACAACATCTTGGCACAATCTGACAAAATAGAAATGAGGTTAAAAAATGAAAACACAAAGAGAAGATATTCGTAATATAGCCATTATTGCTCATGTCGATCACGGAAAAACAACATTGGTTGATGAACTGTTAAAACAAAGTGGTGTATTCCGCAAAAATCAAGAAGTTGCAGAAAGAATTATGGACTCAAATGATATTGAACGGGAACGTGGTATCACAATCCTTTCTAAAAATACAGCTGTATTTTATAAGGATACCAAAATCAATATTATTGACACTCCTGGTCATGCTGATTTTGGCGGTGAAGTAGAGCGTGTTTTAAAAATGGTAAATGGTGTTATCCTTGTTGTTGATGCATTTGAAGGTGCTATGCCACAGACAAAATTTGTACTAAAAAAAGCGTTAGAACTTGATCTTTCTGTTATTGTATGTATCAATAAAATTGATCGTCCAGAGGCTCGCCCAGATGAAGTAATTGATGAAGTACTAGAATTATTAATGGACTTAGATGCAAATGAAAAACAACTTGACTGCCCATTCCTTTTTGCTTCTGCAAAAGGCGGATATGCAGTAAAAGAATTAACTGATACAAGGGAAAATATGATCCCACTTTTTGAAACTATCATTGAACAGATTCCAGCACCAGAAGGCGATCCAGATGCTGCTACACAAGTTTTAATTAGTACAATTGATTATAATGAATACGTTGGACGTATCGGTGTTGGAAAAGTAGACAACGGAACGATTCGTATTAATCAGGAAGCTGTTATTGTAAACCATCATGATCCAGAAAAAAAACAACGTGTAAAAATCAGTAAACTTTATGAATTTGATGGATTAAATAAGGTAGATGTACAGGAAGCTTCAATTGGATCAATCGTTGCCATTTCTGGTATTACTGATATTCATATTGGAGATACTTTATGTTCTGTAGAAAATCCAGTTGCTATTCCATTTCAAAAGATTTCTGAACCTACCCTTTCCATGCATTTTATGGTAAATGACAGTCCTCTTGCAGGCAAAGAGGGAAAATTTGTTACCTCCCGCCATATCCGAGAACGATTATTTCGAGAATTGAATACTGATGTCAGCCTTCGAGTAGAAGAAACAGATACAACAGAGTGTTTTAAAGTTTCTGGAAGAGGAGAATTACATCTTTCTGTTTTAATTGAAAATATGAGACGAGAAGGCTATGAATTTGCAGTAAGCAAGGCAGAAGTAATCTATCACACGGATGAAAATGGGAAAAAATTAGAACCTATGGAATTGGCATATATTGACGTACCAGATGAATTCTCTGGTACAATTATTGAACAACTAAGCAATCGAAAAGGGGAATTACGTAATATGTCTCCAGCAAATGGGGGATATACTCGTTTGGAATTTTCAATTCCTTCCCGTGGTCTAATTGGCTATCGAGGAGAATTTATGACTTCCACAAAAGGAAATGGTATTTTAAATACAATATTTGATGGATATGGCCCATACAAGGGAGATTTAGCCTATCGAAAACAAGGCTCTTTAATTTCCTTTGAAACTGGGGAAAGTATTACGTATGGTCTTTATAATGCACAAGAGCGAGGAATGTTATTTATTGGAGCCGGAGAACAAGTTTATGCTGGCATGGTAATTGGACAAACTGGTCGTTCAGAAGATATTGAAGTCAATGTATGTAAGAAAAAGCAGCTAACCAATACACGTGCCTCTGGATCGGATGATGCTCTGAAACTGGTCTCTCCTAGAATTCTAAGCTTAGAACAATCTTTGGAATTTATTGATACAGATGAACTATTAGAAGTTACCCCTACGAAACTTCGCATCCGAAAAAAGATTTTAGATCCTACTCTTCGAAAACGAGCTGCTATGAAAAAACAATAAAAAATGCTTCCATTAGCCAAAATGCCTAGCTAATGGAAGCATTTTTATTTTTACGTTCCACTTTCATTCCAAGGACCATCCTGACCACTTTCTGGTCCAGAAGGTCCTTCTATACTTTCTGGTTCTGGTAATGTAGTAGTAGGCGCTATTTCTGCTGTCGTTTCAGTTTCTTCTATACTAGATGTCGTTGTCGTTTCTACTGGTGTTCCATCTGGATTTGTTTCTGGTGGAAGTGTTTCGATTGGTGTCCCGTCTGGATTTGTCTCCACTGGTACAGTCGCTGCTTCCAAATGTAACGTACAAGGTACATTTAAATTATTTGGCATCATATAAGCCACATCAGCTGAATTTCCAATACTTGTTGTTGTCGTTCCATCCGCATTCCCTATTACAGTACCATTGATATGATCTTTACTAATAAATACTCGCTCTGATATATTTTCCTGCGGACAAAACTCACCTGCAATTTGTCCACTTTCATTACATACTGTAATTTTAATATGATTCTCACAATACTCATTTGGTATTGTTCCTTTTGCAAAATACTCGGTTCGAAGCATTGATCCTCTTGGATCTTGATTGCATACCCCATCTACTGGCAATTTCCCTGATTTTGCACAAACCGTTGCTCTTTCAATTCCTTCTGGTACAACAAAATCTTTATTTTCCAATCCTTCATGTACTTTTGTCATAATCTTTGACCAGAAAGCTCTATGATAACTTGCATAACTTCCTGACTGTGGTTTATTCTCATCATAACCTGACCAAATTCCTGCTGTGTAATATGGTGTAAATCCAACAAACCATACATCATTATAGTCAGAAGTAGAACCTGTCTTACCAGCTGACATCATTCCAGATATTGCGGTTGCAGTTCCTGTTCCGCCAGTGACAACATCACGCATTGCACTAGTTAAAAGAAATGCTGTGGTTTCCTTAATTACACGCCTTGTTTCTGGTTGATTATCTAGAAGTACTGCTCCATTATGATCTAATACCTTTGTATACAAAATAGGTTCTGTATAGACACCGCCATTTGCAATTGCTGCATAAGAAGCTGTCATCTCTAGATTTGTAACTCCTTTTGTAATTCCTCCCAATGCTAACGCATAACCAATATCAGTAAAAGAAGTTCCATCCGAATTTGCCTGATTTTCTACCAGTGTAGTAAAACCAAAATTCTTTAGATAACTAAAGCCCAAGCTTGGTGTAATATCTACCATTGTTTTTACTGCCACAATATTAACAGAACGGCGAATTGCCTCTCGCATAGTCATAAATCCATCATAGGAGCGACTTACATTTTTAAATGGCGTTCCATCTGGAGAATGATAGTTTTCTTCATCATATTGTACAGAAGCCAAAGTAAATCCTGCTGTATCCAATGCAGCAGCATAAGTCGATACAATTTTAAAAGTAGAACCAGGTTGTCTTGTTGTATCTGTTGCACGATTTAAAGACCGGCTTGTCTCTTTTTGTCCTCTCCCACCCACTAATGCTTTCACTTCTCCAGTATATTGATCCATAATAACAAAAGAGGATTGTGGCTGAGGAGTATAATATAAGTTTTCTCCCAGTTCAATATCCGAAGCCAAAAGATGTGTTCTTTTAAAAATAGCAATATACTCATCAATTTCTTCTTTTGAATCAAAAATCAATTTAAAAAGTCGGGAGGCTTCAATCTGATTTTCTTCATCTCCATTGCGGAAATAAGATTCCAAAGAACGTTCACTATAATTTGTCTTTGTTCCATCTTCATGCTGAACGGACCAAGCCCATGACATCGAATACTGTGTGCCTTCTGGAAAATTCGATTCATCCAAATAGGCTTCATCTACAATGTCCTGAATCTTTTGATCCTGACAGCTAAATACACTTAATCCGCCAGAATAAATTAAATAATAAGCTTGTGTTTCTGTATAACCTAGTTTCTCCTGTAAATCCTTTGACAGATTATTAATTAAAGCATCTGTATAATAGGTATAAATCGAAGATTCACTTTCAAATTCAATATTTACATTTTCAATTCTAGAATAAACATCATCTTTTAATGCTGTATCATATTCTGTCTGTGTAATATGACCAAATTCCAGCATTTTGTTTAATACACGGACACGCCTTTCGTTGTTGTTTTCTGGATAACTAATTGGATCAAACCCAGAAGGGTTCTTTGTAATAGCAGCAATAACAGCCGATTCTGAAATTGTTAAATCCCATACATCTTTGTTAAAATACCGTTTTGATGCAGCTTGTACTCCAAGTGTATTTCTTCCTAAGTTAATCATATTCAGATAGCTTTCCAAAATCTCTTCTTTTGAATAAATTTCAGATAATTTCATAGCCAAATACTGTTCTTGTACTTTACGTTTTACGGAATCCATAAAGGTATCTTCATCCATACCAGTATTAAAAATTTTATTCTTAATCAACTGTTGTGTAATAGTACTGGCCCCTTCATCAAATTTACCAGTTGTAATTCCATGAAAAGCTGCACGGAAAATACCTCTTATATCAATTCCATTATGTTCGAAAAACCTCTGATCCTCAATATCCACAAACGCATAAATCAGATAAGATGGCATCTCATCAATACTTGCATAGATACGGTTCGAATTTGACATCACAAGGGATGCCGTTTCATTTCCATCCACATCATACACCTTTGTTGCATAACCAGTTGGTGATAAATCAATATCTGATATATCTGGAGCTGTATCAATCAGACCCTTTACCATACCAAAACCAGCACACGCCAGAGCAACTCCGCTAAACAGAATACAGACAACGATTACTTCTAAAATCAAAATTCCTAATTTCGTTGTCAATTTTTTTGACTTAGATGAAATCTCCTTCTGCTTTACAGAAATGCCTTTTTTACTATAGTCCATGACATTTTCCTCCTTATCTCGATTATTATATCAAAAAAGACTATGTAAATAAAGAGTTTTCCCAAAAGTTCCTATTTTCTTAGCCCAAAAATTCCATTTCTGCCACTTTATCAATATACATCTTTCCCTGTTTTATAAGGATTATTCTATTCTTGACAGGAGAATCTTAATCCAAGTATAATAAAAATAATAATAAAACTAAGCCTTAACAACAATTAAAAACCATGCTTACTACAAGCAATCAGAAAGGATTTTATAACAATGATAGAGTCATCTTATAAAGCTCTCTATAAAGGAGGAGAAGCTGAACTCACTGAAAAAAAATCACGCTTTATTGCTACTACCTTTCCTGTTACCTCAGAAGAAGAAGCACTTGCTTTTCTTGAATCAACCAAAAAGAAATACTGGAATGCTACGCACAACTGCAGTGCCTATGTAATAGGCAGAAACCATGAACTAAAACGATGCAGTGACGATGGAGAACCAAGCAAAACAGCAGGTCGACCAATGTTAGATGTTTTATTAGGAGAAGATATTCACAATATTGCTGTAGTTGTAACCAGATATTTTGGTGGTACATTATTGGGAACAGGAGGTCTTGTTCGTGCTTATTCCGAAGCAGTAAAAGCAGGACTTTCAAAAAGTATTTTAATTGAAAAGCATCTTGGCATCCGCCTAAAAATTTCTACTGACTACAATGGTATTGGTAAAATTCAATATCTTACTAGTCAATCAAATATTCAAATTCTAAATAGTGAATATACAGATATAGTAACAACTGAACTGCTAATACCAATTGAAGCAGAACAAAAGCTTCGGAAAAAAATCACCGAAGCCACCAACGGAAAAGCAACCTTTACCTGTTTAGGCGAAACTTGGTTTGGTCACGTAAAAGGACAAACCCTATTATTTGAAACCTAACCATCACTTCTAAGAATTTTTAACACTAAGTACATCTAATGAAAGCTTCATATCACTTTGTACCTCTTCTACTGTGATATGAAGATAATCTGCAAGCTCTTCTATGGTAGGTTCCTTTCCATACCGTTTTGCTAACTCTTTTGCTGTATCAGAAAGCATATTTAATCGATCTGCAAGCTGTTCTCCTATTTTCGTTTCTTTTCGTTCTTCTTCTACAACCCGTTTCAAAGCCTCTTCTACTGAAGTTAAAATATTCACCTCTGTTACAGTTTCTTTATCTATTGCTTCCATTAGACCAACATTGGCTTCCTGAATTAAATCTGCAAGCCCTACACCTTGTCCCCGATACTTTGCTGCAAGATGAAGTGTCTGTAAAAGATAACTTTCAGCCAGTCGTTTTCTTGCTTCCTGATCTCCATTGGAAGCTTTTTGCATCCACTCTTTCCTTAAAAATTCTTCTACAGGTGGTACTGCCTTTAATTCTTCTATATATAATTCAAGAAGTTTCTCTTCTGTATCAATCTCATTCTCTTTCATCAAATTCCTCCTCACTCACCTAAAAGTACTCTTATCTTACTTCATTTTTTCCTTTTATGCAAGCTGCTTTCTCTTTAAACTGTAATTTAAAAAGTTTACTGAGATTATATTAGAAAAGAGTCTTTTACCAGCGAATACCTTAAAAGATCTCTTTTCCAATACTGATATTCTTATTTATCCTAATCTTTCATCTTTGGCTCAAATAATAAAGCTGCCAGATACCCAAATATCAAAGCTCCTGAAATTCCTACCGCACTAGAAGTAAATCCTCCTGAAAAAATTCCTAAAAATCCTTCCTTATCCACAGCCTCTTTTACCCCTTTCCAAAGAGTATTTCCAAAGCCAAGCAATGGTACACTTGCTCCTGCCCCTGCAAAATCGATAAAAGGCTGATAAAGTCCTATGGCTCCTAAAAGTGCTCCCAAACATACTAAAATTACCATAATTCTTCCAGGCATCAATTTGGTTTTATCCATAAAAATCTGTACAATCGCACAAATCAATCCTCCTATAAGAAATGCCTTTATATATTCCATCCTCTTCCTCCTTTTCTTTTTCTCTTTTTTACTTAACAGTGTTCTAAAACTACCCCATGTGCAATACCAGGCACAGTCCGGTTTTCATTAAAAGAAACCTTTGAAAGCAATGCACCAGTCGGAAGAAACAGCACCCGCTTCCAAGCTCCTTTTTCTACCTGCCGTAAAATATGAGCTGCAAACATTGCTCCACTGCATCCGCATCCACTTCCACCCGAATGTGTATCTTGTTTTTCTTGATTAAAAATCAAAATTCCACAATCGTCATGCTGTTTTGTAATATCAAATCCCTTTTCTTTTAAAAGAGAAAGTAAAAGGGTTTTTCCCACATATCCCAAATCTCCAGTAATAATTCGATCATAGTCTTCTGGTCTTCTGCCAAAATCCATAAAATTTTGATAAATGGTATCACAAGCTGCTCCTGCCATACATGCCCCCATATTCATAGAATCTTTTTGTCCATAATCAATCACTTTTCCTGTTGTCACTCCAGTCACTCTTGCATTTGGTCTTTTTTTATTCCCCCCATACATTCCTTCTGCTCCAACAATAACTGCTCCGCATCCAGTTACTGTCCAAGTAGCAGAAAGTGGTCGCTGACTTCCATAATTAAGAGGAAAACGAAATTCCTTTTCTGCTGCTGCAAAATGACTTGATGCTACTGCAAGCGTATAATCTGCATAACCTGCTGCGGTAATCATAGAAGCTAACATCAATCCCTCTCCCATTGTAGAACAAGCACCGTAAATTCCAATAAGAGGAATTTCATATCCCATCAGTCCAAATGTGGAAGCTGTCATCTGTTCCAATAAATCTCCTGCAAATACATATCGCATATCCATTCGAGTTAATTTTGCTTTTTCTAATACTTTCTTTGCTGTTTGTCTTTGCAATTCTCCTTCTGCCTCTTCCCAAGTCTTCTTTCCAAAAAAACCATCTTCCTCTACTTTGTCAAATAAGGGCCCAAATGGTCCCTCTCCTTCTTTTTTTCCAACAATTGCAGCCGCCTCTATTATAAACGGTGCTTTATCAAATTGAATACTCTGCCTTCCAACCACTGCCATATTAAAACCCTCTCTCTTGTTAATTGAATTTTAGATTGTGTTTTCATTAGTATAAACTTTTTTGCAAAAAAAATACAGCCAGAAGTATTTTCTGGCTATACTCTATTTTGTCACTATGTATTGGTTGAAAAGTTTTTTCATTGTTGTATAATCCCGCTTACGTATATAAGCAGTTTCACCAGAATCCATAATAAAACTTGCCTCTTTCATTCCCCTAACATGAGCAATATTAATAAGATAACTCTGATGACAACGCAAAAAATTTTTATTTTGTAGTTCTTTTTCTATATTCCCCAATTTCCCATAAGTACGAATCTGCTGCCCATTCACAAGATGAAGCGTAATCGTAGTATTTTTACTTTCAAAATATTCGATATTTTGCAATGGCACTTTTATTTTTTCATTTCCTCTTGTATCCCTTACCACATACTCTTCGCTCTGCTTTAAAAACTTGTCCATAATATGGTGAATTTTCTCCAACTGAATTGGCTTTATTAAATAGCCAAGTGCATCCACCTCATAACTTTCCACTGCATATTCTGTACTGGAAGTTACAAATACAATCGGAGTATTTTCCTTTCTTTCTCGCAGCTTTCGAGCAATGTCCATACCATTTTCCTTTCCAAGAAAAACATCGATAAAAAGCAATGCTATATCTGAATATTGTTCTAACCCTTCCTGGCACATACACTTCCCGATTGTATAACCACTAATGTTCTTTTCTGCTAAAATATTCTCCACCATATCTGCAAGAATTTTACTGGAGGTATCATCAACATCACAAATAATAATCGTCATACAATCCACTCCAACGATTCAACAAGCAGATTTTCAACTTTATTTAACCATAACGTTTTTACTGTAGCATAGAAACTTCTTAAATTCAAGAACCAGTATTTTACAGTGTTTCTTTTTGTTACATAAAGCTGTCGTATATTCTATTCTTTTCTATACGACAGCTTTTTTTTACATTACTCCAACCATTTTTAAAACCCAATAAATTACACCTAATATCCAACTAGATACAATTCCATAAAGAATAACAGGGCCTGCGATTGTAAAAATCTTACATCCCAATCCAAAAATCCATCCTTCTTTTTTAAATTCAATTGCTGTAGCTGCTACAGAATTTGCAAATCCAGTAATTGGTACAATTGCTCCTGCTCCCCCTAGCTTTACTAGTTTTCCAAACTGATTAAATCCTGTCAATAATACACTAATTAAAATCAAAGTAAGTAAATTCCACTTTCCTGCTGTTTCCTTGTCCATACCAAAAGATAAATAACCATTGATAAAATACTGTCCCAAAAGGCAAAACAATCCACCCATCCAAAAAGCATGAAACATATTTTTCCATATATTATGTTTTGGTGTAACTCGTTTTACCTCTTTTTCAAACCGTTGTTCCTTTGTCTCCATATGGATGATCACCTCTTTTTATTTCTATACATCAATATTTAAAAATCCGCTTAACTGTAAAAAAGCCCCAATTCCTCTTCCTAGTGCAATTCCTAATATTACATAACAAATCCCTTTTGAAAGTTGAACCCGTCTTGCATAAATTGAAGTAATGTTCAAACTTTCTGCTAAAGACATCGCCAGCACTCCAACAAAAATTCCAATAAATCCACCTGTTATTATTAGCCCTACTTCCCCAATTGGAACTGTTACAGGAAAGAGAGAAAAAACAGTTCCTGCTAACGCTCCCAATGTAATACTGGTTTCATAATGTTTTGCAAATTCTGCAGTATGACTTTTTCCAGCCAGCCGTGCCACTACTCCAATTGTAGTAATTAAAGCTACAATACCTGCTGATACTGTTGCACCACCACTAGCTCCAATTACAATTAAAATCAATATTCTCCACCACATTTTCTTATTGCACCTCAATATGCTTATCCTTGCGGTTTACACCCTCAATCAATGTCTTATTAACATCATCTTCATATAACCGCATCTCTACTTCAACCGGTGTAGGGTCTGTTGTTATCTTCTTTCCGCCAAAATGGTTATAAAATATCAAGATTCCTAACACTAATCCAATCGAATAAGAAACCTCCAAAATAGTAAATCCAGCGGCATCCTCTCCGATAACCTTTCGATATAATTCATCGAATATTGTTGTTACTCCAACATCATTATGAAAAGTCAAAATTGAAAAACCTGCTCCAAAAAAAGTAGTGAAACAAATAAATATAAATTTACTCCATCGTACCCATGGGGACTGTTTTTTTGGTTCCTCATAATCAATAATAAAGTCAATCTCACCTAAATTTTGTATCTCTAGTTGTGGACAGATTTTATGAATTTCTTCAATTACTTTTAATACGGAAAATACATAACGATTATTTTTCTGATCTGGAATTTTAAGTAAACGAATTGCTTTTACTTTACTTAAAATATCTCGATTGGTACACTCCATATTGGCCACATCTGATAAAAAAATATCTTTCTGACAAACCTCTATATTTTTTGCGATCTTAAGATATAAGATATCACTCATAACTGTCCTCGCTTTCCAAGAAAATCTTCCACCATTACAAGTGTTCCATTTATCTGTGGCTGTGCGAAAGCATGATAAATAAAATAGACCAATAATCCAATCAAGCAGATTGCTGCTATTACCAATAGCCAAAGTACAACATCATATTGTTCCTTTTTCATCACTGGTTTCATAGCGTTCTTTCACCCCTCTCTTTTTCTCTGTCAGGCAAATTTTTTAAATTACTGTCTAGAACAGTTCTTTTATCTTCAGTATGGTTATTCTTTTTAAAAATTATACATTACATTTTTCCCCTCATCCGAAGTAAAATCTTCTTTTCTAATCGAGATACCTGTACTTGACTAATTCCAAGTTCTTTTGCAACCTCTGTTTGTGTTTTTTCTTTATAATAACGTAAAATAATCAATTTTTTTTCTTCTACAGACAGTTCCTCTAAAAGCTGCTCTAACATCATATGATTTAAAAGGTTTTCTGTTTGTCCCACACTACTATCTTCCCGTGCCTCAATTTTATCCAACAAATAAATTTCATTTCCATCTCCTTGATACACAGTACGATAAATCGACTCCACTTCTTCATTTGCTTCCATTGCCATAATAATATCCTCTACAGAAAGTTCTGTTGTTGCTGCAATTTCTTCCAATGTTGCATCCCTTCCAAGCTGAAAGGCAAGCTGTTCGGCTGCTTTTTTTATCTTCCATCCATTTTCTTTTAACGTTCGGCTTACTTTCACCATTCCATCGTCTCGTAAAAACCGTTTAATCTCACCTTGTATCATTGGTACAGCATAAGTAGAAAATTTAACATCATAGTTGGTATCAAACTTATCAATTGCCTTTAAAAGTCCAATACTTCCAATTTGAAATAAGTCCTCCAATTCGTATCCTCTTCCAGAAAATCTACGGACTATGCTCCAGATTAGCCCCATATTTTCCATAACCAGACGGTCTCTGGCCTCTTTATCTCCTTGATGTGCTGCCTCTATTAGACGAATTGTATCCTCTGCCATTTATAACTCCGGCTGCTTGCTGATAATCTTTCTCATTCGTACCACAGTTCCTTGGTTTGGTCTAGATTCCACTTCTAGTCCATCCATAAAAACTTCCATAAATACAAAACCCATTCCGGAGCGTTCTAATTCAGGTTTTGTTGTAAATAAAGGTTCCCTTGCCTGGGGTACATTTTCAATCCCACACCCCCAGTCAGTAATAATTAAATTTAATTCATTACGAATAAAATCCAATCGTGCTTCTACTCTTACGTTTCCTTTCTTTTTCTCATATCCATGGATAATACTATTTGTTACTGCTTCTGATACAGCCGTCTTAATATCTTCAATTTCCTCCAATGTAGGATTTAGCTGTGAAACAAAAGCTGCCACTGCTACACGAGCAAAACTTTCATTTGCTGAAATACTGTCAAATTCCAGTATCATCTGATTTGTTTCCATAGAACATTCCCCTCCTTCAATCAATTGTTCCTTTCTATTTCGAATCATTATTTGATCTGTTATTGTATCTCAAAAATTTCAATAATTTTATAAAGCCCGGAAATCTCCATAATTCGGTTAATATTCCTTCCAACTCCCGCTACTCCAACAAAACCTCCTCGTGCTTTCATTTTTTTATAACGTCCAATCAACATTCCAATTCCAGAACTATCCATAAAAACAGTCTCACTAAAATCAAATAAAATTCCCTGAATCCCTTCTTCCTGAATCCATTCATCTGTTTTAAAACGGATTTGTGTTGCACAATGATCGTCTAATTCACTTCCCAATCGAACAATCAGAACCCCATCTCTGATTTCATAACTTTCCTGCATCTTCTTTTCATCCTTTCTAAAAATTAAATTTCAACCCCATATATAAAAAAAGAACGATTCTTTCCCTATGGGTTTTAAAATCGTTCTTCTATGGAAACTTCCATTTTTCCCTTTGTTTTTTCAATTTTTCCTTTGAACCGTTAATTTGTTTTATAATCTCTAGCATATTTTGCAAATCCATCATTTGGGAATCGTTCTAACACCATATCCATACATTCATTCCCTTTTTCTGCATCTCCAAGCCTTTGATAACACCGACCCATATAGTAAAGCAAAGCAGAATCCACTGCATTGGAATCTAGCAAAAATGCTCGTTGAAAACTTTCTAAAGCAGCTTCATAATTTTCCTGATTTCGATATTGATTATAGCCTGTATCATATAGCTGGCGAATTGCTCGTGTCACTGAATCCGTCCGAATCTGCTGATAAACAGCAGCATATGCTTCTGACTGTGTAAAAGCTTCATCTACTCCAACTAATACTTCTGCTGCCTCTAAATAATTTTCTTGTTCATAAAGCTGCATCGCCTGTAATAATTTCTCATATTCTGCTGAAACATCTGGAGCTGCTGCATAGCTTTCTAGCTCTGTCTGCAAACTTTTTATCTGGTTAGAAAGTTCTTCTTTCTCTCGTTCTAATTCAGAAACTTGTACACCATAACTACTTAATTGACTACTTGTATTTTCAAAATTCTTTTGATACTCCATTGACAATTCTTTCTCTTTTGCTGGAAGCATCAAAAACCAAGCAGCAGCGATTCCAATTGCAATTCCAATTACTACATTTAAAATAGTAAGACCACCTGTATTGGTATCCTTATAGTTGGTTGGTGGAATAATTACATCATCTCCACTTATTTTTGGATTTGGCCGTTCCTGTGTTTTTCTGCTTTTTGTTTCTACCTTTTTCTCTTTTTCATTTAATACCCCATTTACTTCATTTAGATACTGTAAAGTAAGAGGATTGTTTTTATCAATAGTAAGTGCCTTTTTTAACTGTTTTACAGCTTTATCATGTTCATTATTTTCTATATAAAGAAGTGCTAAAAGCTGATAGCCTTTTACTAAATTGGGATTCATATTTAATACCTTTTTTAACTGAATCACTGCCAAATCATGACTATCTTGTTTTGCATACGTAAGTGCTTGATTATATTTTTTAATTGTTTGATTAATAACTTCCAACTTTGATGCATTTTTTCGTACATCATTTAAATAATTATCTGCTATATTCTTCTCTGGTTGCAAATTCTTACTAATTACCCATTGGGAAAGAGCTGCTACTGCCTCTCCCATCTCAAAATAAACAAGTCCTAATAGATTTCTAGCATTGGTATTATTCTTATTTAACTTTACACTTTGCCTTAAAGCATCTGCTGCTCCGGTCAAATCTCTTGCTTGTGCTTTCAAAAGCCCCTGATTATAATGAGCTTCAGAGCTGCGGATAATCTTCTTATACATTGCCACATCCGTTCCACATTTATTGCAAAATTCACTCTCAGAAAGAACGGCATTACATTTATAACATCTCATGTTTCTTTCCACCTTAACTATATTCCGCTATGTCCTACTCGTTGTAACCATGTCACTCTATTCGCTTGTCATTTCTCTTTTTCCTTCATCATCTCAATCATAATATCTACTGCATCTGTTAAATCATTATTATAAATTGCATCTTCTGCCTCTTCTACTTCTAAACTTGGATGAAATTTTTTAATCTCTGTATCAAAATCAATCATAATAAGCCTCCATCTCCTCTTTTACTACCGCTTTAATCTGTCCTATTAGATAAAGAGAACCCACACAAAATAGTGTCCCTTTCTCTCCCTTTAAAAAAATCCCTTTCTTTAATGCTTCTTTTATATCTGTAATACAAACAATCTCTTTCTTTGTATATTTTGAAAAAATCTTCTGTATCAGTTCTAATTCTACCTTTCTGCTTCCTTCTATTTCAGTTAAAAGAAATATAGAAAACTCTGTCTGTTCACACAACTTTTGAATCATTGGTTCGAAATCTTTTTCTTTTACAACAGAAAATAACAATACTTGTTTTCCCTTTTGTGGGATTTCTTTTACTGCTTCTATAAATGCTGTAATCCCTGCCATATTATGAGCACCATCTACAAAAACTCTTGGAAAAACCTCTTCCATTCGTCCTGGCCAAACAACTTTTTCTAATGCCCTTTGTACTTTGTCAGCTGATATTGGTGGTTCCTTTTTTAAATATTCTATTGCTCTTAAAACAAGTGCTCCATTTGCTGCCTGATAAGGTGCAGAAAAAGGCAGCGAAAAGTTGCTGTTACCATAATACCCACAATTCATACAAAAATCAATAGATTTCTGATGGATTTTTAAAATTTTATAATCTTTTTCTGTAATTTTTAGAGAAAAAGCCTTTTGTTTTTTTGCAATTTCCTCTATTACTTTTACTACAACTGGCTCTGTTCCCCAATAAATAACAGGTGTTTTTTCTTTGATAATTCCTGCTTTTTCAAATGCAATTTTTTCTAATGTATCTCCTAAAATCTCTGTATGATCGTAACTAATTGAAGTAATTATAGTAAGAAGTGGATGCAAAAATACATTTGTTGCATCCAGTCTTCCTCCTAATCCTGTTTCCAATACAATATAGTCTACCTGTTCCTTTCGAAAAAGAAACATTGCCATTCCAAAAAGAAATTCAAAATACGCTGGATGCAAATAACCCTTTTGCACCATTTGTTCACTTGCTTGTTTTACCTTCTCACATGCCATACAAAAGGTTTCTTTTGATATTTGCTGTTGGTTTATTTGAATTCGTTCTTCTAATACAATCAAATGAGGGGAGGTAAACAATCCCACTTTATAACCAGCTTCTTGTAAGATTCTAGATAGGCAGACACAAACAGAACCTTTTCCATTTGTACCAGCTACATGAATTACTCCTTTTATCGTTCTTTCTATTCCAAGTATGTCCAATAATTTTTCTGTATTGGACAGCTCTGTTTTTTTTGTAAATTTGGGAATAGAATTGATATAAGTTACACATTCTTGATATGTCATAATTAAACTCTCCTACCTTCTTTCTTTTTTACTCTTCAATCTCTAATGTAGCTGTTTTTCCTGACCAATGTGGTTCTATTTCAATTTCTTCTCTCTCTAAACTATTTTCATCCTCTTCACTTTCGTCCCTATAAAGTGCAATTTTTCCAATTCCTACACTATCCTCTAAAAACTCCTCTCTATATTGTCTCCATCCATTCTCTATTATTTCCCACTTTTGATAAAACTCGCAATGAAATCCACTTTTTATTACAAACATTACTTTATTTGTCTTATCTTTTTTAAAGAAAACCTCCTTTGGATCAAAAGAAGTTGCAAATTCTCCTTCCTTCTTTTGTACCCATTCTTTCTTTTCTAAATCCCAAATCCAAATTTCATATTCTCGAATCTCTCCTCTATGTTTTCTATCATTTTGAATTGGAAAATAAATTAGCCCATTTATCCAAATTGGTTTTTCCCATTGAATATAAAAATGAAGAGGAAATTTTACTTGTTCTATTCGAAACGTTTCCATTGGATTTGCAGAGATACACATACTGCAATCAATCTTTGGTAACTCTTCAATCCAACAAATTGCCTTTAATTTTTGAAGTAATGTTGTATCTTGAAACCAAGAAAATGCCTCTTCCTCTTGTAATTCTATCTCTGGTTGAAACGCTTCAGAAGCCAAATAATGAAGCAAAGACTGCTTTAACTGTATCAGCTCTGGTCTATCTTCCTGTGCCCGTCCCAAATTACATCCTGATAAAAGTAGCTTTCCTTTTCCAACTTTTGCTTCAAATAATAATGCCATTTTATAACTTCGATTCCAGTCGTCAATCACTTGTACAAGCGGTTTTAAATCAGGATGAATCTGCGCAAAAGGAATCCCTCTCGCCCCTTCTATAATTCTTGCCCACTGCCATTGTTCATAACTTTTCGTTGGAAATTCAGCAAATGCTGGGTGATTGGGATCACATATCATACCAAGTCCCCGATCCCACCGTGGTCCCATCTGCGAATTCCAAAATACTGGTTTAGGATTTAATGGCGGACACCAATAAGAAAATGCATAAGAAGGAGGAGATAACAAAACTGTTTTTCCCTGCCGAAGCGCTTTTTTTGCTCTTCTTACATTAGTAAAGCAGAAAATATTATCTTCTTTAGGAACAACAAACGATTCTATTGGTTGATAAAGCCAAAAATCCCAACTATTTTGAAGTGGTTCCTTTTCTTCTAATAGCAATTCTATTTTATAATGTGCTGGTGCATCTAAATCAGCCAAAGAAATTTGAATCGTTCCCAAAGGAATATTTTTTCCAAGTGGAATTTCCTTTTTACATAACACTTCTTCCTTTATCAAATATTCTTCTTTCCATAATCTCCATTTTACCACCGTTTCCTGCTTTTTTTCTTTTCCAAAATGTGCAATTTCTGCATCTGCTTTTAATTGTTCCTTTGTTGTAAAAAGATATTTTTTCATACGCAGTAATAAAACAGTCTCATTGCAAAATGTGCGAAACTCTTCTGGCTGTATATATCCCTTTTCCTCCCAAAATGCATCCAAAACTCCTATAAAGGCTCCTCCCTGTCCCAAATAATCATGTAGATCGAGCAGCTCAAACCCATAGATATGTGGTGTACGAAAATTAGCCTCTAAGTCTTCTTTATACATAGCTACTTGAAAACGTCCTGAATGATAGACAAACTCTTTATTTTGCAAAAGAACCCCTTTCTTTTTTGCCTGTGCACAAAATACCTTATACTGACTTGGCTGCATATAACCAGTAAACTTTTCAATAATTGAAAAATCTGGATAAGAACACCACTGTCCCAATTCATGACAAATCACAGGATAGCGAATTCCTTCCAAAGAAGGAGCATAATCTCCTCCAAACCATCCAGACTGGTTTCGAATCGTCCCTCCCCGATAAGGTCCAAAACCAGAACGATGAAAATAAACATAATCTGTTCCAATAATTTGTTTTGGTTCTACCGGATAAGGCCAGCCAGACTGTATCGTATAAAGTCTTCGGTTGTCCAAACTACGAAAAAATTCCACCCACCCTCTTAAAGGATTCCACCACTCTCCTGCTGGTTCATTGGATGGAGAAAATAAAACAAAAGAGGGATGATTTCCAAATGCAGCAAGAATCCTTTTTGTCTCTTCATATAAAATTTCTTGCATACTCAATTCCTCTGTCTTTTCTTCAGAAAAACAATTCCACATACCACATTCAATTTGAAGATAAAATCCTACTTTATCTGCTGCTAAAAATGCTGCCTTTGGTGGACAATAAGAATGAAAACGCATAAAATTGATTCCCCATCTTTTACAAATTTCAAAAATCCGTTTCCAATCCTCTATCTTTGTTGCTGGATAACCAGTAAGAGGAAACTCTCCTCCAAAATGTGTTCCTCTTAAATAAGTAGGCCGATTATTTATAAAGAATCCATCTTCTCTTGCTTCTATCTTACGAAATCCAAATTGCTCTTCTATAACCTGAACTACTCCTTTACACTGACACAACAAACGAATTTGTTTTTGATTTGGATTATATTCATCCCACAATAACTGATCTTTTTTATAAAAAAGTTCTATTTGACAATTTTTTCTTTCTTCTGCCAAAAGCTCTAATACGATCTTTTGACTTTCTTCTCCTTCCGCTTTTATTTCTGCTATTTTTTTCTCCATTGTAAGATTTTGCAATATTAACTCTATTTTTACTTTTCTAGTATCAATATCCCACCAAATCCGATTTTCGATAATCGCAAGATCAGGCAATCTTTTTAGATAAATTTCACCTACGATTCCATTCCAAGTTGCTGCTAACGCATCAGAAACAGCATGACCATCCGGACGATATGGATATTGCATATCAGTGTCTACCAAAATCGTAACTATATGTCTTCCTCTACTTAAATTTCCTAAAAGATAGCTATGTGGAGAACAAAGTGTTGTAATGCTTCCTTTTTTCTCTCCATCTATCCAAACCGTAGTTTTCCAACGAGTACATTCTAAAAAAAGTTGATATTGTCCATCTTCCAAAATCTCTACTTCTCTTTGATACCAAGCCCATCCTAAATAATGTCTAGGAGGTTGTGAAAGAAAAGGAACATTGTTCTCTTCTTTTTGTCCCTCTTGATATTCCTCCCGTAAATACCACATAGGATCGTATAAACTAGAAACCCATGGCGTATTTTTATCAATTAAATTTCCATATCCTTGTGCCTGTAAAATCCCAGGAAGCAAAATAATTCCACTTTCTTCTTCTCTCCACAAATTTTGATAATACCCTTTTTTAAGTCCACTTTGATCCGAATCTAATCGAATTTTCCATTCTCCACTTAAATCCTGTTGTTGCTTCTGCATATATAATCTCCATTCTTATCCGAAATATAAAACAAGCTGTTCTTAACATTAATAAAAAAACGTATCCAAAAACATTGTTTTAAAAACATATTTTCAGATACGCTATTTCTGATCACTATCCCAATTTAATTTGTTTTCCTCCAGTTACCTCTATAATTTCCTTTCCTACACTTAACCAAACCGTCTGCACAGAAGGATTGTATACAAAGCTCATATCTGCTGCAAACTGTAGTCGTTTCACTGCTTCCATATAGTCTACAATCTGAATATTGGTTGCATACCAAATATCCTCTTTTCCTGACACTAAATTGCAAAAATCTTCTATCAAATTCCAATTATTTTTTTCATCAAATTCATAACTATGTCCCCAGACATACATCATATAAAGATATTGTGTTTTATGTAAATTAATAAACTCCTGTCCTAATTCCATTAAATTATGGTTATGATGACAAGTTGCTTTCCACTCCAAATAATTTTCTGGCATAGCAAAATTATCTGTATTTCCCACTACACGGGAATAGCGGATTCCCAATTTAGGAAGAACCTCCATAATTTCTTTATTATAAGAACCGTTTGGATAAGAAAGCCCTCTCACTGGATAACCCATAATTTTTTCTAGTGCTTCCCGATCTTCTAATACCTGTCTTACTACCTGCTCCATAGGACATCGTGCAATTGTTGGATGTGTATAGGTATGACAGGATACTTCATGCCCACGATATAATTCCAAAAACTCCTCTGGCTTAATCCGTTTTTCATCTTGAAATAATCCAGCATTAATATGAAATGTTCCTTTTATTCCATACTGATTAAAAATCGAAATCAGCTTCCTGTCGGCAAGCTTTCCATCATCATAACTCATTGTCAAAACTTTGTGTTTTCCATCTGGAAAACAAGTATAAATTGTTTTCATCATTTTTCCTTTCTTTTTTCTCTCTATAATTAAAAATTATATGTTTTACAACTATTTCTTATTTTTTTATAAGACATTTAAATTATACAGTTCCTATTTTCTACCATATTTACAATACTTTCTTCTATTATTATACTGTCTTCCTTTCAAAGTGCAAGCATAGATTTTAATAATTTTCTTCTTTTTCTTCTTCTGGTTTTTCTATTTCACTTGGTTCATTCCATTTATCTGGTCTTTCCATCTCACTATCTGGCAACTCTTTTGGTATCTCTTCCCCCTCTGGTACTCTGCCATGATTTCGTCCCCCAAATCCCTGCATTTTAGAAACATTGCCAGAAGTAGTAACAACCTCAGATAAAACCAAGCTTTGCTGTTCTACTTCATCCACTAACACCATATAAGTATGTTCTAGTTCTAATTTTTCTGAGCTAAACAGAAAAAAATTATATTGTTTTTTTGAAGTATAAGAAAGAAGCTCCTTACCAGAAGAATCCAAAACAGAAACTATACTTCCTGCCTTCTGCATTGTATCAAAATAAACTGCCATACTATTTTGGGTAGATCCAGATGTCGTTGTTTGTGCCATCGCTTGATTTCCTACTCCAATTAAGACTCCTCCATTTATTTCAAATGTAGTATCATAATCAAGTGTTCCATCTCCTCCACTCTCGGTTCCATCTACTTGAACAATTCCTCCATTCATAACAATACTGCCATTTACATCAATACCATCTCCATCTGCGTTTACATAAATTGTTCCTCCATTGATTTCTAGATAACCGCCGCTTGACATCGTTCCCATCGCTTTTCTAGTTCCATACGCCTCTCCTTTTTTCTCTAACTTCTCCTTTCTTTCTCCCTCCTCTTCTCCCATCTCTATCCTATCTGGTGGTATATTCTCAAAAAAATTTTCTTTTTCATTGACCGTATTTGTAATAGAATAGCCTGATGCATTAACTCCATCATCAGATGCATATAAGCTAATCTCTCCTCCATTTAGATAAATACAAGCCCCCTCTAATCCTTCATAACTCTCTGTAATTGTAATAATTCCCCCATTGATTGTTAAATCTGATTCTGCATGAATTGCATCATCTTTGGCTGCTATTGTAATTGTACCATCTTCGATCTGTACCCAGCCTACTTTCTTTCCATCCTCTTCTACCAAAGCCTCATTTGAAGATTTCATTCCATCCTCTCCTGCATCAACAAAGATAGTCCCTCCCTTTACAGTCAAGGAATCTTTTCCTTTTATCCCATGATGCACTGCATAAACAGTCAATTTTCCTCCTGTAATCTTTAAATCATTTTTACAGACAATTCCATCATAA
Source organism: uncultured Lachnospiraceae bacterium (assembly GCA_910579865.1). Taxonomy (GTDB): domain Bacteria; phylum Bacillota; class Clostridia; order Lachnospirales; family Lachnospiraceae; genus MGBC114844. The sequence goes on from CAJTXA010000023.1 coordinate 40,196, forward strand.
TAATTGGCATTTACAGTTAAACTTCCTGTTCCTTTAATCGTCAAGTCATCTTTAGCAAAAACCGCTGCATCTGGTTCTGTTTCTCCATCTAAAAATAAATACCTCTCCCCATCAGTAATAAAATTTTCAGTTTGATCTGCTAAATAAAATATCGTTTTATCTGCTTGTATAATATAGACAGGCGCAGCATCTGCACAAGAAATTTCAACTCCATTCCAAACTAATGTTACCTTATCCTCCTTTGTCGCATCCACCACAATTCGTCCATTTTGTAAAACTCCACTTAGTACATAAGTTCCGCCACTTGTAATCGTAACTGTGGTTCCATCTACAAGGACTCCATCTGCACTTGTCGAAATAGAATCACCTTCAAAGACAATCTTTTGATAATTTTCCTTTTTCCAACTGTCTACTTCCTCTGTTTCTTTACTAGAAACTGAATCTGCATTTTCTAAAGAAGCCTGCTCCTCCAAATTTATTATACTATTTTGACATCCTGTCATTCCAATGATACAAGCAGTTACTACTGCTATTATTTGTTTCCAATTCCTGCTATTCACCATACTAATCTTCCCTTCTGCCTATCGCAAAAAAACATGTTATTTATCCATCATTTTTTATGTTTTATTTCTATCATGCGAATATGACAGTTAAGTGAACACTATCTGATGATTTTCTCATATCTTTAATCTAATTCTGCTTTAAATTCAGTCCAAATCCGTTCATGCACTTCATTTGCTGCACTTCCAATTTCCATAATAAATTCCCCATCTGCTGCTTCTTTTGGCAAAGCTAAATTTTTTTGCATCTCTTCGGAAAGGTAAGGTACTGCTTCCCGATTTGTACAAACATACCCAATATACTCAAAACATCGAGCTGAAATTTCAGGCCGCAAAATAAAATTAATAAAGGCTTTTCCTGCCTCTGCATGAGGTGCCTGCGAAGGCATAAACATAGCCATAATTCCAAATCCTAATCCTTCTTTTGGATATACTACTTTTAGCTCTGGACGAGCAGCCAAAGCAAGAGTTACCTGAGAAGTATATAAAAACCCTGCTGCTGCCTCTCCGCTGATCAAATAGTCCTGTGTATTGCTGTCACTAATTAAGCGCACATTTGGAGCCAATTCTTTTAATTTCTTTCCTGATTCTTCTAGGACTTCTAAATCGGTTTCATTAAAAGACTTGCCCATTGTCTTTAACACAATTCCATTTACTACACGATAATTCCCAATTAAAGCTAAATTGTCCTTAAGTGCTGGATTCCAAAGATCTGCATATCCTGTAATCTCTATATCTATCACATTTGGATCGTAAACAATCAAAGGAATTCCTGCACCATAAGGAACACTATACTCATTTGTAGGATCATAAAACTGTCCCTGAAAGGCCTGATCCACATTACCTAAATTTGAAATTTTTTCGGTATCCAATTTTTGTACTAATCCCTCTTGAATTGCCAATTCAATAATATAATCATCTGCAATTATTACATCATAGTCTCCCCCTTTTGCTGTTTCTAACTTAGCCAACATATCTTCATCAAAATCAAAATTTGCATAATTAATTTGAACTCCATATTCCTCCTCAAATTCACTTAATACTTCTCTTGGAAACATTCCATCCCAAGTAAAAAGATTTAGTTCTCCTCCAATCTTTTCCTCCTCTTGCCCTGAAGAAGTTTCTTGTTTATTTCCACATCCAACAAGTAACATACTCGCCAAGATACCTCCTATAACTATAGTCATTATTCTTTTTTTCTTTTTCCAAATCTTCATAATAAAATTCTCCTCCATAATATAGTTCAAATTTATATTTTAAATAAAATTCTTTTTATCTCTTCCTTCGAATCACTTCACTTCCTCCAATCACTAAAATCGTTCCTAATAGCATAATTGTAGAAAGTGCATTTATTTCAGGCGAAACGCCATTTTTCATCTGGGTATAAATTTTAACTGGAAGGGTATTTGTTGTTGCCCCAGTTACAAAAATACTAATCACTACGTCATCAAAAGACATCGCAAAAGAAAGCAACATTCCAGATACAATTGCTGGAGCAATCAGGGGAAGGGTAATTGTAAAAAAGACTTTTATCTCTCCAGCTCCAAGATCTCGTGCTGCTTCCTCAAGTGAAACATCCATTCCAATCAACCGGCTTCGAACCATAGTAAACACATAAGGAATACAAAAAGCAGTATGTGCCAAAACCAAAGTAACCATTCCAAAAGGCAATCCTAAAAAAGAAAAAAACACCATAAACACCATACCAAGTATAATCTCTGGTATCATAATTGGAATCGTAGAAAAATAAGCAATCATTCCCTTACTTTTCCAAGAAATTCGCATCATTCCAACTGCTGCCATCGTTCCAATTATCGCAGCATTGATACAGCTTAATCCAGCTAATATCAAACTATTTCGAACTGCCTCCATCATACTGCGATCCCGAAAAAGTTCCTGATACCACCGTAAAGAAACCCCCTCCCAAACAGTAGAAATCTTAGAAGCATTAAATGAATATACTATAATTACCAAAATTGGCAAATACATAATTACCAAAATTATTATAAGAAACATATTTGGAATTTTTGTTCGATTTTTCAAAATAATCCCTCCAGTTCCCTTACTTTAGCCACTTTCCGATATAATGTCAGTATCAATGAAGTCAATATCGTAAGCACTACCGAAAGGGCAGCAGCAAATGGCCAATTTCTTGCCTTCATCAGTTGTTCCTGAATCAAATTTCCAACCAATACAATTTTATTTCCTCCAAGTATATCTGCAACAAAAAACAATCCCATCGATGGGATAAAAGTAAGTACAATACCAGATAAAAGTCCTGGCATAGTCAATTTTAAAGTAATTGTAAAAAAAGCATGAACAGAAGAAGCTCCTAAGTCTCTAGCTGCCTCTATCAATGACCAGTCTAACTTCTCTACACTTGAATAAACAGAAAGAATCATAAATGGCAAAAGTGCATAAATCATTCCAACTACAACTGCCGGATAGGTATAAAGAAGCCGCAGCGGTTTTTCTGTTAGATGAATTGCCATAAAAAAACGATCCATCAACCCATTGCTGCGGAAAATAATAATCCACCCATACATTCGAATTAATGCACTAGTCCAAAATGGAATCATTAAAAGCGTTACGACACGATTTTTCCATTTCTCTGACAATTTCGCCATAAAGTAACCAAAGGGATAACCCAAAAAAACAATAAAAGTCGTACAAAGCAATGCTAACTTTAATGATTCTACAAATGTATTCAAATAAACTGGCTCAAAAATATTTTTATAGTTATCCAATGTAAATTCTTTTGTTACTCCCCAAATCTCAGCCCGACGTAAAAAACTAAGCAGAATCATATAAGCAAGAGGCAATATAACAAATATGATGGTATAAAAATAAAAGGGAATTACCAAAAGCCATGCTCGGTTTTTCTTTATTCCTTTCATAAAACTCTCCATTTCTTTTTTATTTGCGGCTTTTCTTTTCTGTTTTTTTATTGCTTTCTATGTTTCTTTTACAATTACCGCTTGTTCTGGTTTCCAATAACAATAAATCTGCTCCCCTGGCTCATATGGTGCATCAATTCCATGTCGGCTTGCTATCAGCTCACTGCCATCTGACAGTTGCAACACCATTCTAAGCATCCCTCCGGCAAAAGATTTTTCCAGTACAATAGCAGAAAGGCTATTCTCTTTCTTCTCTTGTGAAAATTCTACTACCTCACTGCGTATTGCTAACACAATTGGACTTCCGACTTCCTTTGTTAAATTTTTTGTATCAGATAAGATTAGCTTTGTTACTTCTCCTGCCAATTTCGCTTCTAAAAATTCCTCTTCTATTCTATGAATCTTTCCCTTTAAAATATTCGCATTTCCTACAAATTGCGCAACATAACTTGTTTCTGGATGATTGTAAATTTCATCTGGTGTTCCTATCTGCTCCAATCTTCCATCCCGCATAATCACAATTCGATTCGACATATTAATTGCTTCTTCTTGATCATGTGTAATATAAATAAATGTAATCCCTAATTGTTTCTGCAGCTTTTTTAATTCTAGCTGCATCTGTCGCCGAAGCTGTAAGTCCAATGCTCCAAGTGGCTCATCCAGTAAAAGTACCTGCGGATTATTTACAATTGCTCTAGCAATTGCTACACGCTGTTTCTGTCCACCAGAAAGTTCCGATGGTATCCGCTTTTCATAGCCGCCTAATTGAATTAATTCCAATGCATCTGTCACTTTACGTTGTATCTCTTTTTTTTCCAACTTTTTTATTTTTAATCCATATGCTATATTTTCAAATACATTCATATGTGGAAATAACGCATAATTTTGAAATACGGTATTAACATTACGTTTTTCTGGTGCTAACTGATTTACACATATTCCATTAATAAATACTTCTCCTGAATCAGGAGTTTCAAGTCCTGCAATAATACGCAATGTTGTTGTCTTTCCACAGCCAGAGGAACCTAAAAATGTGATAAATTCTCCTTTTTCCACCTTTAGACTAATCCCTTTTAAAACGGAATTCTCTTTAAATCTTTTTTCTATCTTTCTTAATTCTAATACAACTTCTTCTATCAATACAATTTCACCAGTCTTTCCTATTTCTTTATCGCAAACGGGAGCCTTCATATCTAGAAAATGTCTTTAAACAATTTTCCAATGTACGAATTCGATCTTCCAATTCTCCCTCTTCAATCACAATATCCAAAGCAAAAGAAATATCGTCCATCATCCTATCATCCATATATTTTTTCTTATCTCGTAGATATTCCAATTTTTCTCCATAACTATCACAATCTAAAAATCCGGTCAGTACTTGTATTCTATCTGGAAAAGCAGAAGCAGGTTCCTCTTTAACAGGGTTCACCACAAAATCCTCTGTTTTGCATACTTCATCTTCCTTAGAATAAACGGTTTTTGCTCCTTGTTCTACTTTCTCAAAACAATATCTTTGTTGTATATCAGGATATTTTTCCCGATCTACTTCACTTATAAACAAGGAAAGTGGTCTGGCATAAATAGTAAACTCTCCATACAATGCCTGATAAATTACAAGTTCTTCCTTTGTTTCACTGTGTACAGCAACTGTAATGATCTGATACAATTTATTCTTAAAGTGCCGATAACGTTCTCCTGGTTGAGGTCTTCTTTCTTCCATGGCTTCCTGTCCTCTTTCAGAACGATCACCAGACAAAGAGTCTAGCGATCCTCCATTTTTTGATATTCTTGTCTCTCCTGCACAGCACGATAAGCTGGACGGATAATCTTTCCTGCATTGATCAATTCTTCTACTCGATGTGCTCCCCAGCCTGCCATACGTGCAATTGCAAAAATTGGGGTATAAAGTTGTAATGGCAAATCTAACATACTATAAACAAATCCACTATAAAAGTCAATATTTGCACTTACCCCTTTATAAATTTTTCTTCGTTCTCCAATTACTTTTGGTGCTAACCGTTCTACTGCAGAATACAACTGAAATTCTTCCTCTTTTCCTTTTTCAATCGAAAGACTTTCTACAAATCGTTTAAAAATATTTGCCCTTGGATCCGAAATGGAATAAACAGCATGACCCATACCATAAATCAATCCTGCTTTATCAAATGCCTCCTTTGATAAAAGTGCATGTAAATAAGCAGTAATCTGATCTTCATCTTTCCAATCCGTCACTACCTGTTTCATATCTTCAAACATCCGCACTACTTTAATATTGGCTCCACCATGTTTTGGCCCTTTTAAGGATCCAAGCGATGCTGCTATTGTAGAATACGTATCTGTTCCAGAAGAAGATACAACATGAGTTGTAAAAGTCGAGTTATTACCACCACCATGTTCTGCATGAAGCACCAATGCTACATCCAAAATTTTCGCTTCTAATGCAGTATATTTTCCATCTGGCCGAAGCAGACGCAAAATATTTTCTGCTGTAGACAAGGTTGGATCTGGAGTATGAATAATTAGGCTATTTCCTTCTAAATAATGATTATAAGCCTGATAACCATATACAGACATCAATGGAAAAGAGGCCGTTAACTGAATACACTGGCGAATCACATTTGGAATCGAAATATCATCTGCTGTTTCATCATAAGAATAAAGCGTCAGTACACTTCTTGCAAGTGTATTCATCATATCTGCACTTGGCGCCTTTAAAATTACATCTCTTACAAAATTTGTTGGAAGTGTTCGGTATTCTCCTAAAAGCTCCTGAAACTCTTTTAATTCCTTCCTATTCGGCAGTTCCCCAAACATCAACAGGTATGCCACTTCTTCAAATCCAAACCGTTTTTCTTTAATAAATCCATCTACAATCTGTTCAATATCATACCCTCGATAATAGAGTTTTCCATCGCAAGGGATCATCTCATCATCTTCCAATATATAGGACTGAATTTCGGAAATCTCTGTCAAACCAGCAAGTACCCCTCGCCCACTGATATCACGTAGTCCTCTTTTTACATCATACTTCCCATACAAGGATGGATCGATAGAGCTATTCTTCTGACACACCTCTGCCAATTCTAAAATTTTCGATGTCACCTGTGAATATGGATTCATGTTTACACCCTCCTTTTCTTTTTTCTTAATTTTTATTTACGCAAATCACTGCCCATTCTTTAAACTTAATGGATAAACAATGGACTTTCTACCACATTAACCCCCTCACTTTTTCATAGTAATACACTACACTTTTACAGTGTATGATTTTTATTTTACCATAAATGTGCTATTGAAACAAATAAACTTTCTATGAATTTCATCTTCTCTTTGTAAATCATAGACTTTTTCTTATTCTCATGTTATAATCACATCATCTATAACTTAATATTTATTCCTACTTTATGTAATCTTAGAAGGTGATCCTATGAATAAAAAAACACTATTTTTATACCTATCTGCATTTTGTTTTGGTATCTTACTCCTTATTCTTATCAGTATCACAAACAAAGGGACATTTTATCAAACTACCTTCCCTGCATCTGTTCTGCCTCTTACAAAGTGGAATATCACCAATCTTCCTGAAGAAAAAGCAATTCAGCTTACCTGCACACTTCCTGAAGAATTAATTGGAATTGAATGGTTAGGATTTTTTTCTATCCATCAAAATATCTTTGTCTCTATTGAAGATCATCTGATCTATTCCTATCAAGCAGAACCAAAAATGATGTTATTTGGCCAGACTCCTGGAAATATATGGAATTTCATTCCGATTCTAGAAGAATATGCCTCTCAAACAATTCAAGTTCGACTTACCTCTCCTTACCAAGAATCTATGCTGTACCAGATTTCTATTTGGGCAATAAAATGGATGTTCTAATTGCACTAACAGCCGATAATCTTCCTACCTTTATCGTTGCAACACTGACCATGTTTGTAGGTCTATTTTATATGGGTTATTGGATTTATATGAAACGTTATTATACAAATGATACCCTATTTTTCTTAGGATTATCTTCTTTTAGCATCGCTGGATGGTCTTTAGTTGAACTTCCAATTACTACACTGGTATTACATAACAATATTGCTGTTGCATATGCTCCTTATATTTTTATTATTTCCATGTTATTTCCATTTCTTTGTTTTATAAGAAATTACTATCATAATCGTAAACAAAAAATCTGGTCTATTTTAGTAGCTATTAGTTTATTTGAAATCTTTTTCTGTTTATTTTTACAGGCTACTAATCTACTAGATTTTCGTCATATGTTGTCCACTATGCTTTTTCTTATTGTACTATTTTTTTTCTTTATCTGTATCCTTACTATCCGAGAAAATCATCTTTATGGTTTAAATTCTGGTATGAAACTAACTGTATTTTGTTTGATTTTAGATGCCTGCGGTTTACTTATTGATATTGCTCGTTATTATATTTATAACGGAAAATCGACTTTCTTTTATGGAAATTTTTTATTTCTTATTACTATCATTATATTGGGGTTGGAAATTATTCACCACTCACGGGAAAAAATTGAAAAAAGCAAACAGCTTGCTCGTTTAGAGCGTCTTGCCTATCATGATAAATTAACCGATCTCTATAATCGAACTGCTTTTATTGATTATCTTAGTTTAGTTAATACTGCAAAAAATGGCAGCTTTATTGTTGCTTTCGAACTTCATCTAAATTTAACTGGCTTTCATCAATATAATTACAGCGATTATGATAGGGAAATTTTAACCGCTGCCCAAATGCTTCAAGATGCTTTTGCTGGAATTGGAAAATGTTATCGGCTTGGTTATATGGAATTTTCTGTTATTCTTGAAGACAGTACTATAACTGCTTGTGAACAGGCAATTCAGATTATAAAAGCACAATGTGAAGCTTATAACCATACACATGCCAATGCTCCAATTCAATTTTTTTCTGGATATGCAGAATTTGATTCAATCTTAGATCACGATATTGATGATGTTAGAAGTCGGGCAGATTTTCAACTTTGTCAAGATAAAGTTAGATATATCCAAAAAACATTTCATGAATAAAAGATTTCCTTTTTGTCTTTTCTTTAAAAAAGGACTATCATACATTCCGTTTTCTTTGTTGATATGCTCCCTTCTAGGTAGACAAGTGAAATAATAAAAACTTGTTACTTAGGAGGGAGCATATTTTATGTCTAAA
>CAJTXA010000024.1 GCA_910579865.1 uncultured Lachnospiraceae bacterium
ATTCTTTTTCATAATCTTCTGGTAATAAATCAATGAATTCTTTTATCTCCATATTTTTCACCTCAATTTAATTATACCAGAAAATGGATTCTTATGGAAGAGTAATTAAATTGGTGCATATGGGGAGAAACACCAGAAATGGGAAACCTGTCAGGACTACTCTGAAGCAAAACGGAGAAAGGCGGAAATTGAGAACCAGCAGGGCAACGGCACTTTTATTCCTCCACAAGAATTAACTGTAAAGGAATTTTTACGGGACTTTGTAAAAATCTATGGTACATCGCACTGGGCATTGTCAACATATGAGTCCAACTGCTCCCTGATTGCAAATTATATCAATCCTGCAATCGATGACGTGGCGGTTCAGGACATTACCCCGAAGTATGTGGATGAGTTCTATGTCAGGCTGCAGAAAACAAAACCTGTTGCAAAGAAAAACAGAAAACCGCAGACTGAATACCTTACTTCTGGCACTATTCATAGTATCCATAAGATACTCAGATGTGCATTCGAGCAGGCAGTAAAATGGGAGATTATCGCAAGAAACCCATTTCCCCATGCTAACAAGCCCAAAACGAATTACAAAAAGCGTGATATATGGACGGCAGATATGATTCGGAAGGCACTGGATGAATGTGATGACATGAAACTTTATGTCGCAATGAATCTTGCTTTCGCATGTTCCATGCGTTATGGAGAAATTTGTGGGCTGACATAGGATAAGGTACATATTTCAGATGAAGATATTGCAAATGATGATTCCCACCTTTGGATTGAGCAGGAACTTGCCCGCGTATCAAGGGAAGCACGGCAACAGTTAGACGACAAGGACATCATGTTTATTTTTCCTACCTTAATGTCGAATACCCATACTAACCTTGTTCTGAAAAAGCCCAAAACCGAATCCAGTATCAGAAAAGTGTGGATTCCTAAAACAGTTGCCTACATACTGCGAGAGTGGAAACAGATCCAGGATCAGTATAAGGAATATTTAGGACAGGATTTTTACGATTATAACCTTGTGCTGACGCTTCCGAACGGAAGACCTGTGGAAAACCGTATCATGGAAAAAGAGTTCTCAAAACTGCGGGAGAAGGCAGGACTGCCTTATGTTGTATTCCACTCCCTGCGCCACTCAAGCACGACTTATAAGCTGAAGCTCAATCACGGCGACTTAAAGGCGACTCAGGGAGATACAGGTCATTCACAGATTGATATGATTACAGATGTATATGCACATATACTGGATGAGGACAGAAAGGTAAATGCTCAAAAGTTTGAGGCAACCTTCTACGCTAAAAATTCCGTTAATCCATTGAAGGATGTAACACCGCCTGAAGATGGAAACTCAGACCTGGCAAACTTAATCTCAGCATTGGAACAATCACCGGAACTGGTTGCCGTGCTGACAAAGGCACTGAAACAAAACGCTATTAGCAGCTAAAACCTGCTAATTTTGCAATTAGCAAATTATTAGCAACAGCTCTGAAAGTGAAATTTATTGTTCGATTCCCTATTAGCAACACGGCTGATAATAAATATTCAAAAAATCGAGTCCTCTGATTTTGAGTTTCTTGTTGGGGCAAAAAAGGAAAGCATTGAAAAATCCAGTGTTTTCAATGCTTTCCAGCGTCCCCGAGACGACTTGAACGTCCGACCCCACGCTTAGGAGGCGTGTGCTCTATCCAGCTGAGCTACGAGGACCTATATAAAAAAACTATTAATAAACGAATCACTCAACTATCTACTGATCTATTTTCTATCACTCTGACAATCGAATTTCTACTGTCTAGAAAACATATCCCCTCTTTTATTAAATTATAAAAACACAAAATAATATTTTGTTATTAAAAAAGGCTTTTTCTACACATTATACTTGCGTAAGTATAACATATATTTTTCTATTTCGTCAATCCTGTTTCCAAAATTATTTTTAACTTGCTTTTCCAAATAAAATGCAAAAAGGTAAAAATAAAAAGTTATCAACATAGTGTCTAAAAGGAAAACCACTAATGTTGATAATTAATTAATTTTTTATATAATATGTTGATAACTTCTTTCCTTTCTACTTTATAGAAATAAAAATACTATACCTTTATACAATAGATTGAAAATTAAATCAAGTTATCATATAATAAAAAAGAAAACGATTTATTTTCAATTTCTTACAAATAAAAATTATAAAATTACATAGGTAATTGCGAAACTTGCAATGCTCGTTTGCAATCTTGAATCTAAACAAGGAAGAATTTGTGCAGAGCATGAATTCTAAGATGAGAAGTGGATAACTACTGGTTTTAGGCACACTTTAATAAGCTATAGGTTTTATGAAGTTGGTAAGACCTAAGCAATGAGAGGTTTCAGACTTCGTATGTATTCATGATGTTTGATTTTGTCTGATTGATATCTCTTTCTACAGCAGTTCTGATTTTATAAGTGTTATCTCATTCTTCGGTTCCACAAATGGTTCCGGGATAAGCACGAAGATCTTTTAAATCATACGTCCACACTCAGAAGTAGTACAGGGATTATCACAGATACAATGTCTATGATATTTTCCGGTTGATGCATCCTTAACATACTTTATTTTAGGACAGATAAACTTATATCTTTTCAAACCATTTTTTCTTGTAAATGTGCCTTCATGTTTCATTGGAAGTGAATTATCATTAGGACAACAAGGGATGCCGTTTTCATTGATTGTATAATCAGGATTTTCTAATCCAGATCTAGAATTAAGAGGAATGTATGCTTTTGTAAAGTGTTTATTTTTGCCAAAGGTATTGCCTGTTAGCAGTTCACCATAAAGTTGACATGAATCAAATGCTGCATCACCAAGAAATGTTTTAGGATTAATAAGTGGATGCTTTACAAAGAAATCTTTTCGTGTAGGAATGAGTAATTTAGCATCATGAACACACTTATCTTCATCAGGAGGAGAATTCGATTTCTTTTCTACAACGATTTCAGGATGAAAGGTCAAAAAATCTTTGTTGTAAAAAGATATATGTCGGATGATGCCAAGACCATTGGTAATAATACCAAACTTGTAGACATAGCAAAAATGACCATTAATATATAACTGTTTCATTTCAGGATTTGCAGATGCGTGTGTTGGCATAGAACCATAAGCTGCCTTGTAAGGATCATAATTCTTATCGAAGTTGTTAGCCTTAGTATAAGCTTTAAGTTGCTTGATAATGCGATTTGCGTATTTCGGATTATTTTCAGTAACGAAAGCCTCAATGCCAGAAGAATCAAAGATAGTTATCTCAGCTTTGGCAGAATCGATAGACTGACAGATTGGTTCAGTGAAATCAACAAGGTTATCAAAAATGAGCTGAATGTCATCAATAAAATCCTGTTTAAAACGAGTGATTTTAGAAGCATCCGAACTTTAGAAAAACCACAGAATTCACGCAGTGGTTTTGAATAGGCAAGAAAAGTTAAAAGAAGCTGGTCTGTGGGAATGGAAAAAATACGTTGAATAATCAAAGCCCACAGGAAAGCTTGTAAAGGGTATTTACGGGTTCTGCCCGTTGATGCATAAAAATGATTTCGAAACGAAATCGGAATAATCTCATCAATATCGATATGAGTTTCTAATAGGGATAGAAACGCAGGTTTGTCATTTTCAAATTTATCTTGGCAATCTGAAAAAATATCTGTCAAAGAAAGCTGTTTATGTGGTATCATAGATGTCAGAATAACTCCTTTCTTGGATGTATGGTTTATAATTTCTCGACAACTCTATTATACCATATCCAGTGAGGGGTTATTTGCTTTTTTGAAGTTAAAAATGTCGTATTTATGCGGCGTGTGGCGTTTCACAAACGCCTAAATAAAATTACAATATAGGAGGTTAATTTTATGTACCGATTTACAGAAGACTGTTATATTGGCATCCCAGAGATTGATCAAGAACATCTTAAATTATTTCAACTGACCAATGAAACGATAGAATCTATGAAACAACCCTGTACAGATAAGCCTGCCTTAGCCCAATACCTGCTAAGTGGTCTTAAAGAATACACATTAACTCATCTTTCTCATGAAGAAACCTACATGGAAAATATAAATGATCCAGAACTGCCAAAACAAAAAAAGGAACATGCAAAATTTATAGAGAAAGTAAATTCTTATTCATTAGAAAATTGCACCAATGAAAATGCAGAACAAATCATGCAAGACTTATGTTCTTTCTTAATTCGCTGGCTTTATCATCATATTTTAAGCAGTGATATTATGATTGGGAAATTTTCTTCTAATACAAAAGCAGATAAGAAAAAAAATCTGGAAGAAGCTCTTACTTTTTCCGCTAAATATTATACTGGTATTCCTTTTGTTGACGAAGAACATAAAAAACTATTCGATATTATTCGAGAAGCCTATCAACTGATTGAAGATCAACTTCTTCATGATAAATATGATAAAATTATTAAAATTCTAAATGAATTAAAAGAATATACAGAATTTCACTTTAAAAATGAGGAAGACTATATGGAAAGTATTCACTATACTGGATTAGAAGTACAACGTAAAGCACATACTGTTTTCGTAGATCGTCTAGTAGAAGTTACATATACGGATTTAAATAAAATAGATGAAAATCAAGAAGAATATCTTCATGAATTATTAGATTTTCTACTAACATGGTTATCCAATCATATTTTAAAATTAGATCGTCAAATTCCTTTCGATAAGTCCAAATAAAACATAAAAACTATCATATTTTAATAGGGTATCCTCCTGATAAAGATTATCTCCTATTAAAATATGATAGCTCTTTTTTTATAAGATTATTCCTATTATATCATTAATTTGTGTGAAATTCTATAATATTTTAAAATTATCTTGTATAAAATAACTGGATAAAAATTGACAGATATAGAATCAAAATGATATGATATTCTCATACTATATCTATTCTATATTAAGTAGGATAATCCCACAAAACCTTATAGAAAATTAGAAGAAAGGATATTAACAAGTGAATTATATTGTCTTGGATTTGGAATGGAATCAAAGCGCAACCAAAAAATACCAGGAAAAACCAGAACTTCCCTTTGAAATTGTCGAAATAGGAGCAATTAAATTAAATGAAACCTGCGAACCAATTGATACATTCCATGCAATAATAAAGCCAACTGTCTATCCAGAAATGAACAGTCATATTGAGCAAATTACACATGTTCATACAGAAGACTTAGCATCTGGCGCAAACTTTAAACAGGTAGCTAGTTCTTTTTTCGATTGGTGCGGAACAGATTATCGTTTTTGTATATGGGGTTCGATGGATTTAACAGAATTACAACGTAATATGACATATTTTCATCTTCCACAAACTTTAGAGAAACCACTATTTTATTATAATATCCAAAAACTTTACAGTATCCAATACAGCGATGGAAAAACTCGTGTCAGTTTACAAAATGCAGTAGATGCACTTCATATTGATAAACTTATTCCTTTTCATCGTGCAGATGCAGACACCTATTATACAGTTATGATCATGAGAATTTTAAATATGGATCAAGTTAAAAAAAATATTTCTATTGACTACTATCATCCACCAGCTTCACGCAAAGAAGAAATCTATCTTACTTTTGATACTTATTCAAAATATGTTTCACGTACTTTTCCTACAAAAGAAGAAGTGATGGAAGATAAAGGTGTCATTACAACTTCCTGTTATCTCTGCCGAAAAAATATAAAGAAAAAAATTCGATGGTTTTCCTATAATAGCCGTATCTATTACAGCTTAATGTATTGTAATACACATGGCTGGATAAAAGGAAAAATTCGCATCAAAAAAACAGATGATGGTAAATTATTTGCTATTAAAACTTTAAAAATTACAGATGAAAATGGAGCTGAAAAAATACGCCACAGGCAAGAAGAAATTCGAGAACGTCGTCGTCATAAACGAAAGGCAAACGAACAAGAAAATGACTAAAAAATAAGCCTGTTCTTACAAAAATATGCAAAAACAGGCTTTCTTTAAAAACCTTCTATTATCACCTTAAATTTCCTTTATTTTTCTTTACAAATCGTAAAAATACTGATAATGTATAAGCAAGATTCCCTAACTGATATTATATTTTTACCAAAATAAGAAAACTTTCAAACTTATCTAATTGATCAATTATAAGAAAGGCTATAATAAAAATATGGCAGAAGAAGAATATTTTAAAAAGGCATTGTCCAACTTTACTTATGAAGTAGCTAGTGCAGGAGCAATTCGACATATGGCAGAACAAGGATACAGTGTAAATCAAATTTTAAAACAATTAAGCTTTCCCACTTCCTATGAAAAAGTACAACATACAGTTTGGGAACACCTTCAGCACAAAGGTATCCTATTATCAGAAGAACCAGGAAATGAAAAACAACAGCAAAATACCACCTTTATAAAAGAATATGATAAATATGGAAAACCTAGTTTTCGCCAAATTTCACTGACAGACAATATCCAACCCATCCACTGGAAGGAAAAAGAATTCCAAAAAAAAATAGATGGCTGTCTTTCTACTTATTTAAAAGAAAAATACCAGAAAAATGATTCTGCTATTTCTTATCTTTCCTGTGACTTTGGATTTCGCATCTGTCGCCAATCAAACTCTTTTATAGAAATATTGCAAAAATTGACAATATACCAAAGAGACTATATTTTAGGGCTTCCCTGGGAAAGGAAAATATTTTACCATAAAATAAATTATGATATAATAGAAATCGCAGCTCAATTATATGAAGCTGGGGAATACAATGGTTATTGCTATTTTTTAGGATTAGAAGAAAAAATAAAAATTTCATAATACTATAAAAATTAACTTCAATATTTGAAAAAATTTAAATCAAAAAAGCTATTTCAAAATAAAACAAATATTTTTTAATAGAAAGGATATTATTATGATAGATATGATTTTATTTCCATCTAGTTATTTTGATATTACAAAAATTGATGAGGATTTACAAGACGAATATTATGCCGCAATGTCCACTGATTTATTTGAAATCATATTCTTTGACTATAATAAATGGTTTCATGAAGGAAAATTGATGCTTAATAAAATTCCAAGTGAAATACATACTGTAATTTATCGTGGTTGGATGATGAAACCTGAACAGTATAAAGCTTTTTATCTGCTTCTTTTAAACAAAAATATAAAGCTTATAACAGAACCATTCCAATACGAACAAATGCATTTATTTCCTAATATCTACAACTTTATAAAAGAAGACACAGCCAAAATAAAAACCTATCCATTATATAAACAGATAGATGTGATACAATTAAAACAATCATTTCAAAAGTTTATAGTAAAAGATTATGTAAAATCTGTAAAAGGAACAGAGTTCCCAAAATACTTTGATTCTAGCATTACACAAGAGGATTTTGATAAATGGATGGAAATTTTCTATAAGTATAGAGGCAATTTACTTACTGGCGGCATCTGTATCAAAGAATTTTTTGATCTAAAATTATATGGTTCTAAAACAAATGAATATCGTGTCTTTTATATTAATCACAAGCCTGCAACTGTTAGTAGAAATTCTGATCAAAAAATTGATACTCCTCTACCACCCAAAAGTCTGATCGAAAAATATAAAGAGCTAGATAGTTTTTACTATACAATAGATTATGCCGAATTAAAAGATGGATCTTGGAAAATTATAGAAACTGGAGATGGTAGTGTATCTGGTCTGTCTGAAAATCAAGATTATGAGCAATATTATAGAACTTTATTTCAATGTTTCAAATAAAATAATAATCTAAGATCCCTGTATGAACTTTTAAAAAAGAGGAAAAATTATTTATAGAAATAATATAAAATTATTTCCCGTCTTACTAATTATAAATAAACTAATACAAAATATTATCTAATCTATTTATATTGTAATTATAATATTAAAAATATATTTTTATTACCAAAACAATATTTATTTTGTCTATTTTTAAAATTTGTTTATCCTAGTTACTAATATATAATATAGAAAGTAGTTTGTGTCTATTATTTTAATCATAAAAATAAAATTAAGCACATGCTAAAAGAGGAGAAAAAATGATTGTATTACAACAAATGATAGTTCTTTTTATTATAATGATGATTGGTTTTTGGGCATTTAAAAAAGATATTATTGATTCTGTAACAAGCAAAAAATTGTCTAGTATTGTTGTTAACATTGCAAACCCAGCAATGATTTTATCCGGAGTAATTGGAGACACCAGTCAGATACAAGGAAAAGATCTTATGATCACAATTACTGCTTCTATCGTACTTTATTTAGTACTGTTAGTAATTGGAACAATCCTTCCAAAGTTTTTGCATATTCCTAAAAAAAGTGAAGGAACTTATAGTGTAATGACTGTGTTCTCTAATATTGGTTTTATTGGATTTCCAATTATATCTGCTGTATATGGAAGCGGAGCACTTTTATATGCTTCTATTTTTTTGATTCCTTATAATATTTTAATTTATACCTATGGAATACAAATGATGAAGCAAGGAGAAAAAGAAACATTCCATTGGAAAAAAGTAATCAATATTGGTGTAATCTTTTGTATTATTTCCATTTTTATATTTATTACAAATATCACACTTCCAACTTGGATCGAAAATATTATTTCTACCTTAAGCAACCTAACTGCTCCACTAAGTATGATGGTAATTGGTGCTTCTTTTGCAACAATGAATGTAAAAGAATTATTCTATGATGGAAAATTATTGTTATTCTCCTTTGTAAAATTACTATTACTTCCAATTATAGGAACCCTAATTGCAAAACAATTTATCAATAATTTTGCATTATGTGGCGTTATTATGATTATGCTTAGTACACCAGTAGGAAGTATGACAGCTATGCTAGCACAAGAATATAATGGCGACTATGGACTAGCATCAAGAGGAGTCGCAATTACTACCCTTTTATCTGTTATTACAATTCCAATTGTATCTGCAATTGTAATGAATGGATAATCCTTGTAAAAAAATTTAGTTTTTATAAAATTTTTCTTTACTTGGAACATTTCTGTGACAATTTTATTTTATAATATCTATATCATAAAACAGATAAATTTCATAAATAAAAGGAGTCACTAAATATGGAAAATAAAAATATCTTACAAACCACTCATTTAAAAAAATATTATGGTATAGAACCCAATATTACACGTGCTTTGGATGATGTCAATTTTACTGTAAAACAAGGAGAATTTGTTGCTGTTGTTGGCACCTCTGGCAGCGGAAAATCTACACTTCTTCATATGATAGGAGGACTCGATACCCCAACTTCTGGAAATGTGATTGTTCGCGGCGATGAACTGGCAAAAAAAAATAATGAAGAACTAACTATCTTTCGTCGTCGCAACATTGGATTTATTTTCCAAAACTACAATTTAGTTCCTATTTTAAATGTATATGAAAATATCGTTTTACCTATAGAATTAGATGGAGACACAATTGATCAAAAATTTATGAATGAAATCGTAAAAATATTAGGTTTAACAGAAAAATTAAAATATATGCCAAATCATCTTTCTGGAGGGCAGCAACAACGAGTAGCAATTGCTCGTGCACTTATTACAAAACCAGCAATTGTATTAGCAGATGAACCAACAGGTAATTTAGATAGTAAAACCAGTGCAGATGTATTAGGCTTATTAAAACGCACCAATACAGAATTTCATCAAACCATTGTAATGATTACTCACAACAATGAAATTGCTCAACTTGCAGATCGAATTGTCCGAATTGAAGACGGAAAAATTATATCCTAAAAGACTTTTGCCATACTCTTGCATAAATTAAAAAATCTTGCTATAATTATACTTATGAATATTCTGTATTAACAAATCTTTTAGGGAGGTTTCTATGATTGAAACTATACCAGGTGATATTACCGAATCTCATAATGTAGATGCAATTGTCAATGCAGTAAATTCCAGTCTATTAAGCGGTGGTGTAGATGGCGCAACTCATCAAGAAGAAAAAAACTAGCTGATTGTTATCAAAACTTGTTGTACTGTTTGACAATAATACAAAGAGTATTTATGAAAAGAAGGTACCATTTCTTAAAGATTTATAAAAAGTAAAAGGAGTAAGGATTATGAAAGCATTTTTTGTAAAAGTATTGGAGTTTGTAGCAGTAATTATAGGTTTAATAGCAGGTGGATTTCTATCAAAAAATATTGGCCTAGAATCCATTCTAAACAAAGAAAAGAAAACAGTTACTCTAGCTATCACAGAAGAACATCTAATCGATGATATAATTGGTATGCCTGCAGGTAATGATATTCCAAGAATTGAAAACTCGCAAACATGGACAGATACTTGGTGGGATGTCAGTTGTGTTACAGTAGAACCAACTAAAATTATATCAACTGGAATTGCTGTACGACATCCATGGGTTCCTGCTTATCGTCGTTCACGCAGAGGAGGAAATCGAAAAAGAGCCGATGTAACTTATGCTGTATTTGATGCATTTGATGAATATAGCGAATATTATTTATTGCAGTTACCAGATAAATCCTATATTTTAGCACAGATACCAGTTGACTATGTATGGAAAATAAAACTAGGACAAAAAGTCACATTACCAATTGGAAAAAAACATGCAGCCAATAGTCAGGCAGTAAATCGAATTCGCGATCTCTGTGAAAAGTACAATGTAGACACAGAAGAAGGTGTATTTTATTGCATCAATGATCAATGGAATGAAGAACATCGTATACTTTCACAATTTATTCGACTTGGCATTGCCTTTATTACAATGCTCGTAGTTGGAACAATTATTATTACAATTGTACATAAAATATTCCGAGTAAAAGACTAATGTAAGCTTTATCTATTATTACAAATGATAAATCAAAAAATTTGATTGAATAATTAGGAGGATTTTAAAATGACTTATAACTTTGAAACAGTACCTGATCGCAGTTTGGTTGGTTCTGAAAAATGGGAATTAATGAAATTACAAAATCCAAATGTACCCAAAGACATTATACCATTCTCTGTTGCTGATATGGAGTTTGAACAGCAGCCTGAACTAATTCAAGGACTGACTGAACGCTTAAAACAGCCAATTTATGGTTATACAGGGCCAACTGATTCCTATATGGAAGCAGTTATTAACTGGATGGATCGACGTCATGGATTTCATCCGAAAAAAGAATGGATTCTTCAAACAGCAGGTGTTGTTCCAGCATTGATGCGTCTAGTAGAGAAATTAACAAAACCAGAAGAAGCAATTCTAATTATGGAACCTGTTTATTATCCATTTCGTCTTTCTGGAGAAAAAAATCAAAGAAAAGTCATTTCTTCAGATCTAATAAGAAATGGAAATTACTATAACATTGATTTTGAAGATTTTGAAAAGAAAGCTGCTTTACCACAAACTCGTTTATGTATTTTATGCAGTCCACATAATCCAATTGGACGAGTTTGGACAAAAGAAGAACTGCTGCAGATCAGCGAAATCTGTCTTAACAATCAGGTTATTTTAATTGCAGATGAGATTCATTTTGATTTGATTTTACCTGGATATGCCCATATCTCTATTGGAACATTTGAAGAAAAATATCTTATGAATACAATCCTTTGTACAGCACCAAGCAAGACTTTTAATCTAGCAGGATTCCAAACCTCTAATTTGATCGTTGCGAATCCAGAATTTCGAAAAGCCTTAAAACCTACACTTGGCGAATATGAAATGCTACATACCCTAGGTTATCAAGCTTGTGAAATCGTATATAATCAATGCGAACCTTGGCTAGAAGAACTTTTAATTGTAATCGATCGAAATCGCCAACTTGTAGAAAATTTTATGGCAGAATATTTTCCAGAAGTAGTCGTATTTCCATTGGAAGGTACTTATTTACTTTGGATGGATTTTCATGCTTTAAAAATGCCGTATAAAGAATTAGAAAAATTTATGCAGACAGAAGCATATTTATTTTTAGATGAAGGATATTTATTTGGAAAAACTGGGGAAGGATATGAACGAATGAACCTAGCATGTCCAACGCAAGTTATAAAAAAAGCTTTAGAAAGACTTTGGAATGCATGGCAAAAACACCAATCAAATTGCAATTAAGAAATTATACTATTTTACTTAGACAACTGATATAAAATAAGAAAAGACAATACTTCTGTATCAGTTGTAAGATTTATTTTATACCTCAATATTATCCGTAAAAGGTTTACTCCTATCTTGATTGA
This sequence comes from uncultured Lachnospiraceae bacterium, assembly GCA_910579865.1. GTDB lineage: Bacteria > Bacillota > Clostridia > Lachnospirales > Lachnospiraceae > MGBC114844. Next base: position 12,219 of record CAJTXA010000024.1, read on the forward strand.
AAATTATAAAAAACAGCCCGCCAAATTTTGACGGGCTGTAAAAAACATCATTTACTTTTTTATTTTTATTTTCTTCTTACTTTCCATAGTAAGCTTTCAAATACATTTCCTTAATCTCACTCATAAGTGGATAACGAGGATTTGCTCCAGTACACTGATCATCAAATGCTTGTTCAACCATAGCATCCAAATTATCTAAGAAGTACTTTTCATCTATTCCATACTCTGCAATTGTCTTCTTTACTCCAACTGCTGCCTTTAATTCTTCAATTTTAACAATCAATTTTTGTACTGCCTCCGCATCATCTGCTGCCTGAATTCCAACAAAACGTGCACACTCTGCATAGCGAGCCTGTGTATGTGGATACTGATACTGAGAGAATGTTCCCATTTTCTTAGGGCACTCAGCCGCATTAAATTCTACTACAAGACTAATTAATAAAGCATTTGCAATACCATGTGGCAAATGATGAAACGCACCTAGTTTATGTGCCATAGAATGGCAAACTCCAAGAAATGCATTTGCAAAAGCCATACCAGCCATACAAGAAGCATCTGCCATCTTACTACGAGCTTCTACATTCGTACCATCGTTGTAGCAAGTAGGAAGATATTCAAATACATTCTTCATAGCCTTTAATGCTAATCCATCTGTATAATCAGTTGCCATAACAGAAGCATAAGCCTCTAAAGCATGAGTCAAAACATCCACACCAGAAGCACTGGTTAATCCTTTTGGCTGGCTCATCATATTGTCAGTATCAATAATTGCCATATTTGGCATTAACTCATAATCAGCTAATGGATATTTTACACCTGTTTCCTGATCCGTAATAACTGCAAAAGGAGTTACCTCTGATCCTGTACCAGAAGAAGTAGGAACTGCTACAAAATAAGCCTTCTCACCCATCTTAGGGAAAGTATAAACTCTCTTACGAATATCTACAAACCGCATTGCCATATCTTGGAAATCAGCTTCTGGATGCTCATATAATACCCACATAATCTTACCAGCATCCATTGCAGAACCACCACCTAATGCAATAATAACATCTGGCTCAAATGCAGTCATAGCCTTTGCACCAGCTTGTGCATTTGCCAATGTTGGATCTGGCTGTACATCAGAAAATACAGTATAAGTAATTCCCATCTCGTCCAATTTATCTGTAATACACTTTGTATATCCATTTTTATATAAGAATGTATCAGTAACAATAAATGCTCTCTTCTTCCCTAATACAGTCTTTAATTCATCTAAAGCAACTGGTAAACAGCCTTTCTTAAAGTAAACCTTCTCTGGCGCTCTAAACCACAGCATATTTTCTCTCCTCTCAGCCACAGTCTTAATATTGATTAAATGTTTTACACCAACATTTTCAGATACAGAGTTGCCGCCCCAAGAACCACAACCCAATGTCAAAGATGGAGCAAGTTTAAAGTTATAAAGGTCACCAATACCACCATGAGAAGAAGGTGTATTAACAAGAATACGGCATGTCTTCATTGCTGCTGCATGTTTTGCCATCTTTTCTTTTTCATTGACATTAATATATAAAGAAGAAGTATGTCCATATCCACCATCTGCAACTAAACGCTCTGCTTTTGCAACCGCCTCATCAAATGTCTTTGCTTTATACATAGCAAGCACTGGAGATAACTTCTCATGTGCAAATTCTTCAGAAATATCAACAGATTCCACTTCACCAATAATAATCTTTGTATCCTCTGGAACGTCTACACCAGCTAACTTAGCAATTTTATATGCACTCTGCCCTACAATCTTTGCATTTAAAGCACCATTGATAATAATTGTTTTACGTACCTTCTGTGTTTCCTCTGGATTTAAGAAATAACATCCTCTTTCCTGGAACTCTTTCTTTACTGCATCATAAACACCTTCTAAAACAGTAACAGATTGTTCTGAAGCACAAATCATACCATTATCAAATATCTTGGAATGAATAATAGAACTAACTGCCATTTTAACATCTGCTGTATCATCAATAATAACAGGTGTATTTCCAGCACCTACTCCTAATGCTGGCTTGCCAGAAGAGTAAGCAGCCTTTACCATACCAGGTCCACCAGTAGCAAGAATAATATCTGCACCTTTCATAACTTCATTTGTCAATTCCAAAGAAGGTACATCAATCCATCCAATAATTCCCTTTGGCGCACCTGCTGCCACTGCTGCCTTTAATACAATCTTAGCTGCTTCAATCGTACATCCTTTTGCACGTGGATGTGGGGAAATAATAATTGCATTTCTTGTTTTTAATGCAAGTAATGTCTTAAAAATTGCAGTTGAAGTTGGATTTGTAGTAGGAATTACTGCTGCAATTAAACCAATTGGCTCTGCAACTTTTTTAATTCCATAAGCAACATCTTCTTCTAAAACTCCACAAGTCTTTGTATCTTTATAAGCATTATAAATATACTCTGCTGCATAGTGATTTTTAATTACCTTATCCTCTACTACACCCATCCCTGTTTCTTCTACTGCCATTTTAGCAAGCGCAATCCTTTGCTTATTTGCTGCAGAAGCTGCTGCAAGAAAAATCTTATCTACCTGCTCCTGTGTAAAGGTAGCAAACTCCCTTTGTGCTGCACGCATCGCATCCATTTTTGCCATAAGTGCATCTACACTGTCAACCACTGCTGGAACTTTTACTTTCTCTGCCATTTTTTCTTCCCTCCTGAATAATTTGAAAGTATGACTGATACCTTTTCTATCAAAACCGTTGTTGTTAATTCTTTAACAAAAGAATAACACTTTGTTAAATGTTTGTCAATAAGTAATTTGTCAAAAGCTGTTAATTTGGCACATTTGAAAAAGAAATATCAATTGCATAAAATTTTCCTAAGCAACATGCACAATTCTTATCTCTTTTAATTTTTCCATCTTTATAATCGGCTAAAATCTACCCCTATCCCATCTCATCTATAACAAATAGACAGTATTTTACCAAATTGCCATATGAAACATATTGTAAATTTCTTAAATATGCTATAAAATAAATAAGACTACTACGAAATTGAGGTGAAAAAAGATGCATGGTTATTTACGTGCTATAGGCTTTAAAAATATTATAAGCAAAAAAGCACTAAACGAATTGCTCTACGATGTCCTTGAGACACCAACAGAACAAAAACAAGTAAATTTTGAAAACAACGAAAATATTGTAGAAATAAGAAAAGAATATGCAAATGGAGTTGGAATTCTTCTACATGGATACTATGATGAAGAAAAACAATTTCAGATGGAATATTATGTTCCTTATATAAAAGGAACTTGTAATCCAATAAATGAAGAAATCTCTATTACAAGACATCTCAATCGTGAATCCTTTGCTGGTGTTTGTGAAGATATGCGTCTAGGTGTTGCTTTAATTTATTATGTGGAAAATGGAATGGATTTTGTGGAAACCTCCTCTCGTTTCCATCGTTCTTCTTTCCGTACTAATATTCAACTTGCAGCTCTTTCCTCTTCCGGTATGATTCTTCTTCCAGTTAATAAAACAAAAGTACAAGCAGAAAAATCTCGTATTGCCAGTCAAAACCGCCGTCAACTTATCACTGATGCTCAAGCTGGTGATGAATCTGCTATTGAAAATCTAACAATTGAAGATTTAGACACTTATACAAGAATCAATCAACGAATCCGACGAGAGGATGTACTTACTATAGTAGATACTTCATTTATGCCCTATGGTGTAGAATGTGATCAATATTCTATTTTAGGTAATATTTTAGATATTAGTAGTTATATCAATCACTATTCTGGTGAACAAATCTACTTTCTTACAGTAGATTGTAATGATCTTTGTATCAATATTGCAATTAACCGTGATGATTTAATTGGCGATCCAACTGTGGGAATGCGTTTTAAAGGCTCTATTTGGTTACAAGCCACAGTCAATTTTACAAGTGAATAATTTTACGCACAAAAACTCTTTTGTTTCTCATATGTTTTTCTATTTGATAAACTTATGATTTTCAAAAGAGTTTTTGCTTATTACAATTTTATAAAAAATTTTTTTATTGATACTCAGCTACATCTACCCATTTCATCAACAGTTCTCTTTCTTCTGGCCTCTTCTTTGTAAGTTGCGCTGCTGCTACAATTGGAAGCCATCTCTGTACATAAGGTTTCGCTGTATCTGTTTTCCTGCAAAAGCTATCTAGATAATACTCTGCCTTTTCTTCTGATTGAAGCATCAAAAGCAAATAGGTTCGAGCTACATCTGCACTCGCATTTCCCTGTGTAGCATGTACCCAATCAAGAATATAAACAGTTCCATTATCACCAATAATAATATTTGATGGATTAAAATCACCATGACAAAGTTTTGTATGTTTTGGCATACTTTCCAATCTTGTTAGTAACTCATAACGTGTAGCATCATTCAATTCACTTAATTCCTGAATCTGACGTGTCATTTTTTCTTTTAAGCGATTTAATAATGGACACTTTTTCTGATTAATTTCAATCTGCAAATCTACCATTTGATCTATGTATTTTTGCCAATCATCTGGATTTTCATCAATTAACTGTGCCAAAGTTTTTCCCTCAATAAACTCGGTAGAAAATGCCCACTTATTCTCAATTTTAGTTACTTCTACAATCTTTGGAATATTCACGCCAATTTCTTCAACACGTGCTGTATTCAACGCCTCATTCAATACTTCAGAAGCAGGGTGCTTCTCATTAAATACCTTAATTGCTTTTCCCTCTACTTTATAAACCTCTGCTGTCTGTCTGGAAGAAATTAAATTTTCTTTTGATAATGTGCTCATACACTATGCCCCTTTCCTTTTAATCAAATTCTTATTGGATCTGTTCAATTTTTTCCGCCTTTGAACTTATATCCTTTTGATGAAATCATTATAGCATATCAAAGTAAAAATGTATATCATTATTCAAAATTTTATTCTACTTTAATATAAAAAATAACTTATTCCACACTATCCTCTTCATATGCAATAAAAACATTTAATGTTTTACATAAGTCTAAAATTTTCTTTTTCTCATATTTTTTTCCTTCTGCATTACATAATAATTCAATAACTGGTCGTTCATTAAATTTCGGATTTTGACGAATTACTTTTCCCATATCACCATTACTCAATCGAACAATTGAACCAACTGGATAATGTACAATCATACTTAAAAATACCTCTGTATAATTTTTATAAAATAGTTGTCCACCATTATATTTTAAAAACTCAATTGCTTCTTGTACTTTTCTATGGCAAAATCCAATTCCACTAATCATCTCATCAAATACATCGCAAATACTTATTATTTTCACAGCATCGGGAATTCGTTCTGATGTTAAATTCATTGGATAACCGCTGCCATTTTCATATTCATGATGTAATAGCACAATTTTCTTTGCTCGTTCTGTTAGCCAACTCTCCTGTCCCAATGACACATATCCATTTATTGTATGTTTTCTATATTCTGTTTGTTCCTGTATCGATAACCGATCTATATCACAATTTTCATATGGTATTGTTAGATATCGCAAACCAATATCATGCAAAAGTCCACCTTTTGCAATATCAATAGCAAGGTTTTTATCCATTCCTAACCGAAAAGCCAACATAGTAGCAAAGCTGCATACATGAAGAGAATGTGTAATCATATCATTTTTTTCTTCTTTCATTTCAATCATATAACTGCTAACTTCTTTTTCCACTAAAATTGACTCAATCAAATCTTCTGTCATAGTACAGATATTCTCAAGTTCTTTATTATTCTTATAAATATGATGTTCTAAGGCAAACTTTACTTTACCTACCATTTCTTGTGCCATAATATTAAACTCGTAATCTTGCTCTTGTTCTTTCGGTTCTTCATTTTCTTCTATATAGACAAATTCAATCTTTAGTAACGGCAGCTTATCAATATACTCTTTCTTCAATACAGTCCCCTTTGTCATAAGAACATGAAATTCAACCGTATAAACGTCCTTTGCCAGTATTTCTCCACCTTGTAAATTCTTCACTGAAATTTTCTTCATTGACTTGCCTCTTAAGATCCTTTTCATTGAAACAGCACCCCATAAAGTATAATTGTACCATTACGAAGTGCTTTTTCTCAAACTTAGATTCCTATCGTTATTCAATTGGAATTGTTTTACATTTTATCGCTTGTTCTAATGCCTGCTTCTCTTCTTCCCCCAAAGTAATAAAGGACTTACCTTTTATAATTTCCTTTATATAGGTATAGCAACCTTCCTGACTATGCATAGAATTCATTACATAACCACTGTTTTCTTCATCCAAGATTGCAATGGAAAAGCTTAACTTTCCTCCCATTTCGTGAAAAGCATCATACTTTACAATTCCCATTTTCTGATACACACCTTTTAGCTTTTCATACAATTCTTCAATCTTTTGTTGCTTTTGCTTATCTTTTTCTTCTAAGTTATCTACTTCTGCAAACTTTCTTAGAATCGCTTCCTCCATTGATTCTGCATCTTTTCCTCTCATAAAATCTGTATAATTTCTAGTTAATTGCTTTAACTTCTTTCTAGTATTTATCGTCACAATAAATAGAAAAATAATGAAAATAAGCAAAAAACCCATTACACCAAGTATTAGGAAATAAGTATCAAACCCTAAATAGCTTTCTAACATTTCTGCCATTTTATCAACCACCCTGTACTTTAATTCTTTTGAATTTTCTCTATTAGATCAAATAAACGCTCTAGTTCCTCACTTGAATAATATTCTATTTCAATTTTTCCTTTATTTTTATCTCTTTTATGTATTGAAACCCTACTGCCAAATATACTTTTCATTTTTTCTTCCATCTTTTGATAAGCAAGTTCTTCACTCTCTGAAAAAGTAAATTGTGTTTTTTCTTTTTTTGGTTTCAAATAAAGTTTTACTAATTGTTCTGTCTCTCGAACACTTAACTTTTCATCAAACACTTTCATTGCCAATAGGTATTGCTCTTCTTTATTTTCAACTGGTAATAATGCTCTAGCATGTCCGCTTGTAATCATATCCTCAATTAACATTTGTTGTATCCGTTCTTCTAATTTTAATAAACGTATAGAATTTGTAATTGAAACTCGTGACTTTGCTACTCGTTCTGCGATTTCATCTTGTTTAAGTTGAAATTCTTCGATTAAACGTTTATACGCCATAGCCTCTTCAATTGGATTTAAATCTTGTCTCTGAATATTTTCAATTAATGAAATTTCAATAATTTGTTGAGGCATATAGTCTTTTATTATTACAGGAACTTCTTTTAGACCAGCTTTTTTCGCTGCTCTCCAGCGTCTTTCTCCTGCAATTATTTTATAATATTCGTTTTCTTTTTGTACGATTAAAGGTTGTATAATTCCATACTGCCGAATAGAATCTGCAAGCTCTTCCAACAGATCTTCATTAAAATTCTTTCGTGGTTGTTCTCGATTTGGTTCAATTTCTGTAATTTTTAGTATAAACTTTGTTAAATTCTCTTCCTGTTTTTCTACTGTCTTATTTTCATACTCTTTTTTTGTTGAAATTGTATCTCCTATAGGAATTAAAGAATCTAAACCCTTTCCCAATCCCTTACCCAAACCACTTTTTTTTGTTGTCATAATCCACCTCTTTTCCCCTATAGCTTTTACTATTCTTCCTCTCTATTGATTACTTCTTCTGCTAATAACCGATAACTTTCTGCACCTGCAGATCTGCTGTCATATAAGTTAATTGGTTTCCCATGACTTGGTGCCTCTGCCAAACGAATATTTCTTGGAATAATTGTTTTATAAATATTTTGTTTCAAATTATATTTTACATTCTCGACTACCTGCAAGGACAAATTTGTTCTGGCATCATACATGGTAAAAACAACTCCTTCCATTTCTAACGAAGGATTTAATCTCTGTTGTACAAGCTGAATTGTATGCATAAGCTGACTTAATCCCTCCAATGCATAATATTCACATTGTATTGGAACAAGCACAGTATCTGCTGTCGTCATAGCATTTACTGTTAGCATACTAAGAGAAGGAGGACAATCAATAACAACAAAATCATAGTTATCTCGAATTGGATGAACCTGATCTGCAACAATATACTCCTTTCTGTCAATTCCGATCATCTCAATTTCTGCTCCTGATAAATTGATATTAGCAGGAAGAATAGATACTCTTTCTATTACATTTTCTAGCAGACAATCTATTAATTTACATTCCCCAATCATCATTTCATAGACTGTATTTTCCAATTCATTCTTATCTATTCCAAATCCACTTGTTGTATTTCCTTGTGGATCCATATCAATTACCAAGATATTTTTTCCCACTTCTGCCAAACATGCTGACAGATTGATTGCTGTTGTGGTTTTTCCTACTCCACCCTTTTGATTTGCAACTGCAATTATTCTACCCATTTTAAATCGCCCTGTACCTTTCTGATATCCCTTTCTTATGGTAACTTGCATTTTATATTATTTCATTTTAGCACATCTTAGAGTATTTTTCTATATTCTTATGTAGGTTTTCTAAATTTTTATTGACAAAGATAAAATTTATAAGAAGAATGGTAAAATTTATTTTTATCTAGTATAAATTTACTCCCTATTTGAATTTTTATCAAGTATTTTAGTTATTTAATTTCTATTCCAAAATATTAAAATCTTTATACTATCTTTCTATATCTTTTAAGAAATTTGAGTTACTTTGATGTTTCACGTGAAACATTATTCTTTAATTTCTATTCCCAGTTTCCTAAACTTTTATCAGATACTTCTATCCTTTCCAAGAAATTTAATTATTTTAACGTTTCACGTGAAACATCATCATTTTTAATTTCTATTAAAAATTTCTAATTCTTTATATATCCCAAAAAAAGAAACTTCCTGCTGCTCCCTCAACATTGGAAATTTCTCTTTTTAAAATGTTTCACGTGAAACATTTCTTATCTCTATCTTATTTATATTTTCAATACAAATCCACCAGGTTATTTTTTATTGCAAACACGGCTGCTTGTGTACGATCGGATGCATTTATTTTCTTAAATATATTAGATACATGATTTTTTACTGTTCTCTCACTAATATTTAATTTATAAGCAATTTCTTTATTGAATAATCCTTCTGCTAATAATTTTAATACTTCTATCTCACGTTTTGTAAGTCCACCCAAAGCTCCTTCTGAAGAATCTCGATCAACCAACCCCGCATTTAAAATAGGAATTAAATCAGGTTGTATAAAGGAATCCCCTTCATATACAGAATGAATTGCTTTTTTTAACATAGCAAAATTAGAATCTTTTAATACATATCCATTACATCCAATATCAACAGCCTTTAACAAATATTCCACTTCATTATGAATTGTTAAAATTAATACTTTAATGCCATGATATTCTTTTTTTAAGTGTTCTAACACTTCAATCCCATTCATATTTGGCATATTAATATCTAGTAACAATACATCTGGTAATTCTTTTCTTAAAAGACGTAAACATTCTACACCATCTCCAGCTTGCCCAATTACTTTAAAATTTTCATCAAGTTCTAGTAACTGTTTTAGCCCTTCTCTTATCATCGAATGATCATCTGCAATAACAATATTAATCACCATGCTTTTCTTTCCTCCTGTTGCTCGCCTTTCAACGACAACTATTTTCTCTTATTTGGTTGGTATATTAACCTGAATTTCTGTCCCAAACCCAAGTCTTGATTCAATTTCAAATGTTCCATTCAATAAGTTAATTCTCTCTCTCATCATTGATAAACCAAAACCGGTATTCTTCTCTTTTCGAATTGTAATTTTTTGTGTGTCAAAACCAATTCCATCATCCATAATTACTAATTCTACTGTTTCTTTCTTATAGGAAAGAGTAATATCTATCATTTTCGCATTTGCATATTTTTTGCAATTATTTACAGCTTCCTGAATAATACGTAATATAGTAAGTTGTACTACTTGATTAACTGGATAACTATTCCCATCTGTTTCTAATACAATTTTTGTATCAAATCCTTTTTGCATACGATTTACTGCCTGTTTTAATGTCTCATTAAATCCTATATCATCAAATGTCATTGGACGAAGATTATATATAATTTCCCTCATACCATTTACTGAATCCTTAATTGTTTGACACATAATCTCCAATTCTAACCGAACACGTATAGGATCGGAATCTAATATTTGTGAACAAAAATCAATTTTATGAATTAATGCCGTTAAGTTTTGAACTGTAGTATCATGAAGTTCCCTGGCAATCCGTTGCCTTTCCAATTCCTGCTGCTCTACAAAGCTATTATTGATTTCTACTGAATTATAGCTTCTTTGTTGTAACATTTCTTCCTTTTTATTGCTCATATCCTGTAAAAGAAGCTCTCTCATCTCTTCTGCCTCTTTTTGTAATTCTCTTATCTCCTCCTTTAACTTTTCTTTTTCTTTTCTCTTCTCTTCTACTTCTTCCTTTAAATGATCCGTTTCTGCATAGATCACTTGTTGTTGTATAGAAATTGGAGAAAATGCTTCATATGCCAAATCTACTTTATGTTCTAAATCAGAAATTTGATTTTTTAACTCTAAAATCTCATCCTGACTTTTTTCCAATATTTGTTTTCTTTGTTTTATACTTTTCTCCACTGTTTCTAATCTTCTTTTTAGATAGTCTATTATATTTTCCTTTTGCTTTTCCATCTCTTTTACCAAAATTTTTGCATATGTCCTTTTCTATTAATAATTATTATAATATCTCATTACTAAGCTATAATTTAATATAAAAAATAGGCGCCGTTAGTTTCTATTCTAAACTAGTTTAACAATAAAATCAATGATACTTTACCACTTTTTTCTAATATCTTATGGCAAACTTGGTCTTTTCCTTCATCAAATAGAAAAATAAATCTTATACAATCCTAAAACTCTCTCTATTAAAATTTTAATTTCTTTCTTCCACAAAAACTTTTACGATTCCTTATAATTCTATCGACTAGTATCTGTAAAATTTACATAAATTACTCTAAATATTAGCGAAATAAAAATAAATCTTTTATATAAAATATTTTATACAATAAAGTAAAAAGCATCTATATACAAAATTTGCTTATTATAAAATTAATAAAAATTTATTTGCCAAAAATTACATCCATAAATTATAAATTTTTTCAATTTCCATTTGTATCTAGTTTTATTATCGTATATAATAGATTTATCAAAATAAATTTAGAAAAACTAAAATCTTTGAAAAAAGAAAGGAGCCTTATTTTGAATAAACAACATAAACTACTTCATATTTGTATGTTTTCATCTTTAACTTTACTCACTATGGCAAGCATAAATAAATTATTATTTATTACTTCCACAATAAAAAGCACACATCATCAAAAAGCAAAAACCTATGAATGGAGATTTGGTAAAATTCATTATACAAAATGCGGAAAAGGAACTCCTCTTCTATTAATTCACGATGTTATTCCAGGTAGCAGTGATTATGAATGGCAGGAAATTATAAAACCTCTTTCTAAAACTCATACTGTATATACATTAGACTTATTAGGCTTTGGGCACTCTGAAAAACCAGCAATTACCTATACTAACTATCTCTATGTTCAACTTATCACTGATTTTATAAAAAATATAGTCGGAAGACGATGTGATATTATTACTTCAGGAAGTTCTGCCTCTATAGCAATTATGGCATGCCGTTTGGATGAATCTCTTTTCAATCGTATTATGTTGATTAGTCCAGATACGCTGATTCATACAGGAAAAGTTCCAACGAAACGTACAAAAACTTTAAAATTTGCATTAGAACTTCCATTAATTGGTACTTTCCTCTATAATATCATGGTAAACTACTGTAAAATAAAAACTGATTTTAAAAAATATTATTTTTCAAATCCATATCATGTTACTCCAAAACTGATAAAGGCATATCGAGAGGCATCTCAACTATATGGTTCCAATTCTCGCTATGTGTACTCAAGCTTAAAAGGAAATTATATCAATTTTTCTGTTTCACGTGCATTATCAGAAATTAATAATAGTATCTATATTATAAATGGTTCAGATACTGCGGATTATAAACAAATTGCAAAAGAATATCAAAAGCAAAATGCTAGTATAGAAACTAATGTTGTATATCATACAAAACACTTTCCACAACTGGAAAATCCTACTGAATTATTAAAACACTGTTTTATATTTTTAGGATAAAAAAGATTATAAACCATCACCTCTATCAAGTATCATCTTGTAGAAGTGATGGTTTCTCCCTTTTCATTCTTTACAATTTTTTAACAGTCTTCTCTTTAGAATTTCCTAAAGGTTCTCTTTCAGCTGTTCCAGGTTTTCTAGGATATTTTTTATCTCCTTTCTTTTCTTTATAAACCACCACAAAAACTCTATCTATCTCTGTTCCAGGTAATTGAAAAGAAATTGGCTCCTCTATTCGTCCACTTAACAATTTAATTGCTGGTTGTGCATAATTCATTTCTTCTTTCACTCCACCAGCTTTATATGCTACAAATCTTCCTCCAACTGATACAAAAGGCATACAATATTCCACAAGTGTAGCTAGTGGAGCGACTGCACGTGAAACACATAAAGAAAACGTTTCCCGATACTCCACTTTTCTAGCAAGCTCCTCTGCCCTTCCATGAATAGCTACTATTTTTTGTAATCCAAGCTCATCAACTACTTCATTTAAAAACTTGACTCGCTTATTTAAAGAATCCAATAGTACAATTTCTAGCTCAGGGAAAGCAATCTTTAAGGGAATTCCAGGAAATCCAGCTCCTGTTCCAACATCAATTACATGTCCTTCTCCCTTAAATCCTTTCCATAAAACAAGAGCTAGACTATCTAAAAAATGTTTATGAATTACCTCTTCGTACTCAGTAATAGCAGTTAAATTCATAACTTTATTCTTTTCAATCAATAGTTCATAATAGCGATAAAATTGTTGTAATTGTTTTGTATCTAATGAAAGATTTAACTGTTCGAGTCCCCTATTAAATGATGTAAAATCAACCATAATTTCTCCTATTTTGATTTGTTATTTTAAAATATATAAGACAAATATTTATCGTTTATACTTAATATGTTCTTTTTTGCTATACCTCAATTTATATCAACATATCATATAAAAGTTGTTGATAACTATTCTTTTTTTCGTCTCATCTGTTCCATATAGATTAATAAAACAGAAATATCTGCTGGAGTTACTCCAGCAATCCGAGAAGCTTGTCCAATCGAAATAGGACGATACATTTTTAATTTTTGTCTTGCCTCATTTCGGAGACTTTCTACAGCGTCATAATTGAAATCTTCTTCTATTCGTTTCTTTTCTAATTTTTTAAATTGTTCTACCTGCTTTATCTGCCGCTTAATATATCCATCATATTTAATATTAATATTAATCTGTTCAATTGTATCTGCTGGAAGCGGTAATCTATCTGGATCGAGTTTCTCTAACTTTTCATAAGACAATTCTGGTCTACGGATTAACTCAGCTAAAGAAACTGCCGTTTTAAGTGGTGTGCTTCCATATTCCTCTAAAATTTCTTTTACTTTATTATTTGCTCCCACTTGAATTTGTTCTAAACGACAAATTTCTGATTCAATGTCCTTTTTCTTTTGGCAAACCTTTTGATATATTGCTTTATCTACCAAACCAATTTTATATCCAATTTCAGAAAGTCGAAGATCTGCATTATCCTGACGAAGCAATAACCGATATTCTGCTCTTGAAGTCATCATTCGATATGGCTCATGATTTTCTTTTGTTACTAAATCATCAATTAATACACCAATATATGCTTGTGAACGATCTAATATCAGCGGCTCTCTCCCAAGTACTTTACAAGCAGCATTAATACCAGCAATAATTCCTTGTGCTGCTGCCTCCTCATAACCAGAACTACCATTAAACTGCCCACAACTAAATAATCCACTAATTTCTTTCAATTCCAAAGTAGGTTTTAATTGTCTAGAATTAATACAATCATATTCAATAGCATAAGCATTTCGTACGATTTTTACTTTTTCTAAACCTGCAACGGTATGATACATTGCATATTGAACATCTTCTGGAAGAGAACTTGAAAGACCTCCTAAATACATCTCATTTGTATACAATCCTTCTGGTTCAATAAATACATGATGTCTATTTTTATCTGCAAATTTTACTACTTTATCTTCAATAGAAGGACAGTAGCGAGGCCCTGTTCCTTCTATTACTCCTGAAAATAAAGGAGAACGATCTAAATTATCCCGAATAATTTGATGTGTTTCTTCATTTGTATAAGTCAGCCAACAAGACACCTGTTCCTTTTGTATTGATTCTGGATCAGTAGAAAATGAAAACGGAACAATTTTTGGATCCCCCTTCTGCTCTTCCATTTTGGAAAAATCAATACTTCGCTTATCTACTCTAGCAGGCGTTCCCGTTTTAAAGCGATATAATTCAATTCCTAATTTTCGTAATGAATCTGTTAGATAATTCGCTGCCTGTAATCCATTTGGTCCTGTATCACGACTAACATCTCCATAAATACATCGTGCTTTTAAATAAGTTCCTGTACATAAAATTACTGCCTGACAAGAATATATTGCCCCTGAATCCGTTTTACATCCTAAAATCTTTCCTTCTTCTACAAGCAACTCTGTTACTTCTGCTTGTCGAATTGTCAAACCATCTGTATTTTCAAGTGTAATTCGCATCTGTTTGCTATATTCTTGTTTGTCTGCCTGTGCTCGTAGAGAATGTACTGCAGGGCCTTTGGATTCATTTAACATTTTTGATTGAATAAAAGTCTTATCAATATTTTTTCCCATTTCTCCGCCAAGTGCATCAACTTCCCGCACCAGATGTCCTTTTGAACTTCCTCCAATATTGGGATTGCAAGGCATCATTGCAATACTGTCTATACTAATAGTAAATAAAATTGTCTCACATCCTAATCTTGCACAAGCTAATGCTGCTTCGCAGCCAGCATGTCCTGCTCCTACAACTACTATATCATATTCTTCTCTTACTTTTGTCATACTTTTTCCTCCACCTATTTTCCCATACAAAACTTACTAAATATTTCATTAACCAAATCTTCCCCTAATGATTCTCCAATTAAAAATCCTAATTGTTCATATCCATTCATTAAATCAATTGTATAAAAATCCTCTGACATACCTTCTTCTACACTTTGCTTTACCATTTTTATACTTTCTAGCGCTTGAGAAAGTGCTTCCTTTTGACGCATATTTGTAATAATTGTAAAATGATCTTCAAATGTCCTATCTTCTAAAAATAAGTTTTCTATTTCTTTTTGTAATTCTTTTAATCCAAATCCTTGTTTTGCAGAAAAAGAAATTACTTTTTTTCCAATCTTTTTTTCTAATAAATCTTTTTGTAATACTACTGGTAAATCAGTTTTATTCAGCACTACAATGATTCGCTTATCCTGAATAAATGTAAGAATCTCTTCATCACTTTGATCGAAAGGTATAGAAGAATCCACTATATAAAGAATTAAATCTGCTTCTTTTGCATATTGTCTTGCCTTTTCTATGCCAATTTTCTCTACTATATTATCTGTATCTCGAATCCCCGCCGTGTCAATCATATTTAAACTGATTTCTCCTAATTTAATATGCTCTGTCAAAATATCTCTTGTTGTTCCTGCAATCTCAGTTACAATTGCACATTCTTCTCCTGCTAATAAGTTCATCAAAGATGATTTCCCTACATTTGGCTTTCCAAGAATTACTGTTTTTATCCCATCCTTTAATATCTTCCCATTTTCTGAAGTACGAAGCCAATGCTCTAATTCAGCAATCCAATAATCTACTGCTTCAGACAAATGTATCTCATACCCTTCCAAAGAAATGTGCTCTGGATCGTCTAAAGCTGATTCAATCCATGCAATTTCATAAAGAATCTGCTTTCGAAGATTTCTAACTTTCTCGGAAATCTCACCTTTTAGTTGATTTAATGAAGCTTTTCTAGCAAATTCATTTTCTGATTGAATAAAATCCATAACAGCTTCTGCTTGTGTTAGATCAATTCTTCCAGATAAAAATGCTAATTTTGTAAACTCTCCGGGTTCTGCTAAACGTGCTCCATTCTTTAATACAAGATCCAATATTTTTTTCATTACTAGTACACCGCCATGACAATCAATTTCTATTGTATTTTCTCTGGTATACGTATGTGGCGCTCGTAATACTAATACCATAACTTCATCTATTGTCTTTCCATTTTCCTCAATCCATCCATAATGAACTGTATGACTTTTTGCTAAAGATAATGGCTTTTCTTTTTTCCCTCGAAAAATTCGATCAATTACAGAAAATGCCTCTGGTCCACTAATTCGAATAATTCCAATTCCTGCGTTGGTTAATGCTGTTGCAATTGCTGCAATTGTATCTGTTTTCATTTTTTATCACTCCAATCTAAAACAGCCGCCATATTTTGATGGCGACTGTTTTTTAATACGATTCCGTCAACAACAGAATATTATGCTTCATTTCATTCGTTTCGGTTAGAGGAAGTCCGATTATAATTGTTTTTTTGCCAGCGTCCTTCACGTTCAGGACGTTTTAACATAACAATTATATGACGATAAGGTTCTTCTCCTTCACTCTTAGTACACACATACCGATCATTCTGCAAAGTAGAATGAATTACCCTTCTTTCATAAGGGTTCATCGGTTCTAAAGCAACATTCTTCTTGGTTCTCTTTACTTTATAAGCAATATTCTTAGCTAAGTGTTCTAATGTTTCTTTTCTTCGTTCACGATAATTTTCTGTATCAATCTTAACTCGAATATAATCTTCTGTGCCCCGATTTACCACTTGTCCAGTCAGATATTGTAAAGAATCCAAGGTTTGTCCACGTTTTCCAATTAACACACCCATCTCTTCCCCTGTTAATTCAATTAACATTGTTTTCTCTTCCGGCTGATAGCGAATTACAGTTTCCACTTGAAGTTTCATAGCAGAAAAAACATTATTTAAAAACTCATTTGCCTTATCTTCTAATGTAATCTTTTTACGAGCTTTAATTCGTGCAGGTTTACTATTGATCAGTCCTAAAAATCCTGAACTTCCTCTATCAATTACTTCATACTCTAGCTTATCGCTTGTTAAATTTAACTGGTCAAGGGCATTATTAATTGCTTCATCAACTGTTTTTCCTGTAACTTCAACATAATCCATCATTTGAAAATCCTCCCCTTCATTCCAATTCGTTACTTCTTTTTCTTTTCGTTTTTCTCATTATATTGTTGTACCATATTTGCTTTAGCAGACAAACTACCTGGTTTTGCTAACCCCTTATTATAATACTCTGTTGCCTCCTGCATTTTTTGATACTTTTCCTCCAAATCCCGTTGTTTCTTTTTTAACTCCTCTGCTCTTGCTAGTTTATCCCCTGCCATATTTAAATTTCTTGCATTTATACTAGCTGCCTTTGATACTTTCTGAGGCGGAAGCCCCTTTTTCGCACGCTTTTGATTTGCCTTTTCTACATTTCTAGCAATCAACTTTTCCATATCTGTATGATTGAAATAATAGTTAATTCCCAACTGTTGAACAATCTGAACTACACTAGTAGCAATCCAGTATACACCTAAACCACATGGCATAGAAATACAGAAAAATGCTGAAATTAATGGCATTGTTGTTGTCATCATTTTCATAGATTGTGCCATTGGATTGTCACTTTGTTCTGATGGATTAGCCTCTTCTGGTTGATTTGTCTGCATGATTTTTGCACTATACCATTGACTAAGGCCTGCTAAAACTGGAATTAATAAAGCTGGCGTCAAAGCAAATCCTGGTGCAGAAGCTAAATCTAACCCTAAAAATGTATTCATTTGCGCTATTCTTGCTGAATTTTCAGCGATTGTCTCAGCAAGAGAAGGAAATAATTCCTCTAATTGTTGCCATTCCGTTCCAGTAAATCGATATAATAAATCAATTACATAATTTGATTGTGTAAAATCATAATTTCCCATTCCATGTTTGGAGGCAAATTCCGCTATCTTATCTAAAAAACCATCTTGTTGCATCAGTGGTGTTACAATATTTAAAAAAACACTTTTTACTGAATTAACATAAGCAGGAATATTGTTGATTACTCGAAACAATGCATATAAAATCGGTAATTGAATCAATAACTGAAGGCAGCCACCTGTTGGTGAAGTTCCATACTTTGCATAAACAGCCTTTGTTTCTTCATTCATCCGCAACATGGATTCCTGATCATTTTTTCCTTTATATTTTTTTTGAATTGCCTGCAGTTCAGGCTGCATAATCGATGAAATTTTAGAAAACTTCTGTTGTTTAATTGTAAGTGGAAACATAAGAAGTTTTACGATTAATGTAAATAAAATAATTGACAAACCGATATTTGTCACACCGAAAATTGTTGTAAATTCAAACAGGGCATCCATTATAATACCCAATAGCTTTGCGATATCTCCGATTAAAAATGTGCTGCTTTGTGTAAGTACCATATATACCATGTATATCCTCCTTTTATCCGGACTTTATCAAAACAATCGTCACGGAACAGGATCATACCCGCCTTCAGCAAAAGGATTACATCTTAAAATCCTTTTACATGCCAAAAAGCTACCCTTAAAAGGTCCATACTTCTCAATTGCTTCCATTGCATATTTTGAGCAGGTTGGTGTATAAATACAATGTGTCTGAACCTTAAGGGGCGATAAATATTTCCTGTATAGTCTTATTCCAAAAATTAAAAAACGTTTTAACCCATTTTTCAAGTCTAATCATCTCTTTTTCATCTTCTTTTCTGCTGCCAAATATTCTTTTCATCTATTATGATATGATGCAGCTTTGCCAAATGATTTAATGCACTTTCCATTTCCTGATAACTCTTTCCCTTTGCTGTTGTTCTTGCAATTATAACAATATCATAACCTTGCATAAAATTTTTATCATTGAATCGATAACTTTCTTTAATTAGACGTTTTACTCTATGCCGAACAACACTATTTCCTACTTTTTTACTGACCGAAATCCCAATTCGGTTTTTTTCTGTTTTATTTTTCAGCAGATACATAACTAGATATCGATTTGCATATGATTTTCCTTCTGTATAAACTTTTTGAAAATCGTAATTTCTTTTTAATGATTCCATATTGAACCACCTTATCCTCGTTTTACCAAAATTTTCACATAAAAATAATATCCCCAGAAATACTCTTAATAATCAGTAATTTCACTTTTATTTCTGCTAAAAATATACTTTATAATCATAGATAGATAGAAGAAAAGGCCACAAATATGCGGCCTATGCTGATAATTTCTTTCTTCCCTTTGCTCTTCTAGCAGCCAAAACTTTTCTTCCACCTGCACTACTCATTCTAGCTCTAAATCCATGTACTTTTGCTCTGGATCTTTTCTTCGGCTGAAATGTCATTTTCATCTTACAGCACCTCCTTCGAATAACCTTCTCTATGCTAAGGTTTCATTATTTCTGCTCAAAAAATACCATTTCAATTATAGGTACTAATCTGATAGAAGTCAAGTGGAAATTTCATTTTTCTTGTTATTTTACCGCTGAAAAAATTGTTATTTTGGCATGTTCATACTGTTGATAACTTTTATCCGAGTTATCAACATAGTGTGGACAGTGTGTTGATATTATGTTGATATTGTGTTGAAATCTTTTTTATTTGTTCAAATTTTACTGTATTTATCTATGTTGATAGTGTCGATAAACTTATCAACACTATCAACATCTTTTCTTTTTTATCCACACACCTATGTTGATAATGTGTTGATTACTTTTTTACTTCTAACAAACTACACCACAAACTTAATTCCTAAATAAACTTATCAACACTATCAACATTATCAACATTTCTTCTTTTTTCTCAATAGGAAGATGTAAATAATATGTTTACTTTCAATTTAATTCTTGAAAAAAACCGCATATTGGTATAGAATATAGATATGTACGTTTCAATAAAATGTCCGTATTAGTACAATAGAAAAAACGCTGGAAATTGATTAATTTTTCACCAGTTTCTTACGTTATCAAAAAGAGGAGTGTAACCATGAGTAACTTAGTCATTGAAAAATGGGATGAAATTCTGGAAACAATGAAAAAAGAATATGATATTTCCGATGTTTCCTTCAATACATGGCTAAAACCGTTAAAGGTCCATGACATAAAAGAAAATACCCTGACCATACTGGCCGCAGACGAAATCCATGCTAACTATATTGAAAAAAAATACTCCAAACAATTTATTGTAACAATTGGAGAAATTACCGGAATTTCTTATCAATTGCACTTCATAAAACCGGACGATATTTTA
Source organism: uncultured Lachnospiraceae bacterium (assembly GCA_910579865.1). Classification (GTDB taxonomy): domain Bacteria; phylum Bacillota; class Clostridia; order Lachnospirales; family Lachnospiraceae; genus MGBC114844. The sequence goes on from CAJTXA010000024.1 coordinate 32,546, forward strand.
AGAGAAGAAAAAAATGCCTCAGAAAATAAAAAAGGTTCTGCTTCTTCTAAAATTGAGAAGTTAAGTGATAATATTATAACAGCAAACTTAAATCCACGTTATACATTTGATACTTTTGTTGTTGGTACAAATAATAGTTTTGCTCACGCTGCCTCATTAGCAGTTGCTGAATCACCAGGAGAAATTTATAATCCTCTTTTTATTTATGGAGGTGTTGGACTTGGAAAAACGCATTTAATGCACTCTATTGCACATTTTATATTAGAAAGGAACCCAAAAACTAGGGTTCTTTATGTAACAAGTGAGAAATTTACAAATGAAATTATTGATGCTATCCGAAAAAAGGACGATATCTCTACTATTCAATTTCGTGAAAAATATCGTAATGTAGATGTTCTTTTAATTGATGATATCCAATTTATTATTGGAAAAGAAGCAACACAAGAGGAGTTTTTTCACACTTTTAATGCACTTCATGAATCTAAGAAACAAATTATTATATCCTCTGATAAACCTCCAAAGGATATAGAAACACTTGAGGAACGGCTTCGCTCTCGTTTTGAATGGGGATTAACAGTAGATATACAATCCCCAAACTATGAGACTAGAATGGCAATTCTTCATAAAAAAGCTGAACTTGAAAATTATAGAATTGATAATGAAATTATTGAATATATTGCGAACAATATTAAGTCTAATATTCGTGAACTTGAGGGGGCATTAACTAAAATTCATGCCTATTCCTCTTTATCTAGCCAAAAATTAACTGTAGAACTAGCAGAAGAAGTTTTAAAAGATTCCATTTCTCTAGGTGAAAACCGACAAGTTACTCCCGATTTAGTTCTAAAAATTGTAGCGGAACATTTTGGTATTACACCAGCAGATATTATTTCTCAAAAAAGAATCAAAGAATTGGTGTACCCACGGCAGATTGTAATGTACTTATGCCGTTCTTTTATTGATATGCCATTAAAACAAATCGGACTGCTTTTAGGAAGACGTAATCATTCTACTATTATCAATGGATGTAAGAAAATCGATAAAGATTTGAAAAATAATGAAAGTACAAGAAATACGATTGATATCTTAAAGAAAAAAATAAATCCTATCGGATAAATGTTGATAACTATGTTGATTACGTGTTGATATCGTGTTGATAATCATATTTACCATTTTTTTACAATTATTAGTGTGTTGAAAAGTCCTATTTTATGAACATAAAATGAACATCTTTTCAACATAGTTATCAACTTAAGAAATCCTTAAAAATCAAGGTTTTTTATAGGTTATCAACAAATCAACATCCCCTACTACTATTACTACTAAAAATTATCCATATATATACATACACATGTCAAAATTAAAAAATATTATAAAAGGAGTTATGCACATGAAGATCGTTTGTAGTAAGTCTACTCTACTCAATGCCGTAAATATTGTATCCAAGGCTGTCTCTACAAAAACAACTATGCCGATATTAGAATGTTTTTTATTAGACGCCTTAACAAACGAAATAAAGTTAATTGCAAATGATATGGAATTGGGAATTGAAACAATCGTATCTGGTGAAATTGAGCAAAAAGGTATGATTGCTTTAAATGCAAAAATTTTCTCTGAAATAGTCCGTAAGCTTCCTGATAATAATATTGTCATAGAAACAGATGAAAACTTCGTTACAAATATTACATGTGAAAAAGCAAAGTTCAACATTTCTGGCAAACAAGGAGATGATTTCCCTAAATTGCCCTATATTGAAAAATCCCAGTATATTTGTCTCTCTCAATTTACACTAAAAGAATTAATCCAAAAAACGATTTTTTCTATTAGTGATAATGACACCAATAAATTACTTACTGGAGAATTATTTGAAATAAACGAAACAGCCCTTAAGATAGCTTCACTTGATGGCCATAGAATTTCAATAAGAAATGCAACTTTGAAAGAGGCATATGAAACAATAAAAGTAGTTGTTCCAGGTAAAACTTTATCAGAAGTTAGTAAAATTTTAACAGGGAATTTAGAAGATGAAATTCGCATTTATTTTACAACAAATCATATTTTATTTGAATTTCACCAGACAATTGTTGTTTCCCGATTAATTGAAGGAGAATATTTTAAAATTAATCAAATGATTTCCACCGATTATGAAACAAAAGTGACAATCAATAAAAAAGAAATGTTAAATTGTATTGATCGAGCAATCCTTCTTGTAAAAGAAGGTGAAAAAAAACCAATTATTTTAAATATTACAGATCATGAAATGGAATTAAAGATCCATTCTTCTATTGGTTCTATGGACGAAAAAATCGACATCCGGAAGGAAGGAAAAGACATTATGATTGGATTCAATCCAAGGTTTATGATCGATTCCCTTCGGGCAATTGATGAAGAAGAAGTCAATTTATATTTAGTAAATTCAAAAGCACCTTGTATTATTCGGGATAAGGAAGAAAATTATATTTATTTAATTCTTCCAGTAAATTTTAATGCAACTGTATAGGCTTTTTACTATAGGGTAAGCTTTAAAAGTAGGAAGTGAGGAGAATTGTATGGAATCTATTACATTACGAGAAGAATTTATAAAACTTGGACAAGCTCTAAAGGCAGCAGGTCTTGTAGAATCAGGAGTAGAAGCAAAACTTGTTATTCAAAATGGAGAGGTAAAAGTCAATGAAAAAGTAGAGTACCAAAGAGGAAAAAAACTTTATGGAGGAGAAAAAATTTCGTTCCGTGAACAGGAGATTACTATAAATGCTCATTGAATCACTTGAGTTAAAAAATTTTCGAAACTATCAAAATTTGAATATCGATTTCGATAAAAAGACAAATATTCTTTATGGTGACAATGCACAGGGAAAAACCAACATTCTTGAAGCAATTTATCTTTCAGGAACCGCAAAATCCCATAAAGGCAGTAAAGATCGAGAAATGATTCGATTTCATGAAGAGGAAGCACATATTAAGCTAATGATAAAAAAGTTAGAACTTTCTTACAGGATTGATATTCATTTAAAAAAACAAAAACCAAAAGGAATTGCGATTAATGGAATACCAATTAAAAAAGCAAGTGAATTATTTGGTATTGTAAATTTGGTATTTTTTTCACCAGAAGACTTAAATTTAATCAAAAATGGGCCTTCTGAACGCAGAAGGTTCTTAGACATGGAACTATGCCAATTAGATAAAATTTATATTCACCATCTTGTAAATTATAATAAAATTTTAATGCAAAGAAATCAACTTTTAAAAAATTTAGAACTGCGACCAGAATTTATAGAAACACTTGATATTTGGGATATGCAGCTTGTGCAATATGGAAAAAAACTAATTGAACAAAGAAAACATTTTGTAAAGGAATTAAATGAAATAATTTACGAAATTCATAAAAAATTATCTGGAAACCGAGAGGAACTTTATATTGATTATGAACCAGATGTTTCTTCTGAGGAATTTGCAGCAGCAGTAAATAAAGCGAGAAATCGAGATATTCGATTTCATACAACGAACGTTGGCCCTCATAGAGATGATATCAGTTTCTTTATTGATAAGGTTGATATTCGAAAATTTGGTTCTCAAGGACAACAGAGAACATCAGCACTTTCTTTAAAATTGGCAGAAATTGAAATTGTAAAGCGAATGATCGGTGATATGCCGATTCTTTTATTAGATGATGTATTATCTGAATTAGACAGTCATCGACAAAATCAACTTCTTAACAGTCTGGATCAAATTCAGACAATTATTACCTGTACTGGTTTGGAGGAATTTATAGCAAATCGGTTTGAGATAAATAGAACCTATCATATTATAAACGGAGCAATTGGAGGAAAAACATGAGTTCAGAATATGGAGCAAATCAAATTCAAATATTAGAAGGATTAGAGGCTGTACGGAAAAGACCAGGGATGTATATTGGCAGCACCTCCGAAAAAGGTCTTCATCATCTGGTATATGAAATTGTAGACAATGCTGTGGATGAAGCTTTAGGTGGATTCTGTACAACAATAGAAGTTATTATTAATGAGGATAATTCCATTACCGTAATAGATGATGGGCGAGGTGTTCCAGTTGATATTCACCCAAAAGCAGGTGTTCCTGCGATTGAGGTTGTATATACAGTATTACATGCTGGAGGAAAATTTGGTGGAGGAGGATATAAAGTATCAGGAGGACTTCATGGAGTAGGTGCTTCTGTTGTAAATGCATTATCTGAGTGGATGGAAGTTACCGTTTGTCAGGAGGGAAAAATTCACAAACAGAGATATGAACGTGGAAAAGTAGCTTATCCACTAAAGGTAATTGGAACTTGTCCACTAGAAAAGACAGGTACAATGGTGACATTTTTACCAGATCGACAAGTATTTGAAGAAACAGAATATAAGTATGATACACTAAGAACAAGACTAAGAGAAATTGCTTTCTTGACCAAAGATTTACGAATTATTCTTCGAGATGACCGAGAGGAAAAACAAGAAGAAACCTTTCACTATGAAGGAGGAATTCGTGAGTTTGTTACGTATTTAAACCATAGCAGTGAAATATTGTATGAAAATGTGATTTATTGTGAAGGTATGCGTGATAAGGTATATGTTGAAGTTGCAATGCAACATAATGGCAGCTTTACAGAAAATTGCTATAGTTTTGTCAACAATATCATTACACCAGAAGGTGGAACACATCTGATGGGATTTCGAAATGCATTAACTAAAACTTTTAATGATTATGCACGTAGAAATAAAATGCTAAAAGATAATGAACCAAATCTTTCTGGAGAAGATATTCGAGAAGGACTGACCACTATTATCAGCGTAAAAATTGAGGAGCCTCAGTTTGAAGGACAGACAAAACAGAAATTAGGAAATAGTGAAGCACGGGGAGCAGTAGATAATATTGTATCAGAGCAGCTTACGTATTTTCTAGAACAAAATCCAACTGTAGCTAAAATAATTCTGGAAAAGTCAATTTTGGCTCAAAGAGCACGAGAAGCAGCTCGTAAAGCACGAGATTTAACTAGAAGGAAAACAGCATTAGATGGAATGGCATTACCTGGAAAATTGGCAGATTGTTCAGATAAAGACCCAAAAAATTGTGAAATTTATATTGTAGAGGGAGATTCAGCAGGGGGATCGGCTAAGACGGCCCGTTCTCGAAATACACAAGCCATTTTACCACTGCGTGGAAAAATTTTAAATGTAGAAAAAGCAAGACTAGATAAAATTCTTGGCAATGCAGAAATTAAAGCTATGATAACAGCGTTTGGAACAGGAATCCATGAAGATTTTGATATTAGTAAATTGCGTTACCATAAGATTATTATTATGACAGATGCTGATGTGGATGGAGCACATATTTCTACCTTACTTTTAACATTTTTATATCGGTTTATGCCAGAGCTAATTCGTGCAGGGCACGTTTACTTGGCGCAGCCACCTCTTTTTAAACTAGAGAAAAATAAAAAGATTTGGTATGCCTATAGTGACGAGGAACTTAATCAAATTCTTCAGGAAGTGGGACGTGATAATAGTAATAAAATTCAACGTTATAAGGGACTTGGAGAAATGGATGCAGAACAGCTTTGGGATACTACAATGGACCCTCAAAAGCGAGTATTAAAACGAGTAAATATGGATGCAGAATCAGCGTCAGAATTGGATTTAACATTTACTACACTTATGGGAGATCAGGTAGAACCTCGGAGAGAATTTATTGAGGCAAATGCAAAGTATGTGAAAAATTTAGATGTTTAGAATTTTATAACTGGAGGAAAAAATAAATGGATGAAACAATTTTTGATAAGATTCATGATGTCGATCTAAAAGAGACAATGGAAGACTCCTATATTGATTATGCCATGAGTGTTATCGCCCAGAGAGCACTTCCTGATGTTAGGGATGGACTAAAGCCTGTACAAAGACGTGTTCTTTATTCTATGATTGAATTAAATAATGGACCTGATAAGCCTCATAGAAAATGTGCCCGTATCGTAGGTGATACAATGGGTAAATATCATCCTCATGGTGACAGTTCAATTTATGGTGCTTTAGTAAATTTAGCGCAAGAGTGGTCTACTCGTTATCCTTTGGTAGATGGACATGGAAATTTTGGTTCTGTAGATGGAGATGGGGCAGCAGCTATGCGATATACAGAAGCTCGCTTAAGTCGAATTTCTATGGAGATTTTAGCAGATATTGGAAAAGATACAGTAGATTTTGAGCCTAATTTTGATGAAACAGAGAGGGAACCTGTTGTGCTTCCTTCTCGTTTCCCTAATTTGCTTGTAAATGGAACAACTGGCATTGCTGTTGGAATGGCTACTAATATTCCTCCTCACAATTTACGTGAAGTAATTCAAGCTATAATTAAAATTATTGATAATCGAATCTTAGAGGATCGAGACACTACGATAGAGGAAGTACTTAGTATCATAAAAGGACCAGATTTTCCTACTGGAGCAATGATTCTTGGAACAAGTGGAATTGAGGAAGCATATCGCACTGGACGTGGAAAAATTCGAGTACGGGCTGTGACAGATATGGAGGCAATGCCAAATGGAAAAACACGAATTGTAGTGACTGAGCTGCCTTATATGGTAAATAAAGCAAAATTGATAGAGAAAATTGCAGATCTAGTAAAGGAAAAGCGGGTAGATGGAATTACGGAAATTCGGGATGAATCGGATCGCTCTGGGATGCGGATTGCAATTGAGCTTAGACGAGACGTAAATCCAAATGTGCTTTTAAATCAATTATTTAAACATACACAATTACAAGATACTTATGGAGTAATTATGATTGCCCTGGTGGGAAAACAACCAAAGGTTTTAAATCTTTTAGATATGCTAAAATTGTATTTAAAACATCAAGAAGAGGTTGTTACTAGGCGAACTCGATATGAGTTAAATAAAGCACAGGAACGAGCACATATTTTAGAAGGATTATTAATTGCATTAGATCATATTGATGAAGTAATTCAAATTGTACGAAATTCTCGTACAACACAAGAAGCAAAAAGCCGATTGATAGAACGTTTTGCTTTATCTGATGCACAAACACAGGCAATTGTTGATATGAGAATTCGTGCTTTAACAGGATTAGAACGAGAAAAACTAGAACAAGAGCTTCAAGAATTGTTGACACGAATTGCAGAATTACAAGAAATTTTAGCAGATGAAAAGAAATTACTTTCAGTAATTCGCAAGGAAATTCTTTTGATCTCAGATAAATATGGAGATGATAGAAGAACCTCGATTGGTTATGATGCATTTGATATTTCGATAGAAGATTTAATTCCAAATGAAAATACTGTAATTACAATGACAAATATTGGCTATATTAAACGAATGACAATGGATAATTTTAAAAGTCAAAATCGTGGTGGCAAGGGAATTAAAGGGATGCATACATTAGAAGAGGATTTTATTGAGGATATGCTTCTTACAAAGACACATCATTATTTGATGTTTTTTACTAACAGTGGAAAAGTCTATCGGTTAAAAGCATATGAGATACCAGAAGCAAGCCGAACAGCAAGAGGAACTGCAATTATTAATCTCTTGCAGCTTTCTACAGAAGAAAAGATTACAGCAGTGATTTCAATAAAAGATTACCATCCAAATGAATATTTATTTATGACGACGAAATATGGAATTGTAAAGAAAACCTTAGTAAAAGAGTATGCAAACATTCGAAAAACAGGACTACAAGCAATTAATCTTCGAGAAGAAGATGAATTGATAGAGGTTAAGGTGACAAATAATCAAAATGATATCTTTCTTGCTACAAAACAAGGACAATGTATTCGTTTTAATGAGAAGGATGTACGTCCTACTGGAAGAACTTCAATGGGTGTAATTGGAATGAATTTAGAAGATGGAGACGAGATTATTGGAATGCAGACAGATGTACAAGGAGATTATTTTCTGTTTGTATCAGAAAATGGTCTTGGTAAATTGACTGCACTTCGAGAGTTTGCTGTACAACATAGAGGAGGAAAAGGAGTTCGCTGTTATAAAATCAATGAAAAAACTGGAAGTGTGATTGGAATGAAAGCAGTATTCGCTGGATATGAAGTGATGTTAATTACCACAGAAGGAATTATTATTCGAATGGGAGTAGAAAATATATCACGGCTTGGACGAAACACTTCTGGAGTAAAATTAATGAATTTGGACGAGAATGTAAAAGTTGCTAGTGTGGCGAAAGTTCACAGTCGGATTGTTGAGGAAGAACTTCAAAAATTAGAAGGAAATGAAAAAGAAACTATTTCGGAAGAGGAGGTTTTAAAATAGAATTGTAATCTAGAAGTTAGAATTAAATAAGCATCTTTATAAGAGACATTTACAAAAGGATTCATAAATAAATGAAGAGCATTTAAATGTGAATAAAAAATACTCTTATAAAGATGTATATTGATTCTCTATGATTCAAACTGATGAAGAATAGTTTTTATTTCTTCAATTTCTTGTTTAGTAAGTGATTTTTCTTTATGAAATGATAGGATAAACTGACTAATAGAACCCTTATTCCAAAAATTAACAAATTCAAATGCTTGTTCTGCTCGATAGTCACTTTCTGCGATCAAAACTTGATAGAAAATTCGATGTCCTTCTCGTCTTGTGCAGACAAATCCCTTTTGAACCAATTTTGCAAGAAAAGTGGATACTGTTTGGTATTTCCAATTTTTATGATATTGCTTATTTACCATTTCAAATATATCTCCTAAAGAAAGTTCTTGGCTGGTGCTCCAGATACATTTCATTACTAGTGTTTCGGAAGCAGTTAAAGTTATGTATTTCATATAAATCTCCCTATACAATAATTAAATTAATTATGAAATATTTGATTTATATTAACATAAATCAAATTAGATGTAAAGTTATTTTTTGAAAAATTATAAATATATAAATTTTTATTCTTTAATTGCAATATTATTATTTAAAAAGTTCATTTAATTTAAAATTATCACGTTTTAAAATTTTTTTCCCAAATAATATCCTCTTTAATTTAATCTTTCTGTGTTGGAATAGTTTTTGTGAATACTTTGCTCTATATAAAGTAAAAAATAAAGAACAAAATGTTTAATAAAATGTCGATAAATATAGAATTTTAGATTAGGGAGGGTTGATTTCTTTTTTTCTTCTGGTAAAATATTGGAAGATATAATTAGAAAAAAATTTAGTTTCCTAGCTGTAATTTACCGTTTACAACAAAGAAATATGCTGTTGTAACTGTATTAAGCGTGAAAAATTCTCATGTTATATAATAGGTTTTTGATACATGGTATTGAACAGTTTTCTAATTACAGTAAACTATTTGTTAAGATAGAAAGGAAGATAGTATTTATGAAAAGTATTTTTGTACAAGATATTACAAGAAATATAAAAGAAATGTGTATTGAAGCGAATTATTTTTTGTCTAAAGATATGAAGAGAGCACTTTATCATGCAAAAGAGAAAGAAGAATCTCCTTTAGGCAAGCAGATTTTAGATCAACTTGATCAAAATCTTCAGATTGCAGAAAATGATAAGATTCCAATTTGTCAAGATACTGGGATGACAGTTGTTTTTATTAAAATTGGACAAGAGGTATCAATAAAAGGGGGAAATTTGACAGAGGCAATTCATGAAGGGGTTCGTCAGGGATATAGGGAAGGATATTTGCGCAAGTCAGTTGTTCGCGATCCAATTTATCGAGAAAATACAAAGGATAATACACCAGCAATTATTCATTATGATATAATTGAGGGAGATCAAGTAATAATTACAGTAGCACCAAAAGGATTTGGCAGTGAAAATATGAGTCGTATTTTTATGTTAAAACCGGCAGATGGGATAGAAGGAGTAAAAGAAGCAATTCTTACTGTAGTACAAGATGCAGGACCAAATGCATGTCCTCCTATGGTTGTAGGAGTTGGAATTGGTGGAACTTTTGAAAAGTGTGCATTAATGGCAAAAGAAGCATTAACTCGAAATTTACAAGAAAAAGCAGCAGAACCTTATATCCAAGAATTAGAACAAGAGATGTTAGAACGAATAAATAAACTTGGAATTGGTCCTGGAGGTTTGGGGGGGAGACAAACAGCATTAGCTGTTAATATCAATGTATATCCTACACATATAGCTGGACTTCCTGTGGCAGTAAATATTTGTTGTCATGTCAATCGGCATGTTTCCCGAACAATTTAAGTTAAGAAAGATAGAATAAAAAAAGAAAAGTAAAAGAGGAGATATCATGATGAAAATGGAATTTTTAAGGAAATTGCCAACCCCATCTGAATTAAAAGAACAATTTCCTGTAAGTAAAAAAATTGCTGCTATTAAAGAGAATAGAGATCAGGAAATTAGAGATATTTTTACTGGAAAATCAAATAAATTAATTTTGGTGATTGGGCCTTGTTCAGCAGATCATGAAGATGCAGTAATCGAATATATTTCAAGACTCTCTAAAGTACAAGAAAAAGTAAAAGAAAGAATTTTTATGATACCAAGAATTTATACAAATAAGCCAAGAACAATAGGAGTTGGGTATAAAGGAATGTTACATCAGCCAGATCCAGAGAAAAAAGAGGATATGTTAAAAGGGATTATTGCAATTCGGGAATTGCATACTCGTGCAGTAGAAGAAACAGGTTTTACTTGTGCGGACGAGATGCTTTACCCAGAAAATCATATGTATCTTTCTGATTTACTTTCCTACGTAGCTGTTGGTGCACGTTCTGTAGAAGACCAACAACATAGATTAACAGCTAGTGGGATAGGAATACCAGTTGGAATGAAGAATCCAACAGGAGGAGATATTTCGGTTATGATGAATTCTATTATGGCTGCACAGAGTAGTCATACTTTTCTATATCGTGCTTGGGAGGTAAAGACAGAAGGTAATCCTTATGCACATGCAATTTTAAGGGGTTATGTAGATAAATTTGGAAGGAATATTCCAAATTACCATTACGAAGATTTACAACATTTATTAGAATCTTATGAAGAAAAAGAATTGATGAATCCTGCTGTAATTGTAGATACCAATCATTCCAATTCTGGTAAACGCTATTTGGAACAGATACGAATTTCAAAAGATATTGTGCATAGCTGTCGAGTATCAGCAGATATTCACAAATTAGTGAAAGGGTTGATGATAGAAAGCTATATTGAAAGTGGAAGCCAGAAGATCGGAGATGGCTGTTATGGAAAATCGATTACCGATCCTTGCCTTGGGTGGAAGGAATCCGAACGTTTAATTTATGAACTAGCAGAATTATGGTAAGAATAAAAAACAAAATAGTAGAAGAAACAAAAGAGAATCCCTTGTATATTTGCAAGTGTTATGTTATGATTGCAGATACGCTTATAGGAAGGAGTTTAAGTACAGTAAGAAAAAGACGGAAAAAAGGAGGCACATTTATTTATGGAAGAGAATAAAATGGGAGTTATGCCCATAGATAAATTGATTATGTCTATGTCATTACCAATTATGATTTCTATGTTGGTACAAGCATTATATAATATAGTGGACAGTGTTTTTGTATCCCAAATCAGTGAAAATGCCTTAACTGCAGTATCAATGGCATTTCCAATTCAAAATTTGATGATAGCAGTAGGCGTAGGAACAGCAGTAGGTATGAATGCACTTTTAGCTCGTTCACTTGGACAAAAGGATTTTGATAAAGTAAATAAAGTTGCAGAAAATGCTATATTTTTAGCAATTTTAAGTTATTTAGCATTTTTAATAATAGGTTTATTTTTTGTAGAACCTTTCTATCTTAGTCAAACTGATATTGAAGAAATTATTATTTTTGGAAAAGAATATATGACAATTTGCTGCTGTATGTCTTTTGGTATTTTTATACAGCTTATGTTTGAACGAATGTTGCAAGCTACTGGAAAAACAATTTATTCTATGTATACACAAGGAGTTGGAGCAATTGTAAATATTGTTTTAGATCCAATTTTAATATTTGGAGTATTTGGTATCCCTGGAATGGGAGTAACAGGGGCAGCAGTTGCAACAGTAATTGGACAAATTGTTGCTGGAATACTTGGAATTTATTTGAATCAGAAAAAGAATCGAGAAGTTAGAATACAAATGAAAGGTTTTCGTCCAGCAAAGGATATTATTATTCAAATCTATGGAATTGGAATTCCGTCTATCATTATGCAAGCAATTGGTTCAGTTATGAATTATGGAATGAATCGAATTTTAATTTCATTCACTTCTACTGCTACTGCTGTTTTTGGAGCTTATTTTAAATTACAAAGTTTTATTTTTATGCCTGTATTTGGTTTAAATAATGGTGTAATTCCTATTCTTGCTTATAATTATGGGGCATCTAATCGGGAACGTGTAATAAAAACAATTAAGCATAGTATTATTTATGCAATATCTATTATGGTAGTTGGATTATTTGTCTTTCAAGTTTTTCCTGAACCGTTATTGAGAATGTTTAAAGCGTCAGAAACGATGTTGGCAATTGGAGTTCCTGCACTAAGGAGAATTAGTGTAAGTTTTTTATTGGCAGGGTTTTGTATTGCTTGTAGCAGTGTTTTTCAATCGCTTGGGAAAGCAGTTTATAGTATGGTTATTTCTGTAGCTCGACAGTTGGTAGTATTACTTCCCGTGGCTTATGGATTAGCACAGATTGGAAATGTAGACTTAGTTTGGTGGGCATTTCCAATTGCAGAGATGATGTCTTTAGGAATGACAATATTTTTTATGATACGAATTTATCGAAAAGTTATTTCACAAATTTAATATAGAAGATTGAATTTAGATAATTGTTTTTAGTGAAAAAGAAAACGCCAAGAATCATATAAATAATACATTTTATGGTTTTTGGTGTTTATTGAGGAGATGAAAGATATTGACAAATATTTTATGATATGATAATTTTTTGTGTATTGCTTAATAAATTATTTTCTATAAGTTGATAAAAATTTCAGAATTTATTATATTATTTGAATGATAGAGAGGTTGAAAAGGATATGAATCGATATATTAAGGCACCACTTATAGAGAAAGATGTACAAGACTTAAGATCGGGGGATTATGTATATATTACAGGAACGATTTATACAGCTAGAGATGCTGCACATAAAAGAATGTATGAAGCTCTTCAAAATGGAGAAAAAATTCCAATAGAATTAAAAAATAATATTATCTATTATATGGGGCCTTCTCCAGCTAGAGAAGGTAAGGCAATTGGTTCAGCGGGACCTACAACTGCAAGCCGAATGGATAAGTATACTCCTTTATTATTAGATTTGGGGTTAAAAGGAATGATTGGAAAAGGGAAACGAATGGATATTGTACAGAGCTCTCTTGTAAAAAATAAAGCTGTATATTTTGCAGCAGTTGGAGGTGCTGGTGCCTTGCTTTCAAAATGTATTTTGACTTCAGAAGTAATTGCCTATGATGATTTGGGAACAGAAGCTATTCGAAAGTTAGAGGTAGAAAATTTTCCTGTTATAGTCGTAATAGATTCAAAGGGAAATAATCTTTATGAAACAGCAATAAAGGATTATAGAGTGGAATATTAAAAAATATTAAAAAATGTGTTGACAAAATGAATGATTACGAGTATAATAATTTTTGCATCACAGTTGATGTATAATATCATATGGATAGAAAGAATTTCAGGAGATGTACTCAAGTTGGCTGAAGAGGCGCCCCTGCTAAGGGTGTAGGCTGGGCAACCGGTGCGAGGGTTCAAATCCCTCCATCTCCGTTTTTCAAATTGTTCCATAGGATATATTTTTTTAGCTTTTTATTTGTATGCTAAATAAAAAATATATAAAAAGTAGTTGACAAAAAAAAATCACTGTGGTATAGTAAATGAGTTGCTACTGATGTAGTAAATCGAACCTTGATAATTGAACAGTATAAAAAACCAACCTTGAAAATTCAATTTGAGAATCAAAACAAAGTTGTGA
>CAJTXA010000025.1 GCA_910579865.1 uncultured Lachnospiraceae bacterium
GCATGATACAGTAGATATCCCTTCTTCTAAGATGAAATTAGCAATTGCCGATATTCTTTTTAATGAGGGATATATTAAGAAATTTGATATCGTAGAAGATGGTAATTTTAAGACAATCCGCATTACATTAAAGTATGGCAAAGATAAGAACGAAAAGGTTATTTCAGGAATTAAAAGAATTTCAAAACCAGGTCTTCGTGTATATGCTGGGAAGGAAGAGCTGCCAAAGGTACTTGGCGGTTTAGGGATTGCAATTATCTCTACTAACCAGGGTATTATTACAGATAAAGAAGCACGCAAGTTAAACGTTGGCGGTGAAGTACTTGCATTTGTATGGTAGTATAACGAATACAAATTTATCAAGTATCACAGAAAACTGTAGATTTACGCTGATTGTAACTAAAAATAGATTTTATAAAATAACTCCGAGAAAGTGAGATAAAAGACTTTTTCGAGGAAATAATTCAGGAGGTAGCGGCATGTCACGTATAGGAAGAATGCCTATCGCCATTCCAGCAGGTGTAACTGTAGTAGTGGCAGAAAATAATAAAGTGACTGTAAAAGGACCAAAGGGAACTCTAGAGAGAGTATTACCAGAGGAGATGGAAATTAAGGTAGAAGGAGACACAATTACAGTTTCCAGACCAAATGATTTAAAGAAGATGAAATCCTTACATGGATTAACCAGAACATTAATTAACAATATGGTAATTGGTGTAACGGCAGGATTTGAAAAGGTATTGGAAGTAAATGGTGTTGGATACAGGGTACAAAAACAAGGTAAGAAATTAGTATTTTCTCTTGGTTTCTCTCATCCAGTTGAAAGAGAAGATCCAGAAGGAATTACAACTGAAGTAGAAGGTCAGAATAAGATTATTGTAAAAGGTATTAATAAAGAGCAGGTTGGCCAGTTTGCAGCTGAGTTAAGAGAATTAAGAAAACCAGAGCCATATAAGGGTAAGGGTATCAAGTATGCAAATGAGACAATCCGGCGTAAAGTTGGTAAGACAGGTAAGAAATAATAGATAGGAGGAGAGACAGAGATGGTTAGTAAAGTATCAAGAACAAAAGTTCGTGAAAAAAAGCACAAAAGAATACGTAATCGTTTTGCAGGTACTGCAAAAAGACCACGTTTAGCTGTATTCAGAAGTAATAGCCATATGTATGCACAGATCATCGATGATACAGTAGGAAATACTCTTGTAGCTGCTTCTACTCTAGAAAAGGATGTGAAAGCTTCTTTAGAGCATACAAATGATATTGCAGCAGCAAAAGCAGTAGGAACTGCAATAGCAAAGAAAGCGTTAGAGAAGGGTATCACAGAAGTAGTATTTGACAGAGGCGGATTTATCTATCAAGGTAAGATCCAGGCATTGGCAGACGCAGCTCGTGAAGCTGGACTGCAATTCTAATCAGGGAGGAAAAGACACATGAAACGTACAATCATTGATGCGAATTCATTAGAATTAACTGAGAAAGTAGTATCAATCAAGCGCGTAACTAAGGTTGTTAAGGGTGGTCGTAACTTCCGTTTTGCAGCTTTAGTAGTTGTTGGTGACGGCAATGGACATATTGGTGCAGGACTTGGTAAGGCAACGGAAATTCCAGAAGCAATCCGTAAGGGAAAAGAAGATGCAACCAAGAAATTGATTGAGGTTCCAATTGATGAAAAAGGTTCCATTCCGCATGACTTAATTGGTAAATTTGGAAGTGCTTCTGTATTATTGAAAAGAGCACCAGAAGGTACTGGTATTATTGCTGGAGGTCCAGCACGTTCCGTACTAGAGTTAGCAGGAATTAAAAATATCCGTACAAAATGTTTGGGTTCTAATAATAAACAGAATGTTGTATTAGCAACAATTCAGGGACTTTCTGAATTAAAGACACCAGAGCAGGTGGCAAAACTTCGCGGAAAATCTGTGGAAGAAATCTTGGGCTGATTGGGAGGATAAGAACATGGCAGAGAAGTTAAGAATCACATTAGTAAAGTCTCCTATTGGTGCAATTCCTAAGCACAGAGCAACTGTAAAAGCATTAGGCTTAAGAAAACTTCATAAGACAGTGGAGATGCCTGATAATGCATCAGTTAGAGGGATGATTCAAGCAGTAAAACATTTAGTAAAAGTTGAGGAAGTTTAAATATTTCGATAAGGAGGTGCAAGAAGATGGATTTATCGAATTTACGTCCGGCAGACGGTGCAAAGCATAGTAATAATTTCAGAAGAGGCCGTGGACATGGTTCTGGAAATGGCAAGACAGCTGGTAAAGGACATAAGGGACAGAAAGCTCGTTCTGGAGCACCAAGACCAGGTTTTGAAGGTGGCCAGATGCCTTTATATAGAAGATTACCAAAGAGAGGCTTTACATGCAGAAATTCAAAGGAAATTGTAGGAATTAATCTGAGTGTATTAGAAGTATTTGAGAATGATACTGTAGTAACTGTAGATACATTAATCGAAACAGGTATTGTAAGAAATCCAAAAGATGGTGTAAAGATACTTGGGGATGGAAAACTGACAAAGAAATTGACTGTAAAGGTAAATGCATTCAGTGCATCCGCTAAGGAAAAAATTGAAGCTGTTGGTGGAACCTGTGAGGTGATCTAATGTTTAAAACACTCCGTGACGCATTAAAAATAAAAGATATCAGAACAAAACTGTTATACACATTTTTTATGCTGATAGTTGTGAGAATTGGTAGCCAAATTCCAATCCCAGGAGTGAATACCGCCTATATTTCAAGTTATTTTGCGAATCAGCTTGGTGATGAGTTCAGCTTTTTGGACGCCTTCACCGGCGGTTCCTTTTCTAATATGGCAATATTTGCATTAGGGATTAATCCGTATATTACATCTTCGATTATTATGCAGCTTTTGACAATTGCAATTCCAAAATTAGAAGAACTGCAAAAAGACGGAGAAGAAGGAAGAAAGAAAATTACCGAGATTACTCGATATGTAACAATAGCCCTTGCCTTAGTAGAAGGTACTGCTATGACAATTGGTTTTGGTTCACAGGGCTTATTATATACCTTTAATTTTGGAAGTGTTTTGGTTGTAGTTCTTACAATGACAGCAGGTTCCGCATTTTTAATGTGGGCCGGTGAACGAATCACAGATAAGGGAATCGGAAATGGTATCTCTATGATCTTACTCTTTAATATTGTTGCTCGTATTCCAAGTGATTTTGTAACATTGTACGAAACATTTATGATGAATAAGAGTGTGCCAAAAGCAGCTTTGGCAGCTTTGATTATTCTATTTGTCATTGTTGCAGTAATTGCAATGGTTGTATTATTACAGGGTGGAGAAAGAAGAATTCCAGTTCAGTATTCGAAAAAGATGCAGGGCAGAAAGATGATTGGAGGACAGTCTTCCCATATTCCGTTAAAGGTAAATACGGCAGGTGTCATTCCAGTAATCTTTGCAAGTTCTATTCTTTCTGTGCCAGTAGTAATCAGCAGCTTTTTTCAAGTGGATTCTACAACGGTATGGGGAAAGATTTTAAAGGGAATGAGTCAGTCAAACTGGTGCAATCCAGATGAACCTCTTTATTCTATTGGACTTTTGGTGTATATTGTATTGGTTATATTTTTTGCCTATTTTTACACATCGATTACCTTTAATCCAATTGAAGTTTCTGATAATATTAAAAAACAAGGAGGCTTGATTCCTGGTATCCGTCCAGGTAAGCCAACAACAGATTATTTAACAGCAATTCTAAATTATATTATCTTTATCGGTGCAGCAGGATTGATTATAGTAGCTGTAATTCCTATTATTGTATCTGGTGTATTTAAAGCAAATGTTTCTTTTGGAGGTACTTCTATTATCATTATTGTAGGAGTTATTCTTGAAACACTAAAGCAAGTAGAATCACAGATGCTTGTACGCAGTTATAAAGGATTTTTAAATAGTTAAAAGAGATAGAAACTATGGAATTGGAGGCAGGGGCAGGCGGGAAATTCTCGTCTGTCTTTTTGCAGATAATAAGAAAAGATAATGCAGAAAGATTAAGAAAGGCTTGGAGCAGATTATGAAGATTATTATGTTAGGTGCACCAGGGGCTGGAAAAGGTACTCAGGCAAAAAGAATAGCAGAAAAATGGCAAATTCCGCATATATCTACCGGAGATATCTTCCGAACCAATATTAAAAATAAAACAGAGCTTGGAAAAGAAGCAAAACAATATATGGATCAAGGACTTTTGGTTCCAGATGAACTTACAGTAAAGATATTGTTGGATCGGGTAGCAAAAGAAGACTGTAAAAATGGTTATGTACTAGATGGATTTCCAAGAACAATTCCACAGGCAGAGGTGTTAGATCAGGAATTAACAAAGCTAGGTGATGCAATTGACTTTGCGATTGATGTAGATGTTCCAGATGAGAATATTGTCAATCGTATGGGTGGACGTCGTGCTTGCTTATCTTGCGGTGCAACTTATCATATTCAGTTTGCAGCTCCTACAAAAGAAGGAGTATGTGATAAGTGCCAAAGTGAACTGGTACTAAGAGAAGATGATCAACCTGAAACAGTAAAGAAACGTTTAGGAGTATATCATGAGCAAACACAGCCTTTAATTGAGTATTATACTAAGAAAGGAATTTTAAAGACTGTGGATGGTACACAGGATATGGAAGATGTATTTCAAGCCATTATAAAGATTTTAGGAGAGTAATTTATGTCGGTTACGATTAAATCAGAAAGAGAAATCGGACTTATGAGGGAGGCTGGAAAGATTCTAGCAAAGACGCATAAGGAACTGGCAAACGCATTAAAACCAGGGATGTCTACCTGGGATATCGACCATATAGGAGAAGAGATTATCCGTAGTTATGGCTGTATTCCTTCATTTAAAAATTATATGGGATATCCCGCATCAATCTGTGTTTCTGTTAATAGTGAAGTGGTTCACGGAATTCCAAGTAAAAAGAGAATTCTAGTGGATGGAGATATTGTAAGCCTGGATGCTGGTGTGATCTATAAAGGTTATCATTCTGATGCGGCACGTACACATGCGATTGGAGAAGTCTCTTTAGAGGCAAAAAAGCTGATAGAAGTAACAAAACAATCTTTTTTTGAAGGTATAAAATTTGCAAAAGAAGGGTATCACTTAAATGATATTTCCCGTGCAATTGGCCGTTATGCAGAAAACTTTGGCTATGGTGTAGTGCGGGATTTGGTGGGGCATGGAATTGGAAGAAATCTTCATGAAGATCCAGAGATTCCAAATTTTTCTAGAAAAAGAAGAGGAGTAAAACTTCAGGCTGGAATGACTCTTGCAATTGAGCCAATGATCAATGAAGGAACTTTTAAAGTTGTTTGGTTAGGGGATAATTGGACAGTGGTGACAGGAGACGGAAAATTATCTGCTCATTATGAAAATACTGTCTTGATAACAAAGGAAGAGCCAGAAATTTTATCTATATGAAAAATAAAATAGAATGAAATTTTAAGATAGAAAGGGAACTGAGATGAAACGCTATCAGGAAGGAAATTTGGCAAAATCCCTTGCCGGACATGATAAAGGCAAAATTTATATGATTATTCGGGAAGAGAAAGAACTGGTATATTTGGCAGATGGAAAAAATCGTCCAATTGAAAGACCAAAATGCAAAAGAAAAAAGCATATTCAACCGATATATCAAATGGAGTTATTAGAATATCAGACGAAAAAAAGCCAGGCAGAACAGAATGAAGCAATCAGAAGGGTCATCAAACAATATCAAAGAGCAATAGATTCTTATAAAGATTGTTGCTGCATAGAATGAAAGTGGAATCAGAATTCCATCGGCAAACAGGAGGAAAATGTTATGTCAAAATCAGATGTAATTGAAATTGAAGGAACTGTCATTGAAAAGCTGCCCAATGCTATGTTTCAGGTAGAATTAGAGAATGGTCATCAGGTACTTGCCCATATCAGTGGAAAACTTCGGATGAATTATATTCGTATTCTACCAGGTGATAAGGTGACAATTGAATTATCACCATATGATTTATCAAAAGGAAGAATTATTTGGAGAGATAAATAATGAAAACTGTAAATTTGTGGTGATAATTCAATAGTAAATTATGGGAAATGCATAAAAGAAACAAAAAAAATAGTAAAAATTTCGGCAGAAAGCTAAATGGGAAAGGCTTGCTATTTTTGAAACATACTGGTATAATAATACACAGACTTTTTTTGAAAGGAGGATTTTACTGTGAAAGTTCGGTCATCCGTGAAACCAATTTGCGAAAAGTGCAAAATTATTAAAAGAAAAGGAAGCATCAGAGTAATCTGTGAGAATCCAAAGCATAAGCAAAGACAAGGTTAATAAAAATCAGTTATTTATTTGTTATTGTCAGTAAAAGTCTGACAAAATTTGTATTGCGGCTGCAGTAATGAACCACCAGGATAGGTTGATAAAGTGAGAAATGGATATCTAACTAGGTTGTTTGTTGCTATTATTTATAGAGTTAAGATAAAATGATATAGAAAGACAGAAGGAGCATCTACATACCATGTTCCAACTGTATGTTATGGAAGAACAGGCTCTTCCATAGAAGCAGGAATACTCGAAAGTATGCACAACATTTCGACGGCAAGGAATTGTCGGGCTGCATAAAAGGGAAAATCCTGTTAGTAAAATAGAATCACGAAAATTTTATTAAGAAAAACGGAGGTGCAAAGCACACATGGCTCGTATTTCAGGTGTTGACTTACCAAGAGAAAAACGTGTGGAGATCGGATTAACTTATATCTACGGAATCGGCAGACCGAGTTCGAACCGTATCCTTGCTGAGGCAAAGGTAAATCCAGATACTCGTGTCAAAGATTTGACAGATGATGAAGTAAAGAGAATTAGTACGATAATCGAAGAATCTCAGGTAGTGGAAGGTGATTTAAGAAGAGAAATCGCTATGAATATCAAGAGATTACAAGAAATCGGATGTTATAGAGGAATTCGTCATAGAAAGGGTCTTCCAGTACGTGGGCAGAAGACAAAGACAAATGCCCGTACTCGTAAGGGACCAAAGAAAACTGTTGCAAATAAGAAGAAATAATAGATAGGAACCCATAAGGGAGGTTAGTTTAAAATGGCAAAGCAAGCGTCAGGGAAAAAAGTGACAAAAAGGCGTGTTAAGAAAAACGTTGAACGTGGACAGGCACATATTCAGTCATCCTTTAATAATACAATTGTAACTATTACTGATTTAGAAGGAAATGCATTATCTTGGGCAAGTGCCGGTGGTCTTGGTTTTAGAGGTTCAAGGAAATCTACTCCTTATGCAGCTCAGATGGCAGCTGAAACTGCTACAAAGGCAGCTTTGGTACATGGTTTAAAGACGGTAGATGTAATGGTAAAAGGACCAGGTTCTGGAAGAGAAGCAGCGATTCGTGCACTTTCAGCATGTGGTTTGGAAGTAACTAGTATTCGAGATGTGACTCCGGTTCCACATAACGGATGCCGTCCACCAAAACGCAGAAGAGTTTAATTCATAGGAGGTGTAGATTCGTGGCTGTTAATAGAGTTCCAGTGTTAAAAAGATGCAGATCACTTGGATTAGATCCAATTTATTTAGGAATTAATAAAAAGTCGAATAGAGAATTAAAGAGAGCAAATAAGAAACTGACTGAGTATGGACTTCAGTTACGTGAAAAGCAAAAAGCAAAATTTATCTATGGTGTTCTTGAGAAACCATTCCATAATTATTATGTAAAGGCAGAACGGCAGAGTGGAATGACAGGTGATAACCTGATGATCCTATTAGAGAGAAGATTGGATAATGTAGTATTTCGTATGGGCCTTGCAAGAACAAGAAAGGAAGCAAGACAGATTGTTGGCCATAAGCATGTATTAGTGAATGGACAGCGAGTAAATGTTCCTTCTTATTTAATCAAGGCAGGCGATGAAATCGAAATTAGAGAAAAGAGCAAATCCTCTCAAAGATATAAGGATATTCTTGAAGTAACTGCTTCTAGATTAGTTCCAGAATGGCTAGATGTTGATCAGGAAAACCTGAAGGGAACAGTAAAGGTATTACCACTTAGGGAGAATATCGATGTTCCTGTAAACGAAATGCTTATTGTCGAGTTATATTCTAAGTAATCCGATAACCCAAAAGGAGGGGCTTTATAGTGTTCGATTTTGAAAAACCAAAAATTGAGATTGCTGAAATCTCAGAAGACAAGAAATACGGAAGATTTGTTGTAGAACCACTCGAAAGAGGATATGGGACAACTCTTGGTAATTCATTGAGAAGAATTATGCTTTCTTCCTTACCGGGTGCTGCCGTTAGTCAAGTAAAGATTGATGGTGTGTTACATGAGTTCAGTTCAGTTCCTGGAGTAAAGGAAGATGTAACTGAAATCATTATGAACATTAAGAGCCTTGCAATTAAGAATAACAGCGAGACAAATGAAGCAAAGACTGCTTATATCGAATTTGAAGGGGAAGGAACTGTGAGAGCCAGCGATATTCAGGCAGATCAGGATATTGAAATTTTAAATCCTGAGTTACCGATTGCAACTTTAAATGGTGGTACAGACAGTAAACTTTATATGGAATTGACAATTACAAAGGGCAGAGGTTATGTAAGTGCTGATAAGAATAAACATGAGGATTTGCCAATTGGTGTCATTGCCGTTGATTCGATTTATACTCCGGTAGAACGGGTAAATTTATCAGTACAAAATACCCGTGTGGGGCAGATTACAGACTATGATAAGCTGACCTTGGATGTATTTACAAATGGGACGCTGGTTCCGGATGAAGCTGTTAGTTTAGCTGCAAAGGTATTAAGCGAGCATTTAAATCTTTTTATTGATCTTTCTGAAAATGCGAAAACAGCAGAAGTGATGGTAACAAAGGAAGACAATGAAAAGGAAAAGGTTCTTGAAATGAACATTGATGAACTGGAATTATCGGTTCGTTCTTATAACTGTTTAAAGAGAGCTGGAATCAATACTGTAGAAGAATTGTGTAACAGAACTTCAGATGATATGATGAAGGTTCGTAATTTAGGACGTAAGTCTTTGGAAGAAGTACTTGCGAAATTGAAGGAATTGGGATTGCAGTTGAATCCTAGCGATGAATAATAGGGCATGAGGGATGCGTTCCCATGCATAGTTTATGGAAGATTGCATAGAATCAGTAAGTCCGTAAGAGCGTGATACTATGTTCCACAAATGGAGGAAGAATAAAATGGCAGGTTATAGAAAACTTGGAAGAACTTCTAGTCAGAGAAAGGCAATGATGAGAAGTTTGACTACAGCTTTAATTGCACATGGCAGAATTGTAACAACAGAAGCACGAGCAAAAGAAATTCGTTCTCAAGTAGAGCATTTAATTGCTTTGGCTGTAAAGGAAAAAGATAATTATGAGATGGTTACAGTAAAAGCAAAAGTGGCTCGTAAGGATGCAAATGGAAAGCGAGTAAAAGAAGTAGTAGATGGAAAAAAAGTAACTGTATTTGATGAAGTAGAGAAAGAAATTAAGAAAGATAAACCTTCTCGTCTTCATGTAAGACATCAAATATTAGCAGTACTTTATCCTTATACCGAATCTAAAACAAAGAGATTTGGAGATGATAAGGTTGTTACATCCAATAAGAAAAAAGATAAAAAGAAAGTGGATTTGGTAACAAAATTATTTGATGAAATTGCACCTAAGTATGCGGATCGAAATGGTGGTTATACTCGAATTGTAAAGATTGGACCACGTAAAGGTGATGCTGCTATGGAAGTAATTATTGAGCTTGTATAAAAGAGAAAAGAATAATTTTTATAAAGAAAAAGAGATATACTTTGTGATATCTCTTTTTTAATTTTTTTATTTCATATAATTGTGCTTGCAAATTAGAGAGGAATATTTTAAAATGTAAACCAACAGTAAAAGAATAAGTTGACAAATAAAAGTTAAAAAAGAAAGCAGAATATAATATGGGAATTATTAAGATAAAACAGCTAGTTCATGACTATCTTAAACATGATGAAGAAGGAAATATAGAAGGTAGCAGCCGAGCGATTAATAAGGTAAGTTTAGAGGTAGAAAAAGGACAATTTATTGCGATTCTTGGACATAATGGTTCTGGAAAATCTACACTTGCAAAGCATTTAAATGTAATTTTAATGCCAACAGAAGGGAGTGTATGGGTAAATGGAAAAGATACTTCTGAGGAAAAAAATCTATGGGAGATTCGACAAAGCGCAGGGATGGTATTTCAGAATCCAGATAATCAAATTATTGGAACAGTTGTAGAAGAAGATGTTGGTTTTGGACCAGAAAATATGGGAATTCCTACAGAGAAAATTTGGCAAAGGGTGGATAAAGCACTTCGTTCTGTAAATATGATAGCTTATCGACATCATTCGCCAAATAAACTTTCTGGTGGGCAAAAGCAGCGTGTGGCGATTGCTGGAGTGGTTGCTATGCGACCGCAATGTATTATTTTGGACGAGCCTACTGCAATGTTAGATCCACTTGGAAGAAAAGAAGTAATTGAGACAGTACGAGAATTAAATGAGAAAGAAAATGTAACAGTTATTTTGATTACACATTATATGGAAGAAGTGATTTATTCAGATCGAGTATTTGTAATGGATAAAGGAGAGATTGTGCTGCAGGGAAGTCCAAAGGAGGTATTTTCTCAAGTGGAACGATTGAAACAGTATCGGCTGGATGTACCACAGGTAACAGAATTGGCATATGAACTAAAAAAGGCTGGTGTAGAACTGTCAGATGGAATATTGACAACAAAAGAATTGTTGGATGAATTAAAGAAACAGTGGATGGATAGGGTAAAAAAAGAAAATAGCAGATAGGAGAAGAAATGGCAATACGTGTGGAAAATGTAAATTATATTTATGGAGAGGGTACAGCATATGAAATACATGCTTTGAAAAATATTAATTTAACAATTCAGGATGGAGAATTTATTGGATTGATTGGACATACTGGTTCTGGAAAATCTACTTTAACTCAACATCTAAATGGGCTGATTCGGGCAAGTTCAGGAAAAATTTATTATAATGATCAAAATATTTATCAAGAAAATTTTTCTATGAAAGAGTTGCGAGGGAAAGTAGGCTTGGTGTTTCAGTATCCAGAACATCAGCTTTTTGAGGTGGATGTTTTTTCAGATGTTTGTTTTGGGCCAAAAAATTTAGGATTGAATACGGCAGAAGTTGAAAAACGAGCAAGAGAAGCATTAAAGAGTGTAGGATTAGAGGAATCTTTTTATAAGCAGTCCCCCTTTGAATTGTCAGGTGGACAAAAAAGAAGGGTGGCAATTGCTGGTGTATTGGCAATGGAGCCAGAAGTATTGATTTTGGATGAGCCAACGGCTGGATTAGATCCAAAGGGAAGAGATGAGATTTTAGATGAGATTGCCCGATTGCATCAAGAACGTCATATTACGATTATTTTGGTTTCTCATAGTATGGAAGATATTGCAAGGTATGTGGGACGGATTATTGTGATGAATAAGGGAAATGTGCAGTGGGATGATACACCAAAAGAGGTATTTCGTAATTATAGGGAGTTAGAAAAGATTGGATTGGCTGCACCACAGGTTACTTATATTATGAATGAGCTAAAACAAAATGGATTTGCTGTGGATACAGAAATTACAACAGTAGAGGAAGCGAAAGATAGTATATTGAGAGCTTTAAAAGATAGGGAGAAAAAACAGGTATGATTCGTGATATTACAATAGGGCAATATTATCCAGCGGATTCTGTAATACATCGTTTGGATCCACGAGTAAAATTAATGGGTACAATTGTATTTTTGATTTCGTTGTTTTTATTTGATCACTTTGTGGGATATATTATAGCTACTTTATTTTTGGGGTGTGCGATTAAGATGTCTAAGGTTCCTCTTAAGTTTATGGTAAAGGGACTGAAGGCAATTTTTATGCTGTTAGCAATTAGTGTGGTGTTTAATCTTTTGTTGACAGATGGGGTAGTTGTATTCCAGATTTGGAAAATTAAAGTTACACAAGAGGGAATTCGAATGGCAGTGTTTATGGCAATTCGCTTGGTATATTTAATTTTGGGTTCTTCTCTTATGACATTGACTACAACGCCAAATGACTTAACAGATGGAATGGAAAAGGCAATGTCTCCTCTTAGAAAGCTTCGAGTTCCAGTACATGAGATTTCTATGATGATGTCAATTGCATTGCGATTTATTCCAATTCTTTTAGAGGAAACGGACAAGATTATGAAAGCACAACAGGCACGAGGAGCAGATTTTGAAAGTGGAAATTTGATTCGGCGTGCTAAGAGTATGATTCCTATTTTAGTGCCATTGTTTATTTCTGCTTTTCGGCGGGCAAATGATTTGGCTATGGCTATGGAGGCTAGATGCTATCGTGGGGGAGAGGGAAGAACAAAGATGAAACCACTTCAATATCGAAAAAGGGATTATATCACGTATGGCATTTATATAGGGTATCTTTTGGCAGTAGTTGGAGTAAACCTAGCTTGGCAAAGATGGATGTAGTAAGAAAATGTTTTAGAAAATTTTAGAGAATTTGGGAAGGAATGTATGATGTGAAACGGGTTATGTTGGTAATCGCCTATGATGGAACAAATTATTGCGGCTGGCAGATACAGCCAAATGGGATTACAGTGGAAGAGGTGCTAAATCGGGAGTTATCATTGCTGCTTAAGGAAAAGATTCAGGTGATTGGAGCAAGCCGAACAGATTCTGGGGTACATGCATTGGGGAACCTTGCTGTTTTTGATACGGAAACGAAGATTCCGGCTGATAAAATTTGTTTTGCTTTAAACCAGAGACTTCCTGAAGACATTCGAATTCAGGGTTCACAGGAAGTTCCAATAAGTTTTCACCCAAGAAGGTGTAATAGTCGAAAGAATTATGAGTATCGAATTTTAAATCGAAAGTTTGATATTCCTTCTTGCCGGCTTTATTCGCATTTTGTTTATCTTCCTTTGGAAGTAGAGAATATGAGGAAAGCAGCAGATTATTTGATAGGAGAGCATGACTTTGTTAGTTTTTGTTCAACACGAACACAGGCAGAAGATACTTATCGAACGATTTATTGTTTAGATATTGAGAAACAAGATGATATGATTATCATCCGAATTAGTGGAAATGGTTTTCTCTATAATATGGTTCGGATTATAGTAGGAACGTTATTAAAGGTTGGACTTGGGGTATATCCTCCCTATCATGTAAAGGAAATTTTGGAAGCACGAAATCGGCAGGTTTCAGGGCCAAAGGTACCAGCAAAAGGATTAACATTAGTTTCGATTGAATTGGAGCAGGAACTTCCTGAGATTTGGCAGACAGAAAATCAGAAATTTTCTTATCGGGTATTGCAGCAGGATATAAAAGAGAAAAAGATTGCTTATATAGAGATAGAACGCAGTGTAGAAGAGGAGTATTTACGACTGGTAGAGAGGATTACACGTCAAGTATTTCGAAATGGTGCACGTACAATCTATTTACAGTGTTATGATAGAGAAAAAGTAGAGGCTTTTTGGGCGAATGAATATCAATTTCAGATCTGTAATTTTGAGCAGAATGGACAGAACTATACTTATGTATGCTATATTGAGGATTACAAATAAGAATCGATTATAACATTGATAATGATTGAGATATAAAGTTCCAAAAGATATAAAAGGGAGATAGGGAAAAAAGAAATGACAAAATATAGTTATAATCATCAATATTTAATAAAAGATGGAAAACCGTGGTTTCCAGTAATGGGAGAGATGCATTATTCTCGTTATCCAAAAGCATATTGGAAGGAAAGTATTTATAAGATGAAAGCAGGGGGAGTAGAGGTAGTTTCTACTTATGTTATTTGGATTCATCATGAAGAGATAGAAGGGGAGTATGATTTTAGTGGAAATCGAGATTTGAGAGGATTTTTACAAGTGTGTAAGGAATGTGAAGTGGCAGTGATTCTTCGAATTGGTCCTTGGGTACATGGAGAAGTAAGAAATGGAGGATTTCCTGATTGGTTGTTAAAGAAAGAATATCCAACCCGAAAAAATGATATACGTTATTTTGCAGAAGTAGAAAAGTTTTATTCTTGCATCTATAAACAGGTAAAAGGATATTTGTTAAAAGAGAAAGGTCCAGTTATTGGAATACAGATTGAAAATGAATATGGGCATGTTGGCGGGCTTCAAGGAGAAGAAGGCGAACAACATATGAGGAAACTTTTGGAATTGGCAAAAAAGGTTGGTTTTGAAGTTCCGATTTATACAGCAACTGGATGGGGTGGTGCAGTCACAGGAGGGATGCTTCCTGTTATGGGAGGATATTGTGATGCACCGTGGGATGCTAGTTTTGAAAAACTTCCGCCGAATGGAAATTATATTTTTACAAAGGAAAGAAATGATCATAATATTGGCAGTGATTATAAACTTGGATATGGAATTACCTTTGATATAGAACAGTTTCCTTATCTAACAGCAGAACTAGGGGGAGGTCTTCAAGTGACACAACATAGAAGACCTGTAGCAGATGCAAAAGATATAGGAGCTATGACAGTAGTAAAGTTAGGAAGTGGTGCAAATCTTTTGGGGTATTATATGTATCATGGCGGAACGAATCCAAAGGGAAAATTGACAACACTTCAGGAAAGCAAAGAGACAGGTTCTCCAAATGATTTGCCAATAATGAACTATGATTTTCATGCACCTATTCGAGAATATGGACAGATATCAGAAACTTATAAAGAGATTAAGCTAATTGCTTCTTTTCTTCAGGATTTTGGAAGTGAATTATGTGAGATGCCTGCTGTTTTTCCAAATGAAAATCCGTTATTACCAACAAATCGAACAGATGTAAGAATTGCTTTTCGAAAAAATGAATCACAGGGATATGTATTTATCAATAATTATCAGAGACATTATTCAATGGCAGAACATAAAGACTATGTGATACAAGTTCCACTATTAGAAGAAACGATTCTTTTCCCTCCTATTACTATTTATGATAAAGAGTTCTTTTTTTATCCAGTCAATATGAAGATTGGAAAAGCAAAATTAAAGTTTGCTTTAGCGACACCTCTTTGTCGATTAGAAAATTTAGAAGAGACCGTTTATGTTTTTTATACAGAAAAAGAGCCAGTTTATCAAATTGAGGGAGAAATAAAAAAAGAGAAAATTTTGACTTTAAGTCGGGAAGAGGCGAAGAATTCTTATAAAGTTATACGAAAAAAGGAGTATTTGTTTTTAAGTGAAAGTGCAGTAATTGATAAGCAGGATCGGCTTTGTCTAATTGGGAGAACAGAACCAAGTTTTCGAGTGTATCCAGCATTAGAAGATACACCAGAAGGGTTTGTACGGTTAAAAGACCAAGAAGGATTTGCAGAGTATCACAAAGAAGTGATACAAGGGAGAGGAAAAGTTTCTTTTACAGAATTAAAAAGAACAAAACAATCGTCTCTTTATGAAATTCAGATTCAAAGGGAACAGGCTGCTTTGGAAAGTCAGGAGGCTTACTTGATTTTAAGCTATCGTGGAGATAGTGCGCAATTGTGGATTGATGGAGTATTAGAGGATGATCATTTTTATCAAGGCGAGCACTGGGAGATTGGATTAAGACGTTATGGCTTTCCTAAGAAAGTGCTTGTTGAAATCACAGTATTAAAAGAGACAGATTTGAGATTTTTGGAAGTATGGCCTAAAATGGAAGAAGGGGGACAAGTTTGTTGTTTAGATACAGTGGAGATGGAGGAAGAGTTTCAAACGGAAATTTTTCTATCATAGCAAGAGGAGAAGAATCAGATGACAAATGAGATGTTATTAAAGATTGCTATGGAACAGTCAGCAATTGATTTAACTTGTAAAAGCAGTGATTTTATGGAAGAGAAAAATAAGATTGTACTTTCAAAAACAAATGTAGGTGCTAGAAAATATCTGGAATTGCCATTTACATGTAATTTGGTATCCTATGGAAAAAATATTGTGGCATCTGTGCAAGAGGAATGGAAGGAGGCTGTTTGGAATTATATAAATAGTTATCCAATAGAGCATTGTTTTGAAACACCAAACTTATATCGATTAAATGATGCATTACAAAAAGGAGGGCAAAAAATCTGCTTTATGGCAGAGTATTTTTTACCAGATTTGAACTTGTTAAAGAAACAAGATTGCTCTTATTTTACAAAAGTGTTGAAACAAGAAGATTTTTGTGATTTATACACCAAAGATTGGAGCAATGCACTTTGCGAAAAAAGAAAACAACTTGATATATTAGGAGTTGGAGCTTATGAAAATGGAAAACTAATTGGGCTGGCAGGGTGTTCAGCAGACTGTGATAAAATGTGGCAAATTGGTGTAGATGTCTTACCTGAATATCGTAAGAAGGGGATTGCTTCTGCGCTTACTAGCAAACTTACTTTAGCGATTTTAGAAAGAGAAAAGGTTCCTTTTTATTGTGCAGCTTGGTCAAATATAAAGTCAGTCCGAAATGCAATTCGGTGTGGATTTCGTCCGGCATGGGTGGAATTAACTGCGAAACCGATAGAATTTAGAGCAGATTTGTAATTCTGCTCTATTTTTATAAAAAAATATTTTTTAATGAGACCAAATAGGGTTGTTTTTCATCTAATTTATGTAAAAAGAAAAGATGTCAGTGCACAAGACAGAATACAAGCCGGCAGAAAGGATATTATGACAAAGGAGCAATTAGGAGATTTGATTATTTCATCAGAGGAAACGATGTACCATATAGCAAAAACTTTACTGCAAAATGATGCAGATTGTGCAGATGCAATACAAGAAGCAATTGTAAAAGCATTTTTGAATATTTCCACATTACGTAAAGATTCGTATGGAAAAACATGGTTAATCCGAATTGTAATCAATGAATGTTATGCAATTATGCGTCAAGAAAAGAAGTTAGTAGCTTTGGAGGATTATATACAAGAAGAGAAAATAGAAGAGGAAAGAGACTATTCTGATTTATATGAAGCAATCAGCCATCTTTCAGAGGAGATAAGACTTACAGTTACGCTTTACTATATGGAGGGGTATAGTGTGAAAGAGATTGCAGCCTTGATGGAAACAACAGAAAGTACAATAAAAAACCGTCTTGCACGGGCAAGAGCAAAGATAAAAACAGAGTTAGAATGGGCAAAGTGATAGGTAAATAAAGATAGATTTGTTGGTTGTCATAAAGTTTGGAGGTTGACAATGAGATTAGAGAATTTAAAACAGGATTTTCCTAAAATGCCAGAGGAATTAAGAGAACGGATTGAGAGAGAGGTACAAAAACAAATAGGAACAACAAAAAAAGTAGAAAGAAGGAATACAGTTATAATAAAAAAATCTTTGATAGCAGCATTTGCAGCAGTAATGCTTTTGGCTACTACAGTATTTGCCGGAGTGATTTATCAGATGCGTAGTGAAATAAAAGGAAAATATGGGGTAAATATAAAAGGGTCAGTTGAGCCAGCGGAAAATGTTTCTACGATAAAAATGGAGGTATCTTATCTGCCAGAGGGAATGGTAGAAACAGAAGATGGAAAATATAGTTATCAAGATGCTTTGAATAAGGGCGGAGTATCCATTTGTTTTTATCATATTGATACAGAAGATGCACAATTTGATTTATTGATGAAAAATGTAATTGAGAATGAGGACATTCAGATTGGAACTCATGATGGAGTTTATTTAAAATTGCATGAAAATAAAGAGGAAGAAATTTCGTTTAATCAACGTATTTATGTTGCTTATACAGAATTTAGCTATGTGATGGAGATGTATGTTGCATCGGATGTATCAAAACAGGAGGCTTTAAAGATTGCAGAAGGGATTCAGCTTTTGTCAGATTCAAGTGAAGCAAAAGAAGGAGTGATACGCTCCTATAGTTGGAGTGATTATATAACATCTCAGACAGAACAAGAAAAAATAGTAAATGATGATATATGGCAGGATCAATCGGTATTAAAAAATACACATAAAATAGGAGAGGCTTTTTTAGCATATCCAAAGGAAGAGGAATTAGACTTTGGGAAAATAGAGATTAAGGTGACAGATGTACAGATATCAGATCAGATAGAACTTTTAAATTTATCTAAGTTAGATGCAGATTTTAAAAGAGAAATTGAGAAGGAAATTGATGCAGAAGGAAAGTTACTTCCTACTAAAATAAATTATATTAAATATGGAGATGGAATTCAGACAGTAGATCAAATTGTGGATAGTAGAGAAGTTCCACAGAAACTGGTATATGCTACAGTGGAATATACTAATATTGGAGAAGAGGAGTTGTCAGAAGTACTGTTTTTGGGGAGTCTTGTTAGAATTATAAAAGAGGGAACTCAAGTAAAGATGTATGATGGAGAAGAGGCAAAAGAAGGTTCTGCATGGGACTGTGCACAGATAACAGGGGCAGCAAATTATTGGGAAATGTGGTATTATGATGTACATGGCGGAGAGAAAGGGAACAACTATATTATGAATTTAAAGCCAGGGGAAACAGAGACAGTTCATATGGCATGGATTGTATCAGAGGAGGAGTTGGAGTATTTATATCTTAGCTTTGATACCTATGGATGTTATGAACTTAGTGAACATGCACTTGAAATTGGATATGTAGATATTCGACAGTAAGAAGTAATTGAAACGCTTGAGGTGTAGACTTCCCCAAGCGTTTTTTTATTAGAAAGAGATTTTGTTTTAGGATTTATTCGCTGATAATAGTACCATTTGTTCCTATTACAACAACATGCCAGGGGATAAATTTTTCACTTGCTTGCAGAGCAGTTTTTACAGCTTGTTCTAATCCGCCGCAACAAGGAACCTGCATACGTACAATTGTAAGACTTTTAATTGTATTATTGCGGATAATTTCAGTTAGTTTTTCAGCATAATTAATACCATCTAATTTTGGACATCCGATAAGTGTAATACGGTTGCGAATAAATTTGTTGTGGAAATTTCCATATGCATAGGCAGTACAATCAGCAGCAATGAGTAGATCTGCATTTTGAAAGTATGGGGCATAAGTTGGTGCAAGTTTTATTTGTACAGGCCATTGGGTAAGCTGACTATTATTTTCTGGATAATAAAGTGGATCGGAAGTTTGGTTTGAATGTTCTTGTTCAATAAAATAAATTGCTTTTGTTGGACAGGCAGGAAGACAATCTCCCAGTCCATCACAATAGTCAGCTCGGAGAAGTTTAGCCTTTCCATCTACCATACCAATTGCACCTTCATGGCAGGCAGCAGCACATGCACCACAGCCATTACATTTGTCTTCATCAATTTGAATTATTTTTCTTATCATTTTTTATCCTCCTAAGAATATAAGCTTTTCATGAATTTTTTATTGCCTTGACTCTATAAGATTACTATAATATATTTGTTAAAAAAAATCTGTTGTATTTCCAACAGAAATAAAAAAATAGAGGAAGGAATTAAAAAAATGAAACAGTATTGGGAAGTTATAAAAAATTCTAGATTGTTTTTGGGAATAAAAGAGGAAGAAATAGAGGCTGTTTTAGAGTGTTTATCAGCAGAAGTACGTTTTTATCAAAAAGGAGAATTTATTTTTCAAATTGGTGAGTCTATTTCAGAAGTAGCGTTGTTGTTAGAAGGAAGTGTTTCTATTCAAAAGGAAGATTATTGGGGAAATCTTAGTATATTAAATGAAATTTCAAAAGGGGAAATTTTTGGAGAGACCTATGCTGTTTTAGAAAATGATATAATCATAAATAATGTACTTGCAGTGACGAATTGTAAAGTATTATTTTTTCCTTTTTTTCATATTTTTAAGATGTGTTCCTCTCCTTGCAATTTTTATATACAATTGATTCAGAATTTTTTAGCGGTGATTGCATTTAAAAATAAAATGCTTGCACAAAAGCTAGAGCATTTGTCACAACGTACAACTCGTGAAAAGTTATTGTCTTATTTGTCAGAACAGTCTGTAAAAGCAGGGAGTTCTTCTTTTACAATTCCTTTTAATCGTCAGCAGTTGGCGGATTTTTTATCTGTTGATCGCAGTGCCATGTCCAATGAATTATCAAAGATGAAGCAGGAGGGAAAAATAGATTTTTATCGAAGCTATTTTATACTAAAACAATAGTTTTTAATATTTTTATAAAGAAGTAGTTTGTTTACAGTTTGAATCATTTTAAAAGAAAATTATAGGAAAAAGAGATTGATTTTTTAGAAATGTGTGTTAAGATGTATCCTGTGTTATTGGATTTTTATAAAGAGAAAGGAAAGGATGAAGAACTTTGGAAATATTGGATCTTGTTAATTTGGAAGAATTGCAAACAATGCAGGATACTTTTGCATTGGCAACAGGAATGGCAGCGGTTACAGTAGATAGAAATGGAGTATTTGTAACAAAGCCTAGTAATTTTTCTGATTTTTGTATGAAATATACAAGAAAATCAGAAATAGGTGTAAAACGATGTGAACGTTGTGATGCAGAAGGGAAAGGAACCTATTTTTGCCATGCTGGATTGTTGGATTTTGCAGAACCTATTATTATAAATGGAGTACAATATGGAAGTGTATTAGGCGGACAGGTTTTATCAAAAGAACCAGATGAAGAAAAATATAAAGAAATTGCAAGGGAACTTGGAATTTTAGAAGATAGCTATATTGAAGCATTAAGAAAAGTACCAATACGTTCGGAAGAAGCAATTCATGCTGCTAGCAGGTTACTAAAGGAACTTATAAATATGCTTATAAATTTTCGATATGAAAAGAAGAAAAATGAAACAAAATTAATTGTTTTAGATATGGAAATGGAAAATATGATTTCGAAAACAAAAGATATTGCGACTAGGGCAAAAAGTTTAGGAAGGATATCCAAAGAACAGACGATTCTTTCTTTAAATGCTTCAATTGAAGCAGGTCGTGCAGGAGATGCTGGAAAGGGATTTAGTATTGTAGCAAATCAAATGGGAGAATTGGCAGAATCCTCTGCTGAGATTTACCAGGCTATTATAGAAGATGCGAATATAATACATACATCGGTAGAGCATTTAGAAGATGCATTTAAATAATAATTTTTATAGTTTATTTTAACCCGCACCAGTTGTTGTGCGGGTTTTTCTTATTATTCAGCAAATTGTTTTCCTGTATGATCCATATGAAATTCCCCAGTATGGATAAGTTTAGAAATAGGAACTATTTCATAACCTTGATTTTTTAGTCCTATGATTACGTTTTCTAGTGCATCTGCAGTATAAGTAGCCCCATTGTGCATTAAAATAATTGCACCAGAATCTAGATTTTTATGGTTGACAACAGTTTTGATAATACTATCAATACCATAATCTTTCCAATCAAGACTGTCTACTGACCATTGTATTGTATAATAACCTAAAGAGGTGGCAGCTTTTACTAAATCATTATCATAGTCACCATAAGGGGGACGAAATAAAGTCATTTCTACTCCAGTTAATTCCTTTACTTTATTGTGTACACTCATAAGTTCATCTTTTATTTCGGAATTGGTTAGTTTACTCATTTCTTTATGATTTTGGCTATGATTTCCTAAATCGTGCCCAGCAGCAGCAATTGCTTTTACATCTTCAGGGTAACTGTCTACCCATCCTCCAGTCATAAAAAAGGTTACACTAACATTTTGCTCTTTTAAGATTTCAAGGATTCGCTGGGTATCTTCGTTTCCCCAAGCTGCATCAAAAGAAAGAGCAACTTTTTTATCTGTGGTGTCAACACAGTAAATAGGAAGTTCACGATTACCTACTGTAGTGTTAGTAGGCAGAACAGCTTCTGTACGTTTACAAAAGAGAATAGCAGTAATTGCCAATAGAAAAAGAATAGGTAGATATAAGTGTGTATGTAAAAAAGAAACCATTGTATGAAAAAAGGATGTAGAAGGTTGAGACATAATAGAAAACCTCGAAATTTCTTTTATCATAATTATATGCAGACAGAAAAAGAACATACATAAAAGGAGGAAAGAAAAAATTCAGATAGCAATATAAATGGGATTGTGATAAGATTTTACTTAGAGAAATGATTCTTTTTGAAAAGAGAAAATATTTTTGAAAATGACCTTAAAATATGTTATAATGAAAAAATAGGTAAATTTTATAGAAAGAGAAAAAATAGTTATATTGTATAAAAGGCAGCAGAAGAAAGATAAGAGGTTCAGAGGATGATAAGATTAAAAAAAGTACAACGGTTTGCAGGTGGAATATGTGCATGTGTATTATTATTTCATACAATATTACAGCCTGTTTATGCAGCAGAAATTGCAGGAGTGGATTCTCCTGTTTATGTGGTAATTGATTCGTATTCTGGAGAAATTCTTTATAGTAAGAATAAGGATCAAAGTATCTATCCAGCTAGTACAGTAAAACTAGTAACAGCAATGGTAGTTTTAGATGCTGTAGATAAAAATAAGACCATTACAGTTACAAATCAGATGCTTGGAACATTTCCATCTGATGTAGCAAAGATTGGTTTGAAAGTAGGAGGAACTTATACAGTATATGAGTTACTAGAACTTTTATTGGTTTCTTCTGCTGCAGATGCAGCAGAGGTATTAGCAGTTGGATGCTTTGGGAGCACAGAAAAATGTTTGAAAAAAATGAATGAAAAAGTGGCTTCAATGGGGTTGACTAAGACACATTTTGATAATACAGTAGGTCTTGATATTGGGAATAATTTTAAAAATACGTATACTACAGCAGCAGAATTTGCTGCACTTTCTCGTGTAGCAATGACTTATCCGGAAATTAGAGAAATTGTTCGTGTGTTAGAGTATACTTTACCAGCCCGTACAAATAACGCAGCAATTACTAGAAAAACAACCAATTTGTTTTTGCGTGGCACGTATGAATATCCAAAGGATTTATATACAGTTATTGGAACAAAAACTGGAATTACACAGGCAGCAGGTAGAACATTGATTGCTACAGCAACAGATGGAACACATGAGGTAATCTGCTTAACTTATCTAAATCCAGATACAGAAGTAATGTATACATCAGCACAAAAAGCTTTGACTTATACGTTTACACAAAATAAACTAAATAAAATTCATTTGACAGAAGCAGGGCCAGGCGCAGGACAGACAAATCCAGGAGGTAGTACAGACCTAGGAGGTGTATCAAATTCAGGAGGTAGTACAGGCCCAGGAGGTGTATCAAACCCAGGAGGTAGTA
The DNA here is from genome assembly GCA_910579865.1 of uncultured Lachnospiraceae bacterium. Classification (GTDB taxonomy): domain Bacteria; phylum Bacillota; class Clostridia; order Lachnospirales; family Lachnospiraceae; genus MGBC114844. The sequence goes on from CAJTXA010000025.1 coordinate 23,138, forward strand.
CAGGTCCAGGAGGTGTATCAAATTCAGGAGGCAGTACAGGTCCAGGAGGTGTATCAAATTCAGGAGGCGGTACAGGTCCAGGAGGTGTATCAAATCCAGGAGGCAGTACAGGTCCAGGAGGTGTATCAAATCCAGGAGGCGGTACAGGTCCAGGAGGTGTATCAAATCCAGGAGACGGTACAGGTCCAGGAGGTGTATCAAATCCAGGAAGCTCAGTTGGTTCAAATAGTTCAACTAATTCAGGGAGTTCTACTAAACCAGGAACTTCTACAAGTCCAGAAAATTCTGCAGATTCAGGAAAAGTAAGTACATCAGATATTGGATGGAAAAAAGCAGCGAATGGAAGTTGGAATTATTATTTAGCGGATGGAAAGAAAAAGACAGGGTGGTTAATTAATGATTCCTATGAATGGTACTATTTTGATACTTCTGGTACAATGCAGACAGGTTGGGTAAAGTGGAATAATAAGTGGTATTATATGGATAAAAGTTCTGGAAAAATGCTTGTCAGTACCACAACGCCAGATGGATATATAGTAGGTCCAGATGGTGTATGGATTGAATAAACAATGAAATAAAAAATAAAATTTAGGAGGGATTAGGCGATGAGTGAGTGCAATCATGATTGTAATAATTGTGGGGTAGATTGTGGGGAGAGAACACAACCACAGGATTTTAGGGAGCGTCCCCATCCACTTAGCAAAATTAAAAAGGTAATTGGCGTAGTAAGTGGAAAGGGAGGAGTAGGAAAGTCTTTGGTGACTTCTATGCTTGCGGTAGAATCAAATCGCAGAGGAAAGAAGACAGCAATTTTGGATGCTGATATTACAGGACCATCCATTCCAAAAGCTTTTGGACTGCATGGGACAGCATTTGGAAGTGAAGTGGGAATTTATCCACTTGAAACGGAACAAGGGATTAAGGTAATTTCTACTAACCTTCTTTTAGCGGATGAAACAGAACCAGTTATATGGCGTGGGCCAATTATTGCAGGCATGGTAAAACAGTTTTGGACAGATGTAATATGGGATGATATTGATGTTATGTATGTGGATATGCCTCCGGGAACAGGAGATGTACCTCTTACTGTATTTCAGTCAATTCCAGTAGATGGAATTTTAATTGTAACTTCTCCGCAGGAATTAGTAGGAATGATTGTTACAAAAGCAGTAAAGATGGCAGAAAAGATGAATATTCCAGTGCTGGGAATTGTAGAAAATATGTCCTATTTTATTTGCCCAGACTGTGGAAAGCGACATACTGTATTTGGAGAAAGTCATGTAGAGGAATTGGCGAAACAATATCAACTTCCATGTGTCTGCCGTTTACCAATTGAATCAGGGGTAGCATCTTTGGTAGATCAAGGATTGGCAGAAGAGTTAAATGGAACAACAATGCAGGAAATTTGCAAGTGGTTGGATGAATCTGGAATTTTAAATTTGGATTAATTAAGTGATAAAGGAGAAAATGTGATGCGAAGTGTAAGATTATCCAAAGTAATTGAGAAAATGGAATTGAGAAGTCTAATACCAGAAATTGATACGAATACGATTAAAATTACACAGCCGGATGTAAATCGGCCAGCGCTTCAGTTGACAGGGTTTTTTGATTATTTTGACAACGAACGAGTTCAGATTATTGGCTATGTGGAACATGCATATCTAGCAAATATTGATTCAGAAAGAAAACATAAGATTTATCATCAGTTATTTTCCAGCTTAATTCCTTGTTTGATCTTTTGTCGTGATTTGCAACCAGATGAACAGATGATCGAGATCGCAAAACAGTATCATGTTCCAATACTTTTATCAAGTAAAAGTACTTCTTCCTTTATGGCAGAAATTATCCGTTGGCTAAAAGTAGAATTGGCACCAATGATTAGTATTCATGGTGTGTTAGTTGATGTTTATGGAGAGGGAGTATTGATTACTGGAGAAAGTGGAATTGGGAAGTCTGAAGCGGCGTTGGAATTGATTAAACGAGGCCATCGTTTAGTAACAGATGATGTAGTGGAAATTCATAAAGTAAGTGACGAAACATTAATTGGTTCTGCACCAGAAGTCACAAAATATTTTATTGAACTTCGGGGAATTGGAATTATTGATGTAAAAGCATTGTTTGGTGTAGAAAGTGTAAAGGAAACACAGACAATTGATATGGTAATTAAGTTAGAGGACTGGAATAAAGATAAAGAGTATGATCGACTTGGAATGGAGGAGGAGTATACAGAATTTCTTGGAAATCGGGTAGTTTGTCATTCCCTTCCAATTCGGCCTGGACGAAATTTGGCAGTAATTGTAGAATCAGCAGCAGTTAATTGGAGACAGAAGAAGATGGGATATAATGCAGCGAAAGAGCTGTATAATCGAGTACAAGCAAATTTGGCGAAAAAAAGAGATGATGACGATGATGATTATTACAATTAGATCATAAAATAAACAAGATAGAGTAAATAGGAGGGATAAAATATGAAAAAATACATATTTGGAGTAGATCTAGGAGGAACAAGTGTAAAACTTGGACTGTTTGATAAAGATGGAAAATTGATAGAAAAGTGGGAGATTCCGACAAGAAAAGAAGAGAATGGAAAGTATATATTAGAGGATATTGCACAAACAATTCTAAAAAAAGCGAAGGAAAAGAAAATTTCAGAGGAAATCATTGGAATTGGAATTGGTGTACCAGGACCAGTAAGAGAAGACGGTGTAGTAAAAGGATGTGTCAATATTGGATGGGAAGAGATAAATGTAACAGAGGAATTAGAAAAGAAGACAGGATATCCAGTAAAAGCAGGAAATGATGCAAATGTTGCTGCACTTGGTGAATTATGGCAGGGAGGAGGAAAAGGTTTTCAGAATCTAGTTATGGTAACATTAGGAACTGGTGTTGGAGGAGGAATCATTTTAAATGGAAAAATTCTTGCCGGAGTAAATGGAGCTGCTGGAGAGATTGGACATATGCCTGTAGTTTATGAAGAAACAGAATATTGTAATTGTGGGAAAAAGGGATGTCTTGAGCAGGTAGCAAGTGCCTCTGGGATTGTAAAAGAAATGAAAAAGATACTTGCTTCTTCTACAAAAGATTCTGTCCTTCGTGATCAGCAGATTAGTGCAAAGGCTGTTTTTGATGCTATAAAAGAGAAAGATGAATTGGCACAAGAAGCAGGAGAACGATTAGGAAAATATCTTGGAATTGCATTGGCTCATATTACAGCAGTGATTGATCCAGAAATTATTGTAATTGGAGGAGGCGTTTCTAAGGCGGGAGATGTTTTGCTTGAACTGATTCAAAAATATTATATGGAGAAGGCATTTTTACCTAGCAGAAGCGTAAAGTTTGCTTTGGCTACTTTGGAAAATGACGCCGGAATCTATGGTGCAGCGAAATTAGTATTATAGAATAAGAATAGAAGTATTTGTTAGAAATAAAGGAGAAAAAGTGAGATGAAGCAGCAAGAATTTGAGGAAAAGCTGGAAAAGGTTTCAAATGGGGCCTTAAGACGACAAGAACTAATGAAAAATCATACAACTTTTCGGATAGGAGGAGCAGCGGATTACCTGATTTCTCCAACAAGTATAGAACAAATACAACATATTTTGGCTCTATGCCAGAAGTATCAGGTAGCTTGTGCTGTTATTGGAAATGGAAGTAATCTTTTAGTTTCAGATGATGGAGTAGAAGGAGTTGTACTACAGTTAGGAAAGGAGTTTTCTTTTGTAAAACAGGAGGGAATGTGTCTTTTTGCACAGGCAGGAGTGGCACTTTCTGTTTTAGCAAAAAGGGCAGCACAAGCGGGACTTTCTGGCTTAGAATTTGCTTCTGGAATTCCAGGGACTTTAGGCGGAGCAATTGTGATGAATGCGGGAGCTTATGGTGGAGAAATGGCACAAGTAGTGAAACAAGTAACTTTGTTATCAAAAGAAGGAGCGATTCTTACTCTGTCTGGCGAGGAAATGCAGTTTGGTTATCGGGAAAGTATTGTATCAAAGATGGGGTATATTGTTTTAGAGGTGAAACTTGGTCTAAAGGAGGGAAATCCTGCTGTAATTGAAGCAGATATGGCAGAATTAAATGCAAGACGAAGGGAAAAACAACCACTTGAATATCCAAGTGCAGGAAGTACATTTCGGCGTCCCGCTGGGTATTTTGCTGGAAAATTAATTATGGAATCTGGACTTGCCGGATTTCAGATTGGGGATGCACAAGTATCAAAGAAACATTGTGGATTTATTATTAACCGAGGAAATGCCACAGCAAAAGAGGTAAAAGATTTGATAGAGAATATACAACAGATGGTATATAAAAAGACAGGCGTAAGATTAGAACCAGAGGTACGGTATCTGGGGAGGGAAGGAGTAGATGGATGAGACTGGTTATAGTAACAGGGATGTCAGGAGCAGGAAAAACGACAGCATTAAAAATGTTGGAAGATAGCGGATATTTCTGTGTGGACAATTTGCCTATTCCTCTTTTGGAACGATTTGCTGATATGATTTTTGAACAACCAGGAGGGATTGGAAAGGCGGCACTTGGGATTGATGTGCGCAATGGGGATGCATTAGATGATATGGCAGAGGCATTAGAAGGGATCGTTCGAAAAAATTATCCTTATGAGATTTTGTTTTTAGATGCCAGTGATGATATATTGGTAAAGCGATATAAAGAAACCAGACGAAGCCATCCTTTGACTCCCGAAGAACGAGTGGATAAGGGAATCACTTTAGAACGAGAAAAATTAAAGTTTTTAAAGAAACATGCAAATTATATTATTGATACGAGTCAACTGTTGACAAGAGAGCTAAAACAGGAATTAGAACATATCTTTATTCAAAATGAAAAATTTCAAAGTCTAATTATTACTGTTCTTTCCTTTGGATTTAAGTATGGAATACCAGTGGATTCAGATCTAGTATTTGATGTAAGATTTCTTCCAAATCCTTTTTATATAGAGGAGTTAAAAGATAAGACAGGAAATGATACACCAGTACAAGAGTTTGTAATGGGATTTGGAATTGCTATTGAATTTTTGGATAAATTAGAAGAAATGTTACAATTTTTAATTCCAAATTATATTCTTGAAGGAAAAAATCAATTAGTAATTAGCATTGGATGTACTGGAGGAAAGCATCGTTCTGTTACTTTGGCAAATGCAATTTACCAACGACTAGAAACAGCAGAGATGGGGTGCGGAGTGAAAATAGAGCATCGGGATATAAAAAGAAAGTAGGAAGAAAAGAATGGAGGGCGCTTATGTCGTTTTCAGGAGAGGTAAAAGATGAGTTGTCTCATCAAATGTCAAGTGCCAGACATTGCAAAATTGCTGAGATTGCTGCAATTATTAGTCTTTGTGGAAGAATTTTGATTTCAGTTGAGGATCACTATACTATTCAGATTCATACAGAAACCATTGCTGTAGCACGAAAATATTTTACACTGTTAAAAGGTACTTTTCAGATTGCTGCAGAGGTTTCTGTACGACAGAATTCTTATCTTAAGAAAAATAAAACTTATACCATAACAGTACAAGATCATGAAAGTGCACTTTGGATTTTAAAGGCTACTAAATTAATGAATTCGCAGGGAGAGATACAGGAGGATTTGTCAATTCAAAGTAATCTAGTAGTACAGCAAATTTGTTGTAAACGTGCATTTATTCGTGGTGCTTTTTTGGCGGCTGGTTCATTAAGTGCACCAGAAAAGTTTTATCATTTTGAAATTGTCTGTGTATCCTTATCAAAGGCGGAACAGCTTAGAGCAATTATAAAAACGTTTGAAATTGAGGCAAAAATTATTCTTCGAAAAAGATATTATGTGCTTTATGTTAAAGAGGGTTCGCAGATTGTAGATATTTTAAATGTAATGGAAGCGCATCAGGCATTGATGGAGCTGGAAAATGTACGAATTCTTAAGGAGATGAGAAATTCAGTTAATCGAAAGGTAAATTGTGAAACAGCGAATATCAGTAAAACGGTATCAGCAGCAGTGAAACAGATGGAAGATATTAGGTATATTAAAGATATGGCTGGTTTTTCTGGACTTACTAATGGTTTGGAAGAAATTGCACAATTGCGGTTAGAACATCCAGATGCTACATTAAAGGAATTAGGAAGTATGATTGATCCTCCTGTCGGAAAGTCTGGTGTGAATCATCGGCTTAGAAAATTAAGTGAGATTGCACAACAAATTCGAGAACAGAGAGGAGATACGAAAGACATAGCAAAATAACAGAGGAGGAGAGGAATGGGATGGAATTTACGCATTTGCATGTTCATACAGAGTATAGCTTACTGGATGGTTCTAGTAAAATTAAAGAATTAGTTGCTAGAGCAAAAGAGCTTGGAATGGACAGTATGGCAATTACAGATCATGGTGCAATGTATGGAGTCATTGATTTTTACCGTGCCGCAAAAGAAGTCGGCGTAAAACCGATTCTTGGCTGTGAAGTCTATGTGGCACCTGGCTCTCGTTTTGATAAAGAGGCAGGCGCAAAAGAAGATCGCTATTATCATTTGGTTTTATTGGCGGAAAATCAGCAAGGCTACCAGAACTTGATGAAAATTGTATCAAAAGGATTTGTAGAAGGATTTTACTATAAACCAAGAGTAGATTATGAGGTATTAAGGGAGTATCATACAGGAATTATTGCACTAAGTGCTTGTTTGGGAGGGGAAGTACAAAGAAACTTAGTGAGAGGATTTTATGAGGAAGGAAAGGCATCTGCTTTGCGCTATGAAGAAATTTTTGGAAAGGGAAATTTCTTTTTGGAATTGCAGGATCATGGAATACCATCACAAAAAACAGTAAATCAACAGTTAGTGCGAATGAGTAGGGAACTGAAAATTGATTTAGTTGCTACCAATGATGTCCATTATACTTTGGCTTCTGATATGGAAGCACATGATATTCTTTTATGTATTCAAACTGGAAAAAAGGTAAGTGATGAGAATCGGATGCGTTATGAAGGGGGACAGTATTATTGTAAATCGCCAGAGGAGATGGCAAAGTTATTTCCTTATGCAAAAGAGGCATTGGAAAATACTGCAAAAATTGCTGCTCGCTGTAATGTAGAGATTGAATTTGGTGTAACAAAATTGCCACGTTTTGATGTGCCAGAGGGTTATACTGCATGGGAATATCTAAATAAGCTTTGCATAGAAGGATTAAACCGATTGTATCCAGAGCAAAGACCAGAATTAAAGGAACAGTTAGAGTATGAGCTGGGAATTATTCAGAAAATGGGGTATGTAGATTATTTTTTAATTGTATGGGATTTTATTCATTTTGCTCGACAAAATAAAATTGCAGTAGGACCAGGACGTGGTTCAGCGGCTGGAAGTCTGGTTTCTTATACATTAGGGATTACAAGTATTGATCCAATTCGTTATAATCTTTTGTTTGAACGTTTTTTAAATCCAGAACGTGTATCTATGCCAGATATTGATATTGATTTTTGCTATGAACGTCGACAGGAAGTAATTAATTATGTGGTACGTAAATATGGAAAAGAGCAAGTGGCGCAGATTGTAACATTTGGTACGCTTGCTGCAAAAGGTGTCATTCGGGATGTTGGACGAGTATTAGATATGCCTTATGCACAGTGTGATGCGATTGCAAAAATGATACCAAATGAGTTAAATATCACATTAGATAAAGCAATGAAAATGAATCCAGATATGGCGAAAGCTTATGAGGAACAGGAAGATATTCGCTATCTATTAGATATGTGCCGACGCTTGGAAGGGCTGCCACGTCATATTTCAATGCATGCGGCTGGTGTGGTAATTAGTCAGAAAGCAGTAGATGAATATGTGCCGCTTTCTAGAGCTTCTGATGGCTCAATTACTACACAATTTGTTATGACAACTTTAGAGGAATTAGGACTTTTAAAAATGGATTTTTTGGGATTACGAACTTTGACTGTAATCCAAAATACGATACAACTTGTAAAAAAGAGTACTGGAATTGAGATTGATATTGATCGGATTGACTATGATGACAAAGAGGTATTAGCAGCAGTTGGAACTGGAAAAACAGATGGTGTGTTTCAATTGGAAAGCAGTGGAATGAAGAGCTTTATTAAAGAATTAAAACCATCCAACTTAGAAGATATTATAGCTGGAATTTCTCTTTTTCGGCCAGGTCCAATGGATTTTATTCCAAAATATCTAAAGGGTAAGAATAATGCAGCAAGTATTACTTATGATTGTCCGCAATTAGAGCCAATTTTAAAAGCAACTTATGGATGTATTGTCTATCAAGAACAAGTTATGCAAATTGTAAGAGATTTGGCTGGATATACACTAGGAAGAAGTGATCTGCTTCGACGTGCAATGTCTAAGAAAAAAGCAAGTGTAATGGAAAAAGAACGAAAAAATTTTGTTTATGGTAATGAAGAAGAAGGTGTACCAGGATGTATAAAAAACGGAATAGAGGAAGCAACTGCAAATAAAATTTATGATGAAATGATTGATTTTGCTAAGTATGCATTTAATAAATCACATGCGGCGGCTTATGCAGTAATAGCTTATCAGACTGCTTATTTAAAGTACTATTATCCGGTGGAATTTATGGCAGCATTGATGACTTCTGTAATTGATAACTCTTCAAAAGTATCTGAATATATCTATGCTTGCCGCCAGATGAAGATTCCAATTTTAGCTCCAGATGTAAATGAGAGTGAAGGAGGATTTTCCGTATCAAATGGTGGAATTCGTTATGGAATGTCTGCAGTGAAAAGTGTTGGAAAAAGTGTAGTACAAGAGATTGTAAAAGAAAGAACAAAAGGGGGTGCCTTTTTAAGTCTTTCTGATTTTATTCATCGGATGAATGGAAAAGAAGTAAATAAACGAACGGTAGAAAATTTGATTAAAGCAGGTGCTTTTGATTCATTGGAAGGAACAAGAAAACAAAAAATTGCAGTATTTGCTGCAATGATTGAGTCTGTTACACAAGAAAAGAAAAAAACAATTGAGGGACAGTTAAGTTTATTTGATTTGGTCTCAGAGGAAGAGAAACAAAATTATCAGATTCATTTTCCAGATTGTGGAGAATATCAAAAGGATATCTTGCTTGGATTTGAACGGGAAGTACTTGGATTTTATATTAGTGGACATCCTTTGGAAGAGTATGAAGAAAAGTGGAAAAAGAATATTACAGCTAAGACAACGGATTTTATTTTAGATGATGAAACGCATGAAGCGGCTGTGTGGGATGGACAAAAGGTTTGGATTGGAGGTATGATTACTTCAAAATCGGTAAAGACTACAAAGACAAATAAGAGAATGGCTTTTTTGACAGTAGAGGATTTAACTGGAACAGTTGAAGTGTTAGTATTCCCAGTGGATTATGAGAAAAACCGTAGTTATCTAAATGAAGAGGCTAAAGTATTTATTCAAGGACGAGTAACAATGTCAGAAGAGGCACAGGGAAAACTGATTTGTGAACGAGTGGTACCTTTTTCTGAAGTACCAAGAGAACTTTGGATACAATTTTCAAATAAAGAGGAGTATTTGCAGATGAATCAGCAGTTCCTTTCCTTGATTCAAGATTCCGATGGGACAGATACAATTATAATTTATCTAGCGGAAGAGAAGGCAAAAAAGCAGATGCCTCCTAATTATTGTGTAGAAGTCAATATGGGACTTCTTTCTCGATTGTATGCAGCTTTTGGAGAAAAAAATGTAAAAGTAATAGAAAAGACAATTGAAGAAGAAAAAGGAGTCTATAAAAAGAGGCGATCTAGATATTAGTATAAATGGAAATGGTTGTATATTTTGTTTAAAATGTAGACACTCTTTTTAAGAGAATGGGATTTGAAAATTTGTTTTGTGCAATATTACAGATTTCATTAATTTTAGTTGAAAACAGATTCAAATTGCGCTAGAATATGCAAGAGATAGGTAAATTTCTTGGTGGAGGAAATGATTATGGCGAAAGAGATTAAGACAATTGGTGTATTAACAAGTGGAGGAGATGCTCCTGGCATGAATGCAGCAATTCGAGCTGTGGTTCGGACTGCAATTGTAAATGGGAAGAAAGTAAAAGGGATTCGAAAAGGATATCAGGGATTACTAGACGAGGAAATTATCGATATGGATAAGTCTAGTGTTTCGGATATTATTCAAAAAGGCGGAACAATTCTTTATACAGCTCGTTGTATGGAGTTTGTGACAGAGGAAGGACAGAAAAGAGGAGCTGAAATTTGTAGAAAGCATGGGATTGACGGACTGGTAGTAATTGGCGGAGATGGTTCATTTCGGGGGGCACAGAAACTAGCAAATCTTGGAATTAATACCATTGGAATTCCTGGAACGATTGATTTGGATATTGCTTGTTCTGACTATACAATTGGCTTTGATACTGCAATTAATACAGCAATGGAAGCAATTGATAAAGTGCGGGATACTTCAACTTCTCATGAAAGATGCAGTATTATTGAAGTTATGGGACGGCGTGCAGGATATATTGCTTTGTGGACTGGAATTGCAAATGGAGCAGAGGATATTTTGCTTCCAGAACGGTATGACAATAATGAGCAGGAGTTAATTAATAATATTATACGAAATCGAAAGCGTGGAAAGAAGCATCATATTATTATTAATGCAGAAGGAATTGGACATTCAGAGAGTATGGCTCGGCGGATTGAGGCTGCTACTGGTATGGAAACAAGAGCAACAATTTTAGGACATATGCAGCGAGGCGGTACTCCTACCTGTAAAGATCGAATGTATGCTTCAATTATGGGAGCTTATGCGGTAGATTTGCTTTGTGCTGGAAAAAGCAAGAGAGTAGTGGCCTATCGGCATGGCGAGTATGTGGATTATGATGTGAATGAGGCATTAGCTATGAAGAAAGATATTGATGAATATCAGTTTAATGTTAGTAGAATTCTTTCTCGATAGGGAAATATGTTTTTATAAACAGGTAGTAAAGTAAATCATTGTTTTGACTGAAAAATTATGATATTTTGTGATTGTATATAGGGCTGTTACATTAAGAATGATGAAATGTAACAGCTTTATGTTTTATCAAAATCAGCTTATAGAATGGGAGAGCATATGATTACAAGCAGCAGTAATACAAATATAAAAAATATCATTGCGTTACAAAAGAAAGGAAAAACTAGGAAAGAACAGGATGTATTTATAGTAGAAGGAATAAAAATGATTTTAGAAGCACCTGTAGGAAGGCTGATACAGCTTTATGTTGCAGAGGGATATTTTGCACAGCAGGAACATTGGGCAGATTTGGAAAAGATTTGTAATTATCATAAAATCAAGTATGAGATTGTAGCAGATAAGGTATTTCAAGAAATAACCGATACACAGACGCCACAGGGAATTCTTGCAGTAGTAAGACAATTTCATTATCAATTAGAAGACTTATTTTTAAAGGAACAGCCAGCTCATCTTATTATATTAGAAGGATTACAAGATCCAGGAAATCTAGGAACGATTCTTCGGGCTGGAGAAGGGGCTGGTATAACTGGAATTGTTATGTCAAAAGGAACCGTAGATATATATAATGCAAAGGTAATTCGATCGACTATGGGATCGATTTATCGAGTTCCTTTTTTTTATACAGATTGTTTAAAAGATGTAATTGAAAAAATTCAAAAAAGATGTACGATTTATGCAGCACATCTGCAAGGAGAGTGCTGTTATGAGAAAGAGGATTATACAAAAGATACTGCATTTTTGATAGGAAATGAGGCAAATGGATTAAGTAAAGAAGTTGCTTCTTATGCAAATCGACTGGTGAAGATTCCTATGTTAGGAGAGGTTGAATCATTAAATGCAGCGATAGCAGCTTCGATTCTTATGTATGAAGTTTCTCGACAGAGAAGATAAAAAATGACAATTTATTTTGGGTTTTCATTTCTAGAGTTTTTCTTTTTTTTTAAATTCTCTTGACAAAATATATTAAATTTGTTAAAATGTGAAATGTCTAGTTAACAAGTTTGTAATAATTAGAAAGAAAAAATTAGGAATAGACTTAGAATAAGGAAATTCCCTTATGGAGGAACTTGTCATGATAAAACAGTACAAAGTGGCAGCTTTAGGTATGGCTTGTATGTTGGCAGCGGTAACAAGCCAGTCCATAGTACCACAAGAGAAAACAGAAAAAAATGATTCTAATTATACAGAGACAGTTACTTCTTCTCAGTTTGATGAAGTAGAAGAAACATCGACAGAAACTGTATTATTAGAAAAAGAAGAAGTTACAAAGCAAAGAGTTTTTTTAAATGAATCGCAAATGGAAGAAGTAGAATCTACTACAGAGACAGAGGAAGTTCAGCCAGAGATAATAAATGGTGAAGAAGAAGCATCTAGATTGGATGGCTATGTGCTTCCAAGTGTAGAAGAATATCTGAATATTCGTTTTGCTCCATCTACAGACAGTGAAGTAGTAGGAAAACTGTATGTAGGAACAAAGGCAGAAATTTTGGGAGAAGAAGGAGATTGGTATCAGATACGTTCTGGATCAGTAGAAGGTTATGTATATAAACCATATACGGTAACAGGAAAAGAAGCAGAAATATTTGCAGTGGAAAATGGCTATATTATTTGTAATGTTTTGACAGGCGGGCTTCGAGTTCGGGAAAATCCAGGAACAGATGCAGATGTAGTAGATATTGTAGGAGAAGGCGAAAAGTTTGATATTGTTGAATTAGTAGATGGCTGGGTTGCAGTTACATATGAAGGAGAGACAGCATATCTTTCTTCTGATTTTGTTAGTGTAGATTACGAATTAGGAGAGGCTATTTCGATTCAAGAAGAACAAGCAGCAATCCAAGCAGCAGCAGAAGAAGCTGCTCGTCAAGAGAGAGCAAAACAGGAAGCAGCAGCATCTGCAGTAGCCAAAAGTAAAGTAATGGAAACAGTACAAAGAGATAGTGTGGCAGCTTCTGATGATGATATATATTTATTGGCTTGTTTAATACATATGGAAGCAGCTTGGGAACCTTATGAGGGTCAGCTTGCAGTAGCAAATGTAGTATTAAATCGATTGAAAGCTGGATACGGAAGCAGTATTTCAGAGGTTATATATGCAAGAGGACAGTTTTCTGGTGCAAATAGTGGTGCATTAGCACAAATTCTTGCATCAGGACCAAATCAATCTTGTATTACGGCTGCAGTAGAAGCATTTTCTGGTGTAAATAATATTGGAGATTATCGGAACTTTATAGCTGCTAGTTATGCTTCCACAGGATCTTATTCGGAATATACATTGATTGGGAATCATTGTTTTTATAAAAATTAGAGAGTGATAACAACGATAAGAAAAATCCTTTGCTGTTTAAAAGAAGCAAAGGATTTTTTTCTTCTTTTATGAATAAATATACAATAATATAGCATATAAATAGAATAAGAAATAATGTTTAAAAAGAAGGAAGAAAAGATTTGTAGTTTTACAAGATAGTGGAAAAAGTACTATAATAAATATAAAAAAATAAAAAGAAAACTGTTTGAAAAATTTTCTTTTTTTATAATAGATACTATGATTTTAGAATTATAAAATAAATTCGAATAATCAAATATTTACTAAAAATAGGCAGTATATTTGCAGAATCTAACATAGAAAAAGGATTGACATAGATACAAAAAAGTGATAATGTATAAATATTCAGTTTAAGTAGGAATGAGTGATACATAAAAGAATAAGGAATGGAGGAATAGGGATATGGTTTCTTTAAAGAAAAGAGATTTTTTAACGCTGAAAGATTTTTCAGCAGAAGAAATTAACTATCTTTTGGAATTAGCAAAAGAAGTAAAAGCAAAAAAGAAAGCTGGTATTCCTGTAGATCACTACAGAGGAAAAAATGTGGCATTAATTTTTGAAAAAACTAGTACACGAACACGCTGTGCTTTTGAAGTAGCAGCACATGATATGGGAATGGGAACTACTTATTTAGAACCATCTGGTTCTCAGATAGGAAAAAAGGAAAGTATAGCTGATACAGCAAGAGTGCTTGGACGAATGTTTGATGGAATTGAATATCGTGGATTTGGGCAAGAGATTGTAGAGGAATTGGCAAAATATGCAGAGGTACCAGTATGGAATGGGTTGACAAATGAATATCATCCAACTCAAATTTTAGCGGATTTTTTAACAATAAAAGAACATTTCGGTAAATTAAAAGGGATTCGTCTTGCATATTTAGGTGATGCAAGGTATAATATGGGTAACTCTCTTATGATAGGATGTGCAAAGATGGGGATGCATTTTGTTGCATGTGCACCTAAGAAATATTTTCCTGATTCAGCTTTAGTAACACTGTGTCAGGAATATGCAAAAGAAAGTGGAGCAACAATTACGTTTACGGAAGATGTAATGGAGGGAACCAAAGGAGCAGATGTACTTTATACCGATGTTTGGGTATCGATGGGAGAACCAATTCAGGTATGGGAAGAAAGAATTCGTGAATTATCTCCTTATCAGATAAACAAGACTGTGATGGAGAATGCAGGGGAACAAGCAGTATTGATGCATTGTCTGCCAGCATTTCATGATTTAAAAACAACAATCGGAAAAGAAATGGGAGAAAAATTTGGCAGAACAGAGATGGAAGTAACCGATGAAGTATTTGAATCAGAACGGTCGATTGTATTTGAAGAAGCAGAAAATCGGATGCATACAATTAAAGCCGTTATGATGGCAACACTTGAGGAGAACTAAGGATGGAAGCAGCAAAGACGAAAAGGCATTTCAAACACTGGCAGACAGTGCTTGATTTGGCAACGATGGGTATGGGAATCCTGGCGGTTTGTCTGGGCATATTTATATTTTTAAATCTGGAAACACAGATGAATTGGATGCCAGTTATGTTTTTATTGGCAGCGCTTGTAGATATGGTTAGTGGAATGAAAGCATTTTATTATGGAAGGCGTCTTGCAGGACTTGGGATTTGTTTTTTGTCTATTCTAGTGTTTGGATTTGCTGTTGCTAGTTATATTGTGATATGGATTTAAACGGATAAGCGGAGTGAAAATAGGATTTCACTCCGTCGTTTGTGTGAATTTTTGGGGATATCATATAGAAAAGAGGTTTTATAAACAGAAAATATGAAAACAAAGATTTTACAAAAATTAAAAGAAACAGAAGGGTATATATCGGGACAAGAACTTTGTGATGTATTGGGAATTTCTAGAACAGCAGTTTGGAAATATATGAATAAGTTAAAGGAAGAAGGCTATCAGATTGAAGCAATTCCAAATAAGGGGTATCATTTGTTACATGTTCCTGATGTATTAACAGAAAGTGAAATTAAAAGCCGGCTTTGTACAAAATGGGCTGGAAAAGAAATTCATTGTTATGAAAGAGTAGATTCTACAAATCAGGCTGCAAAACATGCTGCAGAGCAGGGGAGTTTGCATGGAGCTTTATTTTTAGCAGAACAGCAAAGTTCAGGAAAAGGAAGAAGAGGAAGAAGCTGGGTTTCCCCAAAAGGAACAGGCATTTGGATGACGATTCTTTTAAGGCCGCAGTTGGAACCCTCCTATGCATCGATGCTGACATTAGTAGCAGCATTAAGTATGAGTAAAGCAATTGAAAAAGAAACTGGGTTAAAGGCGCAAATTAAATGGCCAAATGATGTTGTAATAAATGGAAAAAAGGTTTGTGGGATTCTAACAGAGATGAGTGCAGAGATGGAATGGATTCATTATGTAATAATTGGACTTGGAACCAATGCAAATATAGAAGAGTTTCCAGAAGAGATACAAAAGAAAGCAACTTCGTTAAAGTTGGAGAGTGGAAAGGAAGTAGAGCGTGTTCCAGTAATTTGCGCATTTTTATCTTATTTTGAAAAGGACTATGAAAATTTTATGATATACCAAAATCTTCTTGGACTTTTAGAAGAATATAATGAAAGGTTAGTGAATTGCGAGCAAGAGGTTCGAATTTTAGATTCAAAAGGAGAATATACTGGAGTTGCAAAAGGAGTTGATGCATCAGGTGCCTTGATAGTAAGAAAGGAGAAAGGGGAAACAGTAAAGATTACTTCAGGAGAAGTATCAGTACGAGGAATATATGGTTATGTCTAAGAAAATGGAAAAAAGAGGTATGGTACTTTGTGGAGCGAATTATTATAAGGAAAAATACTATTTGAATCCAGAGTTTTCTAAATTACCTAAGGAAATTCAAGATGAATTAAAAGTGATGTGTGTGCTTTTTGTTTCTGATGTTGGCGGAATTCTTACCTTAGAATTTGAAACAGACGGAAGGCTTTGCTTTCGAGTAGCAGCAGAGGAAGAGGATATTTTATTTGATGAGATTGGAGCAGGACTTAAGATACGGGAATACCAACGAACAAAAAGAGAACTTTTAGAGGAAATGGAACTTTATTATCGAGTGATGATTTTAGGGGAAACAGAATAAAAGATTTGGATTAGAAAGAGGGTTATAAAGAAGAGGAGGTTTGCATATGTTGTTAGTGGTTGATGTAGGAAATACCAATATTACATTAGGTGTGTTTCAGGGAGAACAATTAGAAGCAAATTTTCGATTAACAACGAAGATTAGCCGGACTTCGGATGAGTATGGTATGTTTCTTTGCAGTCTATTAGAGCATAGGGGACTTTGTGTATCTGATATTGATGCAGTAATTATATCTTCTGTTGTACCTGCTATTATGTATTCTTTTATAAATGGAGTAAAAAAATATCTTGGACAAGTTCCTTATGAGGTGAAGCCTGGAACAAAAACTGGAATTAAAATTGTAACTGCAAATCCTTATGAGATTGGTTCGGATCGTATTGTAGATGCAGTAGGAGCTTATGAACTATATGGTGGCCCTGTACTTGTCATTGATTTTGGAACAGCGACAACATATGATGTAATTACAGAAGATGGAAAATTTATTGCGGGAATTACTTCTCCCGGAATTCGAATTAGCGCAAAGGCGTTATGGCAGGATGCAGCGAGGTTACCAGAGATTGAGATCCGTAAACCGGATTCTATTTTAGCGAAAGATACGATTCAAAGTATGCAAGCTGGGCTGGTCTATGGTTATATTGGACAGACCGAATATATTATTGAAAAGGTAAAGGAAGAAACAGGATTTAGGGATATGAAAGCAGTAGCAACCGGAGGATTGGGGAAAATTATTGCAGAAGCAACAGATAAGATTACAATTTATGATCCAAATTTAACATTAAATGGACTTCGGCTAATTTATGAAAAAATGTCAGGAAGGAGGGGATAAAGGTTTATTTGAGAATTGTAGAATATATAGTTTATAATTTATAGGTTTTATCCAGAAAATGAGGGTTAATTATTTAAGAAGATTTTTAGGTATCTTTAAGAAGAGAATAAAAAAGTTTTAAGGTTTTACAGGTAACAAATAAAATATAAAGAGATAGGCTGATAAGAAGCAGTTTGAGATGCTTGGTTGATATTAAAATAGATGGCTTAATTGGGAAAATAAATTATATTTAGCAGAAAATTTATATATTAACTATTAAGAAGGTTTATTTTTAGTTTATTGGGAGTATTTTTAGAAAAGGTAGAAAGATATAATAGGTTTATTAGAAAATAATAATTTTACATAAACTTAAATTGAATTTTTATCATAAGGGAAATGTATTTATATTTTTACATGTTTTATAAAAAATTTATAAATTTATAAAGGATGCTTGGTATAAAAAGTACTGAACTTTTATATAATAAAGTTTCTGGGAATGTAAAGCTGGAATGTCGATTCAATAAGAAAAGGGAAAACAACAGATAGATGAAAGGAAAATTTAGTTGAAGGAATGAAATTTAAAATAGGAAATGTGGAGTTGGAAAATAACCTTGTTTTAGCTCCTATGGCTGGTGTAACCGATCTTCCATTTCGACTGCTATGTAAGGAACAAGGATGTGGATTACTTTATACAGAAATGGTAAGTGCAAAAGCTGTATTGTATCGAAATAAAAATACAAAACCTCTTTTAGAAGTTGCGCTACAGGAGCATCCAATTGCGCTGCAACTATTTGGTTCTGAACCAGAGATTATGGCTCAGATTGCGGCGGAATTGGAAGAGGGACCTTATGATATTTTGGATATCAATATGGGTTGTCCAGTTCCTAAGATTGTAAATAATGGAGAAGGTTCTGCTTTGATGAAAAATCCTGAATTGGCAGTTAAAATTGTTCGTGTTGTCGTAAAGGCAGTAAAAAAACCAGTTACTGTAAAAATGAGAAAAGGCTTCACGGAGGAAACAGTAAATGTAGTAGAATTGGCAAAACGTTTCGAAGATGTAGGTGTAGCAGCGATTGCAGTACATGGAAGAACACGAGAACAGTATTATTCTGGAAAAGCAGATTGGGAAAGTATCCGAAAAGTAAAAGAAGCAGTATCAATTCCTGTAATAGGAAATGGGGATATTACTTCTCCAGAAAAAGCAAAAGCTATGTTAGAAGATACAAATTGTGATGCTTTAATGATTGGACGGGGAGTGCAAGGAAATCCGTGGTTATTTTCCCAGATATTAGATTTTTTTCAAACAGGGCAATATCAGAAAAAACCTTCTGTAGAAGAAGTAAAAAGAATGATGTTAATACACACAAAATTACAATTAAAATATAAGGGAGATTATATTGGAATTCGTGAGATGCGTAAGCATATTGCCTGGTATACCACAGGGTATCCTTATTCGGCACAGCTTCGAAATAAAGTAAATATGGTGGAAACTTATCAAGAGTTAGAAAAACTCATTGCTGAGTTGTAAGAATTTCTTGACAGTGTAAGGGTTTTTCGATATAATATGTGGAATCTGGAGTAAGATTGATAAATACCAATTGGCTGATTAGAGGGGGTTGCTACGGGAGGTGGCAGAAGCCAGAACCAGAATCCGGTTTGCCGGATTCTTTGTTTTTGTATGAAGCCAAAAGGCAAGTAAGGAGAGAAAGGTGTAAGAGAAATGGCGGACAAGAAAAACATATTGACGTATGCAGGTTTAAAACAGTTAGAAAATGAACTTCAAGATCTTAAAGTATATAAAAGAAAAGAAGTTGCACAAAAGATTAAAGAAGCCAGAGAGCAGGGGGATTTGTCAGAAAATGCAGAGTATGATGCAGCAAAAGATGAGCAGAGGGATATTGAAGCTAGAATTGAAGAATTGGAGAAAATTCTAAAAAATGCAGAAGTTGTTGTAGAAGATGAAGTAGACTTGGATAAGATTAATATTGGTTGTCAAGTAAAGCTTTTGGATTTTGAATTTGATGAAGAATTAAATTTTCAACTTGTAGGTTCAACGGAAGCAAATAGTTTACAGGGTAAAATTTCCAATGAATCGCCGCTTGGTTTGGTTTTAGTTGGAAAACGGGTTGGAGATGTAGTAGAGGTAGAAACACCAGCAGGTGGTGTTGTACAGTACCGTGTGATTGATATTAAGAGAGTAAACTAATGTGAAGTATATTTTAAGCATCAGGTGGAGAATAGAAGGTATTTTTTAGCCTTTCAATATGCTTTATGTTGTCTGATAGAAGAAAGAATGAAATCTGTTAGAGAATAGAAAATATATTTTCTATAGAATTGTATTTAAAGGAAAAAATAACATATAATATTTAAAAGGAAATTATTTTAATTAGAATAGTAATGTTTTAGTTAAAACAATAAAATTTATATTGTAATAAAATTAAAATTAGAATAACAAAGAACTTTAGTTTTTTTAGAAAGTTAAAAGTATATTTGATAGGCAATTAGTAAACATATGATTTTATGTTTTTTAAGCAATAGAACTTCACATAACAAAGTTACAGAAAGTGAGGGAAATATGAGTGAACAGCAGAAGAATTCTGCAACAGAGCAGGATATTAATCAGTTATTAAAGATACGAAGAGAAAAACTTGCTGATTTACAGGAAAGAGGTAAGGACCCTTTTCAAGTTATGAAATATGATATGACACATCATAGTAAGGAAATTTTTGAGAATTTTGATGTATTAAAGGGAAAGGTAGTTTCTGTAGCAGGTCGTATTATGGCAAAACGGGTTATGGGGAAGGCTTCTTTTTGTCATATTCAGGATTTACAGGGGAAAATTCAGGCTTATGTAGCAAGGGATAATATAGGGGAAGAGTCTTATGCAGATTTTAAAAAGTATGATGTAGGTGATATTGTTGGAATCAAAGGAGAGGTATTTGAGACAAAAACAGGAGAGAAGTCAATTCATGCTTCAGAAATTCTTTTGCTTTCAAAGAGTCTTCAGATATTGCCAGAAAAATATCATGGATTAACGAATACAGATATTCGTTACCGACAGCGTTATACAGATTTGATTATGAATGAAGAAGTAAAAGAAACATTTGTAAAACGTTCGAAAATTATTAGTTCCATTCGACGTTTTTTAGATGGGCAGGGATTTATAGAGGTAGAAACACCAATGTTGGTGTCCAATGCAGGAGGAGCAGCTGCAAGGCCATTTGAAACACATTATAATGCATTAGATGAAGATGTAAAACTTCGTATTTCGTTAGAATTATATTTAAAGAGGCTGATTGTAGGTGGTTTGGAGCGTGTCTATGAAATTGGTCGTGTTTTTCGAAATGAGGGTTTAGATACCAGACATAACCCAGAGTTTACATTAATGGAATTGTATCAGGCGTATACAGATTATATTGGAATGATGGATTTAACAGAAACTATGTTTCGGCATGTAGCAAAAGAGGTTAATGGAAGTGCAATTGTCACTTATGGTGAGGTGGAAATTAACTTAGAAAAGTCTTTTGAAAGAATTACTATGGTAGAGGCTGTAAAGCAGTATGCTGGTGTGGATTTTGAACAAATTGAAAATACAGAGGAAGCAAAAAAGATTGCAGATGAGAAGGGAATTCATTATGAGGAAAGACATAAGAAAGGGGATATTTTGAGTTTGTTCTTTGAAGAATTTGTAGAGGAACATTTGGTTCAGCCTACTTTTGTAATGGATCATCCAGTAGAGGTTTCACCTCTTACTAAAAGAAAACCTTCGAATCCGGATTATGTAGAACGATTTGAATTATTTATTACAGGCCGAGAGATGTGTAATGCTTATTCCGAGTTAAATGATCCAATCGATCAAAGACAGAGGTTCGCCGCACAGGAGGAGGCTTTTGCAGCAGGAGATGAGGAAGCAAATCATACAGATGAGGATTTTTTAAATGCATTAGAAATTGGTATGCCACCTACTGGAGGGATTGGATATGGGATTGATCGACTAGTTATGTTGCTTACAAATCAGCCTGCTATTCGAGATGTTTTGTTGTTCCCGACAATGAAAACTTTGGGTAAAGAAAACCAGTAAAATCAAGGGTTTCAGCGATTTTGAGTTGCGATTTACTACAAATTTACTACAAATTTGCTACGCATAATACGGAATAATACTTGATAATACGTTTTGTGCGACATCTAATTTTAATATTTTGTACTTCAAGGACACTTTCCAAGTGAGAATTTGGGAGTGTCCTTTTGTTATGGTCGAAAAATAAAATTGGAGGTAGAAATGATGAACAACACAGCGTTAAGAGCAGGGGCGCAGAGCGCCGACAACACACACATGGTTTTTTACAACGAGGAACATGAGAAGTTTTATTATAAGAAATTGGAACAGGCGAGGTATCAGGACTGTTATCACAAGGCTTTGATCTACATTCTCAGCATTTCAGAGGACACAAGAAATCATTTCAGTCAGATTTATGATATTAAGTCCGGGTACATCAAGCCGGAATGTCTGCATCAGGGCTGGCAGACCAGCGGCAGTGTAAAAGTTGTCAGACTGGCATTTAACCTTTACACGGACGGAATGCCAAGCGTTGATGATTATGAGAGCAGGGACGAGC
>CAJTXA010000026.1 GCA_910579865.1 uncultured Lachnospiraceae bacterium
ATATACAGCACAAGATTCAGCTAATAACTCTCCTGTTTCAAGAATCATCCTTTTATATCCCAATTCCATAGCCCACTCTATCAACAAGGCAACAAGTTTACTCCCTATCCCCCGTCCTTGATATTCAGTATGCACAAACACTCTCTTTAGTTCTATATTTTCTTCATCATACTTTCTTATAGCACCACCGCCAACCACCTTATCATTTTCATAAACAACGATTGCTTCTTTTATTTCATCTAGCTGGTTATATTTCTTGTATTTATCTCTCTTTATCTTTTTTCCCACACGCCTGTCCAAATCAATATCAAGAAGTCGGCAGTTTTCTATAAAATCTTTATTCCTGCCGTCTGTTCTAATAAAATCCATTAAAATCACCTCCATAGCTCAAATTGATAAGTTAGATTATACCACGTTCATTCTCCATTTGCCATAAAAATGTGGAGCATAGCAACCGCCACGCCCCACATTTTTTATCGCTCCAATGCTCTCTCGGCGTGTTCATTATTGTTATTAACTATTTTTGTTTAAGTTTTATACAAATACACTCCTGTTTTTACTTTAATTATATCATTTATTATGGCTTGCTAATTTTCTGTTGCCAATTTTACTTATCTCGATAATGAGAACCATATAGTACAATTTTTATGGTATTACCTTCTATACGATAAACAATTCTATTTGCATCATCAATTCCACGACTCCAATAAGCTGCCAAATCTCCACTCAATTGTTCTGGTTTTCCAATTCCATCATATCTATTCCTTTCAATATCTTTTAATAATTGAAGGATTCGTTTTCATGTTTTTTTATCTTGCTTTGTCCAATATTCAAAATCTTCCCATGCTTCTTCTGTCCATGCCTTAATCATCAAAATTCATCTCATGAACTGTACTTTCTGTTGCTTCCATTTGCACCACTGATTTTCTGAGTCTAGACATATTTTCTTCGGAATAAAAAGGATCTACGGATACCTCAAACGGAATACGCTTTTCTCTTCCCAGTTTTTTAAGGTAAATATTAATTGCTGACGATAAAGATAATCCTATATCTGCACAAGCCTCTTCCGCTTTTTTCTTTACTTCGTCTTCTATACGTAAACTAATTTGTGCCATCATATCACCTCTTCCTTTTTTCTATTTAGTTTTAGTATATCTCCCTTTATAGCATTTGTAAAGTATTTTAATATCAAAAATATATTTAACAAAGAATCTTATCCTTATAATTCTTTATATAATAATATGTCTATTATATTTTATGATATTAAATAATTTTTCAATTCAATAATAAATTTCCATATTTCCTTAGTTTCGTCATACTCTATTTCATATAATTTATTTAATGCAGAAGAAATCCACTTAGATTTATTAAATGTTCTTTGTATACCATAATCTATTAACCACGATTCTAGTTCACCAACTTTAACTATGAAAAGCCCTATACTAGCACAATTAATCAAAAGATTTTCACATGTCTTTTGCAAATCTTCTCTTAAAGAATAATATCCATCTTTTTTTAAATTAGCAAGCTCATCTGATTCTTCGCGTATTTTTTTAAGAGATAACCGAAATTCAGATATTCTTGAATCTATTTCATTAGAATCAGCATCTACTGATGGTAGTTGCTCGCTTGTTAGTTTTTTTGTTTCTTCATATAATTTACAAAGTGTCTTATGCTTATTTTGATTATGAAAAAAGTTATATATAATATTACGATCATTAATAATTTGTTTCTTAAGTTGCTCATCTGATGATATATTAATAAGACTTTTAAATTCATGTATATCACGTATTACATCAATATCGGCAATCATAGCAAACTTAATCCCAAGTATTTTATATGGTTCTATTAACTTCTTTAAGGTTTGTTTATTATGTGCATTTACAAAATGTATTTCATCCGATGAATTAACTTTCTGAAATAGCCTTTGATAAAAAGTAGTATCTGCATCCCCTTCTGTCGCAACTACACCTTTATAAAACATACCCTCCAAAACTCTTGATGAAGATAATAGTGGATCTGTTATAATACTATTTAAAATATCAGAATTAAGTACCTTTACTTCTATTTCATCATTTAATTTTCGGTTTAAATGTATTATTGTAGCTTCTCGTGTTGAACCTAACAAACCCTTAAGAAAATCAACACTATGTGTAGATATAAAAATTTGCTGAGTATCATCAACAAGTTTTGAAATCACTCCTCCTAATTTTATTGCTTGCGGAGGATGTAAAAAGGCTTCTGGTTCGTCTAACAAAATAACTGGCTTTTTAACTGCTATAATTGCACTAATTATTCCTATAGCACTTCTAATTCCATCACCCTGAATATCAAGTAACGGATAATGATTCAATTGAGAATATGCTATTTGTGAATTATCTGATATTTTAGAAAAATCTATACCTATTTTAAATTGTAGCATACCTAAATTAGATGTATCCAAATATATATCCAAATTAAATATATCCATAATTATTTGACGTACTTTTTGAGTTGCTTCTTTTCCCGATTCATATAAAGATTCTAAAACATTCTTCGCTCCTTCTTTCTGTAAATTCTTCACCGATTGACTCATTGCTAATTTTAATCTATTATCAGTATTTAAAAAAGTTACAAATCCAGAACCTGTAGCATTTCTAAATTGCTGTCTATTACATTTAAGCCAATTATTTAATGTATTATTCAAATCTGATATTATTGATAATGAGGGGCTTCCATCCAACATTGGCGATATATGTCTTAATAGGTCATTTCCATGTCTATCTTTTACAATTTGAAATTTATATCTTTTTTGAAGTGTTTCCCAATTTTCTGGATATGTAACATCTAACTTATCTAATAATATAAAATCATTTTTTTGTCCAGTTATATATGATAACATATCTTTTAATAATTGTGTTTTACCACAATTATTTGCTCCTACAAACACATTAATTTGATTAGGTTTCATTGAAAAAGTATTTTTAAATTGAATATTAGTAATATTATACTGATAATTTTCCATTTAACTTTTGCTCCTTAACATTTTAATAAAATAATCCATATATAATTATTGTTTATAAATTTATAATTATAAAATTTGCTTAAAATAGTACTATTCTTTAATCCAACAATTCCTGATAACTCACATCTAATACCTTCGCTATGCTCTTCAATTCAATATCTGTTACGAACCTCTCCCCACTTTCCATTCTTTGCACTGCATTTTTATCAATATCAAGCCCTGCCATTTGAAGCATATCTGCCAGTTTTCTTTGTGATGTCTTTTCTGGTAACTTCTTCCGAATCTCTTTTATTTTACTTCCACAAATATTATTTCTATTATCCCTCGTCTTATTTTTATACATAAATTTCTCCCGATTTGACATTTAGTAATTGCCATTTTTCTCATTATATGGTAAACTACAAAAAAGTTGACATTCACTAAATGTTAAATCATTAAAAAGGAGAGCTATTTTATGAAAAGTGTATTATCAGCATTATACGATGGCGAAATTTTTCCAGCAGAACAATATTCTCCTAAAACGGAAGAATATCGTAAACTTACAGAAAAGCATATTCACCATTACAATGATTTCATTGAAATTTTAGAAAAACTGAATCCACCTTTAGACAAACAATTTATTGAGATTATGGACGAACAGCTTGACGTAATACCTACTGAATTTTCTGAAATGTTCATTGATGGTTTTCGATTAGGTGCAAGAATTATGATTGAAGTCTTTCAAGGTGATTTAAACATCAAAGAAAAACCATAATTTCTATCCGCTAAATATGTACCATCTTACTAAAACTAAGAGAGCGAAATAACTTATTTTGTTATTCGCTCTCTTAGTTTTTATATTCCTATTATAATATTAAAATTTCAGTAAACTATCTTTCGAGTTTTCTTCCTTATCACATTTTATTTTCACATTTATTATAAAATCAATATTTTATATTATTATAAAAAATGAATCACAATCAAACTTTCTTTTCCACCTCTATCATAATGTTATATCCCTCTTTTTCTGTGATATTTTTACCATTTCTAATACTTCTCTTTCCTTCTGGCTTTCAACAATACGCTTAATTTCTTCCTCTCCTAGTTCTGATTTTATTTGATGAAACATAACTATTTCCTTCCGAAAATCTACATTTTCTTTTTTCATTTGCTCTAAATGCTGATCCAAATGTTGTACTTGTTTTTGAAGATATTCATTTCTTTTCTTCATTTTATCTAGTAATCCATTCAATCGAACATTTTCTATCAATGCAGATACTAATGTTTCTTTTATCTTTTCTATCAATGGCACTGCTTTTTTCTCTCGATAATTTTTCGCTGTCATCCATACGGCTGCTTCTGGTAATTGCCATGCTTCATCTTCTCGAATCATAGAAATATTCTTTTCCACTATTTTCTTATTAGAAGTCAGTTTTAAAAGTTCTTTTTCCATCTTCTCTTTCTTTCCCTGTAATGATTTTATTTCCTCTGTTTTATCCATTATTGTTTCTTGCATTTCTTGTACTACTTGATCCATTTCCTTTTTCTGTGTTGTCAGCTCTACAACCTCTTTCTCTCGTTCCTGTTTCTTAAACTCTAACACATCTAAATGTTTTCGATTTGTTCCTAGATGTTTCCAAGCAACTCCATATTGTTCCATTATTTCTGATAATTCTTGCTTCTCTGCTGTTATCCACTGATTCCATTCAGTTTCTCTTTTTGTACCACCTTGAAAGCCTTGTTCTGCAAGAGCTTGTTTTAAAGAAACTCTAGTATCCATTCCTCTTTTACTTCCTGTTACAAAAGGAACAAAATCAATATGTAAATGTGGTGTTTCTTCATCCATATGTAAATGTGCAGCAAATACTCTAAGATTAGGATTTCTTTTTTGAAATCCTTTCATAAATTTATCCAGAATCTTTTTCGCTAACTCCCCATATTCACTTTGAGTATTCATATCTTCTTTATTTCCTATTTGAAAAATAACTTCATGAAATAACTTTTCCTGTTTTCCTGTTCGTATCTTATCATAATAATTATCAATTCTTCTGTCACTACGAGTCTGCTTTGCATTATATCGTTCTTGTGCTTCATTAAACAATTCATGATAAACACATTCTATGTTCTCATTACAATATTCAATATTATATTGGGTATAATCCTCTTTTACATTTTTCGCTTTAAATGCTCTACGATTATGAGTAAGAGAACCTTTTCCTACCATGCCACTAATCGATCGTTGTATCATCTTCTCCTCCTTTAACAATAATAGATAATACTCCAGTTACAATAGCTTTGTTACTTTCTCCGAAAGTAACGCAAAAGCACTTTCGACATTTCATATCAAAAGTGTCTTTGCGCCCTGCGGGGCTTTTTTCATCTATCAGGTTTCTCTTTCACTTCGCTCGATTCACTTTTCTATTTTTTATCTATACTAAATCATAATCTAAAAAAATAAATCTAAGTTTGAGAAAAAATTATCATTAAATAATTCCACCCTATTTTCCCTTTATGATTTCAAACAGATGCGTGTCACGCATCTGTTATTTACACTGAAAGCAAACTTACCATCGGAAACTTTCTGGCACTCCACGTCTGTCCAAATATTCCTTTCGTGCCTTTTCTTTTTCTTCTTCTGTAAGTGCTACTTTATACTTTGTATATAACTCTCTCATCACCAAAGCATCTAGTTTCTGTTCCAATCCCTTCTGTATTTCTGGTAAAAATTCTTCCTGCTCCAGCAAAAAATATTTGACAAGTGCCAAAAATAGTTCCTGTGAAATCTGCACATTCTTCATTTCTCGTTCCTTCACCCTTTCCGTGACGGTTGTGACGATTGTGACGATATTTTTACTATCATATCGTTCCATAAAATACCGTCACAATCGTCACATATCGTCACGCTTCTTTTATCTGCTCCATTTTTTAATAGATAATACCTATTTTCTATATCAACACATCAATTTCCAATATTTATAAAGAAACCTCTTTTTCTAATGATTTCGTCTGTAACTTTAATGTAATTTTTCTTCCATTATGTCCTCTACTGCTTTCATAATAGATTCCATACTCCATTGAAAGACGTTCCATGCTAATATTTAACTTCCTTGTTAAAATATTAGGCTGTATTTCTAACTGTAATATTTTTATTAGTTCGGAAGCTGTTCCACTCCATTCTGGTTGTTCACTAGAAATCAGTTTTGCTATCGTTTCCAATAATGGATCGGGTGGCTGTTTCCAAAGCTCTGTTTCTGCCTTTTTGAATTTCCAAATACAAGTTTCTCTCTCAAACTCGATTGTCAATTCTTGATCAGGCTGATCCCTCCCTACTATATCCAAAACAGCTATATTATCTGTACGTTTTTTCTTCTGCATAATAAATGCTCCATCTGCTGCACCTAATAATCCATTTGTACCAGAAATCATCTCAAAACTATCCTCGGATTCTAACTTGCGGGTATGATGAACCAATAGCAAACACACTCCATAAGTATCACTAAATGCCTTTAATTTTGTTACAATCTCATAATCAATCGAATAACTATATCGATCCCCACTTGCTTCTCTCACCTTTTGAAGAGTATCTATAATCATCAACTTTGTATCCCTATGAGCCTTTACAAAGTTTTCTAATTGTTCACATAACCCCTCACTTAATGATTTTGCCCTTACTGATAAATAAAAATGATCGGCACTTTCTACACCAAACATACGAGAAAGCCGTCTCTGAAGCCTTGCATAATCATCTTCTAAAGCAAGATATAACACCGTTCCCTGATAAACTGGATACTCCCATAATGGAATCCCCATTGCCACATGATAAGCAAGTTGTGCCATAAAAAAGGACTTCCCTACTTTAGGAGCGCCAACAAACAAATATGTACCACCATATAAAATACCATCTATAATCGGAATTCTTGGTGGATAAGTTGTGTCATAAAGCTCTGTCATGGATACTACTTGTAATCCATCTTGCCCAGATTTCTCTGGGCTAATGGTATGAAAATCATTAAAATTGGTGGCTTGTAGATTGATTTGTTTCTGCGGATTTGTTATAATCTCAATGAAGTTTTTTTCTTGTGGCTGCTCCCCATCTGCGCCAACAGATGAGAAAGGGGCAGTCACTTTCTTTGTTTCTATCATTCCTCTTCTCCTTTCAAACCATTTAATGTAATTGCAATTACTTGTAAAGTATAAAGTAATTCTTCATTCTCAGAACTGCATAGTTCCAGCCGCTTTAATTCTTCATAAATGGCTGTCATCTGATTTTTCAAAGCCTTATATACTCGTGGATTTCCTTGTACCACTACATCTCGACACAAAAGCCTTCTTGTAATATAGTCTTGTTTTGTCAATCCTGATAATTCCACAAAATCATTTAATAGCTTTGATTCCTCTTCTGATACACGAAACGCTACCGTATGATTTCTCCATCTTCCTTTATTATCCAATTTCCTTTCCATTTCTATCCTCCTTTGTTATTCTCTCCATATCCAACTTTTCTGCCATCTCGGTTTGAACAGTTGGAAACAAATGAGCATAACGATAAGTTATCTTCTCCGCTTCATGTCCCACTCGTTCTCCAATCGCCAATACGGAAAATCCCATATGAATCAGTAAAGAAATATGACTATGCCGAATGTCATGTACCCTTATCCTTTTTACTTCTGCCTGTTTTGCTCCTCGATCCATTTCATGACTAAGGTAAGATTTTGTAACAGGAAATAAACGTTCGTCTGATTTTATATCATATAACATATGAATATAGTCTTGCATTTCTTCACAAAGAAAAGAGGGCATTTTTATGGTTCGATTACTTTTTACTGTCTTTGGACTGGTAATCACATCTTTTCCTTTAGAACGATGAAATGTTTTACTAATGGTAACGGTTTGCTTTTTAAAATCAAAATCAGCAGGAGTCAGTGCTAATAATTCACCAGAACGAATTCCACACCAGTAGAGCATTTCAAATGCATAAAAGGATCGGGGCTTATCCATCATTACCTCTGCAAATTTCAAATATTCCTCTTTTGTCCAGAAATTCATTTCTTTTGGAACTTCAATTCCCATTGTTCCAGCTCGTCTTGCTGGATTATAAGGAAGGTTATAAAAATTTACTGCATGATTAAAAATGGCTGTCAGTTGTGCATGAATGGTTCGTAAATAATCTCCCGAATAGGGTGTTCCATCTTCATTTCGATATGCCATCAGCTCATTTTGCCAAGCGATCACATCTTTTGCTTCAATCTCTGTTATCTTCCTATTTTCAAAATAAGGTAATATTTTGGTACGAATCACATGACTTTTCGATTCCCATGTACTTTTCTTCACTCGTTGTTTCTTATCCGCTTCATAAATCTCAAAAAAGCTGCCAAATGTCATCTCTAACTTTGCACCCTGTTTGAGCATAATTTCATGCTCCCATGCTTGTGCCTCTCTTTTTGTAGCAAATCCTCTTTTTTGTGTCTGCTTTCGTTCGCCCTTCCAATTTGTAAAACGATAAAGCACTCGCCATGTTCCTGTTTTAGAATCTTTATAGACTGCCATGTTCTTTTCTCCTTTCTATTCTCTGTAACAAACTTTTTTGTAAAAAAATGTTCGGCTTACTCGACCTGCAACTGTTAAATAACCTTGTTTTTTCAACTCCTTGTTTAAATCTCGAACAATCTGATATGCTTTTGATTTAGAAACTCTTAATTCCGTTGCTACTTCTTCTACTGTCATAAAAGATGTTTCTGTCATAGTAACCTCTCCTCCTTTCTTATATCTAACTCTATTTGCTTAGTTTCTTCTATAGAATACTAAATAAATACAGTTAAGTCAAGCGATTTTCAAGAAAATCTTAAATTTTTTTATTTAAGTTTTCATTGCGAACTCTATTTCTTCATGTTATAGTAAAAGCAATCCTTTTGTTTTCTTATTTTATATTACTTGCGGAAAACAAATGAAAATGAACGAATCATATCATAAAATAGATTGGGAGGCTTTTATTATGGCAATTGGCAAACGCATTAAATTTTTTCGTAATCGAAAAGGAATGACACAAAAACAATTAGGAGAACGCCTCGGCTTTCTCGGAAAGACTTCTGATGTTCGCATGGCACAATATGAATCCGAAGCTAGAATCCCCAAACATGACCTTGTGAAAGAAATGGCTCACCTTTTTGATGTCAGTACCCATGCACTCACTGTACCAGATATTGATACGAACATAGGACTAATGCACACGCTTTTCGCTCTGGAAGATATATATGGACTGAAAATCGGGGAGATTGACGGAGAAATCTGCCTACATCTGGATAAATCTGCTGGAATGACTTATATTTCTATGTTTCAAATGCTCAATGCATGGAAGGAACAAGCCATCAAACTGGAACAAGGCAAGATTACCAAAGAAGAATATGACCAATGGAGGTACAAATATCCAGAACTAGATACCTCACAGCATTGGGCAAAAGTCCCCTCACAGGCGGTCAGTGATATGCTCATGAAGGAATTTCAGAAAATCGAGAAAGAAGAAAAGAAAACAGCTAAAAAGAAAAAGCAGAAATAAGCATAAAAAGACCTTGCCGATATTCAGTTTTCATATCTGAAAATCAGCAAGGTTTTCTTTATGCCATTGATGTAATTATTTAATGCGTGATGTGAAAAATGTTGCCAAATCGTTGCCAGCACTTAAACAAATTTGTTTGGAAACCGCATAAATACTGGGTTTTTAAAGACCATTTCATCACTCGAACTCAATTGTCGCTGGCGGTTTCCCAGTGCAATCATAAAGCACCCGATTAACCCCTTTAACCTCATTTACAATTCGTCGAGCCACTACTCCAAGTACTTCCCAAGGAATCTGCGCACATTCTGCCGTCATAAAATCAGATGTATTCACAGCACGAAGCACTACTGCATAATCATAAGTTCGTTCATCCCCCATACATCCTACACTTCGCATATTAGTAAGTGCAGCAAAATACTGTCCAAGTCCCTTATCTAACCCTGCTCTTGCAATTTCTTCTCGATAAATTGCATCTGCATCCTGTACAATTCGTACTTTCTCTGCTGTTACTTCACCAATAATTCGAATCCCAAGTCCTGGCCCTGGAAACGGCTGACGATATACTAAATGTTCTGGAATCCCAAGTTCCAATCCTGCTTTACGTACTTCGTCTTTAAATAATAATCGAAGTGGTTCGATAATCTCTTTAAAATCAACATAATCAGGCAAACCGCCTACATTATGATGGGATTTAATTACAGCAGATTTTCCTAATCCACTCTCAATTACATCAGGATAAATCGTACCTTGAACTAAATAATCCACTGCACCTATTCTCTTTGCTTCCTCCTCAAATACACGAATAAATTCTTCACCAATTATTTTTCTCTTTACTTCTGGTTCTTCTACTCCAGCTAACCTTTCATAAAAACGTTCTTGTGCATTTATACGAATAAAATTTAAATCATATGGTCCATTTGCACCAAATACCGCTTCTACTTCATCCCCTTCCTTTTTACGTAATAAGCCATGATCTACAAATACACATGTAAGTTGTTTTCCAACTGCTTTTGCAAGTAATACTGCAGCAACTGAAGAATCTACTCCTCCAGACAATGCACAAAGTACCTTACCACTTCCAACTTTTTTTCGAATTTCTTGAATCGTTTTTTCTACAAAAGAATCCATTTTCCAATCACCTTGACAGCCACATACAGAAAATACAAAATTAGAAAGTACCTTCATTCCTTCTTGTGTATGCATCACTTCTGGATGGTACTGTACTGCATACAACTTTCTCTCTGCACATTCCATTCCTGCAACTGGACATACAGGTGTATGTGCAGTAATTTGAAATCCTTCTGGAGCCTGCTCAATATAATCAGTATGGCTCATCCAACAGATCGTCTTAGAAGACACATTCTTAAATAAAATAGAAGAAGTATTTATATTTACTTCTGTTTTTCCATATTCACTAACAGGAGCTGTAGAAACCCTACCCCCTAGTAAATGCGCCATTAATTGAGAACCATAACAAATCCCTAAGATTGGAATTCCCATTTCAAAAATTTCTTTTGAACAACAAGGTGCATCCTCTCCATATGCACTATTTGGTCCCCCTGTAAAAATAATCCCCTTTGGATTTATTTTTTTAATCTTGTCTAAATTTATACTATAAGGATATACTTCACAATATACATTACACTCTCTAATTCGTCTTGCAATTAGCTGATTATATTGTCCGCCAAAATCAAGAACCATAATCATTTCTTGTTCCATGTTAATCTCCATTCCGCCGCCTTCGGCTGGCGGCACAAATAGTAATGAAAGGGTTTCAACTCTCTACGTTGTGCTGTAAAATAGTTTGCAAGAAGCTACACTACAAAGCACGGGAGGAGGAGTTGTAACAACTTTCTTCGTTTTAGACAGCATGTTAATCAGTGTAAGTTCTGCCTTTTCAAGCACAAATAAGTGGCATTACGAATCCGTACACTAAGAATTGTTTAAGCGCCTTAGTTTAATTGTGTGGCAGTTCAGTCAATGGCTTCTCATCTTTTACGAAAGGAGTCTGACTATGAAAGTTACTTACCAAACCTGTTGTGGTGTCGATGTTCACAAATCGTTTCTCGTTGCCACAATCGTCAAAACTACCGGTGGCATTGAGCCTTCTTACCAAAAGAAGCGCTTCTCCACCTTTAACAATTCAATTCTCGAATTCAAGCAATGGCTTCTCGACAATGATTGCCATGATGTCTGTATGGAATCCACAGGTAAATACTGGGTCCCTGTCTTTAATCTTCTGGAAGATGAAATCAATGTTGTCATTGCCAATCCTAAATGGGTAAAGGCGGTAAAAGGCAACAAAGATGATGCCAAAGATTCTAAATGGATTGGAGATTTGTTCCGTCTTGGACTTGTCAAAGACAGTTATATTCCTTGCAAGATAGTCCGTATTCTTAGGGAATACACTCGCTACCGTTACAAGCTTGTTTCCTGCCGTTCAAATGAAAAAATAGATATCAGAATGCTCTTACCGTTTGTAATGTTGCATTAGATTCTGTTGTTTCCGATATCTTTGGGAAGTCATCCACATCCATTATCGACTATCTGCTTGAACAATCGGGTACATCCATTAACCACGAAGAAATCGCATCTAAGCTTCTTAGGAGCCTCAAATCCAAAGAAGATGCTGTTATAGAATCCATCGAAGGTATCAGATGACTGATGTCCAAAAATATCGTATGCGCCTCGTCTGTGCACATATGGATTATATCACAGCTGAAATCAATGATGTTGATAAAATGATAGAAAATATGATTTCTTCTAATCCTGATTTTGAAAATGCTATCCAGTTTCTCTGTACCATTCCGGGTGTCAAACATGCTAGTGCCATCACTATCATCTCCGAAATCGGTACTGATATGTCTCATTTCAGGGGTTCCAAGCGCTTATCTGCATTAGTACAGTGTGCTTATGCAGCCGTAAAATCTGACAAATCTCCTTACTACAAAAAGAAATATGAATCACTTGTTAAACGCCGTGGCAAGAAAAGAGCCATTATCGCCATTGCCCGTATGATTCTCACCGCTATCTACCAGATGCTGTCTACTGGTGAACAGTGGAATCCGAGCGATCTTTACAAAATCGATATGCCTGTAGCTCTTGTTGAAAAACAAAAGGCGAAAGCTATCAAGCAAGCCAAGAAACTATTGCAACGAGAAGGATTACTTCCTCCTGATGAACTATTAGCTTCTTAGATTTAATTTGATAAATCAATAATACCTCAAAAAGTTGTCTGCCTTTGACAGCTTATTTGAGTGCGCCCATTTATGGCTGTCCTCTACTTTCTTTCACACTATTCCCTCCTGCTCTTCAGCAATTTTTATTCTTATGCTAAAAACAATCTTATACTAAAAATAATCTTACCCTTTCTGATAATCCTGCCAAAATCATATCATAGAAGCCTTAATCCGTCAATTGCCTCATTTTAAATCTAAAATAAATAAAAAACATATAAATACACTTTTTATCCTATTATTAATTCAATTTAATCTATCTTTATATACTATTAAAGTATTTAATAACATAATCATTTTAAAAAATACATTATTTTTAAATTAACTTTATTTTATGAAAAGAAAGAAGCAGACAAAACATGAATGTAATCATACTTGGTTCTGGAGGCTGTGTCAACACGCCAAGAGCATGTTGTAACTGTTGTGTATGTACAGAACACGACAGAAAGGATTTCCTTATGCAAGAACAGGATGCAGTCTGTTTATTAAAGGACTAAATATATTGATTGATACACCAGAAGATATCAATGCCTCATTAAATAATTCCGACATACAGAAAGTTGAACATATTTTATACAGCCATTGCGCTCCTGATCATACAATGGGAATGCGTGTAATTGAACAATTGAAAATGGATTGGCTTGCCAATTCGCTGGGAAAGAAACCAAATAATCCAATAGAAATTGCTTCTTTGCCTGCCATTCTTGAAGATATTAAAAAGCAAGGTACAAAGTATGGTTCAATCATTGAATATTATGAGGCAAGAGGCCTTGTATACACAAAAGAAATGCGTGCTTTCAAAAAAGACCATATTTTAATTAAGTTGGTTCCAGTAGATAAACAAGAACATCTGGCAATATTTATTATTTCCTTTAACAACAAAAAACTAATTTATGCTCCATGTGATGTAAAGCCATTTCCAAAATCAGCGAACTTTCAAGATGCAGATATTTTAATTATTGGCAATACAATTGTAGGTGACATATTAAAAGATGGCTTTATATTAAATGAAGATAACCCACTGCGAAAAGAACTATTTACTTTAGATGAAATTGAGAGAATACAGAAGCTACATAGAATAAAAAAAGTCATTATTACACACTTAGAAGAAGATTGGGGAAAATCATATGATGATTATAAAGAATTGGAGAAAAAATTGAATTTCATACATTTTGCGTATGATGGATTGAAAATACAGTGATAAACAGGGTAAGGGCTGGTTTGGTTTCAGCCCTTATAATTTTATATTACAGATATCGTTTTGCATATTCAAGCAATTTATCTATTGCCAAAGCATTTAAGTCATATTCAAAGTAGGAAGTGATTTTCAGCTCACCTTCTGCTTTGTTGCAGTTTATCCGTAAAAGATAACCTACATAGGTGTATACATCAATGTTGTTATGAGATTTACTTCTGTATATTTTGTGTTATAATATTATCACAATTGGGATCTGAGGAGGACACTGCGTTGATAGTAAAGGACAACAACGGGAATGAACTATTGGAGATAATTAATATTGAAGAAGAAAAAGCAGATACAAAATATGAACCTATAAATCACTGCCTTGCAGTTGTAAAAGTTGGCTCTGATTATTTGCTTGGCTGGAACAAATATAGACAAAATTGGGAAATCTTTGAAGGATGTAGGGAAAAAAATGAAACACTAATAGAATGTATAAAACGAGAATGTCATGAAGAATTGGGGTTAAAAAATATAGATTTTTCATACATTGGATTGATGTACTACCATATAGCACCTGGCTATTTTAATCCAGAATGGCATTATGAATATGGCGGATTATAAAGAAGAAGTTGAAAAATTAGCATTTTACAGTGATTTAAGGGGAAAAGAAAGAATTGCACCGATCGATGAAAAATTGCTTGAATATTGGGATAATTAAATTCCAGTGCGCATAATACGCAAAGTCAGCAGATTTGTGAGTAATGAACCTCTCCCTGTCAAATAAACAGTGAAAAAAACAAAAAGTTTAGCTGCTAAATTTTATCGTTTTATACAATTTAAGGGTTTTTAATATCGGTAATTATATCTCGGATTTTAGCATCCCCTAGAACACTTCCATTAAACCATTATCTATGCATCAGGATACTCTTGACATGCTTTGTGTTATTTCTGCTTTCTCAAGTTTTTTGTGGAAAGTTTTTGAGGTATACTAGTTTGTGCAGCTTTTCCAATTTGGACATTTTCACTCTCCGTTTTTCTTTTTCCTCTCTTGTCAACCAGGTCTTCCACTCCATGTCTGTTATAAACTAAGTCCCAATCTTGAATGGTTCTTGAAGAGATACCTCATTCTCTATATATCTATGCCCTGGATTTATTTCCTTCAAGATAAGCTATAACAATCTGCTCTTTTTCTAATAGCGTAAACTTTGTTTTTCTGGACATACAAAATACCTCCAAAGTAACAGCTCTTTATATTTCATCTGTTTACTTTAGAGGTATCATATCAATTTTCTATATGCTCTGACGCTGTGTTACTCATCTAATTGTGGTTATAATTACATTTGCTAATCAATGAGAACTTTAAACAATTTGGTAAACGCCATACCCAGTCAAAAATATTCCCACTAAAAAACAAACAAGACCAATAACGAATTTTTCCCTTGCTTGGTTTTCCTTTTTGATGAAACAAAAAATACCATATATCGCAAAAACCAAACCAATACAAAGCTGAATAAACATACCCATAAATCTTTCTCTTCTCCTAACTTTCTTTTCATACTACGAAAATTATACCACAATCACATTTATAATTCTATCGAATTTTTATTAAACTTCTTCCTTCGCTTAGTTTTGCTTTGTTGTTTATTTTGTTGTCTAAACTAAGTGATATTTTTATATCCTATAATAAATTAAAAAGTTTTATCTTAAAGCAAAGACTTTCACTTTATTACACAGACAATAAATATAATATTTATTTCTTTAAAATGCTGTTATGTATTTATAAGCATCCATACACTACATTTCGAAGTCGAGGCATCACATAATTTTCTAAACTTGGCAACATCTGCTGCATATATACAACAGCTAATTCTTCTGCTGGATCGATAAACACTAATGTTCCTGCCTTTCCACTCCAGCCAAATTCTCCATAAGAAGAATTACAGCCTCCTTTCTGTGGATCAACCATCGTTCGGCATCCTAATCCATAACTATATCCTATCTGATGATCCCAATTATAATCTAATTTCATTTCCTTACTTAAATGGTCCATTCGCACCAAATCTAATGTTTTTCTGCCAATCAAACGGACACCATCCTGATTTGTTCCACCAAGTGCCATTGTATTAGCAAATTTCATATAATCTCCAAGCGTAGAAAGTAATCCTGCTCCACCACTTTCATAGGCACTTTCTTTCCTATAATGCCCATCAAATATCTCTATATGCTCTAACTGCCCAGAAGTAGTTGTATATACTTTAGCAAGTCTTTTTTCTAGCTCCTTTCTCTCCCAATGAAAAGCCGTTTCTGTCATATCAAGTGGTCTAAAAATAAATTTCTGCATGTAATCTTCTAATTTCATTCCGGAAATCACTTCAATTAATGCCCCTAAAATATCATGTGACATTCCATATTTCCAATGCGTTCCTGCCTCAAAAGCTAATGGAATATTGGCAAGCTCTTTTGCAACTTCTCTCGTTGTGACAGACTGTGTTTTTAAACTTTGATCCCACCTAGCAAAAAGCTTTGTTATTTGTCTTTCTGTTGGAAGTTCGTATCCATCATAAGGAATTCCTGTACTCATGCGAAATAAATCTTTAATTAAAATTGG
Organism: uncultured Lachnospiraceae bacterium; assembly: GCA_910579865.1. Lineage (GTDB taxonomy): Bacteria > Bacillota > Clostridia > Lachnospirales > Lachnospiraceae > MGBC114844. Next base: position 16,564 of record CAJTXA010000026.1, read on the forward strand.
GTTTTTTGCATCTACTATTGTTTGACAATCTGATGTTCTATCTGTATATACTTTCATCTCTTTATACTCTGGTAAATAAAGATATAATGGATCATTTAACTGAAATCGTCCCTGCTCATAAAGCTGCATGGCACAAGTACAAGTAATCAATTTTGTCATAGAAAAGATACGAAATAACGTATTTTCTGCAACTTTTCGTTTATTTTCTCTATCTGCCAATCCAGTATAATAAATTAACCTCTGCTCGCCATGCTGCATAATTTGAATACTGCATCCTGGTATCCCTACCTCTTTCTCTAAGCTGTCCACAAACCGAATAACTTTATCAAATGATATCTTTCTTTTGCTGTCCATTCTATTACTCCTATTTTTTATTGCTTTCATCTGCCATCTTCTTTTTTCTATCGTTTTTCTACGAAATTTTATCACATGATATTTCTTTAAAAACTTTTTCCATTTCTTCTAAAAGTTCTTTTAATTTCCCTAATTGTCCCTCTTCACTTTTCTTATCATTCCTTCCATAACTATATAAAAAATATGGATTCTTTCCAACTTTAAATTTTATTTGATTTCGATACTGTTCTAAAAAAAGAGGAACTTTTGTTCCATCCATAGCAGCACTTTCATACATTGTAATTCGTATCTCCTGCCGATTTCCCTTTACCTCCAATATATCCAGCCGATGTGCCATCGCTTTTAACAGAGCCACTTGTAAAAGATTTTCTACTGACTTTGGCATCGTTCCAAAACGATCTGTCAACTCATCCTGCATATCTAAATATTCTTCTTCATTTTCAATTCCAGCAATTCGCTTATAAATATCTAGTTTATGCATTTCATTTTTAATATACATAGGTGGAATAAAAGCATTGACATCCATATCAATACTGGTATCAAAATTTTTCTCCTCTCCTATTCCCTTTAAATTTTTCACTGCCTCATTTAACATCTTACAATAAAGATCATAGCCAACTGCTTCCATATGACCATGCTGTTCTGAACCAAGAATATTTCCTGCTCCACGAATTTCTAAATCCCGCATTGCAATCTTAAAGCCAGAGCCAAGCTCTGTAAATTCTCGTATTGCAGCAAGACGTTTTTCTGCAACCTCACGAAGCATCTTATCTCTTTTGTACAATAAAAATGCATAGGAAGTCCGGTTAGAACGTCCTACCCGTCCACGAAGCTGATAAAGCTGTGCCAACCCAAGCTGATCCGCATCATGAATAATCATTGTATTTGCATTTGAAATGTCCAACCCTGTTTCAATAATTGTAGTTGATACTAATACATCAATTTCTCCATTGATATAATCATACATAATTTTTTCTAACTGATGTTCCCGCATTTGTCCATGTGCATATTTTACATGTGCATCTGGAACCAACGAAGCGACATGATTTGTAATTTCTTCAATATTGTTGACTCGATTATAGACATAATAAACCTGTCCGCCACGATTCAATTCTCGATTGATTGCCTCTCGCACCATCTCATCATGGTACTCCATTACATAAGTCTGAATTGGCAAACGATCAATCGGAGGTTCTTCCAATATACTCATATCCCGAATCCCAATTAAGCTCATATGAAGCGTACGTGGAATTGGCGTTGCTGTCAGAGTTAACACATCTACATTTTCCTTAAGTTGTTTAATTTTCTCCTTATGTGTCACACCAAAACGCTGTTCTTCATCCACTATTAAAAGTCCCAAATCTTTATACTCTAAGTCTTTAGAAAGTACCCGATGTGTTCCAATTACAATATCCACTAGTCCCTTCTTTAATCCATCTAACGTATTCTTTTGTTGAGAAGGTGTCCGAAAACGAGACAGCAAATCTATCCGAACTGGAAAATTTTTCATTCGCTCTACAAAAGTATGATAATGTTGTTGTGCTAAAATTGTAGTAGGTACTAAATAAACTACCTGTTTACTTTCCATAACAGCCTTAAAAGCTGCCCGAATCGCAATCTCTGTTTTTCCATATCCAACATCACCACATATTAATCGATCCATAATTTTAATACTTTCCATATCTCTTTTTGTTTCTTCAATCGCAGTAAGCTGATCTTTTGTCTCCTCATAAGGGAACGTCTCTTCGAACTCCTGTTGCCATACTGTATCTGGACCATACTGAAAACCAGACTTTGCTTGACGTTTTGCATAAAGTTCTACTAAATCTTTTGCAATATCTCGAACTGCCTTATAAACCTTTGATTTCGTCTTGTGCCATTCTTTTCCGCCAAGTGTATTTAACTTTGGCGCTTTTGCAGTTGCTCCAGCATACTTTTGAAGCAAATCTAACTGAGTCGCTTGGATATATAACTTACTTCCTCCCTCATATTCAATCTTAATATAATCCTTTGTCACTCCCTCCACTTCCATCTTTTCAATTCCTTGATATATCCCTAATCCATGATTTTCATGTACTACATAATCCCCTATGCTTAAATCAGTAAAATTTTGAATTTTCTGTCCTTCGTAAGTCTTCTTTTTCCGCTTCTTCTTTTCAGCACCAAATATATCTGCTTCAGTAATCACAACAAATTTTAACTGAGGGTACTCAAACCCTCGATGGAGATATCCATATGTTACTAAAATTTCTCCTGGCTGTACGGGATTTTCCAACGAATCCCGACTATAGGCAGATAAACTATGTTCTCGCAGATCCTGTGCTAACCGAGCTGTCCGTGTTCTAGAATTCGATAATAAAATAACTCGATATCCTTGTTTTTTATACCTTAACAGATCCTTAACCAAAATCTCAAAATTATTATTATAAGAGTTTACACTTTGCACATGGAAATAAACTGTCTCTGAAAGACTAATGTAATTTTGCTTCTGATCAAGTACTCCCATTGCAATAACATAGTTTTTTTGTATTCTCGCAAAGGTTTCTTTTGTTCCATATAAAACTTCTGTTTGTTTTGGCAGAATATATCCTTTTTCTAAACGATGAATCATACTCTCTCGAAACTCCATCTCTAATGTATCTGCTTTCTCTCCAATCCGCACAGGTTCATCTAAAAATACTAATGTTTGTTCCAATGGAAAATAATCTAAAAAACTAACTGTTTCTTTATAAAAATAAGATAAATAGGCATCCAAAGAAATCGTAGATTTTAAACTTTTCATCTGTTCTACGACTTCCCCAATTATACTACGAATTCTTTTTATTTCTTCCTGCTTCCCTTCTTTTTCAAGTACAGTTATCTGCCTTTGTAAATCTAAATTTAATGTTTGAATCCCTTCTTGTATGATATCTTTTTCTAAAATCATTTCTGTTGCGGGATACAAAATAATTTCTTTTTGACTTTCAATCGAACGCTGACTTTGAATATGAAATGTACGAATCGAATCCACCTCATCTCCCCAAAGCTCAATTCGGTAAGGTACCTCCTCTGTTAAAGGAAAAATATCAATAATTCCCCCTCGTACAGCAAACTCTCCATGTCCTTCTACTTGTTGTACTCTCTCATATCCAATTTGAATTAATTGTTCTATCAATTTCTCACTGTCAATATGATCTGTATCTGAAATATGCAAAATATTTTGTTGTATCAAAGGAAGGGGTAAAATCTTATCCATACACCCATCTATTGTAATAATTACTACTAATCGTTTTTTTTCCAATAAAGCCTGAATTGCTTTCATACGTTCTTGTACAATTAAATTTCCATGAATATCTGCGCTATAAAAGATAAAATCTTTTGCTGGGTAGCAAATAACATTTTCATCAAAACACTTATAGTCCTCATAAAGTTCCCGTGCCCGCACCTCACTAAACGTAATCACCAATTTATAAGCAAACTCCTCACCACATCCAGCGATAAAATGCGCTTTTTGAGAATCTATACAACCACAGGCAAAAAGAGCACCGCTTCTTTTCTCTCTATTTTTTTGACGTCTTTTTAGCCAATCCTGTAGTTCCTCTACTTCTTTCAACTCTGTTAAAGGAGTTGTGATACAATTCATACTCTCCTCCCTCTCTGGCAATCCATTGCCGAAATATCCAATCTATTTTTATTTATAAAATAATCCTTCTATTAAAATTATATTTTATCTCCTATTTTTCCATACGAATTTATTTGATTTTAGTGGAACAAGTTCATTGCTGCTTCCATCCCTTTCTGCAAAATACACTCTGCTGCTTTCGCTGCACGCTCCACACTTTCATCTGCCTTTATTCGATCTTCTTCATTAAAACGTCCTAACACATAATCAGCCAAATCCCATCCCTTTGGTTTTTCTCCAACTCCAACTTTTATTCGCCAGAATTCATCCATCCCCAAACAAGCGATAATACTTTTTACTCCATTATGTCCCCCTGCACTTCCCTTTGCTCTAAGTCGAATTCTTCCTACATCCAGACTAATATCATCAAAAATCACAAGTAATTGATTTTTGGGATTCAACTTATAATATCCAATCGCCTCTCGTATACTTTCTCCACTTAAATTCATATAAGTTTGTGGTTGTAAAAGAATCACTTTCTCTCCTGCAATACTCCCCTTGCCACAAATAGCTTTATGTTTATGAAGCTCCATTGAAATTCCATTTCTATCTGCAAGCTCATCAATTACTTCAAATCCAATATTATGTCTTGTTCGTGCATACTGATAAGTCGGATTTCCCAACCCTACTATTAAATACATTTTTCTTCTCCTCACTCTACCTGATCTTTAAAATAGCTTTTATCCTATTATTTTAATCTTTTATTATCTGACATCTTGAACTTTTTCTGTCCTCTATTTACATTTTCCCACAATAATGCTATCATAATTCTACTTGATAAAAAAAGTCAAGCCAATATCACCATTCGGCTTTTTATGCATCTGCATAAATAACAACTAAAATACGAGGTATAATATGAAACAATATAATGAAAATAGTTGGTTTATCTCCATTCTGATCTGTTTTATTATTGTAGGTGTTCTCTTTTTCTCAGTAGCAACCTTTTAACTCATTCAAAAATTCCCAGACAGGATAACCTCCTGCCTGGGAAACCTATTTCTTATTCTGTTTTTAGAAAGGGAAATTTCTTCTGTCTAATCTTCCGTTGCCTGCTCTTCCATTTCTTTTAAAGCTGTTTCGTATTTTTCCAGAATAATTTTCTGCATCACTTCACGGGTTTCTGAATTAATCGGATGTGCAATATCTCGGTATTCTCCGTCAGACGCTTTCCGGCTTGGCATTGCAATAAACAACCCTTTTTCACCTTCTATTACTTTGATATCATGAATTACAAATTCATCTTCCAGAGTAATTGATACGACTGCCTTCATCTTGCCTTCCTTTGCAACCTTCCGAACCCTTACATCTGTAATCTGCATTCTCAATCTTCCCTTCACAACTAAACGTTTTATCCTTTGCAGGCTATAACGCATACCTTTCGTTCTTTTCCAAAACGATCTTAATCTGATCCGGATTTCCGATATGTGTTGTGTTTGCCCGAATTGTATCACGGCTTTCTACAATACAGTTTTCAATATAGGTATTATCGCCAATATAAACATCATTTAATACAATCGAATTCTTAATCACACAATTATTTCCAATATAAGTTTTCTTAAATAAAACAGAATTTTCTACTTTACCATTTACAATACTTCCACTGGAAATTAAGCTATTCCGAACTTCTGCACCTGGATTGTACTTTGCTGGTGGTAAATCATCAATCTTTGAATACACTTCTGGATATTCTTTAAAGAAGTAATTTCTCACTTCTGGATTTAAGAAATCCATATTGGTTTTATAGTAAGCGTCTACTGAAGAAATACTTCTCCAATAGCTGTCCATCTGATAAGCATAGATCCTCTTTAAATTCTTATAGCGAACTAAAACATCACTTACAAAATCCTTTCTGCCTTCCTGTGCACAACGTTCAATCAATTCAATTAACTGACGTCTACGAATTACATAGATACCAGTTGATAGCTGACTAGAAGATGCAACTACTGGTTTCTCTTCAAAATCAGTAATTCTTCCGTCTTCATCTGTCTTAATCAAACCAAAACGGCAAGGATCTTCCCAATCTGGAACGCTGTTTGTTACAACTGTAATATCTGCTTTCTTTGCAATATGATATTCCAATACCTTGTTATAATCTAACTTATAGATGCTGTCGCCAGAAGCAATCACAACATATGGTTCATGGCTTCTCTTTAAAAAGCTTAAATTCTGATAAATTGCATCTGCTGTACCGCCATACCAATAACTATTTTCTGTTGTAATTGTAGGCGTAAATACAAATAAACCGCCTTGTTTTCTTCCGAAATCCCACCATTTTGAAGAACTAAGATGCTCATTTAATGATCTTGCATTATATTGTGTAAATACTGCTACCTTCTGAATATGGGAATTGGACATATTACTTAATGTAAAATCAATCGCACGGTAGCTGCCCGCAACAGGCATTGCTGCAATTGCTCTTTTATTAGACAGCTCCCTCATTCTACTATTGTTACCACCTGCTAAAATAATACCAATGGCTCTCATCGTGTTTCACCTGCCTTAATAATATACTCGCCGCTTTCCAGTTTTCCGTTTGGATAATCGGACTCTTCTGTCTTACCAGAAATTGCAACATTCTTGCCAATTGTTACATTAGCCGGAATATAGGAATTTTCTCCAATCGTTACCAAATCAAATGCATAAACCTTCGGATCATATTTACTTGGTGCGTAATCGCCTACACCTAAAACAACATTGTCACTAATTTCAACATTTTCTGCAATAATTGCCTTATAAACTTGTGCGCCTTTTCCAATTGTTGTTCCTTGCATAATAATGGAATCTCTTACCACTGTACCTTCTCCCACTACAACGCCAGGGCCAATTACGGAATTGTATACTTCACCATATACCTCCGTACCTTCACCAATAATACTTCTTTCTACTTTAGCTCCTGCAGCTATGTACTGCGGAGGAAGCGTATCGCTCTTTGTATAAATTCTCCAGAACTCTTCATATAAGTTAAATACAGGAATAATATCAATCAATTCCATATTTGCTTCCCAATAAGAGCCTAATGTTCCTACATCTTTCCAATACCCGTTGTACTCATAAGCAAAAATTCTTCCGCCATTTTCAAAACAATATGGAATAATATGCTTTCCAAAGTCACATCCACTTACACCGGACATCTTTACTAATGCTTCTTTTAATACCTTCCAGCTAAAGATGTAGATACCCATAGAAGCTAAATTACTCTTTGGATTTTTTGGTTTCTCTTCAAATTCTATAATACGATCATTTTCGTCCGTTACGACAATGCCGAAACGGCTTGCTTCTTCAATCGGAACAGGCATAGCAGCGATCGTAATGTCTGCATTGTTCGCCTTATGATATTCTAACATTACCTCATAATCCATCTTATAGATATGATCACCAGAAAGAATTAATACATATTCTGGATTATACTGTTCCATATAAGTTAGATTTTGATAAATTGCATTGGCTGTACCGGAGTACCATTCACTATTTCCAATCTTTTCATATGGAGAAAGAATCGTTACGCCACCTACATTTCGATCCAAATCCCACGGAATACCAATTCCAATATGAGTATTCAATCTTAACGGCTGATACTGGGTAAGAACACCTACCGTATCTACTCCTGAATTAATACAATTACTAAGTGGGAAATCAATAATGCGGTACTTTCCTCCGAATGCCACTGCAGGTTTTGCCACCTGAGATGTTAAAACACCAAGTCGGCTTCCCTGTCCGCCTGCTAAAAGCATGGCTATCATTTCTTTCTTAATCACGATATCACCTCTTGTTGTAGATTTCTATTTTTTTAGTGCTATTCGCCCTGTAATTTATTATAACATAAAAGTTTTTTTTTAGAAACAGATTTTCTGAAATTTGTTTAGATTTTTTTCACATTTTCCGTCAATATTTCTCTTAATTTTATTTTTACTACAGAACAGGCATTTTTTCTGTATCAGAATGTGAAACTTTGTTCCTAAAAATTCTGATTTTTGTTGATTTTCCACAAAATGGAAAGAAACAAACCATATTTTTTCTATGGTTCCTAACCTTTTTCTGTACAAAAGTTTACTTTTTTCTTAATTTTATATTGGCTTTTTTCCTTAGTAAGAGTATAATATTTTATCAGAAACCATCTATGGTTTCCAGCTATTAAGAAAGGAATCATTATCATGGCATATCAAATAGATTTTAACCATCCAATCGAAATTCATTTTATTGGCATCGGCGGTATCAGTATGAGTGGGCTTGCTGAAGTTCTTTTAAAAGCAGGATTTCCAATTACTGGTTCTGATTGGCACCAATCGGATCTAACCAAACACCTAGAAACATTAGGTGCCTTCATTCACTATGATCAAAAGCCAGAGAATATCACAGAATCTACCAAAGCCATTGTCTTTACTGCCGCTGTAAAACCAGAAAATCCAGAATATCAGGAAGCTGTTAAAAGAAAGCTTCCTATTCTATCTCGTGCAGAACTGCTAGGACAAATCATGGAAAATTATTCCATCTCTATTGGTATTTCTGGTACACATGGAAAAACTACTACAACTTCTATGCTTTCTGAGATTATGCTAAAAGCAGAACTATCTCCTACTATATCCGTAGGTGGTATTCTTGATTGTATCCACGGAAATATTTATGTTGGCAATTCCCAATATTTTATTACAGAAGCTTGTGAGTATATGAACAGCTTTTTATCTCTCTATCCAACTATTGGTATTATCTTAAATGTTTGTGCCGACCATTTAGACTTTTTCGAAGACTTAAACGATATTCGTCATTCCTTTCGTCATTATACCAAAAATATTCCGAATCATGGTGCACTTATTATTAATGGTAGTATTGAAAACCTTTCCTATTTTACAGAAGGTCTTTCCTGCAAAGTCGTTACCTTTGGTCTGCTTCCTTCTTGTCAATTCCACGCTGCCAATATCACTTATGATGCTTTTGCCTGTGGCAGCTATGATCTTATGGTTAAACAAGATTTTGTTGCTCATATTACGCTTTCTGTACCAGGGGAACACAATATCTTAAATTCTCTTGCTGCAATCGCTGCTGCCTATGAAATGCAAATCCCACTTTGTCAGATTCAAACTGGACTTTCTCGTTTTCACAATGCAAACCGCAGATTTGAAAAAAAAGGAGAAACTCATGGGTTTACTATTATTGATGACTATGCGCACCATCCAGATGAAATTCGTGCAACATTAACTGCAGCAGAAAATTATCCGCACAATAAACTCTGGTGTATCTTCCAGCCACATACTTACACTAGAACCAAAGCTCTTTTAAAAGAATTTGCTCAGGCACTTTCACTTGCAGATTATGTTGTTCTTGCTGATATTTATTCCGCCAGAGAAACAGATACACTAGGAATCAGTTCAGAAACATTATTAAATGAATTAAAAAAAATGGGTTCTTCCTGTTATTATTTTGACTCCTTCCAAAAAATCGAAGACTTCCTGTTTACAAACTGTAAAAAGCAAGATCTTTTAATTACAATGGGAGCAGGTGATATTGTAACAATTGGAGAATCTATGTTAAGGAAATAGTTATCAACATATCCACACACTTATCAACATTTGCTTGAATAACTTGTGTGGATATTTCTATGTTACCAACAAGTTATCCACATTATCCACATTTTTTTCTAAGTCGAAAATCCCGATTCTCTTTTTTCTCTCTCTGTGCTATAATAAAACCCACAACACTTTTGTACAATAAAAATGGTTTGGAAAAAGTTGTACAAAAACAGGCTAAAATGATACAGGCAGGCGATAACTATGAATCACATTACACTCCAAAATAATCAGGCAACCGATACGATCATTCCCAATCGTTTTTTGGATGACTATATGCCCAAAGCGAACGGTGAATTTGTAAAAGTTTATCTTTATCTTTTACGCAATGCTAATTCAAACTCTCAAATTAGCATTTCTGGTATTGCCGATCAGATGAACCATACAGAAAATGATGTTCTTCGTGCCCTCCGCTATTGGGAACAAGAGGGTTTATTAAAGTTAACCTTTCATACCGATTCCTCTTTAACTGGAATCACTTTATGTGATTGTAATACTTCTACTATTCGTTCTTCCAAAGAACCTGTTGCCTCTACAACTACAGATACTAGTAAAAAAACAAACGACCTCCGTTTTTCTGCTCCTCCAAAACAAAGTTATAGTAATACACAATTACAAACGTTTCTAGCTTCTGAAGATATTGAACAAATTTTATATGTAGCACAAAAATACTTAGGTATTACACTTTCTGATACAGATACAAATACCATCCTTTATTTTTATGATGGATTGCATTTTTCTGCAGACTTAATTGAATATTTAATTGAGTATTGTGTTAGTATTGGACAACGCAGTATGCGATATATTGAAAAAGTAGCACTTTCTTGGGCAGAAAAAGGATATTGTACGGTAAGTGAAGCAAAAAGTAATACCACTACTTATTCAAAAAACTGTTTTGCTGTTATGAAATCATTTGGTATCAATAATCGCCGTCCTGGAAACAGTGAGATTTCTATGATTCAAAAATGGACAAACGAATATGGTTTTACTATTGATATTATAACAGAAGCTTGTAATCGTACGATCCGTTCCATCCATCAGCCAAGTTTTGAATATGCTGATCGAATTTTAACAAAATGGAAAAAGCAAGGAGTAAAGCAAATGGAAGATATCGTAGAGCAAGACAAACAATATGTAAAAACTGCTCAGCAAGAAAAAGATAATACAAAAAAACCTGATATCAGACCTTCCAATAACCGTTTTAATAATCTTACTCCCCGTAACTATGCATATGATGATTTGGAAAAACAATTATTAAACCACTGAAAGGGGAATCCTACACATTGGCATTGAAAAATTCGCAATATGAAAGCATTATAAGAATCTATAATGAAAAACAGCTTCGCAACCGCTATAACCAAACAAAACGCCAAGAGGAAATCTATCAAAAAATTCCTCGTATTCATGAAATAGACAATAACATTGCTACTGTTTCAGTAAAACGTGCAAAAGAATTATTAAATGGTAATGAATCTGCTATATTTCGTCTTCGACATGAATTAGAAGATTTAGCAGAAGAAAAACAATTGCTCCTGCTTCGCCATGGCCTTCCTAAAAATTATCTGGATATACAATATGACTGTCCAGATTGTCAGGATACAGGATATTGCAATGGAATAAAATGCCATTGTCTGAAACAGGCTTCGATTGATTTGTTATATGCCCAATCAAACTTACGTGAAATACTAAAAACAGAAAATTTTCAAAATTTTTCTTTAGAATATTATGATAATATAGAAATTAATCCAATTACTGGTAAAACTCAGATGATCAATATGACAGAAATTCATGATATTTGCTGTAGCTTTGTCGCACACTTTGACAGTGAATTTGAAAACTTATTTTTTTATGGTGATACTGGTATTGGAAAAACTTTTTTATCTAATTGTATTGCAAAAGAACTGCTCGATCGTTCTTTCTCTGTTATTTATCTTTCTGCAATTGAATTATTTGATTTGTTTTCTCGTATGACTTTTTCTGAAGAAACACAAGAACAATCCAATGAATTATTACAATTTATTATAGAATGTGATCTTTTAATTATTGATGATTTAGGAACTGAATTAACTAATACTTTTACAAACTCTAAACTATTTTATTGTTTAAACACCCGCTATTTGCACAGAAAAAGTACAATTATTTCCACTAATCTTGCATTAGATCGGCTTACCGATATTTATTCAGAGCGAATTTTTTCTCGTATTTCTAGTAACTATATCTTATTAAAATTTTTTGGTACAGATATTCGAATTAAAAAGAAATTGCTTACAAAACGCTCTTGACTAATTTCCATTTCAATGATATATAAATTATGTTTCTATGTCGAAGAAGTCAATTATTCTACAATTAGGGAGGAACATTGTATGACACGTGAAGAAAGAAACCTTGAAACAATTCCGGTAGGGCCTCTTGGTATTATCTGCCTGCCTAGCTGTAAAGCACTTGGTGATAAAATTAATTCCTACATTGTTGACTGGAGATTGAAAAGAGAGAATGAGCATACAGCCACTCTTCCTTTTAATGGTTATTTAAAAGACTCCTACTTAGTCAATGTAAAAGTCCCTCGGTTTGGTTCAGGAGAGGGAAAAGGAATTATTAATCAATCTGTACGAGGAGACGACTTGTATATTTTAACTGATGTTACTAATTATAGTCTAACCTATTCTCTTTGTGGTGTTACGAATCATATGTCACCTGATGATCACTTTCAAGACTTAAAACGTGTAATTGCTGCTGTCGGAGGAAAAGCACGTCGTATCACAGTAATTATGCCATTTTTATATGAAAGCCGCCAACATAAACGTACTGGTCGAGAATCCTTAGACTGTGCATTAGCACTACAAGAGCTTACCAATATGGGAGTCGAAAATATTATTACATTTGATGCTCACGATCCTCGTGTACAGAATGCAATTCCTCTAAAAGGTTTTGAAACAGTTACACCTGCCTATCAATTTATTAAATCATTGCTTCAAAAAGAAGAACTGACTATAGATGCCGATCATATGATGATCATTAGTCCAGATGAAGGTGGAACTTCCAGAGCTGTCTACTATTCCAATGTACTTGGACTGGATTTAGGTATGTTTTATAAAAGACGAGACTATTCAAGAATTGTAAATGGGAGAAACCCAATTGTTGCACATGAATTTCTAGGATCTTCTGTAGAAGGAAAAGATTGCCTTGTGATTGATGATATGATTTCTTCTGGTGAAAGTATGTTAGATGTAGCAGCAGAATTAAAGAAAAGAAAAGCAAAACGTGTTTTTCTTGCTTCCTCTTTTGGTCTATTTACGAATGGATTCGATAAATTTGATCAATACTATGAACAAGGACTGATTGATCGAATTTTAACCACAAATTTAATTTATCAAACTCCTGAACTACTGCAAAAGCCTTATTACATTGATGTAGACATGAGTAAGTATGTTGCCCTTATTATTGATACTTTAAATCATGATACTTCCATTAGTGAACTATTAGATCCAATTGAGCGAATCAATCGAATTCTTATGAAATATGGACAAAAGAACTAATATAAAATAACTAAATCAAAGGATTGCTGTAAAGTATAATTTTATAATCTATTATATAAACTTATTTCTTTGCAACAATCCTTTAAGCTTTTAACGAAACATTCAATAATTACTATAATATTTTTATTATAATTCACAATTATTTACTGTTCTAGGAAATGGAACAACATCACGAATATTTCCCATACCAGTTAGATACATTACACAACGCTCAAATCCAAGCCCAAATCCTGCATGTCGAGCAGAACCATATTTTCTTAAGTCTAGATAAAAGTCATAATCCTCTTCTCGTAATCCTAATTCTTTCATTCTATTCTTTAATTTGTCATAATCATCTTCACGCTGACTTCCGCCAATAATCTCACCAATCCCTGGTACCAAGCAATCCATTGCAGCAACTGTCTTTCCATCTTCATTTAATTTCATATAAAAAGCTTTAATTTCTTTTGGATAATCAGTTACAAATACTGGACGTTTAAATACCTCTTCTGTTAGATAACGCTCATGTTCTGTCTGTAAATCACAGCCCCAAGACACTTTATAGTCAAATTTATCATTGTTTTTTTGTAAAATTTCAACTGCCTCTGTATAAGTAACATGTGCAAAATCAGAGTCTACTACTCCCTTTAATCGTTCTAACAATCCTTTATCTACAAATTGATTAAAAAATGCCATTTCCTCTGGTGCCTGTTCCATTACATAGCGAATAATATATTTTAACATTCCCTCTGCTAATCTCATATCATCTTCCAAATCAGCAAATGCCATTTCTGGCTCTATCATCCAAAACTCAGCTGCATGACGAGTCGTATTCGAATTTTCTGCACGGAAAGTCGGCCCAAATGTATAGATATTACGAAATGCCATTGCATAAGTTTCTCCATTTAATTGTCCACTTACTGTTAGATTTGTTTCTTTCCCAAAGAAATCCTTACTATAATCAATTCCTCCTTGTTCTGTCTTTGGCAAATTTTCCATATCTAACGTAGTAACCCGGAACATTTCCCCGGCTCCTTCACAATCACTTCCTGTAATTAAAGGCGTGTGTACATAGACAAAATTTCGTTCTTGAAAATATTGATGAATTGCATATGCAATCAAAGAACGAACACGAAATACAGCTTGAAATGTATTTGTTCTTGGTCTTAAATGTGAAATGGTTCTTAAATATTCAAAAGTATGTCGTTTCTTCTGTAATGGATAATCTGGAGCAGAAACTCCTTCTACCTCTACACAATCTGCCTGTATTTCAAATGGTTGTTTTGCTTGTGGTGTAGCAACTAATGTACCAGTTACAATTACTGCAGCCCCTACATTCAGCTTAGATATCTCAGTAAAATTCTCCATCTTATCATGATATACAATCTGTAGTGTTTCAAAAAAAGTTCCATCATTCAATACTAAAAATCCAAATGTCTTAGAATCACGGACACTTCTTACCCATCCCCCAACCTTTATCGTTTTTTCAATATAGTTTTCTCTATTCTTATAAAGTTCTCTTATTGTCACCAGTTGTTCCATGGCAGCTCCTCCATATTTGTTCTAGCTTCTGCATAATATTCATTTTTTCTTTGACATTATTTTCTATAAAATTTGATAGATTATACACAGCTATGAAAATTTTCCATTTGATGCAAAAAATATGCCCCAAATATCATTTATAGTGAATCCACCAACGAAATTCGGGGCAAATCTATCTTCTATCCTACAATCGCTTTTACCGCTTCTTTTATCTTTTCACATTTACAGTCTCTAAAAAAGTTTTCTTTAAACTTTGCACCACTTACTGCACCCTTTACTAATTCCTGATCAATCGTTTTCAAGATGGTAACCATATCTACATGAGTTACTTTCTTTACTTCATCTAAAATCTTCTTATTTCTTTGCTCAGGTACTACTCGCTCCTTTGGATATCCACCACCCCCCGGTGCACAGAACAATTTCTCAAAAATATACTGAAGATTCAACTCTCCACCCCAGCCAAAATTCTCCGCAAACGGAAGTGCAATCGCATTTCCATCATTTACCTGAGAAAATAGATAGGCATCTAATGGAGATTCAATATGTCCGCAAAGAACACTTGGAAAGGAATTGCAGGCAAGCATTGCCCCCTCACCAGTACCACAGCCAGTAATTACAAAATCTGCTGCACCAGAATTTAGCAAAATACCTGTTAAAATCCCAACTTGCACATATGTAAGTTGTGCTTCATCCTCAGCGCTATACATTCCATAATTTACTACTTCATGTCCCATTGGCTCTACAACACTTTTTAATGTATTGCAGATCATCTCATTTTTAGCCGCTTGACTATTTTCATTAATCAATGCAATTCTCATCTGTTTTCCTCCATCTAACTATCTAAAATTTCCTGTATTTATAAATATTTTCTACGATTTACTATAATCCACCAACCCAAATTTGTCAAGATATACAAAAGATTCAAAAGCAGAATCTTACACTTTAAATCGATAACCTACTCCCCAAATTGTTTCAATATATTGTGGTTTCGACGTATCAAATTCTATTTTTTCACGAATTTTCTTAATATGCACTGTTACAGTAGCAATATCTCCAATCGATTCCATATCCCAAATTTTATTAAATAATTCTTCTTTTGTAAACACATGATTGGGATTCTGAGCAAGAAAAGCCAGTAAATCAAACTCCTTTGTTGTAAAGCTTTTCTCCTCTCCGTTTACATAAACCCGCCGTGCTGTCTTGTCAATTTTAATTCCACGAATTTCAATAATTTCATTCTCTTGTACATTACTTCCAATCAATCTTTCATATCGTGCCAAATGAGCCTTTACTCTTGCCACTAATTCACTAGGACTAAATGGTTTTGTCATATAATCATCCGCACCTAATCCTAACCCACGAATCTTATCAATATCATCTTTTTTAGCGGACACCAAAAGAATTGGTGTATTCTTTACTTCACGAACCCTACGACAAATCTCAAATCCATCTACATTTGGCAACATAACATCCAAAATAAATAAATCAAAATCCTCTTTTAAAGCTCTCTCTAGCCCTCTCTCCCCACTTGTTTCAATCTCCACTTCAAATCGGCTTAATTCCAAATAATCCTTTTCCAGTTCCGCAATTGTCAGTTCATCTTCCACAATCAAAATCTTATTCATCTTGTTTTATCCTTTCTTTATTTCTTTTATTTATGAAATTGTTTCCTGATATTTCCGAAATACCATATGCATCACTGTCCCTGTCTCTTCCTTACTGGTTGCCCAAATTCTACCCCCATGATCTTCTACAATTTTTCTCACAATTGACAACCCTATTCCACTTCCACCCTGACTTGAGTTTCTAGAAGCATCCGTCCGATAAAAACGATCAAAAATATAAGGCAAATCCTTTACGGCAATTCCCTTTCCATTATCCTCTATCTCCACTTTAACAAAATCTCCTTCTTCCTTCAAGCGAATATTAATAATTCCTTTTTTTCCAGTCCCCATATATTTTACAGAATTTCCGATAATATTATTCACAACCTTTCGAAGCTGCTCTGGATCTGCAATAATTACTTCATCTTTTTCCATATAATTAAAATATGTCAGCTCAATATTTTTCTGTTCTAAATCCATTCCCATCTCTTCCACACAGTCTTGAAAATATTTATCCACCCGAATCTTAGCAAAATTATAAGGAATCCGATTTGTATCAATTTTTGAATAAAAGGTCAGTTCTTCAATCAGTTTCTCCATATCACAAGCCTTATTATAAATTGTCTTAATATACTTTTCCATTCGCTCTGGTGAATCTGCTACTCCATCCATAATTCCTTCTGCATAACCTTTTACCGCTGTTACTGGTGTCTTTAAATCATGAGAAATATTACTAATTAGTTCTTTACTATCTTTGTCATACTGCAGCTTTTCTTCTGTATTTTCTTTTAAACGTCGCCGCATTTCTTCAAAATCTTTACAAAGCTCCCCTATCTCATCTCTAGAGTTTACAGATACTGTAAAATCTAAATTTCCATTCGCAATATTATTTGCCGCTGTCTGAAGCTCCTTTAAAGGCTTGACCATACTTCTATAAATCCAGCCTACCAACAAAGAAGCTGTAATTGCCAAAACAAAAAAGATTGCAAGTATAATCTCAATCAAGATTCCCTTTACTTGCGGAATTAGCTCTCTCATTTCAGTAATAATAAAAATACTGCACTCTTCCTGATTTATTCCTTTAAAATCAATTGGTTTAATAAGACAACGGTTTCCTCCATCAAGATAAACTCCATTTTCTGCCCCTGTCTCATAATCTCCATACTCTGGAAGATAATCTAAAATAATTTGTGTCTGTTCCTTTGTCCCACCGCTATAAAGAATCTCAGCATTACACCGAAGTAATAAAAAAGAATAAGCGGAATTTAACCGCTGGTTTAATTGTTCTAAATATTGAATATTTTCTAACTTTTTTATATCTGTTTCAATATCATAAACAATCTCATGATAAATTTGTTTTGTCATGCGATTAAATAACCTAGTCGAATCAGTCAATCCTTCATAGTCTGCACTATCCATTCCATAATATTCTTCCATTGCCCGAAATTGAATCTTTGTAATTCCATAAGCACAAATTGCACTTAAGCAGATAGGCAACACTATCACCGCAAGAAATGCAAGTACTAATTTTGTTCGAATCTTCATGCAAAATCCCTCCTATCTTTTTTTATTATACCACAGAATAAAAAAAATGCGTAGAAACCTTATGAAATATTCCTAAAATAAACATAAACAATGGATAGAATGAAAAAGGGCAGGCTATTGCCCACCCAGTCTCATTTTTATTTTATAAATATTTTTGAAGCAGTTCCACTTTATCTACTCTTTCCCAAGGTAAATCCAAATCCAATCGTCCAAAATGTCCATATGCTGCTGTCTGTCGATAAATTGGTCTTCTTAAATCCAACATACGGATAATGCCATCTGGACGTAAATCAAAGTTCTCTCTTATTAACTTTACTAATGTTTCATCCGTTAATTTTCCAGTTCCAAATGTATCTACCATAATCGAAGTTGGCTCTGCCACTCCAATTGCATAAGATAATTGAATCTCACATCGTTCTGCCAAACCAGCCGCAACAATATTTTTTGCAACATAGCGTGCTGCATAAGCAGCAGATCGATCCACCTTTGTACAATCTTTTCCAGAAAAGGCTCCACCACCATGACGAGCATATCCACCATAAGTATCTACAATAATTTTACGTCCTGTCAATCCTGCATCTCCATGAGGTCCTCCTATTACAAAGCGTCCTGTTGGATTAATAAAAATCTTTGTATTTTTATCTAGCATATCTTCTGGAAGTACAGGATCAAATACATATTTCTTAATATCTGTATGAATCTGTTCCTGTGTTACATCTGCATCATGTTGTGTCGATAAAACAACTGCCTCTAACCGAGTTGGCTTTCCTGCCTCATTATATTCTACCGATACCTGTGTCTTTCCATCTGGTCTTAAATAAGAAAGTGTTCCATCCTTGCGAACTTTGGTAAGCTGAAGAGCTAACTTGTGTGCAAGAGAAATTGGATATGGCATCAATTCCTCTGTTTCATTTGTTGCATAGCCAAACATCATTCCCTGATCTCCAGCTCCTGTATTTAATTCATCTACCAAGCTGCCTTCTTTTGCTTCTAACGCCTTGTCCACACCCATAGCAATATCCGCAGACTGTTGATCAAGCGCTACCATTACTGCACAAGTATTTCCATCAAATCCTGCTTCTGCACAACAATAACCGATTTCATTTACTGTCTTTCTTGCAATTGCTGGAATATCCAGAATAGCTTTTGTTGTAATTTCTCCTGTTATAAGTACAAATCCAGTACAACTACAAGTTTCACAAGCCACACGACTCATAGGATCTTGTTCTAAACAAGCATCCAAAATCGCATCTGATATGGCATCACATAACTTATCTGGATGTCCTTCTGTAACCGACTCTGATGTAAACAATCTCTTTTCCATTTTTATTTCCTCCTGGTGTATTAAATAATCCAAAAAGAAAGAGTCCATCTACAAATGGACTCGATTGTGCTTTTTATTGCTATCAAATCCACTTATTGTTCGACCGCCGTTTCCGACTGTAACTCGCTCAGGTTGGCACCTTCCTAAATTGGGGTTGCCGTGACTTCACAGATCCTTTGTATCTCCATCACTCTGAATAAGGGAATCGCTTTTATGAACTTTTTCTTTCTACTGTAGGTAGGATACAACATTTTTATCATTTCGTCAAGTAAAAATCAAAAAATATACAGACATTTTTTACTAACTGTTTACTTTTTCTCCTTCTTTGTGTATAATAGGGGTATAAATGGAGGGGAACTTATGACAAAACAATCTATTGCCACAAACAAATTGATTCCCGGCATGATACTGGCTAATTCTGTTTATAATAATGCAGACCAACTGATTCTGCCAAAAGGAAGTCGAATTACCGAGGAATCTATAACAAGACTACAGTTCTATGAGATCGATCGTGTTCTTATAGAATCCCTTGTACCAATTGAACCTTTAGAGGAAGATATTTTTCTTACCACCTATTCAGAACGAGTAAAATCTTCTGAAGAATTTACTAGCTTTAAAAAACAGTTCGATGATACAACAGAAACGATGAAATTTACACTAGATGAGGTAGCGGCAGGTAACTCATCTTCAGGGTTAGTAGAGGAATTATTTTCTTCTGCTACTAATTTAATCAACACATCAGAAAATAATTTAGAACTTTTAGATATGCTTCACAACATGCGTGAATCAGATGATGCTACTTATACACATTCTCTAAACGTTTCTATTATTTCTGCAATTATTGGTCGTTGGTTACATATGTCTGAGGAAGATATTAATACCCTTACAATAGCAGCACTGTTTCATGATATTGGTAAATTATTGATACCACAGGATATTCTTCAAAAATCATCGAAACTAACCAACGAAGAGTATGAGATACTAAAAACTCATCCATATAAAGGTTATCAACTTTTAAAATACTCTGGAATGGGTGAACAAATTGCACTTGCTGCTATGCAACACCATGAACGTTGTGATGGTTCTGGCTATCCAGGCAAATTAACTAAAAACAATATTAACTCATTTGCTAAAATTATTGCAATTGCTGATGTATACGATGCTATGACCGCAGCACGTGCTTATCGTGGACCACTTTGCACATTTGAAGTATTATCTACATTTGAAAGTGAAGGTTATCGTTGTTATGATGCAGCCTATCTTGTTCCATTTATGTATAATATAGTAAATAGTTATATTAACAACACAGTACGCCTAAATAATGGGCAAAAAGGCGAAATCATTATGATTAATAAAAATGCGCTTTCTCGTCCAGTCGTTCATTGTGAAGGCCAAATCTACCACGATTTGTTACGTGAAAAAGACTTAAAAATTGTTGCTATTCTTTAACCAAAATAAAATGAATATTTTTTATAATTCATAAAGGGGCGATTACACAAAACTAACTTATGTAATCGTCCCTTTACGAATCCTTCTATCCTATTCACTGCTTCTTATCCTATTTTTAATTTAAATTTCTGAATATCCTTTTCACATTTTACTTTTTGAATTTGTGCACCTAATCCGCTTAACTTGACCTCAAAATCCTCATATCCACGTTCAATATAAACAATATCATCAATTACAGAATAACCTTCTGCCGCAAGCGCAGCAATCACTAAAGCAGCACCTGCCCGTAAATCAGGAGCATTTACTTCTGCACCTGTCAGTCTAGAAACTCCATTGATAATTGCTGTATTGCCTCCCTCTATTTTAATATCTGCTCCCATTCTAGCCAATTCCCCTGCATACTTAAAACGATTTTCAAAAATCGTTTCTGTTACAATGCTCGTTCCTCGTGCTAATGCCAATACAGCTGTCATCTGTGGCTGCATATCCGTTGGAAACCCAGGATAAGGTAATGTTTTGATATTTGTATGAGAAAGATTACTCTGTCCAAATACTCGAACTGCATCATCTTCTTCTGTAATTTGACACCCTGTTTCAATCAATTTAGCTGAGATCGCTTCTAAATGTTTTGGAATAACATTTCGAACAATCACATCTCCTTTTGTTGCAGCTGCTGCCATCATAAATGTTCCTGCTTCAATCTGATCAGGAATAATGGAATACTCTGTACCATGTAAAGACTTTACTCCTTTGATACGAATTACATCTGTACCAGCACCTTTGATTTTTGCTCCCATACTATTAAGAAAATTGGCAGCATCTACTACATGTGGTTCTTTTGCAGCATTTTCCAAAATTGTATTTCCCTCTGCTAATACAGCAGCCATCATCACATTAATTGTTGCCCCTACTGTAGCAAGATCAAAATAAATATGATTTCCTTTCAATTGATCGGCATTTGCTTTTACCATACCATTTTCAATCAACACTTCTGCTCCAAGTGCTTCAAACCCTTTTTTATGTTGATCAATTGGACGGCTTCCAATATTACAACCTCCAGGAAGTGCTACTTCTGCTTGATGATATTTTCCAAGTAAAGCACCTAATAAATAATAGGATGCTCGAATTTTCTTTATAAATTCATAATCCACACATATACTATCAATGCTTTTTCCATTTATCTTTACAGAATGAGGGCCAATCCACTCTACTGTTGCCCCAATTTCAGCAACTGCCTGCAGTAATACGTTTGTATCCCTTACATTTGGTACATTTTCGATATAAACTGGTTCATCGCACATAATTGCTGCTGCCAAAATTGCAAGCGCAGCATTTTTCGCACCGCCTATTTCTACTTCACCGATTAGTGGGATACCACCTTTTATGATATATTGCTCCATTGCACACCTCTATTGACTTTCCATCTGTTTCCTGATTTCCATATCTATCTATCTTTCCATTCTATATTTTAAATATATCCTATATTCTTGCCACTTAACAAAAAAACTACACCATATTATAGCATATTTCATAAAAAAGTAAAGCAAAATTATACAACATTCCAAACTCATATTCCCAATCAGAAACGTTAAGAATGTACAAGATGAAACAGAGTTTCCTTTTATTCAGTATATGTGTTGAATAGTTTTTCTGTGATACGATATCCTTCTTTTACCAGAATTCCTGTTTTTATTGCATCTTTTTCACTATAAAGTCCATCCATTTTCACTACTTTTGTACTATCATACAATAAATATGGAACAGGATCTGAAGTATGTGTACGACAACGAATTGGTGTTGGATGATCTGGCATAATTAAAATACGAAATGCCTCTTTTGACTTTTCCATTGCTTCTATAATCGGTCGAACAATTCTCTGATCCAAATATTCAATTGCTGTTATTTTATGTTCTACACTGCCTTGATGCCCCATTTCATCTGGTGCTTCTAAATGAATATAAACAAAATCGCAGTCTTCCTTTAATAATGCATCTGCTGCCGCCTGTGCTTTTCCTTCATAGTTCGTATGTAAACCGCCATTTGCGCCTTCCACTTCTACTACTTTCATTCCCGCACCAACTGCAATTCCTTTTAATAAATCTACCGCTGAAATCATAGCTCCTTTTAATCCAGTTTTTTCTTGAAATGAATGTAATGCTGGTCTTGTGCCTGCTCCCCAAAACCAAATCGAATTGGCTTTATGAAGTCCCTGTTTCGCTCGTTCTATATTAATTGGATGTGAATTTAAAATTGAAAAACTTTTTTCCATCATTTCAAGCAATCTTTTATCTTTTGGAAGATAACTGCCAATCTTCTGACCAAGAATATCATGTGGTGCTACTAACTCTAAAACCTCCCCTTTATTCCAAATTAAAAGATGCCGATAACTTGTTCCTATATAAAATTGATACATATTATCTTCAAACACGTCCTTAACTGCATCCAAAAGAACTGCTGCATCTGTAGTAGAAATCTCACCTGCACTATGATCTAAAATTGTTCTTTCTCCATAGGAAACCTGATCTTCTCCAGAAAGTGTAACAAGATTGGTACGAATCGCAATATCTGTATCCTTCATATTCACTCCAATACTTAATGCTTCCAATGGAGAACGTCCTGTATAATACTGTCTTGGATTATACCCCAACACAGCTAGATTTGCTGTATCACTTCCTGGTTTCATGCCTTCTGGAATTGTCTGTGCCATACCAATCTCCGATTTTTTAGCAAGCGTATCCATCATTGGTGTCTTTGCATACTCTAACGGAGTCTTACCTCCTAGTTGCGCTAATGGCTCATCTGCCATCCCATCTCCCAATACTACAATATATTTCATAAAATCTCCCTCTTAGTGAAACTATTTTCACTGTTATCTATATATACTACTAAAATTTTTTCTATTTTTTATTAGCAGGAAAAGTAAGCTCTTTCTCAATATTCACTATTCAGAAAAAACTTACTTTTGTTCTTTATCGCCCTAAATTGCGTATTCTATTATATTACTCCTCTTTCTATTCGTCAAGAGATTAGCCGACATAATCCAGAGGATTTACACGAGAGCCATTAATAATCATCTCAAAGTGAAGATGTGGACCTGTACTTCGTCCTGTATTTCCACTTAAACCAATCTTTTGTCCCTGGGAAACACTCTCTCCTGCACTAACTAATACTTTATTTAAATGCGCATATCGAGTCTGTCTTCCATCTGGATGCTGAAGTAAAATACAATAACCATAATCTCCATTCCATCCTGCACTTACAACTCTACCAGAACTAGAAGCCATAACAGTTGTTCCACTGCTAACACCGATATCTACACCACCATGTAATCTACCCCAACGTTGTCCAAACCGAGAAGTAATCGTATAAGAATAAGTAGGCCAAATATAAGTAGGAGGTGTTAATGTTCCTCGTTCAATAATTTTAGGTTGGGATTCTACTATTACATTCTCTTGTATAATTTCTCTATCTACTTCTTTTCCATTTCGAGTATTTACTACTGCTACAATCTCATGATATCCTACACTTCCTTCTTGTCTTACCACAGTCTCTGTATTATACCAACTATCATTATCAATGTAAACCGTATCTACTTGATAATCTTCTTCATAAGTTACTTCTTCTTCTACCAATACAGAAAGCTCTGGCTCTGGAACCGTAATAATTAACTCCTGCCCAATCTGAAGCGTTGTATCTCCTGTTACTCCTGTATTTAAATCATATAACCGGTTTAATGAAATTTCATTCTTCTCTGCAATAATGGACATACAATCCCCTGCAATTACCTCATAAACCTGATTTTCTTCTTTATCCTTTGTCAACATATCCAATGCTTCTTGTACGGTTGTACATGCACTTACTGGCACATTCGATTCTGTAATCTCAATATCCTGTTCAAATTCAATACTTAATACACCATTTTGAAATGTATTCTCTGCTTGAGTTGCTTCTATTGGTTCTGTTTCTTCACCTGCTGCATATACAATCGCTCCCTCACGCATTTCCATATCTGCTTTTACTAAATTTGTAGTTAATGAAGTAAACTCTTTTCCTTCATTTTCTACTAGTTCTACTGTAAATTCCTGTTTGGTATCAAACCGGTTTTTTACTCCTTCTAACAGTTCCACTACTTCTTCCTTTGTAGAAAGATATAAAATATTTTCTTCTATTTTAACTGCATATGTTGTTGCTTTTGGTAAAGTAGCATCTGCTTTTAAAATTGCATAAATCTCTGCTTCTAATTCTTCTTCTGTCATACGTGTTCCAAATAAGCGATTCTCTTTTGTCACAACCAGTTCTGGCTCCATATAAACCAGACTGCCCTCCTCTTTTGTAATTGCAAGACGAACATCTTTTAATATCCGAGAAGCAATCTCTCCTTCTGCAATTCCACCAATCACCTGTCCGTTTAATGTCACTTGATAATAATTTGAGTTTTCTTTTGCTTTCTCCATAAGCGGATAAACCAAAACAACACAACCTGCTATTGCCAACATCGATTTTAATATTGTTATTCTTGCAATCTTTTTAAGAGATTTTCTTTTCTTCATAATTCCTCCATATAAATGTCATATCTTGGTCTCACATGTTACTACTTACACAGAATCTGTTACATTCTGCACAATTTTTTGTAATATTTTCGTAATAATAGTTATTGTACCAAGTTGTTTGCCATTTGTAAAGGGGGTTATTCCTATCTTTTTTTATCTATGTAAGAAATGATTTCGTCAATTCTGTTATTCTTAATAAAGATTTTCTTACAAAAATGGGGAAAGGGGTAAGTTTTTAGCAAGCAGATTTTAAACTTAATGCAGAATATATGGGAAATATTACTACTTTAAATACAGGTTATTTTTAAATATTATATTCTATCACTATATCTATTCCTTCAAAATAGTATATTCTTCTAAAGATTTTCCAAGAAAATACTCATATCCTTCCTCACAATTAATTTCTAAAACTACTTCTTTCTCCTCTCCAACCAAAAGAAAAATAATCCAGAACCATCCGGCAAAGCTTCTTCCAAAGTGATTGCTGTTTTCACTCTGTATCCCCGATTTTGTAAGTATATAACCTGAATTGTTACAAAACTCGGACATTTGTCAGTAACCATGTCTATTGAACTGATGATGTACCCTAAGATATATGTTACTGCTACAGCTTTATGGTATCCACAATCGATAGTTTTCCGATTTTTTTGATTGGCCATCTGATCGCCAGCACTGCAGAACCGAAACATAAAACAACAATCAGCAGCAGAGATATAGTCGGAAGCTGCCAGCTGGTTCCCCACTTACTGGCAATCAGGAACTGGAACATCATTTTATTTAATGGAAGGCCCAGAACACATCCAACGATACATCCCAATACTGCATAGGTGACTGCTTCTGTAGCAATCATCTTATACAGCTGCCCAGACCCCATACCAATAGAACGCATCACACCATACTGCCTTATCCTCGCCGCCACGCTGGCATTCATACTGTTAAAGATATTGAACACGGTGATCAGTGCAATGATGAGCAGGAACCCATATATGAACACCACTCCTGTATAATAGGAACTCTGGGATTCCGAATTTGACAATCGTTTATCTGCGATGGAGCTATCCGATGGAAGGAGACCCCGTATCGCCGATACTGCTTCGTCACTGCCGTTGCCTGCAAGCTGTATATCTACAGATGTATAGCCAGCCACACCAATGCTCTCTGTAAATAGTTGCTCTGAACATATGATGTAGCCAAGACTTCCAGCCTCACTTGACGCATTTGTGGACGAAAGGATTCCCGCAATCCTCACCTGTTTCTCCCCCAACGGCGTATGGAGTGTCACAGTGTCCCCAACTTTCCATTGTATGCCATCCCGGTAGGTTACTAGGATATCTCTGCTTCCTCCCGACACTGATTCAGTATTGCCCTCGTTCAGTTCCTCTTCTGCCCATTTGAACTGGTTTTCTTCATAGGAAACCAGTGTGACCGTTCCGCTTTCAGTATCGGAAGAAATGGATAACCCGCTGTATTCCATCCTCCCGAATACACGTTTCACATCCTCGATTTCCTTGATATCTTCTATTACAGAAGAATCCAGTACTACAGCAGCTGTCACAGATACATCTCCCGCCCAAGGAGCTAACGCAGGCATACCCTGGTCTAGGAATACAACCATTACTTGGAAAGACAGGAAGAGTATGATACTGATGGCAAAGGAACAGGTCATCAGGAATAAATTCTTTTTTCCGGACAAAGCATGGAACACGCCCATGCCTGTTTCCACAGAAAGCAGCTTTGTATTTGCCGCACGCTTATTCTGTGTCAGCTGAGAACCTCCGCTGATTGCTGTGACAGGCGAAACTCTGGAGGCTTTTTTTGCTGGGGAAAGAGAAGCAAGGAGGACGATCAAAAACCCCACCACGACCCCTGCCAGGATACCAACGATACTGAATTCAAATAGCGGGACTTCTGAAAAACGGTCTCCGCTGATGGATTTCAGCAACAGACAGGCAGCCCACGTCACAATCTGACCTGCCAGCAGACCGATGGGAACCCCTTTTGCGCTCTGCCGAATCCCTTGCAGAATCACAAAATACTTTACCTGTTTCCTGGATGCCCCAAGACAGCGCAGCAGTCCATAAAACTGTGTCCTTTCCAATACATTGGTGTTAAAGCTTGCAGAGATCATCACCGTTCCCGCAATCAGGACAAGGAAAACAAGAATCGCCGCAATCAGATAGAGGGCCTGCATAATATTGCTCTCGCTTTGTCCCATCAGGCCTAATAAAGCGGTATTTTCTGAGATCTGACCATCAGAAAGACCAAACTGTCCCTTAATTTCCTTTATGGCATCCTGGATATGGGCGCCCTCCTTAAACTGGATGCGGTAGGTGGTTCCGTCTTCTGCGTTTTCATCTGCAATGGCGAGGAAGCCCTCCTCGCTCAGCACCATCCCACAGATATCCGCTTTCAGCATGGAACCCATATCCGCAAGGGTACCAGTAATCTGGTACTGTTTTTGTGAACTGTCTGGAAGCGTGACCGTCATGTTATCACCAATGGACAGACCCAGCTGCTTCATGGCGCTTTCATTCAGCAGTGCCTCATCCGGCAGGGAAGGATATACCCCATAAGTGCGAACTTAACAAAGCAGTCCTGGTAAAACTGCTGAATGGAACTCCTCATTTTGGTTTATCCGCCAC
>CAJTXA010000027.1 GCA_910579865.1 uncultured Lachnospiraceae bacterium
AAATACAACTGTACAACGTATTGCAGTAGATGGCTATAAGACAAAAACAATTTTAATGGAAGGAGAGCCAAAAAGTATTTTTTCAAAACGAGAAATTCCACTGTCAGAAGAGATAATAAAATGGTTAACTCTATATTATGATTCTGCCGAACAGTATGTACTTTGCAGAAATAAGCCAATGGAACCAAGAACTTATCAAAATAAATTTCAAAAATATCTAAAATTAGCAGGAATAGAGCGAAAAAATTTTCATATTCTTCGTCATACATTTGCAACTAACTGTATGAATAGTGGAATGGATATAAAAAGTTTAAGTGAAATATTAGGACATTCGGATGTCAAAATAACGTTAAATTGTTATGTTCATCCTACAATGGAGATGAAACGTCAGTATATGAATTCATTATCGGTTATTTATGGTCAATATCTGGGTCAAATATAAGAAAACATCAGTATAAATTGGATTTAAAAACAAAACTTCGTAGATTGTGATAATCTACGAAAATTTATGTTTCGGGTTAGGATATGCAGAACCAGAAGAAATAATACAGTTTTTAAGAATATTCTGGGATAGATTATAATCAGAGTGTGTAAAAAAGAGATCAAAACAGGATCGAAAGAAAGGAAAACAGGATTGATCTATGTCAAAAATAGGAGGCGTGATTCTTGTACTGGTTGTGCTGGTTCTGCTGCTTATCCGGCTTCAGACAAGAAGAAAAAGGATAAAAGAAGAAAAATTTCAAGCGATGAAAAAGATGAGGGAAAGTTCATTAAAAGAAGCATTATCGAATCATTTAGAGGAAAAGATAGAAAACGCTTCGGTCGTGCCATATCGTCCCTATAAAGTAGAATATACTACTGGAGAGAATCAGAATTCAAAGGAAAAAAAACCACTGTTACAGATTATTGAAAAAAATAGGCTTGCTGAGAAAAAGTATATTTTTCGTTCAAATGATATCGTAGTTTTAGGAGTACAATTTGGAACAGTTGCCATTTTAAATCATTTTGAAAATGCAGAAGTTTGGTGTGAATTATTTTTTCAAAATGGAGTATATTGTATTCGTTCTTGTGAAAAAGGATCAGTTTCTGTTTGGCGAAATAAAAAGGCTGCTATTGTAGATAAAACAGGGCTTCAATTAAAGTCAGGGGATATAATACAACTTCAAGAAACAACATTTCAAGTTTTTTATGTCAAAGGATAAAGAATAGAAGATAACAAAAAGATAATAGGGAGGCAAAAGATGAGTGTAGTTCTTTCGGTATACAGCAAAAGTGCATTTAAAGAATTTGTACTTCCAGCGGTAAATAATACAGAAATAACACTTTCACTGGAACAGTCTGTTTTTCAAATCTGGGAGGATATTGAGCTGCGACTGGAAGTGATAAATGGCAGTTGGTATTTTCAAGAAGATAGGAAGGAACGAATTCATATTAATGAAAATGATTACGATGGCAAGGCATTAGCGGATCAGGATACTTATACATTAGTGACACAAAGAGACGAGATTCTTGCTATTTTAGTAAAGATAGTGGAGAGTTCTTTTCACATTTATACAAAATATAGTTTAGAAGAAATATCAAAAATTTCCATTGGAAATAAACAGAGAAAGACAATTTCGTATTCTGCCTATTATGGAGGAGTGCAGATTATATCGGAAAATCATGCGGAATTGACAAGACAAAGAAATGGATGGATTTTAGAAGATCAAAGTGCAAATGGAACATTTGTAAATGATATACGTGTGGGAGTCAATCGAATATTGGAATTTGGAGATCGCATTAATATCTGGGGACTTAGAATGGTTTTTTTAGGAGATGTATTGGCAATTGATTCGCTTGTACAAGTGAAGATCGATCCATCGGTTCTTCATAAGATAGAAATAGATAGAGAAAATGCAGAAAAGGTACATAATGCAAAAAAAGCAGTAAAAATAGAAAAAATCTATTATCATCGTTCCCCTCGAAATATGGAAGCATTGGATACAGAAGGAATTGAAATAGAAGCACCACCAGCCCCAGGGGAGGAAGAGGAAACGCCGCTATTAATGTTAATTGGTCCAGCTTTAACCATGATGGTTCCAATGATGTTAGGGACAGGAATGTCCATTTTTAGTAGTCGAATGACTGGAACAGCCAGTGGGATCTATATGTATACTGGTTTAATTACAGCAGCATGTTCTGGGATATTTGGAGCGTTTTGGGCGATAACGAATGTACGATATGCAAAACAAAAAACTCGTAGAGAAGAAACACGCAGATTTGATGCATATAGTGAATACTTGATGAAATGTGCGGAAACAGTGAAAGAAAAATATATTCAAAGTATTCGTATTTTACAGGAACGCTATCCATCAATGGATGTATTAGTGGGTCAAAATAATACTGTTCCAGAAGGGTTGTGGGGAAGAAATCGTACCCATGATGATTTTTTATACTATCGTCTTGGGGTAGGTGATATTCCTTTTCAGATTGAAATTGATGTTCCAAAAGAAAAGTTTACTTTAATCAATGATTCATTAGCGGATAAACCTAAATTTATTAAAGAGAGTTATAAAACGCTTCATGATGTACCAGTAGGAGTAAATATAGAAGAAAATACACTAATTGGAATTGTTGGTGGTGTTGGAAAATTAGGTGCTTATCAAATCGTCTATGATTTAGTTGCACAGATTGCCGCACAAAATTGTTATACCGATGTAAAGCTGGTATTTTTGGCACAGGATGAAAAGTATAATGGACAAGATGCTTGGAGTTTTACCGAGTGGTTGCCACATGTGTGGTCTCAAAGTAAAAAAAGTCGTTATGTAGCATTAGATCCCTCTGAAGTGAGTGATGTTTGCTATGATTTGATGCAGGTATTTCGTCAACGGGCAGAGGAAGCAGGAGGGCCAGGAGGAGAACGAATTCGATTTAGTCCTTATTATGTATTAATAGTAGAAGAGGAATCACTTTTAGAGGGAGAGTTAATTAATAAGTATATTTTTGATAAGGAACAAAAATTAGGTTTTACTACGATCTTAATGGCGGAACGGTATGCCAATTTGCCGAATGCCTGTGAATGTATTATTCAAAATGATGAAGAGTATAAAGGAATCTATAATGTAAAAAATGGAAGAAATAATGGTATTTCAGTACAGTTTGATCATATGAATGCTGGAGCTTTGCGGAAGTTGGCAAGAATGTTAACGAATGTAGAAGTAAATGAAGTAGAAGTGGGTGGTGAAATTCCGGGTGCAATTACCTTTTTTGAAATGTATGGTGTTACAACATTAGAGGAATTTAATATTTTAGAGCGTTGGAAGAAGAACCGAACCTATGAGAATATGAAAGCATTAATTGGAATTAAGTCCGGAGGACAGAGCTGCTATTTGGATTTACATGAGAAATATCATGGGCCACATGGATTGGTAGCAGGAACAACTGGCTCAGGTAAGTCTGAAACTCTTCAAACTTATATGCTTTCATTGGCTTTAAATTTTAGTCCAGATGATATTGGGTTTTTTATAATTGATTATAAGGGCGGTGGTATGGGCAATTTATTTTCTGGACTGCCACATGTATTAGGACAGATTTCAAATCTTTCTGGGAATCAGATTCGTCGTGCTATGGTTTCTATTAAAAGTGAGAATCTACGCCGCCAGAGAGTTTTCAATGAAAATGGTGTTAATAATATCAATGCTTATACTCATTTATATAAGAATGGAGAAGCAAAGATACCAATTCCACATCTGTTTATTATTATTGATGAATTTGCAGAATTAAAGCGGGAAGAGCCTGATTTTATGCGAGAGTTAATTAGTGTGGCACAGGTTGGGAGAAGTCTTGGTGTACATTTAATTTTAGCAACTCAAAAACCAAGTGGTACAGTAGATGATAATATTTGGAGTAACTCAAAGTTTCGATTATGTTTGCGTGTGCAGGATCGGCAGGATAGCATGGATATGCTTCATAAACCAGATGCAGCTTATCTAACACAGGCAGGAAGAGGGTATCTTCAAGTTGGAAATGATGAATTGTATGAACAGTTTCAATCAGGCTGGAGTGGTGCCACTTATGAAGAGGAAACAGGAAGTGCAAAGCAAGTAATAGCAAAACTATTAACCCATACAGGAAGAGCTGGATTAGTAGGAAATCATTTAAAAACTAAGAAAAAGGCAGAGGCAAAGCTAAAATGGATTTTTTTACTCTACAAGATTATAACAGAGGCAGGAGAAGATTTAGATACCTGTTATCGTCTTTTGGCAGAGGCAAAAGTTGAATATCCAGAAAATGATTATAATTCCAAATTATTGAGAAATTTTTTATCTTTATATTGGGAAGCCTATCACCACTGTAAACAGGAAGAACCAGAGGCATTTTGTAAATTTATTTTGGAAGAATCTAAAAATCGCAATATTAAACTTCCAGAGATAAAAGAAAAGACGCAATTAGATGCATTAATTGAATATATGGCGCAGCTGACAATACAGGCAGGATATCAGAAGCAGCCACCACTGTGGCTGCCAGTTCTTCCAAAGAGTATCTATTTAGAAGAATTAGAAGGGTATCAGAGCCAGACTTTTGCAGATGGCAAATGGCCTGCTCAAGAAACACACTGGGAATTAAAAGCAATGGTTGGATTTTGTGATGATCCTGTAAATCAATTTCAGATGCCACTTGTGTTAAATTTTTCTGAAGATGGCAATCATGCTGTATGCGGAATTGGAATGAGTGGAAAGAGTACATTTCTTCAGACAACACTGTATTCTTTCATTCAAAGTTATTCACCAGACTATCTAAATATTTATATTTTGGATTTTAGTAGCCGTGCGTTAGAGCCATTTGAAGGGGATGCTCATGTTGGTGGTGTACTCTATGAAAATGATTTAGAAACGGTTGGTAAGTTTTTCCATATGTTGCAGGATATGATTCAAGAGAGAAAGCGGCTATTTCGGGGAGGAAATTATGATCAGTATATACGAAAAAATGGAATGGTATGTCCAACTGTAATTGTAGTAATTGACAATATGGCAAATTTTAGAGAAAAGACAGAAGAGAAATTTGATGATAGTTTGCTTCAGATTTCTAGGGAGTGTACTGCAAATGGAATCTATCTTTTACTATCTGGTGCGAACTTTGGTATGAGTGAGATACCAGGAAGATTAGGCGAAAATATTCGGAGAACGATTTCTTTAGAAATGCAGGATAAATTTGCCTATGCGGATGTATTAAAAACAATGCAGATTGCTACACTTCCAGAACCAGGTGTATCAGGGCGAGGATTAGTGGAAACAGATGGAGCTGTATTAGAGTTTCAAACTTGTTTGGCTGTACCAGCGGCAGATGATTATAACCGAATTGAACAGATTCGAAAGAATTGTCAGTATCAAAGTAACTGTTGGGATGGAAAACGTGCTAGACCGATTCCATTTATTCCAGAAAAGGCAGTGTGGTCAGAGTTTTATGCTTTAGAGGAGACACAAAAATGGATAAAAGATCCTTCTGTATTGCCAATGGGATATAATTTGGAGACTGCTGCTGTAACTGGAATTGATTTGAAACGAACGTATTGTTATTTAATTTCTGGTAAAGCAAGAACGGGAAAGACCAATCTTTTAAGGATCTTAATGCGAGCTGCTGCAGAAAAAAATGGAAAGATTGTAGTGGTTGAGTTTGGAGGAGAAGAACTGAGGGGAGAAGCAGAAAATCTAGGAGGAGAATATATTCATTCTGTTTCAGAGTTTTATACATTTATTCAGAAGATGATTCCTATTTTTACCGAACGAAATGCATTAAAAATGGTTTGTAAGATGGAGGCGATGGAAGAAGATGAGGTATTTATTAAAATGAGTGAAAAAGAACCTTACTTTATCTTTCTTTCGGATTTGGTTGAGTATGCAGAGGTGCTTCATGGAGCAGAAGCACATGAATTAAATCTACATGGTGCGTTAGCAAACTTCCAGGAGAAGGGAAGTATGATGAATATTTATTTCTTTGCTGCATTTAACTGGGATAAAAGAATCAATGTATTAGGACAGGAAGTCTATGAAAGTTTTGTACGATATAAAAACGGAATTCATCTGGGTGGTTATGCTGATGCACAAAGTGCGTTGGAATTTCAAGATGTTCCATTTCGGATTTTGTCTGCTGCGGAAAAAGCAGGCTGTGGAATGACAGCATCAAATGATATGTCGGCAAGTATTCGGGTAGTGACTCCATTTGCAAGAGGATAGATGGGATTATCTAGAACAGATTGCACCAGATTCAGCAGAGCTTTATCAGGAAATAGAAGAGATGTTTTGGAGGAAAGAAAAATGATGATTGTAGATATTGAGGTTCCATCTTTGGAACGAAAATATCAGTTTAGTTTAGAGGAACAAGTGGCAGTGGAAACCTTGATTGCGGAGTTGGCAGAAGTACTTTGTCAAAAAGAGCAGTGTGATCTAAAGGGGGAAGTTGAGTCACTTTGTCTATGTTCCAAAGAACAGAAACGTATTTTAGATCGTTATACTACTTTAGCGCAACAGGGAGTACAAAACGCAGATGAATTATTACTAGTTTAGAAAAACAAATTGTGCTCAGGTTTCCCTATAAAAAGAAAGAAGATAATAGGCTGATATTGTGTTAAGGAGATAGAAGCAATGCAGATAAAAGTAAAAGGAAATCAGATGCTTCAATCCGCAGAAGAAAGAGAAAAAATAAGACGAGAATTAAACGTTTGTGCATCTGAGTTAGCACAGATCAGAAGTAGATTAGCAGGGTTGTCTAGTTTAGAATTGCAGAGAAAGAAAATTGGACAGTTAGAAGCACAGATAGAGACAGAGGAACAGTATGAAAATTTATTTGCCAATACAATTGTTAATATTTGTGGATTATATGAAAGAAATGAAAGTAGATTGGTAGAGGATGCTTTTATAAAAGGAGGCAGTTGAAATGGCAATAAGAGAGATGGCAATTAGTACAGATAATTTGGCAAGGGATATTGAGCGCTTACGAAATATGCTAAGTGAATTAAGACGGAATAAAGAAAAAATGGTGGAAGAGATTGAAGAATTAAATACGATGTGGAAAGGGCCAGCAAATGATATGTTTGTAAAACAGTTTCAATCGGATTGTACTTCTTTTGATCGACTTTGTAAAACAATAGAAGAGATGATTCAGGCGATGGAGTATGCAAGGACAGAATATGAGAAATGTGATAATCAAGTAAATGGACTGGTAAGAGCGATTCGAATTTAGTTGTAGTATTGGATTTCTTGTGAATGATTGGAGGTAGATTAGATGGCAGGTTTTGATATAGCAAATGGAGTATTTGCATCTTTAGTAGGTTTGTTTCAAGGCTCTACAATTCAAGTGGATACTTCTGTTATGGTAAATAAGGCCAATCAAGTGTCCAATGCGATTTCTAAAATGGAAGGAACATTTGAAGAACTGCAGCGAATTGTTTCTGGAACAAATGGATATTGGATTGGAGATGCAGCAGAACACCATAGAAGAATGTTTTATGATGAGAAAGAGGATATTTCAAAGATTTTAAATCGATTAAAGGAGCATCCAGAAGATTTAAAACAGATGGCAACTGGGTATGAAAGAACAGAGAAAGATTTGGCTGAAAAAAATCAGCAACTGCGAAATGATTATATTTGATGAAGTATATAGGAGGAAATGGCGTGAAAAGCAAAAATCATATTCGAATGGATTTTAATAGAGCTTATGCAGAGGCAGAACGGTTGGATCGCATTGCAGATAAATTGAAAATACTTGCTACAAAAAAGATGGAACAGTCGATGATGAATCTTTCCTATGCTTGGACAGGAGTAAATGCCAGATTATTTCTTCAGAAAGAAAATCAGCTTCAAAGAAATATAGAAGAAACCGTAAGAGAACTTTATCGAGTGGCAGGAGATATTCGAATGATTGCCCGTCGTGTCTATGAAGCAGAAATGCGAGCATATGAGATTGCGGCACGTAGAACGGAAAAATGAATGTAATTATACAGGTTTATTCTGTAGTTACAGATAAAGAAAATAATTGAAGGAGGTTATAAGGAATGGCACAGAAATTTAAAGTTACACCTAAGACAATGAGAAGTACAGCAGATCAATTAGAAACATTAAACAATAAGTTTAAAAATGAAGTAAGCAAACTGCGAACAGATAATCAAACACTTGGACGGCAGTGGCAGGGTGAGGCAAGAGATAAGTTTAATGAGGAATTTTTAAAAGATGCAGAAAAATTTGATAAATTTTATCAAGGAATTCAAAAATTTATTCAGCAGCTTCGTAAAAATGCAGATGAGTATGACAAGGTAGAAAATACCAATAAAAGTATTGCAGCAGTTAGAAAGGCTTAAACTTTATTTTGAAAGGAGAATCGTGTTATGGAAGGCACTTTATTAGTTGAACCAAGACAGTTAAAAACAACAGCTAGTTCATTTTCAACCAGAGGGAAATCGGTTACTTCGATTACATCAGAGATGATGTCTAAAGTAAAGGGAATGAAATCCATATTTGAAGGGGAAGCAGGAACAGCATATATTAATACGTTTTCTAACCTGCAAGAGGATATGAATCAGATTAATAATAAGATTCAGGAACATGTTACAGATTTAAATGATATGGCAGATAATTATGAACGAACAGAAAATTTGAATGTTCGTGAAAATACAGCATTAAAATCAGATTATATTTAAACTGTTATATTTGCAGGATACATAAACAAATTTTTAAAGATTCAAAGGCTTTGATCTCTATAGTTTAGAGACAAAGCCTTGAAAGGGTTGTGTAGACAGATGAAAAAAGGATGGAAAAAAAGTCTAATTGCGATAGTTTTTGTGTTTTTGTTATGTCATTCTATTTCGTTGGCAGCAGAGCCAGGAAGCGTACTAAGTTTTGGAACAGAAGAAAAAAATATTGTTTTATATATACAAAATCCAGGAGAAACGTATGAGGTACAATGTCAGATTGGAACAAGTGAAGCAGAGGTAATAAAGAGTCATTCAATTACAGAGGATGCGATTCCAATTAAGACAATTATTTTATTGGACAATTCACTTTCTGTTGTAGAAAAATACCGTCCAACGATTCAGACAATTCTGTTGGACTTAGCGGCCAATCGAATGGTTGGAGAACAATTTACGATTGCTACCTTTTCAGAAGAAGTGAGTTATTTATTAAAAGATTGTTCAGATTATACACAGATAAAACAGACGATTGATGGAATTTCCTATAACAATCAGGAAACTTATTTAACGGATATTTTATATGATATGTTGACAGAAATGAATACAGAAAATGAGGCCATATTGAAAAGAATTGTAATTATTTCAGATGGTGTTGATAATAAATCTATTGGTTATACCAAAGAGGAATTATATGCTCTTTTGGAGAAAACACCATATCCAATCTATACAGTGGGCTGTACTTATGGAAATAATAATGAACAGTTAAAAAATATGTTTGCTCTATCAAGAATGACTGGTGGAGAGTCTTATTTGTTAGATGAAGTTTCCGATTCTATGACAGTAGTAAATGGTGTAGCAAGTTTAAATCAGGCAGTAAAGGTGATTGTTACTCCAAAGACAAAGGACTGTGATGGAACAAAAAAAGGAATTGGACTTACTGTGACAACAGGAGAACAAACAAAAATAAGTACATTGGAAATCACAATGCCATTTTCTACTGTAGAAGAGACGATACCAGAGAAAACAACTGCTGAAACAACGACAAAAGAGCCTATAACAGAGCCAATTTTTATAGAACCAGAGAAAAAAGAGTTTCCAATTACAGCAGTATGGATTGGCAGCGGAGTGTTATTTATTTTAGCGGCAGGAGGAGTTCTTTTTTATATCTTAAAGAAGCGGAAAGAAGGAGAAGTTTTTATTTCAGCAGGGAATCAAAAATTTGAGGAAAGAAGAGATACTACTTTAGAAGGAAATACTCACCAGACACAGATTATGGGAGAGACAAGTCCCAATTTCGAACGTCAGGAAGGAACAGTGCTTTTATGGGGAAAAGATGTTCCTCGAAAATTGATTCTAGAGGATGTAAATAATCCAGTAAAGCGATTTGAAGTTTCTTTATCTGATTCTATCCTAATTGGATATAACAAGGGCTGTCAAATTTGCTTGAACTATGAGGAGACTGTTTCAGGAAATCACTGTCGGATTTATGGAGAAAATGGAAAATTTTATGTAGAAAATCTAAGTAAAACAAATGGTACATTAATGGATGGAAAACGGGTAGTTCAAACAGCAGAAATCTATACAGGATGTGTATTGACGCTTGGAAATCTGAAAATGAAGGTTGAGATTCGATAATGGAAATATGTTATACCATATTAAGTGAAATCGGACTGGGAAGAAAGGAAAATCAGGATGCTGTATTTGGTGCAAACGATGGTTCAGTTGGTATTTTTTTGGTTGCAGATGGTATGGGAGGACATGTGGATGGAGCCAGAGCGAGTGCAACAGTAAAGAACAATATAAAGACATGGTGGACACAATATATAAAATCAAGAAAAGAACAGGATTTCTTTCAAAATATTGAAGAGATTAAAGCGATATTAGAAGCGAGTAATCAGGAAATCTTAGATTATACAAAAGATGGAGAGCTATCTGGGTCTACTGTTGTTCTCCTTTGGATTCAGAAAGATAGTTGGGCAGTTATTTCCTGTGGAGATAGCCGCTGCTATCAGGTTCAAAATGGTTTTTTTATAGGGCAGGTTTGTCAGCTTACAACAGATGATGTGTGGGAAAACCAGCAGCAGAATATACGTGGTATGAAGGAAGAAGAGATTCGAAAACATAACAATTTTGGTTGTTTGATTCGGGCAGTAGGAACCAATCCAGATTTTAGCTGTACAGTACGAAGTGATCAAATAAAAGAGAAAACCTTGTTTGCACTGTGCAGTGATGGGATTTATCGTTATTGTCCAGAACCATACTTTAAAAGACAGTTGCAAAAGGCAAAAAAGGTAGAACGTCTTTCTATCTGTATGGATAAGATAAGAAGTGAAGTATATCAAAATGGAGCACTTGATAATCTTTCACTTATATTTGTACATATAACCATCTGACCAACCATCTGCCCAGTAAACTAGATGATACATCAGGAATTTCAATAAATGCTATGGAAATTAGCTAATATATGGATTATCATAAAGAAAGGTGTGGATGGTATATGAGTGAATTTAAAGTAAAGACAAGTCATGTCAGAACTGCTGTCGAAGAGCAGAATGAGATTGCCAGACAGATGAAACAATTAGAAGATGAAATTTGGCAGATTCAAAATGAATTAAGTTTTGAAATTGCACAGAAGCAGCAAATTCGGCAGCGGTTGAAAAATACCAGAAACACGGTGTCGTCACAATCAAAAGGAATTTATGATGCCACCAAAGCACTAAATCAAATTGCCGATACATACGAAACAACGGAGGCAAAACTTGCAGGAAATCAGGTAAATAAGCCAAATTGGGAGCCAGTTACTAATATTACAGATGTATTAGATGTGCTTCCACAATTTCTTCCTGGTGCGATTCTAACATTACCAAATATTAAAATTCCATTAGTAAAACCAGGTTTATTAAATATTATTTTAAAAGAGCTTTTTCCAGATATTAAAACGAAATATGGATGGAGTGAAAGTTTTCAAGATAAAAAAGATAAAACTTGGTATTCAAAAGATAAAGAGGGATTAAAAGATAGCAATATCGGTGTGGATAAGATGTTTGAGAAGAAATGGGAATCGAATTCTTCTCTTTACCATTCGGATGTAACATATGGAAATAAGGATGGAAATTATTACCACAGTGAAATGGATTTTTTAAAACAAGAAATGTATGCAGATGTATATGGTGGATTGTTTTATACCGATCCAGAAACAGGAGAGAAAAAGCTCCGCATGGCTGCTGGAGTAAATTTAGGCTATACAATGACTGCATTATCCTTAGCACAAGAGGCAAGACTAGGAGATGAAAACTTTGGTATTTATTCAAAAGTAGAAGGAACATTTGGAAAAATAGAAGGAAAAGCAAATGCCATTGTTGGACTATATGATGCAAATGGAAACTTTAATCCAAATGCTTATGCAAAGTTAGCAGGAGAGGTAGTTTTAGCAGAAGTTACAGGAAAAGTAGGAACAAATCTATTTGGAACGGATATTGGTGTAGAGGCAGGGATTAATTTTGGTATAGGTGCCCATGCAGAATTTGGCTATAAAGATGGAAAATTTAGTATGGATGTTGGTGCTTCTTTAGGATTAGGAGGCAGTGTAAAGTTAGAAGTAGATATTGGTGGCATGGTAAATGCGATAAAGGGTAATGTGACAGAAAAATGGACGAAGTTTATGGGACTTTTTCATTAGGAGGAATGATTTATGACAAGAGAGATTAGTTTTTTTCCTATTGGTACAGTGGTAGTTTTACAGGAATCAACAGCAGCAGTTATGATTACAGGATATCTGGCGGAGTCGGATCAAAAGCCAGGATATACTTGGGATTATTCAGGTTTTTTATATCCAATTGGACTGCGGGATGAACGACAAGTTTATACCTTTGATCATACACAGATTGAGCAGGTTTTGACAATTGGTTATCAGGATGGAGAGTCATTTGCTTTTTTAAAGCAGTTAAAGTTAGTGGCTGCAAAGTTAGCAGAGCAGGAGGATTTGCAAAAAGAGGAAGAAGAAAAACAGTAAAATGTTTGGAATAAAATAAAAGGAGAGATAGATATGTTTGAAAGAACATTACCAATCGGATCGGTAGTATCTTTATATGGAGCAGAAAAACGGTTAATGGTTTTAGGATATCTAAAATATTTAAGAGGAGATGATAGAAAAGTCTATGATTATTGTGGCTGTACTTTTCCAGAAGGGTACTTAGATTCAGAGTCAACTGCAGTATTTAATCATGAGGATATTGAACATATTTATGCACTTGGGTTTCAGGATAAAGTACAATTTGAATTTCAAAATCGCCTGCTTCAGATTTTGGAAGAAAGAGAAGAAGAAAAGAAGAAAAGTGAGCAAAAGCCAGAGCAGGAATAAACGGAAAGGAGAATTTTTTGTGAATGAATTGACCAATGAAATGCTGTTTTATGGTGGAATCGTTGTTGCAGCTACTTCACTAGTGATGGCACTTCTTTATTTTTGTTTCACTCAAATAAAAAAATTACGTTTAGATGCCCGATTAAATACAGAATATGGTGAAAGGACTTATAAAAAATAAGGGGGAAGAAAGATGGCAGAGTTAATTGCCTCGACATATGAAATATTAGAAGAAATAGGAGCTGGTGGCAGTGGAACAGTGTTTTTGGCAAATCATCTTCGATTGGGAAAAAAGGTAATTTTAAAGGCTTATAATCGAAGGATTACAGCAAGACCCGAGTTGATTCGCCGAGAAGTAGATGTTTTAAAGGATTTAAGCCATTCTTATATTCCAAATGTATATGACTTTATCGTGGAAGATGAAACTTATTATACAGTTATGGATTATATTGAAGGAGAAAGTTTGGATAGGTCTTTACTGAGAGGAGAAAAATTTTCACAGCCACAGGTAATTCAGTGGGCAAAGCAATTATTAGAGGCACTTTGCTATCTTCATAGTGAAACACATGGAAAGCCGCCAAAGGGGTATGTACATAGTGATATTAAACCAGCTAATTTAATGCGCACACCAAACAATGAAATTTGTCTAATTGATTTTAATATTGCATTAGCACTAGGAGAAGAAAATGTAATTGGCTGTAGCAGTGGTTATGCTTCTCCAGAACACTATGGATTGGATTATTCTTCTAGAAACACATTATCAGGAATAAGTAGAAGAAAGACTGTCTTGGTAGATTCAGCAAAAAGAAAAGTAATTCCAGATGTTCGCTCAGATATTTAT
Source organism: uncultured Lachnospiraceae bacterium (assembly GCA_910579865.1). GTDB lineage: Bacteria > Bacillota > Clostridia > Lachnospirales > Lachnospiraceae > MGBC114844. The sequence continues at coordinate 13,864 of CAJTXA010000027.1, forward strand.
AGTACAGGAGCAACATTATACCATCTTTTAAGCGGGCATCGTCCATCAGAAGATGCAAAACAAGTAGATTTATTATCAGAAAAGGAATATAGTCCTCAAATTGTAAAGATTATTTCAAAAGCAATGAATCCAAATCCAGATCTTCGCTATCAGACAGCAGAAGAAATGTTATGGGATTTTTCTCATTTGCATGAAAGAGATCCCCGTATACGACGATTAAAAAGAAATCGCTTTGTAGCAGGCTTAATTTTTTCTTTTCTTTTTGCAGCAGGTGCTTTTTCGGGCATATTAGGATTAAAAAGAATGGAAACAACTGAAAATTGGCTAAAATTAGCAGAGTATGCAAAAACAGCTCTAGCGGATGGAGATGTGATAACTGCAATAGAGTATGCACTAGCAGCATTACCAATAAAAACTACTCTATGGGAACCTGCTTATCCTGCAGAGGCACAGCGGGTACTAACAGAGGCATTAGGTGTATATGACTTAGCAGATGGCTATAAGATGCATGAGACAGTAATACTTCCTTCTGCTCCTCTTTTTATAAAACTTTCTCCTGATGGAAAGACAGCTTGTTGTGTATATGCTTATTCACTTGCAATTATAGATACAGATTCTGGTAAAATTCTTACTACACTTTTGGTAGAAGAATCCGCTTTTTCTGAGATAGATTATTTAGATAGTCATACGATTGTATACGCTGGAAGAAATGGACTAGAAGTCTATGATATAAAAGATAATAAGGTATTGTGGACAGGAAAGCCTGCTACTTCACTTTGCATTTCAGCAGATAGAAAAAAGATTGCAGCAGTTTATAAAGAAGAACCATTTGCAACTGTTTATCAGGCATCCGATGGAATGGTAACAAATATAGTAGATTTTAAACAGAAGCATCAACAAGTGACAGTAAATGATCAATTTGCAAATCCAAAGGATCATGTTCTTTCGTTAAATCAGGATGGTACATGGCTAGGAGTTAGTTTTGCAGATGGTTCGTTGCAAGTTTATTGTTTAATGGATTTAGAGAAAGACATTTTATTATTAGATGAAACTTCTGATTATACACATTTTGAAGGAGGATTTTATCAAAATTATTTTGCCTTTTCAGCAACAAATGATAGCAATTCTATTTTTGCAGTAATTGATATAGAAGAGTTAGAACAGACAGGAGGATTTGAGTCTCAAAGTGCCTTTGGCGTACAGACAGATGAAACGGGTATTTATATTAAAAATGATAATCTTTTGGTAAAAATAGATCCTGTTACTGGAGAACAAAAACCTCTTGTGACAACTTCAGAAAGTATTTTACATTTTTCTAGAAGTGATACGCATACCTTTATTGTATCGCAAGAAGAATTTCAATTTTTTAATTCAAATGCAAATTTAATTAGTCATTATAAAAAGGAATACAATGGTGATTTTATTCAAATCGCAGAGGGAATCGCTTTGGTTGGAAATCGAGATACCCCTATGATTTATATTTTAAAATATGAAAATTATTCCAATACAGAAGTTTTTTCCTATGATATTTCCTATTTACATGATGAGGCGAGAGTAAGTGCAGATAAAAAAACAGTAATGTTATTTTCTTATGAAGAATTTCAGTTATTTGAAAAGGATGGAACTTTCATTCAGAAGGTTTCAATTCCAGATGCGGCACAAGTCTATGATCAACAGTTTATTAGAGAAGGGGAGGATTCTTGGTTGGAAGTGCTTTATAATGATGGAACAAGTCGTATATACAGTGCAAAAGATGGTTCCCTTTTATATGAAAAAAGTGGTGAAAGACCGGATTCGAGTCTTTATGAAGAGTTTTTTACAGAACAATTACGGATTACTTCTCCATTACATGGAACACCTGTTGTATATGATAGAGGAACAGGAAGGAAGATTTGCGAATTGAAGGAGGATGCTTATCTTACTTATATTACACAGACAGGAGATTTTATAGTTGCTCAATATATAACTGCGGAAGGGATTTGTTATGGACAGCTTTTAAATAAAACTTGTGAAGTAATAGCAGATTTACCATATCTTTGCGATATAATTGGAGAGGAACTTTTCTTCGATTATCCAACTGGTAATATACGGAGTACCCGTATTTACAATAGAGAAGAGCTGGTTGATATAGCTCAGAATAAAACAAAAGGAGGAAGATAGAAATGGGGAAATTCAGAAGAAAATTTTCTAAATTTCTGGTGGCAACTTTGGTGGCTTCGTTTTTGATGCAGCCAGATATGACTCTTTATGCATCAAGTATTCAGAAAGTAACAGAAAGTACAGAAAATCCAACCAATATCAGGCAGGTGTCAAATGTAGAAGATTTTGTAGAAGAGGATTTAAAACAAGAAACTACAAATGAAGCAGACTTTGCAGAAGAAACAGAAAAAGAAAACGAAAGTTTTATAGAGGAAACTGCTACAAAAGAAACTATTATAAAAGAGGAACTAGTAACTCAAGAAGAAAGTACGATAGAAGAAACAGCAATTCAAGAAGAAAGCTCTACAGAAGAGAAGATAATAGTTCAAGAGGAAAGTACGATAGAAGAGACAGTAACTCAAGAAGAAAGTTCTACAGAAGAGGAGACAGTAGATCAAAAAGAGAGTTTCGTAGTAGAAGAAACAGTGAGTCAGAAGGAATCTTTTGTAGTAAAAGAAACTGAGATACAAGAAGTAACTTCTAATATAGAAGAGAGTTCTTCAATAGAAGTCATTAAGAAAACACAAAAAGTAAAAGTAACAGAAGAGATTTTATTTAATACTGGTAGAAAGAACTATCAAGTGGTTAGTAAAGAAGATTTTTTTGATAAAGATCTTGGAGATGCTTATTTTGAAGAAGATGGAAGTTATACAATTCAGATTCCAGAAAAAAATCCATTTTTTCCTTATGAAGTACAGTTTACTTATAACGGAAAAGTTATAAATAAGTGGTTTTTCACACCAGATGATAGTGTAGAGATAGGGAAACATTTATTTTATATTTCTGCTAATTTTGATGGAAAAGCTGTTACACAGATGAGTTTGAATGTAGCAGGAGACACTGTAATTGTGTATCCAGAGAAAAAGGAATTTGTAGATGAAGATGGAATAGAACCATTGTCATTACTTCCGCTAGAAGAAGTACGTTTAAAGGTAGATTTGTCTTCTTATACACCAGTAGAACTTACAATGGTATCATTAGACTCTATTTTTACTGGAGAAAATGCGTTAGCTAATACAGATAAAGTAGTATGGACACGTAAGTATGACGATGATTTTGTTATTGCTAATGCTGGTGATAAGATTGATTTAAGTTATAGGACATGTTATGAAAGTGAATCTTATTATCAAATGATTATAAAGGAAGCGGATCAACTTGCGAGTGATAATATAAAATATATTGTAAGAGTAGATAAAACAAGTTCTAGAGATTGGATTCTTCCTACAATTTATGTTCAAGATGAGGAAGAAAATCGTATTAATACTATAATAGAAAGTTATTATAATGATGTAGGGAATCGAGAATTAGAAACAAACTTTTTGTTGAATAAATTAAAAGATACAGATAAAGTCTATATGAGTTTAGAGATTAATAATTCTATATTTCCAAATACCCACTATAAGAAATTGAAAGTTTATGAAGGAAAGTATACATCTGCTTCAGAAGCAATAGCAGGAAAAGAAATCACAGATAAAATCTATAATGTAGATATGACACAAATTGATAAAGGATATATTATAGAGAACTTTTTTAAGGAAAAAGAAAAGATATGTGAAATCACATTGGTTGCTTTTGATGAAATGGATCAAGTAGTAGGATGCTTACCAGTTACTCTTTTTTTAGAAGGAGTAGAAGGAAGGGTTTTCTGTGAAGAAATATATGAAAGGGTGGAAGATACAGAAAACTTTGTTGTAGATACAGGAAAGTCAGTCTATAATGAAGAATGTAAATATATTACATATATATTATATAAAGAATATATGGCAAATCATATTTATTATCAGAGATTAAGTTATTCAGAATTTGATGACTTGGATTTCTTAAATTTTAGTAACATAACTGCTTATGTTGGACAATATTCTTCTGTATTGGAAGCAGAAAATGCTCATGCAGAAGAAATAAGCAATATTCTGTTTGGGGATATTGGCTATGGAACAGACTATAGTCAAGGAGTTTATATAACCGTTTTTGCAGGGAAAGATGGAGATAGTAGACAAGAAAGGTACCAATTCTGTTTTAAAGTGCAAACAGGTACAAGATCAAAATATATTGATAAAGAGTGGTTGTATCAAAAGACAGGAAATGAAAAAAATAAGATTGTAGATAAAACGGAATTAAGATTTAAAGATAACTGTGAATATATTACATATGTGTTATATAAAGAATATCTAGCGAATGGTATTTATTATCAAAAATTATCTCATACAAAGTATGATACAGCAAGATTTAAGGCTTATCTTGGGCAGTATTCTTCTATATCAGAAGCTACAAATGCAAAAGCAAAGGAAATAAGTGCATTTTTATTTGGAGAGGAAGGGTATGCGGCGGATTATAGTCAAGGAGTTTATATAACTGTTTTTATAGGAGAAGATGGTTCGAGTGATCAGGAGATGTACCAATATTGTTTTAAAACACAAACAGGTATAGAACCAAAATATGATCTTAGCGATAAAACAGAGGTAAAGTTTTTAGGAGTGGAAGATAAAGACGGAAAGATAGTTCCTTCTTATATTGTACCATATAATGAAGATTCTTATTCTGAATTTAATTATTTGACAATCCTAGTAGAGAAAGATGTAGATTTAACAAGAATAGCTCCTATATTTTCAACTTCAGAAGAAATAACTTTATATGCAAAAGGAAGTAGTTCTCCAGAAATTAGTGGAAAAAGTATACATGATTTTTCAAAAGGTGCTGTGCAGTATACTGCATCTGCAGAAAATGGAATAGCTTCAAGAAATTATTGGCTTCAAATTATAAAACCAAGCAATGAGGAAAATAAGCTTTATATCAATAGCTTTGAAGATAGTAGTGCAAATACTGAAGTAAAAAATAATATTATTTATTCGAAACGAGAAGTTAATTTGGATGGTTATCATGATTATGCACATGATATTTTAGTGGCTAATATAGGAACAAATGAAATCTCTTCTCTATCAGCAGAACTTATATCAGATGTAATAGAATTAGATGCTTATTGGACATTAAATGGAAAATATGATTTAGAAGGTTTTAATAGTGTAATTAAGGGAAAAATAGAAAATCTAGCGAAAATTCGAGTAAAAGCAAAAGAAAATGTAAAAAATGGTACAAGTGTTTCAGGTACATTGCTTATCAAATCAAAGGATTCTACTTTAGTAGAATTAACATTAACAGGTACGGTCGGAGATCCTTGTATTATAGAGGAAATTCCGGAGGCAGTAAGATATGTTCCATATGGTACAATGATTCAAAATAATAATAAGTATAGTTGGAATCAGGTTACTTATATTATTGCAGAAGGTAAATTACCTTTAGGAATGGAACTAAAAAGTAATGGAGAATTATATGGTGTTCCATTAGAAGCAGGAGAATTTCCTTTTACTTTAAGAGCAATAAATAGTAGTGGAGAATTTGGTTCCACTTCTGCAGAATTAGTATTAGTTGTCAAGAATAATACCAATGCTAATGTTTATACTGCATCAGATAATGGCTATATAATTGAACAACATATTGGTACAGAAGTTGCTACATATGACTATATATTAAGAGAAATAAATGATCAACTTTTTGTTTCTTCTGGTGAATATAGTGAATTTATAGATCTTTGGTTAAATGGTGAACAATTAATTGACGGGGAAGACTATACAAAGGATAGTGGCAGCACCAGAATTACAATTCGCAGTCAAACATTTGAGAAGAAAGCAAAAAATGGTATGAATACAATTGCAGCCGAATTCCGTGTAGGTGGAGATGAAAACAAAGAATTAAAACGTACTGCGCAAAACTTTAGATTAAATTTTAAAAATAATAATGATGACAATGATGACGACGACGATTCAGATGATAATAACAATAGTTCAAGCAGTAGCGAAAGTAATAATACAGATATAACCCAAAATAACAAGGAAAGTAACGATATACTTTCTACTACATATAGTGATGATTCTTGGGTAAAAGATGCAACTGGATGGTGGTGTAAAACACCAACAGGTTCGTGGCTATCAAATACTTGGTTTCAACTTCCATATAAGGGAATAACTGGATGGTATTATTTTAATGATCAAGGTTATATGGTGACTGGATGGCTTGAGAAAAATGGCCAGTGGTATTATCTAAATCCAATTTCGGACGGAACACAGGGAATGATGTGTACTGGGTGGAAAAAAATTAATAATCAGTGGTGCTATTTTGATAAAGAAGGGGCTTTAATAATGAATATTTGGTATCAAGTTCCTTATATGGATACAACAAAATGGTATTATTTTGACGATCAAGGTTATATGGAAGAAGGTTGGATCTTCAAGAATCAAAAGTGGTATTATTTAAGTACAGAATCTGATAGTACACAAGGAATGATGTGTACAGGCTGGCAGTTAATTAAAGGAAAATGGTATTATTTAAATGAGGATGGTGATTTAGCAACGAATACATGGGTAGATAATTATTATGTAAATTCAGAAGGAGTTTGGATAGAATAAAGATAAAAACAGATATTTGTATTTCGAAATAAAATTATAAATGGTAGTTTTGGGAAATCCAAGCTACCATTTTTTTATATATTACTCAATATATTTAAAAAATAAATGATTAAAATATTGGAAAGAGAAAACGATTTCTATATAACAAGATTTAAAATAGAAAGACAGAAGATCTTTTCAAAATAGGAAAACTATAGTATAATTATAAACTACAACTAGTAGAGTTTTATAAGCTATTTGTAGCATATTAAAATAAGAGTGTAAAGTTAGAAGGTGTTTTAAACCAAAATATCTTGTAATTTCAGGGCAGAAATTGGGCTGAAAATGACCATTTTTTACCCTGTTTTTTATCTAATTTGAAAACAAGGATAAAAAAGTTTGAAACGAAGTAGTAGAGAGCGTAATATAAAATCAAAGAGGAATTTATTTTAAAGAGATTTTATTAAGAACAAACAGAAGGATATTTGACATAAAAATACAAATATGCATATAATAATCTTACAATAATAGATTTTTCAGGGTTAGGGGCTGGCAAAAAATAGGGAAAAAATGTGACAAAATTATTTTTTAATAGTTCCAATACGGAATGGAGATAAGGGATGAAAAAAGAACAAGACAAAAGAAGAGCAGACAAAGGGCTCTCGCTTCTTCTTTCTATTATCGTAGTTTTTGGAATATTAGGCGTGATTGTGTTTTCAGTTGCACAGAAGATATCAGCTGAGATGGAGGAATCAGCAATTCAAAATTTAAGTGAAAGTTTGGATTTAATAGAAAGTACAATTGAGGCGATTCTTAATAAGGACGTAGAGTATCAGCAGATTTTAGCAAATGAACTTGCATTAGCAACAGATTTGGAAGAATATATTAAGACTTATCAAAAGAATCAGACAATGGTAAAAGTTTCGCTGATACGTACAGGTGAAACAGAGGGCATATCAAATACAGGAGAGCGTTTTTCAGAAGATGGATTAAATTTTTCAACAGAAGGAACGGAAGATAAAGTAGCAATTTCTGAATCTTATGTGAATTTTATGGGAACATGGGCATATACAATAAAATGTCCTGTTGAAAAGGACAAAAAGGAGATTGCATCACTCTATATTGAATATGTTTATGATTCGCTTGATAAATCACTTCCAGATGGATTTTATAATAAAAGGGCGATGCTTTATATTATGGATGTTAGAAGTGAACGGTTTGTGCTTAAACCAAAGGGAATGGGAGAACGTAGTGCAGGACATCTAAATTTGGAAGATTTTTTTCGAGCAAATGATATTCTAGATAAAGAGCTTTGCCAAGAAGTGCTTACAAGTGTAAAAAATAACAAGAATATTATGTTTAGTCACAATATCCGTGGGAAAAATTCTTTGATCTATATGTGGTCAGTTAATGATGGTACACTTTATTTGATTGGTTATGTACCAATCGATGCAATTCAGCAGGAAGGCAATACGGTAAACAAGAATATTTTTATAGTTGTTATTGTGATGCTGACAGCATTTTTTCTATGCTGTGTGCTCTATTATTTTAATCAAAAGCAACAAAATAAACTTAGAGAAGAACAAGAAAAAGAACGAGAGATACATAACAAACAATTAGCGGAAGCGTTGCAAGCAGCGCAGATTGCAAGTAATTCTAAAACAATGTTTCTTTCGAATATGTCACATGATATTCGTACACCGATGAATGCAGTAATTGGTTTTACAACATTACTTGCGAAAGATGCAGATAATTCAGAAAAAGTAAGAGAATATACAAGAAAGATTATGGCATCTGGACAGCATTTATTGAGTCTAATTAATGATATTTTGGATGTCTCAAAGATTGAAAGTGGTAAGGTAGTGCTTAGTGTTGAAGAATTTAGTCTAAATGATTTGGTATCTTCTGTAGATGCAATTATTCGCCCAATGGCAGCAGCAAGACAACAGAAATTTCATGTTGAGGTGATAAATGTAGTACATGAGTATCTGATAGGAGATGAAACGAGGATAAATCAGATTTTAATAAACCTTCTTTCTAATGCTGTTAAATATACCCAGGAAAGTGGAAATATTTGGTTTCGCATAATTGGCAAAAAACAACGGAATCCCCAATATCAACGAATCCAAATTGAAGTACAAGATAATGGATATGGGATGACACCAGAGTATCTTAAGGTATTATTTGATGCATTTACAAGAGCAGAAAATAGTACTACAAATAAGGTACAAGGTACAGGACTTGGTATGGCAATAACCAAAAGCATTGTAGAGTTGATGGGTGGAACAATTGATGTTTTAAGTGAGGTAAAGAAAGGGACTTTGTTTCGAGTTGAATTAGAACTTCGTATACCAGAAGGACATACGTATCAGCAATTTTTTGAAGAGAGTGGAATTTTTCAGATTTTAGTAGTGAACGAGGATAAAACAGCTTGCGAAAATATTCAGATGTTGATGAAGGATTCTAAAGTTGTGGTAGATATTGTTTCAAATATAGAAAAAACAATACAATTATTACAACAGGATTTGATAGAGAAACGGTATCAAGTAATTTTAATTGATTGGGATACCATAAAAGAGACAGGAGTTCAAACTATAAAGAAGATACAAGAGTTGATTTTAAATACAGAAATCCTCTTAATTTTGGCAAGCTATGATGCAGAAGGAATAGAGGAAATCTTATTACTAAAAAATACAGGAATACTTTTCAAGCCATTTTTTGTATCTGCATTTCAAGAAAAGATTTTGGAGATAAAATCGGCACAAAAAGAGGAGCAGGTAGCGCCTGATGATACAGGCAGTTTGGAAGGACTGTATTTCCTTGTGGCAGAGGATAATGAGATTAATGCTGAAATATTAAAAGAAATATTGTCAATAGAGGGAGCAGGATGTGAAATTGTAGAAAATGGACAATTGGCGGTGGAGTGTTTTAAAAATGCTGGACAAGGTAAGTTTGATGCAATTTTAATGGATGTTCAGATGCCAGTTATGAATGGTTATGATGCAACAAAAGCGATCAGAAAGCTGGCACGCAATGATGCTAAAACAATATCAATTATTGCAATGACAGCAAATGCCTTTGCAGAGGATGAAAAAGAAGCTTTAGATGCTGGAATGAATGTTCATTTGACGAAGCCAATTGATGTGGATTTGTTAAAGAAAGTAATTATGCAATATGTTAGGAAGGGAATAAAAGATGAAAAAACAGAATAAAAAATGGGCAGTATTCTGTATAGCAGGAATAATGATATTAACAATTGCTGCTTGTGGAAATAGAAACAAATCAGACAGTAAGCTTACTACATTTGAGAAAGAAGATGAAAAAGTAGTAATATTATTTAGCCCAATGGAAAAAACAAGACCAGATGCGGACAATATAGCAAGAAGCGCATCAGAGAAAACTGTTATTATGGCAGAGGAAAAATTAGGATTAACAGTAGATTATATCACTTATACCGCAGAGGATTATCAAGATAAAACATATGATGATGTAGCTCTTGATAGGGCACGCAATAATATGGATGATTTATATTTGCTAAATCCAGATACGATTCAAATATTAGCTGCTGAGGATAAATTGATGGATTTGTCAGAGCTCGATAGTGCAAAGAATTTACGAGATTTGGTAAAAGCGGCAAATGTGGTAGATGGAAAATTAGTAGCAATTCCGCAAGAAGTAGTAGCATATGGTTTGTTTATCAATAAGGATATGTTTGATCAATATCAACTAGAATTACCAGAAACACCAGAGGATTTTTTAGAATGTTGCAGAGTATTGAAAGAGAATGGAGTGGAAACGCCAATTGGTGCAAATCGTTGGTGGTTGGAAACATTTGTACTTGCACAAGCATATGCAGATTTATATAATGGAGGAAATACGGAAGCAGAAATTGCAGCACTTAATAGTGGGGAGAAAAAATATAGTGAATATATGCGTCCTGGTTTTGAGTTTTTAAAGGAATTAATTGATCGAGGGTATATTGATGCTGAGAAAGCATATGTAAGTGAGGCGATAGAAGGAGAAGGTACAGACTTTTTGGAACAAAAGACACCAATTGTTATGGCATATTGGAGTGCAGCAAATGCAGAAACTGCTTATGGAAAACCAGATTTTAATATGTTGGTAATTGGGTTTCCAAGCAGCCGAGGACAGATGCCAGTTATACCTATGACAGGAATTGCTATTGGAGTAAATGCAGAACATGCTGAGGATGCAAGGAAGGTGTTGGATATTATGACTTCTGATGAGGCACTTCAAGTTTATGTAGAGACCAATAAAGTAATTTCTCCATCAAAAAATATAGAGGTGGATTGTATTCCAGCACTAAAACCACTTAATGATAAAATTAATCAGAATGTTTTTGTACTTGGTTCGAATGCATCGATGAAGGTTGAGCAGTGGGGAAATACCTGCATTATTGTGCGTAAGTTGTTGACTGGTGCTACAGTTGACGAATGTATGGCAGAATTTGATAGGCTTCAGGAAGAGTCATTAAAATAATAAGAAATACTTTTTTAAACAGAAATGTCTATAGATACTCATTTTTTTAATAGTGCAACTTTATTTAAAAAATAAGATGACATCTTTTTATAGTATAATGTAATTCTTATGAAAATATTACGAAAAAGGTGCCATCTTAGATAGCAAAGTATATAACATATTCTGATAAAGTTTGTATATTAAATCATTTCGAAAATGTTAGAAGAATGTAATACCATGCTAGGGAAAAGTGGAAAAAGGAAACAAATTTTTTGATCTAGTTATATGTATTTCGTATGAAAGGATAAAGTACGTATGGATGAACAAAAACTTGAATTACTTATAAAAAAAGATATTGAATCAATATTTAATAACATATTGAAAGAACATAATTATATTTTTCCAATTAGTGCCAAATCCAGAAGTGGTGCTGAAATAAGCGATTACCTTGAAGATAGTTTTGTTGAATATCTTAGTCGAAATCCCCACAATAGAGTTTATAATCCTAAAAGTGCACCTAAAGGTGCTACTAAAAATCCTTTTGATTTTTGTTTCAATTACAAAAACGAAAATTTTGGATTTGATGATCTTATTTGGGGAGATATCAAAGCTACTAAAAAATCTTATGAAGATAGTAATCCTGATTTAGGTACTCCTGAGAAGATAATTAAATTTATAATGGATGGGCATTTTTGTTTGATATTTGTTTTTTTTGAATAGGAAGCAACTTTAAATAATCAAATTGAATTTTTATCGTTTGATGATAAGCGATATGTTCATTGCCAATTTTTAAAAGATATTAATCATTCTGTTAGAATTAATCCTAAGCCTCAATTCCAAGTCAATATTCATGAGCCAGAGGAATATCGCATACGTAATGAATTTCTTGAATTTTATAATAATAAAATTAATAAACAAAATTAGTAGTATAGTGGTGAGTATAATTTAAGTCATTATACTCACCATAATAATGTCAGGTTATAAGATATTCTGCAATAAACTTTTGTTCTTGTTCATTAATATTATATATTTCATATACTAGTGAATTCAATCTTTTATATAAGTACTTGTTTTCTGGATTTAATAACAATCTTTCAACCAAATCAATAATTTGTTTGAAAAACTTATCACTTACGTTGATTTTTATGTTTTTCAAATCTGAAATTTTGATCTGTGGTGTTTTACCTTTTTCTGCTCTTATAATTTTATTTATTCGACAATAAAATGTAATTAGATCACTATTAAGTAACCCACATGTATATTTTAATATATCAATACTTTCTGGGGTATTTTCCTTAGTAGTTAATATATAGATACTGTTATTAGCAGCATATGGTTCACTACAATAGGTTGCAATAATTTCTGTTGCACTTTGTCTGATAAAAATTTTAGGTGCTAGATATGCATCTTTATCGCCTAATGTTACTCTTTTTTTGTTTTTTATACCTAAAGCTTCTAATTCATGCTTAAATTTGTCTGATAATTTAAGTTGTAATTCATAATCATATTTGATGTGCCTATTTGGTGTTGGCGTAAAAAATTTGCCCTTTAATCCCTTTGCTCCTTCTATATATGGAAATACTATGCAATTATTTTCTTCTGTTGGATTTACAATAAATTCTTCTGTTTTTCCCGTAAGTGCGCAACAAGTTCTCAAGGCTTTTTTTGGAAAAAACTTTTCTAAACCCTCATATTTAATTATTTTAGAATTAATTGTTTGTTGTATTTCGTTTAAAGGTTCATTGAACTTATATTTATTTTCTTCGTTATTCCATGTATACTGATTTACAAGCTTTATTTCTTTTGTTGCAAAATCTATCAGTTTAATATTATTATTAAACATCTTTACATTAGTTATATCAATTATTAGTTGCCCACTTGCAACACCTTCAAATTCTTGTAATCCCGTTGTCAATGAATTAATATAATAGTTTTTAACGATATATTTACGTATATCAACAAATGCAGTTTCAAAAAAAGTTATATCTAAAATGAAACTTAATTGTCCTCCATATTTTAATAACTTTAAACTATTCTCGATAAAAAACATTGATATATTAAACTTATTATTTCCTTTTTTGTTTTGAACAAAATCAAATGTATTAAAGTAGGCTCTTTTTTCTTCTGTCATATTTCTACTTCGTTTTCCATACATTGTAACAAAAGGAGGATTTCCAATAATTACAGAATACTCTTGTTTAAATATATTTTGTTTCGTAAAATCTTCACATGTAATATTTAGCGGTTTCATCACATACTTTGGATTTTCTTTTCTTGCACAAATAATGAAAGGTAATAGTAATGCTAATATATTAATTTCTGTTATTATTACAGCATTTTCATCATTATCATTGGCGTGTATATTATAACATATATAATCTAGTATCTTTTCTGCACATATATTATTATTCTGTAATTTTGCTATAATTTTTTGTATTATTTTTATAAGAAACAAACCTGAACCACAGGATGGTTCTAAAATTTTACCTGAAAGTATATCAATTGAATTAACCATCATTTCAATAATCGTATCTTCTCTTGTATAGAATTGTCCTAAATCTTTCTTTATGTTGTTAGGGACTTGGGACTCATATAATACACCTAAATAATCAAATATATCCTCTTCTATGAAAACAGATGGTTCTATAATATATTTCTTATTTATATATGGATAGACGTCAAATAATTCAATTTTCTGTTCTTCTATGCTTTTTTTTAGATATGAATTTAGATAAGTTATAGCATTTCCAATAAATCTATCAATTTCCATTATCTTTTCTGCCATAGTATTGACTCCATTCTAATTATCAACTTTTACAAACATACGTTCTGACTTGATTTTAACTTTTATTTTTTCATTTGTAAAGTATTTTCTTTAAACAAATTAATTTATTTATAATATTACATTATTAAATCTGTTGCAAAATGCTTGTAATTACCTATTGGTTGATCTATAATAATTATAAAAAAAGAAGTATAATCTGTCAATGAGATATAATTGTTCCTTTTAACAAAGGTATTGAATCCGAAAACACCAGCAATTTTATAAAGTCAGTTTGATTTGATTCAAAGCTAATGGATAATCAGAGTGACTCAAATTTGAAGAAAAGTATGAAAACAACAAGTTTACTTTAGGCGTGTTGTTTATTTGTATTAGGAATAGGTACAATTATTGTTGTAAATATGAAATTTTTAAGTATTGAACTAACGGATTTAGTCGTCGAATTCTCAATTAATAATAAGATGGTTATAAGGATAACACATCGCTTTGTATATATAAAAAACGATAAAATGGTTAATGTAGCATTGCTAATATATGGTGATGCTTATTTTGTTTTAGAGAGAAGAAATATAAATTAAAAGTAAATAGTAAAATGTAATTATTTAGTTTTTAGAAATTATTTTATATTGTTATAGTAATTTTACTAAGTTTATTAATACCATGTTTATATAGATTTTTACATATACAAATGGAGGGTTTAAAAATGGAAAGCCAAGCTCAATTAAATGAAAAATATATAATACAATCTAAGATGGCTCTATCAACAAAAGAGGCAGATTTATATATTTGTTCAGATGGAAATGACCATTATATAGCAAAGATATATAAAAGAAAAGCTGCAATAGAAGAAAAAGTAATTGAAAAATGGAAGAAAATAGATTCTCCATATATAGCAAAAATATATGATATAGGAGAAGTAGATGGATGTCCATATGAGATATTACCATATTATAAGAATGGTAGCCTTAAAGGAAAAAGATTTTCTTATAATCGACTTAAAGCGGAAATAATTCCAGCTCTAAATGAAGGTTTAAAAGTATTGCATGATAATGGAATTATTCATAAAAATTTAGAACCATCAAGTATTATGTTAGCTGATAATGGTCAGGATGTGGTTATTACCGATTTTGGCAGTAACTTAATCAGAGAGGATGAAAATACAGTTACTCTAACAAGAACAGATGGAATGTCAAAGGACTTAGCACCAGAGACATTTAAAAATTTGTTTTTAAACAAATCAGATTACTATTCTTTCGGAATTACAATATATGAACTATATTGTGGTTATATGCCATATGCTCACATAAATCAAAATGAAATAGAATCAATTCTATCAGGACAAAGGATGTCTTTTCCTGCTGATATGAAAGATGAATTAAAAGTTTTAATTCGTGCATTGACTTCCAGTCCGAATAGACGTTGGGGGTATGAAGAAGTACGAAAGTGGTGTGCTGGACTGAAACAATCTATTCCAGATGAAGTGACTGGCTTAACAGAGTTGGTTATGGCACTTGTTAATCATTGGGAAGATGGAAAAGAGCAGCTTTTTAAAGGGGAGATTTCAGCATATTTCAAAGAGTTTAACACAGAAATAGCTAGGGTTTGTATGGATGCAGAACAGGAAGTTTTAAGTGGAGAGGAAGATAGAATCTTTTTTAAGACCCTATATAAAATTGATTCAACTATGACAAAATTTCTTTGGAAAGGAAAGCAGTATAAAGATATTTTTGCGCTGGGGAATGAATTTCTTGAAGTATTATGGGCAAATAGTACATCAATGAATTCATTTATTGATGAATTACTTCAAAAAAGTGTTTTATCACAATATATTCTTTGCATAGATAGAACAGATACAGAAAGAGCAAATAAAATAAAGGAGATAGAGTCCTCCTATCAAGCATTTAAAAATGATAAAAGACAAAGAACAATAAACTATTATTTGTTAGCTTATATATTATCTGGAAAAAAGGTTTTTTATAAAAATGGGATTCAGTTTAAAAGTATTCAAGAATTGACCAATTTTTTAAAAAGTGCTTTGGAAGATTCCTATGATAAATTTGAAAAATTATGTTATAATTTGCTTGATTATAATGGTACTCTTGATATACAGTTTGAGAGTTGGTTATTGGCATTGGGAAAAAAGAATGAAATAGAACAGTGGAGAAAGAGCTTGCAGGGAAAGGGGGAGTATAAAAAATGGGAAGAAATATAAGTAACGAATTATTAGAATTAAAAAATAAAAGCGATTTACTTACTATTGAAAATGCAGAATTACGAAAAAAAATAGCATTATATGAGGAAAAATATGAATCCATAAGAGAGGTGAAAGAAATGATGAGAACAATAACCTCACAGAAAGGCGCAACAGGTTTTCAGAATTATTTTTTGGAATTGGATTTAACAAATGAATTAACTGAAATTGATTCTACAATAGCAAAACTGCTTAGAAGACAAATTCGTCTTTCTGAGGAAATAAAAGAAAAAGTGTCTATTTATGAAAAATATATGATTTTATGTTCTTTAAAGGAAAAACTTTCTACTTCAGGATGGAAAATTGCCATGCTTTTACAAATGGTAGGTGCAGAAGAGGTTGATACCATTTTTGACTATATTTTTGAAGATAAAACAGCATTGGAAATTCTTGGTTATTATTATCAACTTTTGGAAGAACTTACTTATATGGCAAGTAGTAGTAAAGCATTTCGGGATGAATTTGCCTTATTGATAACTGAGGAGGAACCACCAAAGACAGAGAGAGAAAAGATAAAACGTGAAATTCGTGACAATACAATTAGAAGATTCTATAGAAAACATGGTGAAAAAATGTTTCAACCAGAAAATATGGAAACACTTCGATTTAATTTAGAAAAGACAGGTATTTATGCAAAAGATATTTCAGAGGCAAGAATAAAAAGGATTATTAAAAAGAGATAGATATAGGAGAAAGGAGATAAAAGATGAAACAAAAAAGAATATATAGAAATTTATTTGGCATTTTTCTATTAATTACGATATTTTTAACAGGATGTGGAAAAGAAGAAGAGAAAGATGTTATAAAAATTGAAAGTCCAGAGGCAGGTTTGGTATTTCAAATTTCAAAAGAATATCAGGAAAAAGGTATAAAAATAGAGGGACCATTTGAAGACTTTGCAGGAAATGATTCAATTGGTATTTTTTGGTATTATACACCAGTTACAGATAAATTAGTGGAAGATCTTATGGCACTATCAGAAGAAGAATTTACAGAAGAAATTTTAATAGAATTTTATAAACAAATGGGAATTCATAGTAAGTGTTTAATGAATATTACAATAATAGAAGAACAAAACTATAAAGAAGCCATTGAAAGTGGAAGAACAATTGATGAATTATCTGATTGGAATCCAGTTGAGGAATTTGGAATAAATGATGGTTATGTATATCTTCTTTCGATTCCTGAAAATGATACCTCTGGAATGGAAGAAAAAGAAAAAACACAATATGAAGAATGTTCTGCTTATATGCAGACTGTAAAAAAGAACTTATCTTTTATGAAAAAAGAAGCTGTTTCTAATGTTGAATCTTTATTCCCAGAACAAATACCTGCATTTACTGCAAAAGATTTGGATGGAAATACTGTTACAGAAAGTATTTTTGCTGAAAAAGATTTAACAGTTGTAAATATATGGGGAACTTTTTGTACACCATGTGTACAAGAGATGCCAGAGTTGGGAGAATGGGCAAAATCGATGCCAGATAATGTGCAGATAGTAGGACTTATTGCAGATATTTCTGGTGATGAAGATACAAAACGCCATGATCTTGCAGTTACGATTACAGAAAAAGCGAATGCAGATTTTACACAGATTATTGCAAATGCAGATTTTGCCTCTATTATGAATTGGGTAACTGGTGTACCTACGACGCTATTTGTTGATAAAGAAGGAAAATTGGTAGGAGAACCAATTATTGGAGCAGATGTAGCAGGCTATAAAAAATTTGTGGAGGATTATTTCAGTGAACAATAAAAGAAAGATATTTGTCAGAGTGACAATTATGATAATTTCTATTTTGTTTCTTATATATGGAACATCTAGAGGGGAAGTAGAAATGGTATTAAATAAAGCGATCAATATTTGCTTTGAATGTATTGGATTGGGGTGATTATAATGAAAATAAAATGTGCTGTAAAAAGAAAATTAATACAATGGGTTGCTTTTGGATACTCCAATCCATATCTTTCTAATTTTAAAGGAGGAAAGATCTATAAAGGAAAATGGAAGCAATTTTGTAATCCAGGATTAAATTGTTATTCCTGCCCAGCAGCTAGTTTAGCCTGTCCAATTGGAGCACTACAAGCAGTAAGCGGTTCTATGAATTTTAAGTTTAGTTTTTATGTAGTTGGTCTTCTTTTTGCTTTTGGTATCGTACTTGGAAGAGCAGTTTGTGGCTGGCTATGTCCTTTTGGGTTAATACAGGAGTTAATACATAAGATTCCGTCTCCAAAATTAAAATTGAAGAGAGGTTTTTTATATGGAAAATATTTTATTTTGATTGTTTTTGTTATACTGCTTCCTATTGTAGCAACCAATTATATGGGGATGGGAAAACCAGCATTTTGCCAGTTTATCTGTCCAGCGGGTACCTTAGAAGGCGGTGTTTTCCTACTTGGTACCCACCCAGAACTTCGACAGACAATAGGCTCTTTGTTCTCTTTGAAACTAACAATTTTGATTGTTACTATAATAGGCTGTATTTTAGTATATCGCTTTTTTTGTCGAGCAATTTGTCCACTTGGGGCGATTTATGGGTTTATGAATAAAGTAAGCATGTATCATTTAAAAGTTGACAAACAAGAATGTGTAAATTGCGGAAAATGTAAAAAAGTATGCAAAATGGAAGTAGATCCAGTAAAAAAGCCAGATTCTGCTGAATGTATTCGATGTGGTGCATGTGTAGCTGCTTGCCCTAAAGATGCAATTTATATGGGATTTTGTACAGCATCCGTAAGATCTAAAAAACAGAAAAAGAAGGAAGTTTATTAGTATGCTGATTCTAAAATAGGGATTTCAATTTGTATAATATAATCTTCAATCTGTTCAATTACAGTTTCATTAATTCCTTTTTCATAGGAAAAACCAGATAGTGTAAATCCCTGCTTTTTGGCATAGTCTAATATGGCGTGATAACGCAGGGGTATACTATCCCATCCTCCTTTGTGAAAGGCCCTTAAATATTTTCCTTTTGGCTGTATATGTAAACCTGCTTTTGGTGCAAGAAAAGGAATTTCAATAAATAGTTTTGTATAATTATCAAAATTGCCATTTTGTAAGCTGCAAACAGAAATCATAGAACCATAGGAAGCATCATGCAAACGGCCAAGCTGAAATTTAGTTGTTTCAGCAGTAATTAATTCTACCTCTTTTTCAAAAGAAGTATCTCGATCAATATCTACTGTTATAAGACAACGTTCTTCTTTTTCAATAATACTGATTTTTGAAAGATCCATCGTTAATAAAGTAATCATATTTTGATGATGATTACATAAAGTTTTTTTGACCGCTTTTAGATGAATGATATTGTGGTCTAGTTCTGTTATTCTTTCTTCTAAAAGGCTTTTTAAATTTTCAGCAGATCGGTTTTTCATAAATTTTTGAATTTCACTGATAGGTACATCTAATTCCCGAAGCAAAAGGATGGTTTCTAAGATTGGACTTTGATAGTAATTATAATAGCGATATCCGTTTTCTGGGTGAATAACAGCAGGTCGAAATAGTCCAATTTCATCATACCACATCAATGTCTTTTTATTGATTCCATGTAGTGCTGCAAATTGACCAATTGTAAGCAAATTTTCTTTTTTTTCCATTTTATTCCTCCTAAAGCTTTTACATAGAAAAATTTTTTATCTTATAGGTAAGGCTTTTCGTTTTATCTATAATAGGGTATATGAAAATGAAATACAAGAGAAAAAATGGGATATTATTTTAATAGAATAGAATGGCATAGTTAAATTTTTACTGTCCAGAATTTACAAATCAAGACATTTTTCGTAAAAAAGGAAAATTTTTGAAAGATAAAAAGAATTTCTATGAAAAACATTTTTTGCATTTTTCTAAAAAAACATTTGACATTTTAGTGAAAAGTGGTATTATTATACAGGGTAAGGTTAAAAAATGTAAAAGAAAGAGGGAAAAAGTATTATGAGAAAAGGGAAACGTTTTTTTGCAGCAGTTTTGGCAGTTATGATGACAGCATCTCTTGCTGCTTGTGGGAAGGAGCCTTCCACTAGTAACAAGAATAATGCACAAACTACAGTAACAAAACAAGAGGAAAATAGTACAACAAAACAGGAAGAAACAACAACAGAAAAAGTAGACGCTTTGGAAGCTGCAAAGAAAAACATGGAAAATGTTACCAGCATAGAAACAAAAATGGTAATGGATATGGACATGAAAATTAGTGCACAAGGTCAGGAACAGTCAGTAGCAAGTGTAACAACAATGGATATGGTTTGCTTTAGTGATCCAATGAAAATTAAAATGGATATGACAATGGATATGGGCGAATTAGGCAGTATGACACAGAGCATCTATGGAGATGTTGCAGAAGATGGCACAGCTACTTTGTATTTAAATGATGGAACTGGCTGGCAGTCACAAAGTGTTGGAGCTGCAGATATGGAACAATATGATGCAAAAAGTAGTATTCTTTCTGTAATTGAAGATGGTGTTACTTATACATTGGAAGGAAATGAGCAGGTAGATGGAGTAAATGCAGTGAAATATTCTCATGTAATGCAGGGAGAAGAGATGAAAGAAGCATTAATGTCTTCTGGTGCATTAGATAGTATAACTTCTCTTGGATTGGATGCAAGTCAGGTAGAGGGAATGTTAGATGGATTAGGAGAGATGACCGAATATATATGGATTGATGAAGCAGCTTTGTATCCTATAAAATATGAAGTAGATATGACAGAAATTATGGATAAATTAATGGTGAATATGATAGAAGCTTTAGGCGATCAGGCACAGGGAATGAGCATTAATGTCCCAAAGATGAAGATGAGTATGACTTGCTCAAATTATAATAGTGCAACAGACTTTACTATTCCAGAAGAAGCAAAGGCAAATTAAAAGAGAATTAGTAATAGTAGAAAGGATAGTGGAAAATATCATTTGGGATATTTTCCCTATTTTTTTGTATTTCTCAAAAATTTCCTTGACAACCCTTTCCAATCATGCTATTATGTAAAATGCACTATTGTGGTAATGTAGGCTTATTATGCGCAAAAATCAAAGCGAATATGCGCCGACAGAAGCTTTTTTATAAAAAGACAAGGGGTGAAACGTCAAATGGAGAAAAACAGGATACGTCCAGTGAAAACCGAAAAAAGCATACGTATGAGCTATGCAAGACAAAAAGAGGTTCTCGATATGCCGAATCTTCTTGAAATTCAGACAGATTCTTATAAATGGTTTTTAGAGGAAGGGCTTAGAGAAGTTTTTAGAGATATCTCTCCGATTGCAGATTACAGTGGACATTTGAGCCTGGAGTTTGTGGATTTTGAACTTTGTGAAAAAGAAGCAAAATATACAATCGAACAGTGTAAAGAAAGAGATGCAACTTATGCAGCTCCATTAAAAGTCAAAGTAAGACTCTATAATAAAGAAAAAGACGAAATCAATGAGCATGAAATATTCATGGGAGATCTGCCGTTGATGACCGCAACCGGAACCTTTGTAATCAATGGAGCAGAGCGAGTTATCGTAAGCCAGTTAGTACGTTCCCCTGGAATTTATTATGGAATTACACATGATAAAATTGGAAAAGAACTTTATTCTTGTACAGTAATTCCAAACCGTGGTGCATGGTTAGAATATGAAACGGATTCCAATGACGTTTTTTATGTACGGGTAGACAGAACAAGAAAGGTTCCTGTTACAGTGTTAATTCGTGCTCTGGGATTGGGAACCAATGCAGAAATTATAGAATTGTTTGGTGAGGAACCAAAATTATTAGCCAGTTTTGCAAAAGATACTTCGGATAATTATCAGGATGGTTTACTGGAATTATATAAAAAGATTCGTCCTGGTGAACCGCTTTCTGTGGATAGTGCAGAAAGTTTAATTACAGCAATGTTTTTTGATCCAAGAAGATATGATTTAGCAAAGGTGGGTCGATATAAATTTAATAAAAAACTCCATTTCAAAAATCGCATTACAAATCACGTCTTGGGAAAAGATGTGATCGATCCTGCGACCGGTGAAGTTATGGCAACAGCCGGCACTGTGGTAACACGTGAAATGGCAATTGATATACAAAATGCAGCAGTAAAAGCAGTATGGATACAGACAGAAAATAGAACAGTGAAAGTTTTGTCTAATATGATGGTAGATCTGACCAAATATGTAGACTGTGTGCCAAAAGAATTAGGAGTCACAGAGGATGTATTTTATCCTGTATTAGAAGGTATTTTAACGGATCATGCAGGAGATGAAACAGCGATAAAGGCAGCTATCAAAAAAGAAATTTCAGATTTAATTCCAAAGCATATTACAAAAGAAGACATTTTTGCTTCTATTAATTACAATATGCATTTAGAAGAGGGAATTGGTACAGATGATGATATCGATCATTTAGGAAATAGAAGGATTCGTGCAGTAGGTGAATTATTGCAGAATCAATATCGTATTGGACTTTCTAGAATGGAGCGAGTTGTTCGTGAGCGAATGACTACACAGGATTTAGAAGGGGTATCACCACAGTCCTTGATTAATATTAAACCAGTAACAGCAGCAGTAAAAGAGTTTTTTGGAAGTTCGCAGCTTTCTCAGTTTATGGATCAGAATAATCCGCTTGGAGAACTTACCCATAAAAGACGACTTTCTGCGTTAGGTCCTGGCGGACTTTCCAGAGATCGTGCTGGATTTGAAGTACGTGATGTGCATTATACACACTATGGCAGAATGTGTCCGATTGAAACACCAGAAGGTCCAAATATTGGTTTGATTAATTCATTAGCATGTTATGCAAGAGTGAATGAATATGGATTTGTAGAAGCTCCTTATCGGAAAGTGGACAAGACCGATCCAAAGAATCCACGTGTAACAGATGAAGTCATTTATTTGACAGCAGATGAAGAAGATAATTTTGTTGTAGCACAGGCAAATGAAGCATTGGATGAAGAAGGACATTTTGTAAGAAATAGTGTATCAGGCCGTTATCGAGAGGAAACTTCTGAGTTTGAAAAGAGAAAAATTGATTTGATGGACGTTTCTCCTAAGATGGTATTTTCTGTAGCAACTTCTATGATTCCATTTCTTCAAAATGACGATGCAAACCGTGCTTTAATGGGTTCGAATATGCAACGTCAGGCGGTGCCACTTTTAACAACAGAAGCACCTGTAGTTGGAACAGGAATTGAAACAAAGGCAGCCGTAGATTCTGGTGTTTGTGTTGTTGCAAAGAAAGCAGGAATAGTAGAGCGTTCTACTTCTAGAGAAATTACAATTCGTTATGATGAAGATGGAACAAAAGAAACGTATCGGTTGATTAAATATGCAAGAAGTAATCAATCTAACTGTTATAATCAAAAGCCAATTGTACTAAAAGGAGAGCATGTCAATGCAGGTCAGGTAATTGCGGATGGTGCTTCTACCGCAAATGGGGAGATTGCGCTTGGAAAAAATCCATTAATTGGCTTTATGACCTGGGAAGGCTATAATTATGAAGATGCAGTATTACTAAGTGAACGTTTGGTAATGGATGACGTCTATACCTCTATTCATATTGAAGAGTATGAAGCAGAATCCCGTGATACCAAATTGGGGCCAGAAGAGATTACAAGAGATGTACCTGGGGTGGGGGATGATGCATTAAAGGATTTGGATGAAAGAGGAATTATTCGAATTGGTGCAGAAGTACGTGCAGGTGATATTTTGGTAGGTAAGGTAACACCAAAAGGAGAGACGGAACTGACAGCAGAAGAGAGATTGCTACGGGCAATTTTTGGAGAAAAGGCGAGAGAAGTAAGGGATACTTCATTAAAAGTGCCACATGGGGAATATGGAATTATTGTAGATGCAAAAGTCTTTACAAGAGAGAATGGAGATGAACTTCCTCCTGGCGTCAACCAAACAGTTCGTATTTATATTGCACAAAAGAGAAAGATTTCAGTAGGAGATAAGATGGCTGGCCGTCATGGAAATAAAGGTGTGGTTTCCCGTGTACTTCCAGTAGAAGATATGCCATTTTTACCAAATGGACGTCCGCTTGATATTGTATTAAATCCGTTAGGTGTGCCTTCTCGTATGAATATTGGGCAGGTTTTAGAGATTCATTTAAGCCTTGCAGCTAGAGCGTTAGGATTTAATATAGCGACTCCAGTATTTGATGGTGCAAATGAATATGATATTATGGATACATTAGATTTGGCAAATGATTACGTCAATTTGGAATGGGAAGAATTTAAAGAGAAACATGAGGAAGAATTGCTTCCAGAAATAATAAAGTATCTAGGTGATCATTTGGAAAATAGAAAGCTATGGAAGGGTGTTCCAATTTCCAGAGATGGAAAGGTAAAATTGCGAGACGGTCGGACAGGAGAGTATTTTGACAGTAGAGTTACAATTGGGCATATGCATTATTTAAAACTGCACCATTTGGTAGATGATAAAATTCATGCTCGTTCAACAGGTCCTTATTCTTTAGTAACACAGCAGCCATTAGGTGGTAAAGCACAATTTGGTGGACAGCGTTTTGGAGAAATGGAAGTTTGGGCTTTGGAGGCATATGGTGCATCTTATACTTTACAAGAGATTTTAACTGTAAAATCAGATGATGTAGTAGGACGTGTTAAGACATATGAGGCAATTATAAAAGGAGAAAATATTCCTGAACCAAGTATTCCAGAGTCTTTCAAGGTATTATTAAAGGAATTGCAATCTCTTGCATTAGATGTTCGAGTTTTGGATGAACAGAACAATGAAGTAAAGATTGCAGAAAGTACAGAGTATACAGATGCAGATATTCGTTCTGTTATCGAAGGGGACAGAAATTATCACGATCATGAGGAGAAAAATCTTGGTTCTCATGGGTATCAGGAGCAAGAACTCGCAGGGGATGAATTTGTCAATGTGGAAGAGGAAGTAGACGAGTATGAGGATGATTATGCGGATGACTATGATTTAGAGGATGATGGATATGATCCTGATGAAGAAGAGTAAGAAAAGAAGCCGTCTGTCCAGATAACTGGATAGGTAATCCTATAAGCGTGAAAGAGAGAAGGGAGTGTCATTCAATGCCGGAAACAGTAGCAAATGAGAGCTATGAACCAATTAATTTTGATAAGATTAAGATTTCGTTAGCTTCACCTGATAAAATCAGGTTGTGGTCTCATAGGATGCCAGAACCTGAAGATACCAATAGTGATGCCTGGAAAAAATGGTGGGAGGAAGGCATTGTATTAAAGCCAGAAACCATCAATTATCGAACTTTAAAGCCAGAAAGAGACGGTCTTTTCTGTGAAAAAATTTTTGGGCCAAGTAAAGATTGGGAGTGTCATTGCGGAAAATATAAAAAGATCCGATACAAAGGCGTGATTTGTGATCGCTGCGGTGTAGAGGTGACAAAGGCAAGCGTGCGTCGTGAAAGGATGGGACGGATTGAATTGGCGGCGCCAGTTTCTCATATTTGGTATTTTAAAGGGATACCAAGCCGTATGGGATTAATTTTGGATATTTCCCCAAGAACGTTGGAAAAAGTATTATATTTTGCTTCTTATATTGTGCTGGATAAGGGAATTACAGATTTATCTTATAAGCAGGTACTTTCTGAAAAAGAATATCGGGAAAAAGTGGAACAGTGGGGTTCGGCAAATTTCCGTGTAGGTATGGGAGCAGAGGCAATTAAAGAATTGCTAGAAGCGATTGATTTGGAAAAAGATTCTGAGGAATTAAAAAGTGCATTAAAAGATGCAAGTGGTCAAAAAAGAGCTAAGATTATCAAAAGATTAGAAGTAGTAGAAGCGTTTCGTGCTTCTGGAAACCGTCCAGAGTGGATGATTCTTACAGTAATTCCAGTTATTCCACCAGATATTCGTCCAATGGTACAGCTAGATGGCGGTCGTTTTGCAACTTCAGATTTAAATGATTTGTATAGAAGAATTATCAATCGGAATAATCGATTGGCAAGGCTTTTGGAATTAGGTGCACCAGAGATTATTGTTCGTAATGAAAAAAGAATGTTGCAAGAAGCAGTTGATGCGTTGATTGATAATGGAAGAAGAGGCAGACCAGTAACAGGACCAGGAAATCGTGCACTGAAATCTTTATCAGATATGTTAAAGGGAAAACAGGGAAGATTTCGTCAGAACTTATTAGGAAAACGTGTCGATTATTCTGGACGTTCGGTTATTGTGGTTGGACCAGAATTAAAGATTTATCAGTGTGGTCTTCCAAAAGAAATGGCAATTGAGTTATTTAAACCATTTGTAATGAAAGAATTGGTTTCCAATGGAACAGCGCATAATATCAAAAGTGCAAAAAAGATGGTGGAACGTCTGCAAAGTGAGGTTTGGGACGTATTAGAGGATGTAATTCGTGAGCATCCAGTTATGTTAAATCGTGCCCCTACGTTACATCGTTTGGGAATACAAGCGTTTGAGCCTGTATTGGTAGAAGGAAAGGCAATTAAACTACATCCATTAGTATGTACAGCATTTAATGCAGATTTTGATGGAGATCAGATGGCAGTGCATTTGCCGCTGTCAGTAGAGGCACAGGCAGAGTGTCGGTTTTTATTACTTTCTCCAAATAATTTATTAAAACCATCAGATGGTGGGCCAGTGGCAGTTCCTTCTCAGGATATGGTACTTGGTATTTATTATTTAACTCAGGAAAGACCAGAGGCAAAAGGAGAAGGAAAATTCTTTAAAAATGTAAATGAAGCCATTCTTGCCTATGAAAATAAGGTGATTACACTTCATTCTAAAATTCGAGTTCGTATTACAAAGGAAATAAATGGAGAAGTTAAGTCTGGTATAATCGAAGCAACAGTAGGACGATTGATTTTTAATGAAATTCTTCCACAGGATTTGGGATTTGTAGATCGGACAGATCCAGACAATGATTTAAGATTAGAAGTGGATTTTCATGTAGGGAAAAAGCAATTAAAGAAGATCTTAGAAAAGGTAATTAATACACATGGTGCAACTAGAACAGCAGAGGTATTAGATGATATTAAAGCAATGGGGTATAAATATTCGACACAGGCTGCAATGACTGTATCGATTTCAGATATGACAGTACCTCCTCAAAAGAAAGAAATTCTTGCTAATGCTGAAAAGACAATTGAGAAGATTTCCAGAGATTTTCGCCGTGGTTTTACAACAGAGGAAGAACGCTATAAGCAAGTAGTGGAAACTTGGAAAGCAGCAGATGATGCAATTACAGAAGCACTTTTAACTGGACTTGATAAATATAACAATATTTTTATGATGGCTGATTCTGGGGCACGTGGTTCAGATAAGCAGATTAAGCAGTTGGCTGGTATGCGTGGTCTGATGGCAGATACAACAGGACGAACAATTGAATTGCCAATTAAGTCAAATTTCCGAGAGGGATTAGATGTATTGGAATATTTTATTTCTGCACATGGAGCACGAAAAGGACTTTCGGATACAGCATTACGTACTGCCGATTCTGGTTATTTAACAAGACGTTTGGTTGATGTATCACAGGATTTGATTATTCGGGATATTGACTGCTGTGAAGGAAAGGGAGAAATTCCTGGAATGGTGGTAAAAGCGTTTATGGAAGGACGTGAAACAATTGAAAGTCTTCAGGATAGAATTACTGGACGGTTTAGTTGTGAGGATATCTCCGATCCAGTGACAGGAGAATTGATTGTAAAAGCAAATCATATGATTACACCAAAGCGGGCAACGAAGATTATTGCAACTGGAAAAGAATCTGTAAGAATTCGAACGGCATTGTCTTGTAAATCACATCTTGGTATTTGTTCCAAGTGTTATGGAGCAAATATGGCGACTGGACAACCAGTGCAGGTTGGAGAAGCAGTTGGTATTATAGCGGCACAATCGATTGGAGAGCCAGGAACACAGCTAACCATGCGAACCTTCCATACTGGTGGTGTGGCTGGGGATGATATTACACAAGGTCTTCCTCGTGTAGAGGAGCTTTTTGAGGCAAGAAAGCCAAAAGGACTTGCTATTATTGCAGAATTTGGAGGTATGGCTACTTTCAAGGATACAAAAAAGAAGCGGGAAATTATTATTACAGATGATGCTGGAAATTCAAAGGCATATCTGATTCCTTATGGTTCTAGAATTAAGATTCAAGATGGAGTTATGCTAGAGGCAGGAGATGAGTTGACAGAAGGTAGCGTTAATCCGCATGATATACTGAAAATTAAAGGAGTTCGTGCAGTACAAGATTATATGATTCGGGAAGTGCAGAAAGTATATCGTTTGCAAGGTGTGGATATTAATGATAAGCATATTGAAATTATTGTACGTCAGATGTTAAAGAAGATTCGAGTAGAAGAAAGTGGAGATAGTGACTTTTTACCTGGAACTTCAATGGATGTATTGGATTTTAATGAAGAGAATGAGCGTTTATTGGCAGAGGGAAAACGGCCAGTAGAAGGAAAGCAGATTATGCTTGGTATTACAAAAGCATCTTTAGCTACAAATTCATTCCTTTCAGCAGCATCATTCCAAGAAACAACAAAAGTACTGACAGAAGCAGCGATTAATGGAAAAGTAGATCCATTAATTGGAATTAAAGAAAATGTGTTAATTGGTAAACTAATTCCTGCTGGTACTGGAGTAAAACGGTATCGTAATGTTCGACTAAATACGGATACAAGTGAATTTGAGGATGAGATTGATCTGAATGAGGATTTTGATATGCCGGATTTGAGTATAACAGAAGATATGCTGATGGAGAGTGAAGAAGCTGTTTCGGAAGAAGTAGAGATAACAGAAGTATAATGGGATGCTCCTTATAAGACGGATAGGTGGTATAGAGGGATGTCTTATAAGGAGTATTTTTAGTTTTCATAACCAAGAAGGGGAGAGTATAAAGATGGGATTATATCAACAGATTAGAGATTATAAAGCATATAATGAGCAGGAAGAACAAGATAAAAGGATGATGCTTCAGTTTATAGAAAGAAATAAGGACTATTTGGATCGGACAAATGAAGCAGGACATTTTTCTGTTTCTGCATGGGTGGTAAATCCTGATAGAACGAAAGTATTGATGATTTATCATAATATTTATAAAGCATGGTCTTGGATTGGAGGACATGCAGATGGGGAAGAAGATTTAAAAATGGTAGTTATGCGGGAACTGACAGAGGAAACAGGAGTAAAACAAGCAAGGTTGGTTTCAGAGGAGATCTTTTCTTTGGAAAGCCTTACAGTGGATGGACATGAGAAACGGGGAAAATATGTTCCTTCTCATTTGCATTTGAATGTGACCTATTTGATTGTAGCTCAGGAGGATGAAGGGTTAGTTGTAAAACCAGATGAGAATAGTGGAGTTCAATGGTTTGAAACGGAAAAGGCTTTGGCAGCCTGTGAAGAAGAGTGGATGGTAGAACGAATTTACCGAAAGCTGGTAGAAAAAAGTCAGAAAGAGGAATGGGGAGGTTGAAAAAAGTGAAAGAAAGTAAAAAAATAGTTGACAAATTGTGACAGACGTGTTAGACTAATTGAGTCGCTTGGGAAACAGTTTCAAAACAATTCAATGAAATTGATTGAAATAAAAGGGATTTTGCTAAATTTTAA